>JBIQJI010000069.1:0-33569 GCA_044507605.1 Actinomycetales bacterium | reverse complement strand
TGGGCGGGGGTGAGCGCTCGGCCGCCGGTCGGCCCTTCTTTCGGGGTGACGGGCGCGGCGTGGTGATGGATCTTTGGGGATGGCGGGGCGGCTGGTGGAATGAGCTGTCGGGATGGGAGGTGGTTCCGGGTAGACTTTTCCGTGGCCCACGTCAGTGGGTCGATCACGCACGCCCGCACAACAGGTCGTTCCCTCGGTCCGGACCTACGTCCGGCAGGAGCGGCCGCGGGCGTCAGGGGCGGCGGTCCCGTGGCCGCCGCGACGAAAACCGAGACCGTGCCCACGGGCACACAACCATGGAGGACCATCACCATGGCCCCCGTCGTCACCATGCGACAGCTCCTCGAGAGCGGCGTTCACTTCGGCCACCAGACGCGTCGGTGGAACCCGAAGATGAAGCGCTTCATCCTGACCGAGCGCAACGGCATCTACATCATCGACCTGCAGAAGTCCCTGTCCTTCATCGACCGGGCGTACGACTTCGTGAAGGAGACGGTCGCCCACGGCGGCACCATCCTGTTCATCGGCACCAAGAAGCAGGGCCAGGAGGCCATTGCCGAGCAGGCGTCGCGTGTCGGCATGCCGTACGTCAACCAGCGCTGGCTGGGCGGCATGCTCACCAACTTCTCCACCGTGCACAAGCGGCTGCAGCGGCTGAAGGAGCTCGAGGAGCTCGACTTCGAGAACGTCGCCGCGTCGGGGCTCACCAAGAAGGAGCTGCTGATGCGCCGCCGCGAGAAGGAGAAGCTGGAGCGCACGCTCGGCGGTATCCGCGACATGTCGCGCGTGCCCAGCGCGATCTGGGTGGTCGACACCAAGAAGGAGCACATCGCGATCAACGAGGCCAAGAAGCTCGGCATCCCGGTCGTCGCGATCCTTGACACCAACTGCGACCCCGATGAGGTCGACTACCCGATTCCGGGCAACGATGACGCGATTCGCGCCGTGAGCCTGCTGACCCGGGTCGTCGCCGACGGTGTCGCCGATGGGCTGATGGCCCGCGCCGGGGCGTCGCGTGGTGAGGAGAAGCCGGCGGGGGTCGCCGAGGCCGAGCCGCTGGCCGAGTGGGAGCGGGAGCTGCTCGCGCGCTCCGAGGAGGGCGCCGCGACGGAGCCCGCTGCCGAGGCGCCGGCCGCTGAGGGCGCCGAGTCCCCCGCCGCCAAGAGCGACGAGGCCCAGGGCGAGAGCTGAGGCCGTGGGGCGGGCCGGTTCGGCCCGCCCCGTCGGCACAACCTCGACCACGACGACACACTCCCACCACGAACAGGGAATACACCGACAATGGCTTCTGTGAGCATGGCGGACGTCAAGCGGCTTCGTGAGCTGACCGCCGCCGGCATGATGGACTGCAAGAAGGCCTTGGAGGAGGCCGGGGGCGACTTCGACCGGGCGGTCGACCTGCTGCGCGTCAAGGGCGCCAAGGACGTGGGCAAGCGCGAGGCCCGCACCGCCTCCAACGGCCTGGTGGCCGCGCGGCACGAGGGCGACTCGCTGGCCGCGCTGCTCGAGCTCAACTGCGAGACCGACTTCGTCGCGAAGGGCGAGCGGTTCCAGGAGCTGGCGGCGCGGGTCGTCGACCACGTCATCGCGACGCGCCCCAGCGACGTTCCGAGCCTGCTGGAGTCGCAGCTCGACGGCAAGACGGTCAAGGAGCACCTGGACGAGGCAAACGCCGCGCTGGGCGAGAAGATCGAGATCCGCAGGTTCACGGTGCTTGAGGGCGGTTACATCGCCTCGTACCTGCACAAGTCCGACCCCCAGCTGCCGCCGACGGTCGGCGTGCTGATTCAGCTCGACACTCCGAACGCCCAGGTGGCCAAGGACATCGCGCAGCACACCGCCGCGATGGCGCCGAAGTACCTGAGCCCGAACCAGGTGCCGGCCGACGTGCTGGAGAAAGAGCGCTCGGTCTTCGAGCAGATGACCCGCGAGGAGGGCAAGCCCGAGGCCGCCCTGCCGAAGATCGTCGAGGGACGTATCAAGGGCTGGTACCGCGACTTCACCCTGCTTGAGCAGGCTTTCGTGAAGGACAACAAGAAGTCGATCGCCAAGGTGGCCGATGAGGCCGGCGTGAAGGTGCTCGCTTTCGCCCGGTACAAGGTGGGCCAGGCTTAGTCTTAGGCACACTACATCCGCTCACCGATCGTGAACGAGGAGGCCGCCGTCGTGCAGGACAGACAACGACCTTCCACGCCGGCGGCTTCCCCGCATGCGGGGCCGCCGCTGCGCTGGAAGCGGGTGATGCTCAAGCTTTCCGGTGAGGCGTTCGCCGGCAAGGAGCCGCTCGGCATCGATCCGGAGGTCGTCGCGCATCTCGCCGATTCGATCGCCGAGGCCGTGCGCGGCGGCGTGCAGGTGGCGGTGATGGTCGGCGGCGGCAACATGTTCCGCGGGGCGGCGCTGTCCGAGCGGGGCATGGACCGGGCCCGGGCCGACTACATGGGCATGCTGGGCACGGTCATCAACTGTCTCGCGCTGCAGGACTTCCTGGAGAAGCGGGGCGTCGACACGCGCGTGCAGACGGCGATCACGATGCAGCAGGTCGCCGAGCCGTTCCTGCCCCGTCGCGCCATCCGGCACCTGGAGAAGGGCCGTGTGGTGATCTTCGGGGCCGGGCTGGGCTCGCCCTTCTTCTCCACCGACACGGGTGCGGCGCAGCGTGCTCTCGAGGTCGGCGCCGAGGCGCTGCTGAAGGGCACGCAGGTCGACGGCGTCTACGACTCCGATCCGCGCAAGAATCCCGACGCCGTGCGGTTCGACCGGCTCGACTACGGTGAGGTGCTCAGCCGCGGTCTCGGGGTCATGGACGCCACCGCGATCAGCATGTGCATGGACAACGGTTTGCCTATCGTGGTGTTCGACTTGATGGGTGAGGGCAACATCCTGCGGGCGGTGCGCGGGGAAAAGATCGGGACGCTGGTGTGTCCGGCAGGAAAGTAGGGAGCCGCAGTGATTGACGAAACCCTCCTCGAAGCCGAGGACAAGATGGACAAGGCGGTGGCGGTGGCGAAGGAGGACCTTGCCGGTATCCGCACCGGCCGGGTCTCGCCGTCGTTGTTCAACAAGATCAGCGCTGAGTACTACGGGACACCGACCCCTATCCAGCAGCTGGCGTCGTTCCACGTGCCAGAGGCGCGGATGGTCATCATCCAGCCGTACGACAAGGGCTCGCTGAGCGCGATCGAGCGCGCCATCCGCGACAGCGACCTCGGCGTCAACCCCGGCAACGACGGGCAGGTGATCCGGGTCGTCTTCCCCGAGCTGTCGGAGGAGCGCCGCAAGGAGTACGTCAAGATCGCCCGGTCGAAGGCCGAGAGCAGCCGCGTGTCGATACGTAACATCCGTCGGCACGCCAAGGAGCTTCTCGACAAGCTCGTCAAGGACGGCGAGTCGGGTGAGGACGAGGTGCGGCGCGCCGAGAAGGAGCTCGACGACCTCACCCAGAAGCACGTCGCGAAGATCGACGAGCTGCTGAAGCACAAAGAGGCCGAGCTGCTCGAGGTCTGATCGAGCGGGAAGAGTGTGGGACCCCCCTTGGAATCAGCGGCGTCGGAGCCGGCCTCCCACGGCACGGTCGGCGGTAGTGATCCGGACATTCGTGACAATGCCTCTAGTTCGGGTATGGCGCCTGTCGTGGGGGACGGCCCAGGCGACAGCGGGGCGAGCGGCCCCGAGCAGGGTGGCCCGAGCCCGGCCGGAACGACACCGAGCGGCCCGCCGGGTCCCCGCGCGGGGCGCAACCTACCGGCGGCGATCGGTGTCGGCGTCGGGCTCGGCGCACTCGTCATCGTGTCGCTGTACACCGTCAAGGTCCTCTTCCTCGTGGTGGTCGTCGCGGCGGTGGGCATCGGCCTGACCGAGCTGGCCAGGTCGTTCGCCACGCGCGACATTCACGTGCCGCTGATCCCGGTGATCGCCGGCATGGTCGCGATGATCGTCGGCACCTACTGGTGGGGTGCCGTCTTCCTGGTGGGGGCGTTCGCGATCACGCTGATGGTCACGCTCGCGTGGCGCATGCTGGCGCCGCCGGGCGACGCCTCGGGCATGGCGGCGGGCACGGCGGGATACGTGCGCGACGCGTCCGCGGCGGCGCTGATGTGCGGCTATCCGTCGCTGATCGCCGGCTTCGTGCCGCTGATGCTGGTCGAGGACGACGGCGCCGCCCGCATCATCACCTTCATCGCCGTGACCGTCTGCAGCGACATCGGCGGGTTCCACGCCGGGGTGCTGTTCGGCAGGCACAAGATGTCGCCGATCATCAGCCCGAAGAAGACCTGGGAGGGCTTCGCCGGGTCGGCGATCGCCTGCGTGGTCTGCGGGGCGCTGATGGTCCGCTTCCTGCTCGGCGGGTGGCTGTGGCAGGGGGCCGTCCTGGGGGCCGTCGTCGTGGTGTTCGCCACGCTGGGCGACCTGATCGAGTCGGTGATCAAGCGTGATCTCGGCATCAAGGACATGGGCACCCTGCTGCCCGGTCACGGCGGCATGATGGACCGCCTCGACTCCCTCCTGTTCACCCTGGTGCCCACCTGGGTCCTGCTCACGATCTTCGTGCCCTAGCCGCTCAGGGGCACCCGGCCGGCCACCCGGTCGGCGAGGAACTCGTAGCCGTGTCCGGCCGAGCGCAGCTCGGCGTCGGTGACGGGGATCAGCCACAGCCACTTCACCACGTCGCCACCGGTGGACAGCCCGCTCAGGTCGGGCAGCGCCGGCAGGTCGGCGAGCATGAGCACCCCCTCGTAGCCGCGGCCGCCGGGGTCCGCGCCGGCGAAGGCACCGGGGAAGGGACCGGTGCCGGTGCCGGTGACAGGCCCGGGGGCGGGACCGGTGCTGGGGCCGGGGATGGGGAAGGGGGTCCGGCCGCGGGGCCAGCGCGCGGTGTGCCCATGGCCCAGCCAGGTGACCGAATGCCAGGGGTACTGGGCGAGCCACAGGAACAGCCGTGCGGCGTCCCCGGGCTCGCCTCTGGTCGCCACGGCGAGCTCCACCCGCGCGAACGCGTCGGGCCGCTCGATGTAGAGCTCGACGCGAGGCATGCGCTGGCAGCTCATCCCGACCGTCGACAGCACGGCATAGTCGCGCCCGCCGGTGGGCGGCCGTTCGGTGACGCCCACCGTGGGCAGGCGGCCGCCGCTGATGTCCCAGTACCGCCCCGGCGGGCCCACCCGCTCGGTGAGATGTGCCATGACGAGCTGCCGGTACGCCTCCCAGGAGCCCTCCGCCCGCCGCCACTCCCAGTACGCCCGCGCCTTGGCCAGCCGGGGTTCGAGCCCTTCCATGGCCTCGGCGAGCGACCAGGCGAACGGGGTCTCCCCGATGGCGTCGCGCGCGTAGCCGGGCATGCCCCGCTCCATGTCGGCCCAGCCGGGGATGACGCCGAGCAGCCGCCCGGCCTCGTACAGGGCGACTCCGTCGCCTTCTTCGAACCACAGCACGTCCAGCGCGGCGGGGTCGATGGGCGGCCGGCCGGAGGGGTGCCCGGTGTTCCGGCGGGGCATCACGGGCGGCAGCCCGGCGCCGAGCCGGTCGAGGTCGACGGACTCGGGGGCCGCGATGTGGTTGGCCAGCCAGACGGCGCCGTGGACATCGCCTTGTGGATCGCACAGGTACGCTACTGATGAAGCGTTGTCGGTCGCCACCACGAGGGTGCGACTGCCGTACGGGTTGGTGTCGGTGAACACCACCCTCCCTCCCGGGGCGTTTCCTCGAGCCAGTAAAGGGGTCCAGAGACCACGATGACCGCCCAGCTGACCTTTGTCGCGCCCCGCCGCGCCAAGCCTCCCCGTCACCTGGCGGACCTGACGGCGGCCGAGCGTCGCACGGCGGTCGCCGAGCTGGGGGAGAAGCCGTTCCGGGCCGATCAGCTTTCCCGGCATTACTTCGCCAAACTCACCGGCTCGCCCGACTTGATGACCGATCTGCCGGCGGCGTCGCGGGAGCGGCTGGCCGGGGAGCTGCTGCCCGACCTGCTGACCCCGGTCAGGGAGGTCGCCTGCGACGGCGGCACCACCCGCAAGACGCTGTGGCGGCTGTTCGACGGTGCGATGGTCGAGTCGGTGCTCATGCGCTACCCGGGCCGGGTGACGATGTGCGTGTCGTCGCAGGCCGGCTGCGGCATGAACTGCCCGTTCTGCGCCACGGGCCAGGCGGGGTTGACCCGCAACCTGTCCACCGCCGAGATCGTCGAGCAGGTCGCCGCGGGCGCCCGGGCGCTGGCGCGTGGCGAGGTGCCGGGTGGCACGGGCCGCGTCAGCAACATCGTGTTCATGGGCATGGGCGAGCCGCTCGCCAACTACAAGGCGGTGATCGGCGCCGTGCGCCGTCTCGTCGACCCCGCGCCCGAGGGGTTCGGCATTTCCGCGCGCGGCGTGACGGTGTCGACTGTGGGACTGGTGCCGGCCATCGGGAAGCTGGCCGATGAGGGGCTGCCGGTGACACTCGCGGTGTCGCTGCACGCCCCCGACGACGAGCTGCGTGACACCCTCGTCCCGGTCAACACCCGCTGGCAGGTCGGCGAGGTCCTCGACGCGGCGTGGGACTACGCCGGCCGCACCGGCAGGCGGGTCTCCATCGAGTACGCCTTGATCAAGGACATCAACGACCAGGAGTGGCGGGCCGACCGGCTGGGCCGGCTGCTGAAGGGCAGGCTGGCGCATGTCAACCTGATCCCGCTCAACCCCACGCCGGGCTCCAAGTGGACCGCCTCACGGCCGCAGGACGAAGCGGCCTTCGTGCGCCGCCTGGAGTTCCACGGTGTCCCGGTCACGGTGCGCGACACCCGGGGCCGCGAGATCGACGGCGCCTGCGGCCAGCTCGCCGCCTCCACGCAGACGACCTAGGGGCGCGTGCGTCTCAGGACGGCGTACGCCGTGAGGCCCGCCGCCGACCACAGCAGGGTCTGGGCGGCCAGCGCGGGCAGGGCCGGCAGCAGGACACCGTCGCTCGCGTCGCGCATCCAGCGCAGTACCGGCACCGGCGCCAGCCACGTGAGCGGCGTGAGGCAGAGCAGCACCATGGCGACGTAGCCGCCGAGCAGGGTCAGCAGCGACGTGGCCGGCGAGGGGAGCACGGCCCGGCTGGTCAGCGCGCCGAGCGCCACGCCGGTGACGACGCTGAGCAGGTGCAGCGCGACTCCGCCGGCGAGCACCGCGGCGCCCGGCGCGGACGTGAAGCCGATGAGCAGCGGCGCGAGCACCGCGATGGCGGCGAGCACGAGGTCGACGGCGGCGGCCGAGAGCAGCCCGCCGATGACCTCGCGGTGCGGGCGGCCCGCCGCCGACGCCGAGATCGCCCGCTGCACGTCGGGCTCGGTGTCGAGGAGGCTCCGCGCGGCCCAGCCGAACACCACGACGAGGATCGCCGCCGAGTCGGTGTAGGCGGACAGCTCGGCGCCGTCTGGCACCCGGGTCGAGTAGAGGATGATCAGCACCGCGAGCAGCGCGAGGAACGGCTGCACGGCGCGGTGCGACCGCACGTAGGCGGACACCTTGAACCGGACGAGCCCGGCCACCGCGCTCATGCCCGCCCTCCTGCCCCGACCCCGTGCTGGGCTCCCTCGGGCGCCCCCGCCTGAGCCCGAGCCTGGGCCGTCGCCCGGGCCTCGTCGGCGGCCCCGGCCTGAGCCTCGTCCCGGATCTCCTTCTGGGCGGTGGCCTGGGCGTGAGTCCGGGCCTTGCCGTCCGCCGGCCGCCGGATCGTGGCGTCGTACCCCTCGGCGCGGAGCCGGCGCTCGGTCTCGGCGGCGTCGCGTGCGTCGACCGTGACCTCGATGACGACTCGTGGCGCGGGCGACGGCCCGCCGGGTGCCGCGGGTTCGGGCACGGCATCGGTCACGGTGCCGTCGGCGACCCGCCAGTGGGCGACGGCGGCCACATCGCGCAGCTCGGCCTGATGGTCGCTCACGACCACGGTGCCGCCGCGATCGGCCGTCTCAAGAATGATCGCGCGGAGTTCGGCGCGGGCACGCTCGTCGAGGCCCGCGAACGGCTCGTCGAGCACCAGCAGCTCGGGTCCGCCCAGCAGGGCCTGGACGAGCCCCACCTTGTGCGCGCTGCCCTTGGACAGGTCAGGGAGCGGAACGGCGAGCAGGTGTGCCAAGCCGAGCCGCTCCGCCCACTCGCCGGCGGCCGCCTCGCCGTCGCGCGGCGGCACGGCCTGGACGCGGGCCATGTGCCGCAGGTACGCGGCGACGGTGAACGGCTGCGCCGCCGGGAAGCCCTCGGGGGCGTAGCCGACGCGCCGGGGCCGCTCGCTGATCGTTCCCCTGGTGGGCGGGACGAGACCGGCGAGCAGCCGCAGCAGGGTGGATTTGCCTGCGCCGTTATGCCCGGTGATCTCCAGTACGCGGCCGCCGGGCAGCTCGCGGTCGATCTCCTGGAGAATCCACGGGCTTTTCCGGGCGTACCTGAAGGACACCTTGGACAGCCGCATGATCTGGCACTCTATACGGGTTCTCTGTCGGCCGGGGGTCGGCAGAATATGGTGATCGACTGAGCACGGGGGCGGACCGGAGGAACTGTGAACCGCTTTCCACGGGTGTTGGCGATGCGCCCTGGCTATGACCCCGAGCAGGTGGACGCCCTGATACGGCGGATCGAGGGCACGTTGGGCCGCGGGATTCTGGAAGGTGCACCGATCACGGCGGATGAGATCCGCCGGGCGCAATTCAAGGTCAAACGAGGCGGCTACCACGAGATGGCCGTCGACTTCGCGCTGGAGGCGTTCAGCATCGCCATCGAGGCCAGGAGCGGGCGGGCCGCCGCGCCGGAGCCCGACCCGTGCGTGCTGGACCTGTCGGATGTCCCTCCGATCCCGCCGTCGTCGCGCTTACTCCAGCCGTCGGCCCCTGCGGCCGGGCAGGGGGGCGACGGTGACGACGAGGCCACGCCTGGTGTGATGCACGGCCGGGCCGCGGCGAACGGAGCGGCGAGCGCCGCGGCGCTGGGCCGCCATGGCATGGGCCCGGCGGGTGACGACGAGGAGCCCGTGCGGAAGGGCGGAGCCGAGCGGGGCCACGCGGCGCCGGTGGCCGGCACCGCCGGCACCGCAGACCCCGCCGACGACGGCACGCCGGTGTCCACACCGGTCGTCGGCTCCCCGGAATGGTTCGAGGAGCAGGCGGTGCTGGTCGAGCGGACGTCGTTCCACGCCGGCAGGCTCGGGCTGGGCTACGACGAGGACGAGGTGGACGCGTTCCTGGACCGCGTCGCGGCCACGCTGCGCGGGACGGCCGAGCGGCCGCTGACGGCCGATGAGGTGCGCCGGGCGACGTTCTCCACCGTCATGTTCCGCCCCGGCTACCTGGCGACCGAGGTGGACGAGTTCCTGGTGAAGACCGCCGAGCTGGTGGACCTGCGCGACCTGTCGGACTGATCACCACTCGAAGATCGACGTATCGAGATCGACGTCTACCGGGGCGGGGATGTGAAGCACCGCCCCCATGGCGACCCTGGCGGCGGCCTGGTAGGCGCCGTCGACGGGCTCGCTGAGCACGGTGACGTGGCCGGGGGTGCCGACAGGGTCGACGATCAGCAGGATCGGCACCGCCCCGGCGGCATAGATGCCCGGCTTCTTGTCGCGGTCGGCCTCGACGCTGCCCGGCGACACGATCTCGGCCACCATCACCAGGCCGGAGGACAGCAGCTCGCGCGTGCCCCAGCGTTTGCAGTCGGTCGGAGCCAGGACGAAGTCCGGCTCCACCGGATCACGGGTGCCGTCGATGCACACGTCCACATTGCCGGCGAACCCCTCCCAGCCATAGCGGTCCATGACCGGGACCAGGGCGCGGTAGAGCCGCATGGCGGCTCTGGCGTGCTCGGGGGTGCCGACAGGGCTCACGATGAGCTTGCCTTCCATGATCTCGGTGCGGAGCCCGTCGAGGGGCGGTAGCGCGTCGAACAGTTCGCGCGTCGTGGCGGGCAGCCGGCGGTGCCGTGTCTCGGCGGAGGCGCTGAGCTTCGCGGGGCGTGACCTGACCGGCATGGTGTCGCCTTTCGTGCGCGTGCGGACACGAGGAGTATCCCATGTGGCCGTGAAGATCGCGAGGGGATGCGCCGCGTCGGTGCGGGTGTGGCTCGTGGGTCAGCGGGTGCCCCAGGAGTAGGTCTGCTTGCGGAGCTTGAGGTAGACGAAGGTCTCGGTGGCGCGGACACTGGGGATGGCGCGAATCTTGCCGAGGATCTCCAGGAGATGATGATCGCCTTCGCACACGACCTCGACGATGATGTCGACCGAGCCGGCGGTGAGCACCACGTAGTCGATCTCGGTGATCGACGCCAGCTCGTCGGCGACGAGTTCGAGGTCGCCCTCGCACTTGATGGCGATCATGGCTTGGCGGGGGAAGCCGAGGGTGAGCGGGTCGGTCACCGCGACGATCTGCATGACGCCGAGTTCGAGGAGCCGCTGCACGCGCTGGCGCACCGCCGCCTCCGACAGCCCCACGGCCTTGCCGATCGCGGCGTACGGCTTGCGCCCGTCGGTCTGGAGTTGTTCGACGATCTGCTTGGAGATCTCGTCGAGCACCACGGCCCCGGAGCGCGCGCCCGGGTCGCGGCGCATCCCCTTGGGCGGCGTCGTCATCACTGTCCTCCTGTACGTGCCCGGCCGCCGTACGGCGCGGGCTATCAGGCTATTCCCGGCCCGGCGTGGCCGTGCAGCGACAAGTCGTCAGCCGTGCGGCTCTGCTCAAGTGATTTCGTGGTGCTCTTGCATTTTGGCCACGATTTCGCTTGTCAGAGCATAGATACTCTGTCAGAGTCGCACCATCCTGAGGTGTGATTCACCCGCCACTGCCGAGGAGGCCGACGTGACCAGCCGACTGCGCAACTACGTCAACGGGGCGCTCGTGGACGCCAAGAGCGGCAGGTTCTCCGACGTGATCGACCCGTGCACCGGGGAGGCGTATCTGGAGGCCCCGATCTCGGGGCAGGAGGACGTGGACGCGGCGTACGCCGCCGCTGCCGCGGCGTTCGAGGGCTGGGGCGGCACGACTCCGGCCGAGCGGTCGGCGCTGCTGCTCAAGATCGCCGACGCCATCGAGGCGCACGCCGAGGAGCTGATCGACGCGGAGGTGCGCAACACCGGCAAGCCGAGGGCGATGTTCGCCGCCGACGAGATGCCGCCGGCCGCCGACCATTTCCGGTTCTTCGCCGGCGCGGCGCGCACGCTGGAGGGGCCGGCCTCCGCGGAGTTCCTGGCCGGGCACACGTCGGTGGTCCGGTACGAGCCGATCGGCGTGGTGGGTCAGGTCACGCCGTGGAACTATCCGCTGATGATGGCCGTGTGGAAGATCGCCCCGGCGCTCGCGGCGGGTAACACGATCGTGCTGAAGCCGTCCGACACCACGCCGGTCTCCACGGTCAAGCTCGCCGAGATCGTCGGCGAGGTGGTGCCGCCGGGCGTCTTCAACGTGGTGGTGGGCGACCGGGGCACCGGCGCCCTGGTGGTGGGCCACCCGGCGGCGAGCATGGTGGCCATCACCGGCTCGGTGGGGGCGGGCATGCAGGTCGCGAGGTCCGCGGCCGACGACCTCAAGCGGGTGCATCTGGAGCTCGGCGGCAAGGCCCCGGTGATCGTCTTCGACGACGTCAGGGACATCGGCGCCGTGGCCGGGGCCATCGCCGAGGCCGGTTTCTACAACGCCGGCCAGGACTGCACGGCGGCGTGCCGGGTGCTCGTGCAGGAGAGCATCCACGAGCAGCTCGTCGCGGCGCTCGCGCAGGCCGCCTCGGCCACCACGACGGGCGGCCCGGACGAGGAGGGCGTGGCGTACGGCCCGCTCAACAACGCGGTGCAGCTCGCCCGGGTCGAGGGTTTCTTCGAGCGGGCGCCGGGTCACGCGAAGGTGGTGACCGGCGGCAAGCGGGTCGGTGACCGGGGCTACTTCTTCGCGCCGACGGTCGTCGACGGCCTGCGGCAGGACGACGAGATGATCCAGACCGAGGTGTTCGGCCCGGTCATCACGGTGCAGACGTTCACCGATGAGGCCGACGCGCTCGCCAAGGCCAACGGCGTGAAGTACGGCCTGTCGGGCTCGGTGTGGACCTCCGACCACGGCCGGGCCATGCGCGTGTCGAACAAGCTGGACTTCGGCGTGGTGTGGGTCAACACGCACCTGCCGTTCGTGTCGGAGATGCCGCACGGCGGCTTCAAGCATTCGGGGTACGGCAAGGACCTGTCGGTCTTCGGGCTGCACGATTACACGCGGGTCAAGCACGTCATGCACTACATCGGCGAATGAGGTACGCGTAACGTGACAGCACCGTAAGGCCATTTTTCTCGACTAGAAGTTTTGCGCGGGTGATAATCCCCGGCATACGGCGACCCTCGCGGTGGGGAAGCCCAGCATACAGCGGTCCGCCGGGAGGAGCTTGCCGGCACATGACGGATATCCAGGCGGGTCAGGGCACGGTCGCGCCGGGCCTGCCCGGGGCCTCGGAGGCCGCCCGGGCCCCGGCGGTGCCCGCCATCGAGTTGGACGGCGTCGTCAAGGACTATGTGGCGCACGGCGAGACCGTGCCCGCGGTGCGGGGCGTCAGCCTGTCCATCGCGGAGGGGGAGTTCTTCTCCCTGCTCGGCCCGTCGGGCTGCGGCAAGACCACCACGATGCGCATGGTCGCCGGTTTCGAGGAGCCGACGAGGGGCGTCATCCGGCTGCACGGCCAGGATGTCACCGGAGTGGCGCCCAACAAACGCGACGTGAACATGGTGTTCCAGTCGTACGCCCTGTTTCCGCACATGAACGTCTGGGACAACGTGGCGTTCGGCCTGCGGCGCAAGAAGGTGCCGGGCCCCGAGATCAGGCGGCGGGTCGGGGAGATCCTGGAGATCGTGGACCTGGGGGGCCACGAGCGGCGTCGTCCCCGGGAGATGTCCGGTGGCCAGCAGCAGCGTGTGGCGCTGGCCCGCGCCCTGGTGAACCGGCCCCGGGCGCTGCTGCTCGACGAGCCGCTCGGGGCGCTCGATCTCAAGCTGCGCCAGGCGATGCAGCTGGAGCTGAAGCGGATCCAGCGCGATGTCGGCATCACGTTCGTGTACGTCACCCACGACCAGGGCGAGGCGCTCACGATGAGCGACCGCATCGCGGTCATGAACGAGGGCCTGGTGGAGCAGCTGGCCGGCCCGCGGGAGATCTACGAGCGGCCCGCCACGGCGTTCGTGGCGGGGTTCATCGGCACCTCGAACCTGCTGACGGGCCCCGTCGTCGGGGGCGGCGACGGCGTGACGGCGCTGCGGCTGGGGGAGCGGGGCCGGGTGCTGGTCGGCGACGCGGACGGCGCCGCCGCGGCGTCCGGCGGCACCGTGCAGGTCACGGTGCGCCCGGAGAAGATCAGGATCTCGGCGGAGGAGCCGCGGGGGGAGCTCAGCGCCGTGCCCGGCACCGTGTCGGAGGTGGTGTACCTCGGCACGTACACGAGCTACGCGGTCGTCCTCGACGGGGGTGCCGAGGTGACCGTGTACGAGCAGAACGCCCAGGACGATCCCACGTCGGCGCGGCGGGGGGACGCCGTGTGGCTGTCGTGGCGGCCTCACCACTCATATGTGATAGGAAGCGGAGCCACCCCATGACCAACCCCCCACCCGACCCCGCCCTCCTGCGCGGGCTGACCCGCGGCCGCCGCGACTTCCTGCGGCTCGCCGGGCTCGGCGCCACCGGGCTCGCCCTGGCCGCCTGCGGCGTGCAGGGCAAGAAGGCTCCGCCGCCCGAAAAGTCGGACGTCGAGAAGTACTGGAGCGGGAAGAAGGCCAACGGGCACGTCGACTTCGCCAACTGGCCGCTGTACATGGACCCCAAGCTGCCGGAGCTGAAGCAGTACACCGAGCGGACGGGCGTGACGGTCAACTACAAGGAGGTGATCGACGACACCCAGACCTGGTTCGCCAAGATCCAGCCGCTGCTGGCGGCGGGGCAGCCGATCGACTACGACCTGATGGTGGTCACGAACGGCATCCAGTTCACCCAGCTCGTGCAGCTCGGCTACCTGGTGCCGCTGGACCATTCCCGGCTGCCGAACTTCGCGAAGAACGCCGCCCCGGCGTACAAGAAGGAGGCCTTCGACCCCGGCAACGTGTACAGCATCCCTTGGGCGTCGGGGATCACCGGCATCGCCTACAACCCCGAGTACATCGACACGCCGCCCACCAGTTTCTCGGCGCTGTGGGACCCGAAGTACAAGGGCAAGGTCGGGATGATGGCCGACGCGCAGGAGATCGGCAACGCCGCGATGTTCCTCATCGGCGTCGACCCGGAGAAGTCGACGCGGGCCGACTGGGAGAAGGCGGCGGCCCGGCTCACCGAGCAGCGTGACGCCGAAATCGTCCGGAAATACTACGACCAGAGCTATGTCGATCCGCTGGGCAAAGGCGACCTGTGGATCTGCCAGGCCTGGTCGGGCGACATCTTCCAGAAGAACGTCTCCGACGGCACGGACCTGAAGTTCGTGATCCCCGAGGAGGGCGCGACCATCTGGACCGACAACATGATGATCCCCAAGACCGCCGTCAACCCGGTCGACGCCATCGGCCTGATGGACTTCTTCTACGAGCCCGCCATCGCCGCGAGCCTGGCCGAGTACATCAACTACATCACGCCGGTGCCGGCCGCCCGGCAGATCATCAGGGACGACGCCGCCAAGGCGAGCGGAGACGACAAGAAGACCCTGGAGACGATCGCCGACAGCCCGCTGGTGTTCCCCTCCGACGCCGACTACGCCAAACTGCGCACCTACCGGAGCTTCAAGGACACCGCCGAGCAGAAGACCTACGAGTCGATCTTCCAGCCCATCACCACGGCATGACCGGGCATCGGCTGCGGGCGGCGCTGACCCCCTACGCGCTGATCCTCCCCGGCGGCCTCTGGCTGGCCATCTTCTTCGTGGTCCCGATGGTCGCCATGCTGTCGCTGTCCCTCCAGCAGGGCAACGTCGTCGACGGCTTCGCGCTCACCTGGCACTGGCAGAACTACCTCGACGGCGTCACCCGCTACCACGACCAGATCGTCAGGTCGCTGCTGTACGGCCTGGCGGCCACGGTCATCCAGATCGTGATCGGCTTCCCGGTGGCGTACTGGATCGCCTTCCGGGGCGGCCGGCGCAAGGCGATGTACCTGTTCCTGCTGCTCCTGCCGTTCCTGGTGTCGTTCGTGCTGCGCACGATCTCGTGGCAGTTCCTGCTGTCCGACGACGGGCTGCTGCTCGGCCCGCTGAAGGACGCCGGCCTGCTGCCGCGGGACTTCCACGTGCTGGCCACCGGCTACGCGGTCGTCCTCGGGCTCGCCTACAGCTACCTGCCGTTCATGGTGCTGCCGATCTACGTGGCGCTGGAGCGGATCGACCCGCGGGTCCTGGAGGCCGCGGCCGACCTGTACGCCGGCCGGGCGCAGACGTTCCTGCGGGTCGTGCTGCCGCTGTCGCTGCCGGGGGTGTTCGCCGGGGTGCTGATGACGTTCGTGCCGGCCAGCTCCGACTACGTCACCGCCTCGGTGCTCGGCGGCACCGGCAACACCATGATCGGCAACGTCATCCAGCGCCAGTATCTGTCCACCCAGGACTACCCCGTGGCGTCGGCGCTGTCGTTCACGCTGATGGCGCTGCTGCTCGCCGGCATCTTCGTGTACGCGCGGGTGCTCGGCACCGAGGACGTGCTGGAGGTGGCCGCCCGATGACCTCTCGTGGCGCGTGGCGCGGCCGGCTGCTGCTGATCTGGACCTGGCTGGTGATCGCCTGGTTGTGCCTGCCCATCGCCGTCATGATCCTGTTCGGCTTCAACGACACCCGGGGCAGGTTCAACACCACCTGGCAGGGCTTCACCCTCAAGTGGTACCGGCACCTGTTCGACATCCCCGACCTGACCGGCGCGCTGCGGACCTCGCTGCTGGTCGCGGTGCTCACCATGCTGATCGCGGGCGTGCTGGGCACGCTGATCGGGCTGGCGCTGGGCCGGTACCGTTTCCGCGGCGCGGGCGCGCTCAACGTCGTGATGTTCGCGGCGATCTCGTGCGCGGAGATCGTCATGGGCGCGTCGCTGCTGTCGCTGTTCGTGACGTTCGCCGTGCCGCTCGGCTTCGGCACGATCCTCGTCTCGCACGTGATGTTCTCGATCTCGTTCGTCGCGGTGACCGTGCGGGCCAGGGTGATGACGCTCGACCCGGCCCTGGAGGAGGCGGCCAGGGACCTCGGCGCGGGCGGCTGGGCGACGTTCCGCCTCGTCACCCTGCCGATGATCTTCCCGGGGGTGCTGGCGGGATCGCTGCTCGCCTTCGCGCTGTCCATCGACGACTTCATCATCACCAACTTCACCTCGGGCGGCACGGTGACGTTCCCGCTGTGGATCTGGGGCGCCACGCGGGTGGGCATCCCGCCGCAGGTCAACGTCATGGGCACGCTGATCTTCGTGGCGGGTGCGCTCATCGCCGTGGCCGGCGTCCGGCGCGGGAGGACCTGAGGTGCGGCGGGCCGACGTGCGCAGGGCGCTGGCCGACGCCGAGCGGCGGCCGTACTGGCTCACCGCCGCCCCCGCGCCGCTGCCGAGGCTGGTGGGCGACACCACCGCCGATCTGGCGGTGGTCGGCGGCGGCTTCTCCGGGCTGTGGACCGCCCTGCTCGCCAAGGAACGCGACCCCTCGCTCGACGTCGTGCTCGTCGAGGGGCGGCAGGTCGGCTGGGCCGCCTCGGGCCGCAACGGCGGCTTCTGCGCCGCGAGCATCACCCACGGGCTCGGCAACGGCATGGCCCGCTGGCCCGAGCAGATGCCGGCCCTCACCCGCCTGGGCGCCGAGAACCTCGACGGCATCGAGGCCACCATCGCCCGCTACGGCATCGACTGCGGCTTCGAGCGCACGGGCGACCTGACCGTCGCCACCGAGCGCTGGCACCTCGACGGCCTCGCCGAGGAGGCGGCGCAGGCGCGCGGCCTCGGCCCGGACGCCCCGCACCTGCGGGTCCTCGACCGCGACGAGGTCCGGGCCGAGATCGACTCGCCCACCTACCTCGGCGCGGTCTGGGACCGCGACGGCTGCGCCCTGCTCGACCCGGCGCGGCTGGCCTGGGGGCTGCGCGCCGCCTGCCTGTCGCTCGGCGTGCGGATCTACGAGCACACCCCCGCCCGCTCGCTGACCGATGAGGGCGCCGCGCTGGGCGTCGGCACGCCGTACGGCACCGTCACGGCCCGCCGGGTCGCCCTCGGCACGGGCGCCTTCCCGCCGCTGCTGCGGCGGATACGGCACTTCGTGGTGCCGGTGTACGACTACGTCCTGATGACCGAGCCGGTGCCGGCCGAGCTGCTGGCCGAGGTCGGCTGGCGGCACCGCCAGGGCGTCTCCGACGCCGGCAACAGGTTCCACTACTACCGGCTGACCGCCGACGACCGCATCCTGTGGGGCGGCTACGACGCGGTCTACTACAACGGCGGCCTGATCCGGGCGGCCCAGGAGCAGCGCGACGCGACGTTCGAGAAGCTCGCCGCGCACTTCTTCCAGACGTTCCCGCAGCTGGCCGGGCTGCGGTTCACGCACAGGTGGGGCGGCGTGATCGACACCTGCAGCAGGTTCACCGCGTTCTTCGGCACGGCGTACGGCTCCCGCCTGGCCTACGCCGCCGGCTACACCGGGCTCGGGGTCGGCGCGACCCGGTTCGGCGCCGCCGTCCTGCTCGACCTGCTCGACGGCCGCGACACCGAGCGCACCCGGCTGCGCATGGTCACCGGCAAACCGGTGCCGTTCCCGCCCGAGCCGCTGCGCTCGGGGGTGATCCAGCTGACCCGCTGGTCGCTGGCCCGCGCCGACCGGCGCGAGGGCCGCCGCAACCTGTGGCTGCGCGCGCTCGACCGGCTGGGCGCCGGCTTCGACTCCTGAGCCGGGAGCCCGGTGGGGACCGCCGGGCGGTGCTGCTGTAATGGGGGCATGCGGGAACTCGCCCTGACCATGCGACGCTGGGCCGCGGCCGACCGGCCCGGCGTGATCGTGCGTGCCGCCGAAGAGTCGGGCATCGGGGCCCGCCGCCCCGACGCCGCCTACGCCGTGAACGCGGACGGCGAGCGCGCGGGCGGCCTGTACGGCGGCGCCGCCGACACTCGGATCGACGAGGCCGCGCGGGCGGTGCTGGCGGGCGGCGCGGCCCGCCTGCTGCCCGTCGAGCTGTCCGAGGCCGACGCCGTGCGCTGCGGCCTCGGCTGCGGCGGCAGCGCGAGGCTGCTGGTGCAGCCCCTGGCCGCGGTGCCACCGGCCTGGTGGGAGGCCATCTGCGAGCCACGCGGCGCCGCGCTCGTCACCCCCCTCGACCCTCCGGGCACCAGCCTGGTCGTGACGGCCGACGCCGTGCACGGCTCGCTCGGCGAGGCCACCGAGGAGGCGGTGAGATACGCGCGGCGCCGGCTGGCCAAGGCGCGTGGCGCCCGCGAGATCGTCGACATCGCCGGCGCGCCGCACCTGGTGGAGATCTCCAGCGCCGCCCCCTCCGTGACCGTGGTCGGCACGGGCGTGCTGGCGACCGCCCTGGAGCGCCAGGCCGCGCTGCTCGGCTGGGACTGTGCCGTGACCGAGACCCCGAAGCGCACGGTGGAGCGGTTCGCCGCCAACACCTGCCTGGTCGTGCTGAGCCACGACCCCGAGGTCTACACGCCGGTGCTCGCCGCCGCGCTGCGGGCCGGCCTGCCGTACGTCGGGGCGCTCGGCGCCCGCCACACCGTGGCCGCGCGGGCCGAGCGGCTCCGCGAGCAGGGCCTGCCCGACGACGCGATCACCGCGATCCACAGCCCGGTCGGCCTCGACCTCGGCGCGCGCGGCCCCGAGGAGACCGCCCTCGCCATCTGCGCCGAGATCCTCACCGCGCTGAGCGGCCGCTCGGCGACGCCGCTGCGCGACTCGACGGCCGCGATCAACGCCTGACCGTGCTCCCGCCCAACAGCGCCCGGCCGAGCAGGCCGGTTGAACAGCCCGGTTGAGCAACCCGGTCCGGCACCGACCGGCCGAACACCGTCCGGCCCGGCCCCCACCGGCGCGTCATCGGCCGGTCCGGCGTCGCACGTGGGTTCGGCACCGGCCGGTTCGGCGCGGCCCGGGTCAACGTCCGGTGGGCACCCGGAGCCACGCCGCCGACCGCGTGCCGGGTTCGTACGGCGAGTCGAGCCGCTTGGCGACGATGGCGGGCAGCCCGCGCCGGGCCGCCACGTCGCGCACGGCCGCGCCGTCGCCCGGGAACGACGGCGCGGTCTGCCAGTGCGGGCCGGCCGGCCGCAGCCCGTCGAGGGTTTCGCGCCGCGCGGAGTAGGGCTCGTCGAGCAGCGGCCGCCCGTCGAGGTACAACACGTCGAAGATCACATAGGTGGGGGTGCCGTCGAGCTCGGTGATCTCGCCGTCGAGCAGCGTGGGCCCCGCCCCGAGCGACTCGCCGAGGGCGCGCAGCTCGCGGTGCCGGTCGGTGATGTCGGTGCCGTCGGCGTCGGTGAGCCGCAGCCGCCCGCCCTCGACGGCGGCGAGCGCCCGCGTGCCGCCCCACGCGAACTCGAACGCGTAGTCGTCCCGTTTCGCCGGCATGCGCGGCCGCTCCTCGGCGAGCATGGGGCGGGCCGGCAGGGGCTCGGCCGCGTCGGGCGGGTCCATGCGGTGGATCAGCCAGTTCTCGCCGCCGGTCTGGAACAGCACGTACCTGCCGGACACACGGGCCCCGTGCAGCACGACCTTGACCTCGCGGTCGGTCCACTTCTCGGTGTCGTACCGGCCGCGGTCCCAAATCGTCACCGTGCCGCCGCCGTACTCCCCCTGGGGGATCTCGCCGTGGAAGGCGGCGTACTCCAGCGGATGGTCCTCGGTGTGCACGGCGAGGTGGTTGGTACGGGGATCGCGCGGCATGCCCCTGGGAATCGCCCACGACACCAGCACGCCGCCGCGTTCGAGCCGGAAGTCCCAGTGCAGCCGCCGCGCGTGGTGCTCCTGGATCACGAACGTGTCGTCGTCGCCCTGGGGGAGGGACCCCTGGCCGGGCACCGGTTCGGGCGTCCGCCGGGGGTCCCGTCTGCCCCGGTACGTGTGGAGCCTGTCCCTGGCCATGCCGGTCGGCTACCCACGGGCCCCCGCGTCCACGCCCGTCGCGCTCATGGTCTTCGCGCCCGTACCCTCCCGCCCGGCGGAAAGGGCTCACACCGGCGAATCCGAGGAGGGCTCACCGATCGTCCGGCGGGGGGTCACGCGCCCGTGGGTTCGCCGTCCGGCTCGATGACGATGGAGCCGGCGGTGCCGTCGACGGTGATCCGGCTGCCCGGCTCGATGCGTTCGGTCGCCCCGTGCACGCCGACCACGGCGGGGATGCCGTACTCGCGGGCGACGACCGCGCCGTGCGAGTTGGCGCCGCCCATCTCCATCACCAGCCCGCCGGCGGTGAGGAACAGGGGGGTCCAGCCGGGGTCGGTCGAGGGCGCGACGAGGATCTCGCCGGGTTCGAGCCGGGCGCCGACCGGGTCGAGGACGACCCGCGCCGTGCCGGTCACGACGCCCGATGAGGCCGGGGTGCCGGTGAGCGCGCCCTCGGCGACCGTACCCGCCGCCGCACCGGCCACCATCCCCGCGACCGCCTCGGGCTCGGTGCCGTCCGACAGCAGCACCCTGGGCACGTGCCGGCGGCGCATCTCCCGCTCGTACGCCGCTCGTCGTTCCGCCACGAGTTCGCGCAGGTCGGCGCCGCCGAGCCCGGCCCGCGCGTCGTACAGGTCGAGGAAGAAGACGTCGGCGGGGTCGCCGATGCGGCCGGCCGCGGCGAGTTCGGCGCCGACGGCGGCGAGCTGGCGCCGCATCGCCGCGAACGCCGTGATCACCAGGAACTTGGGCAGCTCGCGCAGCCCGGCGAGCCGCCGCGCCCTGCGCAGCCCGAAGCGGACGAGCGGCCGGCGCAGCGGGCCGACCCGCCCGGCCAGTTCGGCGATCGTCGCCTCGGCCGCGGCTGCGCCCCGCCGGAACTGCGCGTCGGGCGCGAGGTCCGGGTCGTCCAGCCGCAGGTAGTTGGCAAGCACGCCGATGATGTGCTCGGGGTCGTCGGACCAGCGCGGCACCCCGAGGTCGATCTCGGCGACCGCCCGCCCCCCGTACGCCGCCAGGAACTCCGCCAGCCCTTCCTCCAGCACCGGCGGCAGTGTGCCGACGCGCCGGGCGATGTCGGCGGGCGGCGTGCCGGCGATGAGGCGGGCCGACTCCGGGTCGGCCCGCACCCGTGTCGCCAGGTCCCACAGGGCCAGGTCCATCTCGGTGGTCACGTTGTCGGGCAGGCCCCGCAGCACGTCGGACAGTTCTCCGCGGCGTGCCCGGTCGCCGAGCAGCCACGCGGCGAGCCCGAGCCCGAGGAACCCGGCCGCCGCGACGGGGAGGGTTTCGACCAGCAGCGGGGCGACCTGGCCGCTCAGGACCCGTTCGACGTGGTCGAGGCGGTCGGCCGCCGTGGGTGTGCCGGGCGGGTCGAGCCGGGACCGCAGCCCGTCGAGCCTGCCCCGGGCGCGGCGGACCTCCGTCTCGGGGACGATGAGGGCGCGCAGCAGCCGCACCGGCACGCGGTGGCGCCGCGCGATGCGTGCCATCACGCGCAGGAACGGCCGCCGGGACCGGCTGACGACGGACAGCTCCGGCTGTGCGCCAAGGCTGCGCAGCACGGCCGCCGAACGCGCCTCCATGAAGTCGAGGCCCTTCGGGATGATGGCGCGGCCCACATCGCTGCGGACGGCCGCCGTGAAGTCGAGGTAGACCCGCTCGCCGGCCACCGCGAAGACCGGCGCCCCTGCCCGGGGGTCGGGCACGGGCCTGCCGGCCACGGCCGCGAGCGACGCGCTCAGCAGGCGCAGCGCGGCGACCCCCATGGGGGTGATGGGGCGGTGCAGCCCTTGGGCGAGGCTGAAGCAGAGGTAGACGCGCGGGCCGCCGGACGCCGCGAGCGCGCTCTGGGGCACCGGGTAGAGCGTGGTGACGGGCCGTGCCTGTGTCAGCCAGAACTCGCCTGCCGTGTCGAGCGCCCACTCGGTGTCCTGCGGTGCCCCGTAGTGGTCTTCGACCCGCCTGCCGAGGGCGGCGAGCCGGGCCACCTGGTCCGCGGTGAGGCAGGGCTCGCGGCGGCCGGGCGGCAGGGTCGTGGTGATGTGGCCGTCGGGGGCGACGACGAACCGGTCGGGGTCGACCGAGCCGGACACGACGGCCTCGCCGAGGCCGGGGGCCGCGTCGATCACCGCCTGCCGCCTGCGTCCCGTCACCGGGTCCGCCGTGAACAGCACGCCGGCCACCTCGGCGGGCACCATGCGCTGGACGACGACGGCGAGCCGTACGGCGTCGTGGCTCACGCCGTGCGCCGCGCGGTAGGCGACCGCGCGGTCGGTCCACAGTGAGGCCCAGCAGCGGCGCACCGCGTCGAGTGTCGCGTCGAGGCCGGTGACGTCGAGGTAGGTGTCCTGCTGCCCGGCGAAGCTGGCGTGCGGCAGGTCCTCGGCCGTGGCCGACGAGCGCACCGCGACCGGCCCCGCCGCGACGTGCGGCGCGGCGGCCGCCTTGATGGCGTCGGCGATGTCGGCGGGCACGGAGGCGGCGCCGATCAGTTCACGGGCCCGGGCGGCGAGCTCGGCGAGCGCGCGGGGGTCGCCGGCACCGAGGTCGTCGAGCTTGGCGACGATCTCGGGGAGGCCCGTCGCCGCCGTGACCCGCCGGTACGCCTCCGTCGTGACGCAGCAGCCGGCGGGCACCGGGAAGCCGGCGCGCAGGAGCACGCCGAGGTTGACGGCCTTGCCGCCGGCGAGGCCGAGCATGTCCTCGGCGACGTCGTCGAGGCTCAGCGTGAGGGGAGCGGTCATGATCGCGCCTCCAGGTGCCATGCACACGGTGGAGCACCATGGAAACGCCGTGCGGGCCAAAAGTCAACACGCGATGAAATAATGCCGGGGGCGGAGGGGCCCGCCGGTCAGGTCATCGTCTTGCCGCCGTTGACGGCGAGCCGCTGGCCGGTGATGAAGCGGGCGGCAGGCGAGGCGAGGAACGCCACCGCGTCGGCCACGTCGGCGGGCACCCCCATGTGGCCCAGCGGCAGGGTCGACTCGTACGCCGTGACGTCCAACCCGGCGTGCCGTTCGACCGGGATCCAGCCGGGCTCGATGGTGTTGACGGTGATGCCGTCGGGGCCGAGGGCCCGGGCCCAGGAGCGGGTCAGCCCGTGCATGGCGGCCTTGGCGCTGACGTACTGCGCGAACTCCGGGTTGCCGAGGTCGGTCACCTCGCTGCCGATGTTGATGATGCGCCCGGTGCGCGCCTCGCGCATGCCGGGCAGCACGGCCTGCAGGATCAGCAGCGGCGCCTTGACGAAGAAGCGCAGCTGGTCGAGATGATCGTCCCAGGTGAGCTTGTCGACGGGGATCTCCGGCTGCGGCCCGGTCGCGTTGTTGACCACCACGCCGATCGGGCCGGCGGCGCGCTGGATCTCCCCGATCGCGTCGCGCACCTCGTCCTCATCGGTCACATCGAACCGGGACACCAGGGCGGTGCCGCCCCGGGCCGTGATGCGCTCGGCCACGGCGGTCGCTCCGGCCGTGTCGTGGGCGTAGTTGACGATGACGGTGCGGCCGTCGGCGGCCAGCCGCTCGGCGATCGCCGCCCCCAGTCCTCGCGACGCCCCCGTGACAAGCGCGCATTTCATGGCAAAACCTCCCGAACCCGTGTGAATCACTACATTCTCCACGGTTCACCGGTCCTTGGGGCGGGCCCCGACCAGCTCGGCCGCGGGGTCCGGAGGGGCGGCGGCGCGGGCGGCGGCACGCCGCCGCAGGTATCGGACGCCCTCCACCAGCGCGGTGATGACGAGCGCCACGCCGCAGCCGAGCAGCACCGCCTTCAGCGGTTCCTCGGCGAAGGCCATCCCGCCGACACAGCCGATCAGCGTGGCGTACACCCCCCAGGCCACCACGGCGACCGCCTCGAAGCACGCGAAGGACCGCAAGGGGTACGCCACCGACCCCGCCGTGATCGTCATCGCGGTGCGGGCGCCGGGGATGAACCGGGCGATCACCAGAATCAGCCCGCCACGGTCCTTCAGCATGGCCCCGCCGCGATCGAACACCGCCTTGGTGCGGCGCCGTCCGCGCAGCCTGCCGATCGACGAGCGGCCGAGCAGATAGGACACGTGATCGCCGGCGAACGCCCCCACCGCGGCCGCGACGACGATGAGCACGAGGTTGGGCGTGCCGCTGACCGTGGCGAACACCGCGGCGGTGATCACGGCGGTCTCGCTCGGCACCGCCGGGAGGAACGCGTCGGCGGCGGCCATCGCCGCCAGCAGGACGTACACCCACGGCGAGGACATGACCTGGCCGACGTACTCGAGTAGGGCATGGGACATATGCGCTCCGGTCGTCGCAAGGGTCTCCCAGCACCCTTTCGCGCCGCGTCGCCCGAGGCCATGCGGGATCTCCCCGAGATGCGGTGCCCGCCTCCCTGATCCGCGGGTCGGGGAACGGCCGCCGGCGGCTCAGGGATCCGCGTCGCGCCGTGCCTCTCGCCGGGGCGGCCCGGGCGCGGCCGATCGTGCCGGAGGGCGTCGCGCCCGATCCGGCCGGCGTGAGCCGCACCGGACGCGCGGACCGCCTCGACCTGGCGGGGGACGCCACTCCCGCCGCCGAGTCCGTGACCCGTGCCCTCTGCCACGGCCGCTTCCGTTGATCGAGGGTAGGTCCGCCCCTTGGGGGGCCGCCAGCGGTTTTCGGCCTGGTCCTCACGGAGGAGGCGGATCCTTCTCAAGGAGGATTGGCGCTTGACGATATATCGCGATAGGTTTGCGACGTGTTTTCGTGTTCTCGCCACCGCCGTCTCGGCCGCACCGGCACCCAGGCGATTCCATGGTGACGACCCGGCCGAGACGTCGCATGCTGGAGCGGCTCTTCCTCACCGCGGAGATCGCGCACGTCGAGCAGCTGACCCCGCGGATGCGCCGCGTGCGCATCGCCGGCCCGGAGCTCAACTGGCCGTCCTGGCGCCCCGGCCAGCACGTCAGGCTGCACGTCGGCGACGGCCGCGCCGCCACCTGGCGCTCCCTCGCCGGACGCGACGCCCTGCGCACCTACTCGATCTGGGACCGCGACCCCGGCGCCGGCACCCTGGACCTCGTCATGCTGGACCACGGCGGTGACGCGCCCGGCGCCACCTGGGCGCGGCGGGCACGGGCCGGCAGGCCGGTGATGCTGTCCAAGCCGCAGGGGAACTTCGTGACACGCCCGGACGCCCCCTACCACCTGTTCGCCGGAGACGAAACCGCCTCCGTCGCCTTCGGCGCGATGCTCCGGGCCCTGCCCGCCGACGCCTGGGTGTGGGGCGCCGTCGAAGCCGCCACCGACGGCGACCACCTCCGCCTGCCCCGCGCCGCCGACCTCGTCCACGTGTCCCGCGACGGCGCCCCGGCGGCGCCGTCCGGCATCCTCGTGGACGCCGTACGATCCCTGGAACTGCCCGACGAGCCCGGCGTCGCCTACCTGGCCGGAGAGGCCCGCACCATCCAGGCCATCCGCGCCCACCTGGTGACCGAACGCGGATGGCACTGCCGGAACGTGATCACCAAACCGTTCTGGACTCCGGGCCGGCGCGGCCTGGACTAGCCCCGAAGCGGGCCGCCTACCGGCGGCGCGAGACCCCCGCCGGTAGGTGGCCGACCATCGCGCCGCACGACACGGCGACACTGGAACGCACACGAGGGCACGAGGGGAGGTGAGCACCGTGCGGATCCGCGTCCTCGGGCCGCTCGCCGTCGACCACGACGGCGAGCCGGTGCCCGTCGGCGGGCCGCGCGTCCGTGCCCTGCTGGCGACGCTCGCCCTCGACCCGGGCCACCCGGTGCCCGCCGCCCGCCTGGTCGCCACCCTGTGGGGCGACCGGCCCCCGGCCAACCCCGTCAACGCCCTGCAGACCCTGGTCAAGCGGCTCCGCGCCGCCCTCCGGCCGGTGGACGCCATCGTGGGCCGCTCCGGCGGCTACCTGCTCGACCTCCCGCCGGAGGCCGTCGACGCCCACCGGTTCGCCGCACTCGCCGACCGTGCCCGCGATCACGCCGACCCGGCCCGGCGGGCGGCCGTCCTCGACGAGGCACTGGCCCTGTGGCGGGGCCCGGCGCTCGCCGACCTGCGCGGACTGCCGCACCTGGACGCCCTCGACGCCCTGGCCGCCCCGCTGGAGGAACGCCGCCTCGCCGCCGTCGAGGCCCACGCCGAGGCGTGCCTGGCCGCCGGCCGGGAAATCGACCTGACGGCCGAGGTCGCGGCCGCCCCGCTGCGGGAACGGCTGTGCGCGCTCGCCGTACGGGCCCTCGCGGCGGCCGGGCGGCAGGCCGACGCGCTCGCCCTGTTCGAGGCGACCCGCCGCCGGCTCGCCGACGAGCTCGGCGTCGACCCCGGCGAGGAGCTCGCCGCCGCCCACCTCGCCGTCCTGCGCGGCCACGCCCGCCGCCCCGCCCCGGCACCGCGCCACCCGGGCAGCCCGCGCCACCCGGGCCGCATCCGGCCCTCGCTCACGAGCTTCGTCGGCCGCGAGGACGAGCTGAGGCTCCTGGCCGAACTCGTCGCCGGCTCCCGGCTGGTCACGATCGTCGGCCCCGGCGGCGGCGGCAAGACCCGGCTCGCCATCGAACTGGCCGCCGCCCATCAGGACGAGTGGCCCGACGGCGTGCGGCTGGCCGAACTGGCCCCGATCAGGGACCCTGTGGACGTGCCGCACGCGGTGCTCGACGCCCTCGGCGGCACCGACGGAGACGGCACCGGCAGAGGCGGCGCCGGCAGAGGCGGCGCCGACCCCCGCCGCAGGGTGACGGCCGCGCTGACCGGCCGGACCCTGCTGCTGGTGCTCGACAACTGCGAGCACGTCGTCGACGCCGCCGCGGAGCTCGCCGACCTGCTGCTGCGCGAATGCCCCGACATCGTGATCGTGGCCACGAGCCGCGAGCCGCTCGGCGTGCCGGGCGAGGCGCTGCTGCTGATCACGCCGCTCGGGCTGCCCCCCGCCGGCCACCTCGACCCGCGCGAAGCCGCCCGCTACCCCGCCGTACGGCTGTTCGCGGACCGCGCCGCGAACGTGCGCCCCGGCTTCACGCTCGACACCGGCAACGCCCCGGCCGTCACCGCGATCTGCCGCAGCCTCGACGGCCTGCCCCTGGCGATCGAGCTGGCCGCCGCCCGCATTCGCGCCCTCACCCCGGCCCAGATCGCCGAGCGTCTCGACGACCGGTTCCGGCTGCTGACCGCCGGAAGCCGCGTGGCGCTGCCACGGCACCAGACGCTGCGCGCCGTCGTGGCGTGGAGCTGGGACCTGCTGACCGAGGCGGAACGCCGGCTCGCCCGGCGGCTCTCGGTGTTCGCCGGCGGCGCCACGCTGGACAGCGTGGAGCAGGTCTGCGCCGCCGACGCCGCCGACCTCGCCGCGCTGGTGGACAAGTCCCTCGTCGAGGTCGACGACGCGGGCCGCTACCGCATGCTGGAGACCATCCGCGCGTACGCCGCCGAACGCCTCGCCGAGTCCGGCGAGGCCACGCGGCTGTGGCGGCGGCACGCCGAGCACCTCATCGCCCTCGCCGAGAACGCCGAGCCGCGGCTGCGCACCGCCGACCAGATGACCTGGATCCGCCGGCTCGCGGCCGAGCACGACAACCTCAACGCGGTCCTGCGCTGGGCGATCGACAGCGGCGAGACCGTGACGGCGGTGCGCCTGTGCGGCAGCCTCAACTGGTACTGGTGGTTCGGCGGCTACCGCACCGAGGCGGCGGTCTGGGCCGGGCAGGTCCTCGCCCTCGTCGGCGAAACCCCGCCGCCCGGCCTGGTCCGCGCGTACGCCGGCTGCGTGTTCGCCTGGGGCATGAGCCGCATCGGCCGCGTCCTGCGCGAACCCCGGTCGTTGCAGGAGATCTGCCGCCGCATGGACGACCTGATCGGGCTGGCCGAGGCCGAAGGGCCCGTGCACCCGCTGCTGCGGATCGGCCGCGCCCTCCTCGCGGCGATGTCCGGCCGGACCGAACGCGCCGGTGAGCTGCTCGCCCGCTACGCGGGCGACTCCGACCCGTGGCTGGCGAGCTCGGCCCGGATGATCCGGTCCGGCGCGGGCACCGCCGTCGCCGAGGTCGAACTGGACCTGGAGCAGGCGGTGGCGGGGTTCCGCGACATCGGCGAGCGCTGGGGGCTCAGCGAAGCCCTGATCACCCTGGCCACCCTGCGCGCGGCCCGCGGCGACGCGAGTAGCACCACCGAGCTGCTCACCGAGGTCGACAGGCTCACCGACGACTGGCTCGTGCCCGAGGAGACCATCTCCACGCTGAGCCGCATGGCAGGGGTCAGGGCGGCGAACGGCGACCTCGCCGGCGCTGCCGCCGCCCTCGCCAAAGCGCGCGGCGGCGTCGTCGACGGCATCGCCGAACACTGCCTCCTGGAGTTCCGCCTCGCGGAGGCGGAACTCGCCCGCCGGACGGGCGACCTCACCACCGCGCTCGCCGCGTACCAGGCCATCACCGCCACCCTGGACGAGACGTCGGCGGGCCCGCAACTCACGGCCTGGGCGAGGGCGGGATACGGCCGCGCCCTCGCCCAGGCCGGCGACACACGGCGAGCGCTGGCCGAGCACCGCGCCGCCCTCAACGCCCTCGACTCCATGCCGGAGCTGTCGATCCTCGTGACGGTGATCGGTGGGCTGGCCGTCACCGCCCTGGCAGGAGGCGACACCTTGCGTGCGGCGACCCTGCTCGGCATCGGCATGGCGATCGCCGGAGGCGCCCCGTCGGACCCCGAGGTGATCGCCGTGATGGAGCGCCTGCGCACCGTGCTGGGCGAGCCGGCCTTCCGCGACGCCCTCGATCGGGGCAGGGCACTGGGCAGGGCCGGGCTGCCCGGCCTGGTCGCGGCGATGGGCCCGGACTGACCGGCAGTCCGCCGGCCTACAGCAGCGGCGTGTCGTGCTCCTGGCGGTGGCTCTCGGTGCCGTACAGGTGATCGTCGGGCTCGACCTCGATGCGCTCCTTGCGGATCTGCCCCTGCACGGTCTCCTCCGTCGGGACCTGGCGGACCCGGATGCGCAGCCGCTCCACGGGATACGCCTCCGTGGTGACGACCGGCCGCTCCTCGTGCAGAATGATCTCCCGCTCGTCCTCGCCGATCTCTCGCATCTCGTCGACGTCGCCGTCGGTGATCGGCTCCCGCTCGATGACGATCTCCTCGCGGATCAGCTGGACGGAGTCCTCGGACTGCTCGATCTCGACGTACTTGCGGATGCGCACGCGGCCGGCCTCGTGGTTCTCCTTGCTGACGCGCAGCCGCTCCTCGAACCTCGTCATCGTCAGGTCGCCGGCGCCCTGCCCATCGGCCTGGTCGTACATCGGCTCGGTGTCGGTCCTGCCGTAGCCCACGGGCATCGCCGCCGGGCCGAGGAACCGGCCGTCGTGCATCCCGGCGAACGATCCGGGAATGCCCTCGCCGCGCAGCGGGTCGGCCGGGTCCGACGGATGCCGGGATGTGTGCGGCTGCCCGGGAGCCACGGGGACACGCGGCTGGCCAAGGCCATAGTGCCGGTAGAGCTGCGACTCCTCCTCCACCGACAGGTGCTGCCCGGCGTCCAGGTGCGGGGCCTCCTTGACCTGCGCCTTGTCATAGGGCACATGGAGTTCCTCGCCCACATGCCGGGCGTTGCGCAGGGGGACGAAGCTCTCCCGCATGCCGAACAGGCCCGTCCGCACGGTGACCCACTCGGGCTGCCGCGACGCGTCGTTCAGGTAGACCTGCCCGACCTTTCCGATCTCTTCGCCGTTAGAGCCGATTATCTTGCATCCGATGAGCTGCTTGACCTGAGTCTCCGTGGCCATGACCACTGCCCCCCGTTATATCGCCCCGAGGCCCCGTTGCGGGCCGACCGGTATCAGCAGTGCGTGATCGCACCAATACCCTTTGTCATATCAGTGAAGCGCTGCGAATTCATGTCGCCATACCGAGGTCATGAGTGATGCCACCTTTGCTGCGCATTGACGACATGGCCCGATATAGACGGCCACACCGGACCGCTTACCGGCCGCCGTGAACCTGTGGATTCGGGGTCCGGACTATGTGGCCGGGTCGGCGATCCGGCAGGCTAGGGGCCGTCATGGACTATGCAGTCTTCACGGGGCTCGTCCTCGTCACAGGTGTCGCACTCGCCCTGCTCGCCGAGCGGAAGGGCTGGCGGCCCGATCCCGTCGTCATCATGGCGCTCGGCATCGGCTTCCGAGTCGTGATCATGGCGCTCTCGGCCATGGACTCCTGGCAGGCCCCCGACTACGTCAACAGCTTCAAGCCGGCTGGCGAGGCGATCCTGCACCATCGCGACCCCGTGCTGGAAAGCAACGGCGGCTGGCACTTCCTGCCCACGATCCCGTACGTCTACGGGCTGCTGCTGTGGCTCGGCATCCCCTGGGAGGTGGCCGGGCGGCTCGTCACCGTGGTCTGCGACATCGCCATCATCCCGCTGGTCGGCGCCATGGCGGGCGGCGACAAGGCGAGACTGCGCGCCTTCCAGTACGCCTGCAACCCCCTCGCCATCCTCGTCGCGTGCGTGCACGGGCAGGTCGAGCCGGTGTCGCTGGTGTTCGGTGTGGCGGCGTTCGTCGTGGCCGCCAAGGCCGGCGCCTGGGCGCCCGAGAACACCGGGAAGGCCCACAAGAACAAAAGGCCCCAAGAAGGCGACCGGATCGAAGCGCCCGAGCGGGTCGAAGCACCCGAGCGCGTCGAAGGGGTCGAAGGGGTCGAAGGGCCCGGAGAGCCGGAACCGGCCCGCGCCGCCTCGCCCGGCCCGATGCGGCGCGCGATCGTCGCCGGGCTCCTCATGGGCCTCGCCCTGTGCGCCAAGAGCTGGCCGATCTGGCTCATCCCCGGCATGCTGCTGCTCCTGCCCGGCACGCGCACCCGCATCGCGGCGTTCCTCGCCACCGGAGTCGCGCCACTGTTCTTCCTGGTCACCCTGCCCATCGGCGCGGGCACCTCGCTCGCCCAGCTGCCCCAAGTGATCGAGACCATCGGCGGCGTACGGCCCATCGTGGGCGAATGGGGCTGGACCGCGATAGGGGTGCACGGCAACTGGACCCTCGACGCCGGCATGGCCCGCTTCGGGCAGTGGGCCATCTACGCGGCGGTGCTGGCGGTCATCATCGTCTGGCGGCGCGGCCACCCCGTCGACCTCACCACCGCGATCCTGCTCGCGTTCATGGTCGTCACCCCGCGTCTCGGCGCGCAGTACCTGATGTGGTTCATGCCGTTCCTCGTGGCCCGGCCGACCAAATTCGCCTGGCCTGCCATCATCGGCTGCTCCGCCTGGGCCGGCACGGGATACCTGTATTTGACCCAGTTCCCGGAGGACGAGTGGTGGCATCTGCACTCGATCTGGGCCCAGTGCTCGATCGTCCTGCTGCCGATCCTGCTCGCCGCGATGCCGTGGGGCCGCAGGGGCGCCCGGCCCTCCTCCGAGACGCTCCCCACAGTGCCGCCACCGCCGTCTCCCGGCGTCGCGGCGGCGAAGTAGCGCCGCGGGGTACCGCGGGCCGTGCCCGTCACTCCTCGCCCGAGAACCGCTCCCACGCCGACTGCCTCGTCATGCCGAACGCCTGGCCGATGCGCTGCCAGGTCACACCCCGCGCGCGCAGATGCCCGACGCCGATTCGCAGGCTCCGCTCGACCTGCTCCTGCGCCGCGGCGATGCGCGGCAGCCGATCGAGCAGCTCCTCGGTGGTCATGGTGCTCCACGTCGGGATCTTCGCCGCCTCCCGCCGGCCGACGGCCCGGTTGATCACGTCGTCGCCGGTCGGGCCCGCACCGGTCAGGAGGCTCCTGGTGGAACCCAGCTCCTCGGCGATGATCTGACCGGACAGATCAACGCACTCGTCGCAGATGTACACACCCGGCCCGGCCACCACCTTCTCCACGTCCGCGGAGGACTTGCCACAGAAGGAGCAGTGCACGTCGGAGTAGTCGCTCACGGGATCCTCCCTGCGTGTCAGGAATCTCCTGACGCCATACGAGAGCATAAGGCCGTAAGGGAAAGCCTGACAAGCCTTGGTGCCCCTACGTCCCAAGGCGCCCTTCAAGACGACGATGGCGGCGCCGGAGGAAGCGAAGGACCAGGAAGATCGGGAGGACCCGGAGGCCCCTGCGCACCGGGCGGCCCGGGAGGCGGCCCGGGCGGAGGCTGCGGAGGCTCCGGAGGCGCGCTGGAAAGGAACGCGGTCGCCCACCTGGCCGAGGGGTCGCTGTCGACGAGCAGCGCACGCACGAACAGACTCAGCGGGATGGCCAGCAGCGCGCCGAGCGGCCCCAGCACGAACGCCCACAGGATGAGCGACAGGAACGTCGCCGTGGTGGACAGCCCCACCGCGTCCCCGAGGAACTTGGGCTGGATGAACGACTGGATCACGATGTTGATCAGCACGTACGCGACGATCACGAACAGCATCGTCTTCGGCCCGCCGGAGAGCAGTCCCAGCACCGCCGGCGGCACCAGGCCGATGATGAAACCGATGTTCGGGATGTAGTTCGTGATCAGCGCCAGAATGCCCCACAGCAGCGGAAGCGGTACGTCGAGCAGATAGAGGGCGCCGATGTCGAGCAGCGAGCAGATCAACCCGAAGAACGTCGAGACCACCAGATAGCGCTGCACCTTGCTCGCGAACCCCTGCAGCGCGGTGACCACGGTCGACCCCTCGGCCGATGCCGCCGCCAGCAGCCGCGCCACCATCGGAGCGTCCAGGCTCATGGCGAGCAGCAGGACGACGATGAGGAACAGGCTCGACGCCGCGCCGAGCAGCCCCGACAGCACCTGCTGCGCCAACGGGATCAGCCGGGTCGGATCGAACGATCGGATGATCTTGTTGATCTCGTCGCTGCCGTACCCGAGCGACGCCGCCCAGCGTTGCGCGTCGAAAAGCAGCTCCCTGAACTGGTCGGAGTAGGTCGGGATCAGCACCGCGAGCTGCGAGATGGCGACATAGACCACCGCCACCATCCCGAGCAGCACCGCGATCACCACCGAGAACGGCACGGCGATCGTGACCCACTTGGGCGCACCGCGCCGGGCCAGCCTGCTCCTGACGGGCGACACCGCGATGACGAGCACCAGGGCCAGCACGAACGGCCCCGCGATCGAGGAGATCTCCCGCAGCCCGGCGAGCACCACGATCGCCGCCGCCGTCCCGACCAAGACGACGAACGCGCGCGGTACCCGTTGCTGTGCCACAAGCCCTTTGATACCCGAAGGGTGATCAGTCCGGCATATCGCGATCGGGCGACGCCTCGATCGTTACCTGGTTTGGCGAGCCGACCATCGGGGAACTGCTACTCTTTACCCGTCGGCGATGCCCGGCACACTCCCTTCGCACAAGGCGTTCTCGCCCTGCCCTGCGGATGTGCCATCCGGCCTCGCCACTCCCCGGCGAACATGGCCGGCCGATCGGTTCGGAGCACGGACGGTCGTCTGGTAAGTTCGCAGGGTTGCTTCCGAGAGGGGGCGGCCGAGATCGTGTCCGGGTCTGGGCTGGTTCGTGGTGGATGGTCCCGAGCGGGGCGGTTCGCCCGGACTGGATGGGTCTGGT
>JBIQJI010000068.1:0-34092 GCA_044507605.1 Actinomycetales bacterium | reverse complement strand
GAGCACGACGATCGCGGTGCCGTGCTGGTCGTCGTGGAAGACCGGGATGTCGAGCCGCTCGCGCAGCCGCCGCTCCACTTCGAAGCAGCGCGGGGCGCTGATGTCCTCCAGGTTGATGCCGCCGAAGCTGGGTGCGAGCCGCGCCACGGTTTCGACGAGCGCGTCGACGTCGGTGCAGTCGAGGCAGAGCGGCACGGCGTCGACGCCGGCGAACTCCTTGAACAGCAGGGCCTTGCCCTCCATGACGGGCATGGCGGCGGCCGGGCCGATGTCGCCCAGACCGAGCACCGCGGTGCCGTCGGACACGACGGCGACCAGGTTGGAGACCCAGGTGTAGTCGTTGATGAGCGTCTGCTCGTCGGCGATGGCGCTGCACACCCGGGCGACGCCGGGAGTGTAGGCGAGCGAGAGGTCGTCTGCGTCGCGCACGTGGACCGTTGCGCGCACCTCGATCTTTCCGCCGCGATGCAGCGCGAACGCCGGATCGGTATCGAGCGGTGCCAAGGAAAAAGTCGTCACAGTGTGACCCCTTGTCGGATGGGCGGATTCCTTCGATGGACGCCGCGCGAGAAGGCGATGCCGGGCATGGGTGGTTGCCTCGGAGCCAGTAGGCCGCAGGCGGTCGTCGTCTGATGAGGGTTACGGGGGTCACCCGCTGCTCGATTGTGCCACATATCGAAACCGGCGCTTTCTCGTGGGTCCGGGTGTGAGCCCGTGTCTGAGCGTTACCCGACAGGCTTCACACTTCGGACAAATGGGACTTTGTGCCGAGCAAAGAGTGCACGCCGAACACCGGACCGTGAGGACGCGCCGACGCGGCGTCACCTGGTTTTTGCAAGAAACTTCCCCTGCAGCAACCTGAAGCGGGACCGGCGCCATGGACGGCGCATCGTTCCCCGATCCATGTAATACTCGATGCCAGATTTGTCGCTTACCGACGGACTGACGCACGTGGACCTGAGCTCTAACGCCGACCTCGCGGTGCAACTGATCAACGGCCCCCCGCTCGCCGACCTCGACGGGCTGCGGGCCCTCCTCGGCGAGACCGGGCGCGGCCTGCAAGCGGCACGCATCACCCGTGCCGACCTCGACTCCATGCGCGACCTGCGCGAAGAACTGGTCGCCGTCTTCCAGGCGGCCGCCCGAGGAGACGAGCCCGACGCCATCGACCGGCTCAACATGCTGCTGATCCGACATCCCGTCCATCCGCAGATCTCCGGGCACGACGGGCAGAGCTGGCATCTGCACCTCACCGAGGGCGGCCGGGTCTCCGACCAGTACGCCGTCAGCGCCGTCATGGGCCTCGCGGTGCTCGTCACCACCCTCGGCGTCGACCGCCTCGGCCTCTGCCACGCGGCCCCCTGCGAGCGGGCCTACCTCGACACCTCCTCCAACCGGTCCCGCCGCTACTGCTCCGAACGCTGCGCCAGCCGGGCCAACGTCGCCGCCTACCGGGCCCGCAAGGCCCGCAAGAAGCAGGCCGCGGCCTCCTCCTAGGCGCCGCCGTGTCGCGCGCCGGCGTTCCCCGGCATCGGGTTCCGCGGGGTCGTCCTTCTCGCCGTACCCGCACGCGCGCCCCGGCCGGCCTGCGGACAGGGATCTCGCCTGGGACATGGGCGTGGCGCGGGGGGCCGGTTCACCGGTGATCCGGTCGCGGGCGGGTTCGGCGCAGCGGCCAGTAGCGGAGGACGACCCGGCCGATCAGCAGGTGGGGTGGCAGGGGGCCGAAGTCCCAGCTGTCCTTGCGGCCGGAGGCGCGCTGGTTGTCGCTTTCGAGCCACCAGCCTTCGTCGGTGGACCAGGCGGCGCGTTTGACGATGAAGGTCGACGGGTCGGTCGGGAGGCGCGCGACGATCAGGTCGCCGGGGCGTGGCGGGCGGCCGGAGCGGCGCACGAGCAGCAGGTCTCCGGGTCTGAGTGCGGGGAGCATGGACTCGCCCGCGACGCGCATCGTCATGAAAGGCATCCGCGCCTGCATGATCCTTTCCACGGGGGTAAGGTCGACTACTGGACCATGCTGCCATCAGCATTGAGGAAGGAACTTCCGATGCTTGCACGCCTGCTTCGACCCAAGCACGTGGCATCGGCTCACTGCGACCTGCCGTGCGGGGTATACGACCCGGCCCAGGCCCGCATCGAGGCCGATTCCGTCAAGGCGATCATGCAGAAGTACGCCGATAACGACGACCCGGTGTTCCGGGCACGGGCGCTGACCATCAAGGAGGAGCGCGCGGAGCTGGTCAAGCACCACCTGTGGGTGCTGTGGACCGACTACTTCAAGCCGCCGCACCTTGAGCAGTACCCTCAGCTGCACCAGCTGTTCTGGGACGCGACCAAGCTGGCCGGCGCCGCCGGCGCCAAGGGCACGGTCGATGTCGCCAAGGCCGACGAGCTGCTGGCGAAGATCGACGAAATTTCGAAGATTTTCTGGGCGACCAAGAACGCCTGAGCCGGCCGCGAGAACCCGTCATGAGAACCTGGCCGCCCGCATCGGGCGTGCACACGGTGATCTGGGACGACCCCGCGAGGTGATCCACCTCGCGGGGTCCGTGTGTTAACGGTCAAGATCACCGGTATCCGGCGCGCCCAAGACGCCAAAGATGTCCGGGGGGCGGTAAGTTGCAGTAGGCGGCTTTGTACGAGGAGGAACGTGGCCGACGACACAGCGACGCGTGCCGACGCCACCGACGGCATGGCGGGCATCCGTGACACCGTGAGCATCCGCATGCCGGCGGTGAGCGCCTACCTGTCCGTGCTCCGTACGGCGACGGCGGGGCTGGCGGCACGACTCGACTTCACTCTTGACCAGATCGAGGATCTGCGGATCGCCGTCGACGAGGCGTGCGCCATGCTGCTGCGCCAGGCGATCCCGGGCACCGACCTGCTCACCGAGTTCGAGCTCGACGGGCAGCAGATGACGGTGCGGGTCGAGGTCAACACGGTCGGCAGCGCAGAACCCAAACGTGACGATTTCGCCTGGATGGTGCTCACGGCACTGGCCGACGAAGTCGACGCGGTGACGGAGTCCCCCGATCGCATGGCGATCGTGTTGCGTAAACAGCGAGGCGTCGCGAGGCCCACGTGACTGAAAGGACTCATGCGATGGCCTCGCCCGACGATCACGCCGTGCCCGACCGCGTGCGGGCCCGCACCCTGTTCGGCGAGCTGTGCGCGCTGCCCGCCGACGACCCTCGCCGCCAGCGCATCCGCGACGAGCTGGTCGAGCTGCACCTGCCGCTGGTCGAGTACCTCGCGCGCCGGTTCCGCAACCGCGGCGAATGGCTCGACGACCTCACGCAGGTCGCGACGATCGGGTTGATCAAGTCCATCGACCGGTTCGACCTCGACCGGGGCGTCGAGTTCTCGACGTACGCCACGCCCACGATCGTCGGTGAGATCAAGCGGCACTTCCGCGACAAGGGCTGGGCGGTGCGGGTGCCGCGCCGCCTGCAGGAGCTGAAGCTGTCGCTGACCAAGGCCATCAGCGAGCTGTCGCAGCGGGAGGGCCGGGCCCCGACCGTGGGCGAGCTGGCGGCCCACCTGCAGATGAGCGAGGAGGAGGTGCTGGAGGGCCTGGAGTCGGCGAACGCCTACTCCACGGTGTCCCTCGACGCGCCCGACTCCGGCGACGACGACGCGCCGGCGGTCGCCGACTCGCTCGGCATCGTCGACGACTCCCTCGAAGGAGTGGAGTACCGCGAGTCGCTCAAGCCGCTGCTCGAACGGCTGCCGCCGCGCGAGAAGCGCATCCTGCTGCTGCGGTTCTTCGGCAACATGACCCAGTCGCAGATCGCCACCGAGCTCGGCATCTCGCAGATGCACGTGTCGCGGCTGCTGGCCCGCACCCTCGCCCAGCTGCGTGAGGGCCTGACGGCCGAAGACTGACGCGCGCCCCGCCGGGGCCCCGTGCCGTGGGTCCCGCCGATGGGCGTCGCCTTGTGCGGCCGCGTCCGAGGGGTGCGGCCGCGTCCGGGGGGCCGGCTCCCGGCCCCGCCAGATGCGTTCAGATGAGCCCCGATGGGAGCCGATGGGCCCCGATGGGTCAGGGGGCGTCGGTGTGCTCGCCGTACAGGACCTTGGTCGTGGGCGGCGACAGCAGGGTGGCCAGGCCGATGGCGGCGGCGGCGAGCATCGGCGCGGCGAGGGCGAGGTGGCCGGACTGGATGAGCGAGATGGCCACCGGGATCGCGAAGATCTGGGTGAGCACGCCCGGTGAGCGGCACCAGCGCTCGGCGCGCAGCGCGCCGAGGCCCACGCGGACGATGCCGGCGCCGATGACCAGGCCGAAGGCCGCGACGGCGATGGAGGTCGTCGTGTCGGACGGGTGGCCGATGATCGTTTCGACGCCGACGTAGCCGCCGAGCACGAACCCGGTGACGCCTTCGATCGCGAGGACGACCGCGGCGATGGTCAAGGTGATCGGACGTCTGGCCACAACCGGCAAGCCTACCTCTGGACGTCCCCGGCTACGCTTTCGGCATGCGTGCCATGCTGCTCGTGAATCCCACCGCCACCTCGACCAACTCCCGCACCCGTGATGTTTTGATCCGGGCGCTGGGGGCAGCCGTCGACCTGTGCGTGGAGGAGACCGGATATCGGGGCCACGCCGCGAAACTGGCCGCCGCGGCGGAGGGGTTCGACGTCGTGGCGGTGCTCGGTGGCGACGGCACGATCAACGAGACGGTGAACGGCCTGCTGGCCGACTCGCCGGCCGCTCCCCCGGCGCTGGCCGTGATCCCGGGGGGCAGCGCGAACGTGTTCGCCCGCGCGCTCGGCCTGCCGAACGATCCGGTGGAGGCGACGAGCGTGCTGCTGGAGGCGCTGCGGGAGCACCGCCGGCGGCCGATCGGCCTCGGCCAGGTGGTGTGCGGCCGCGACGTCTCGGGGGGCGGCTGGGCCGACGACGGCAGCCGCTACTTCACGTTCTGCGCGGGCGTCGGCTGGGACGCCGAGGTGGTGCGCGCGGTCGAGGGGCTGCGCGGTGCGGGCTACCGGGCGAGCCCGTTCCTGTACGGCAACGCCGCGGTGCGCCACTACTTCCTGACCGATCGGCGGCACCCGGCGCTGCGGCTGGAGGTGCCGGGCCGGCCGGCCGAGGACGGCCTGTTCCTGGGCATCGTCTGCAACACCGCCCCCTGGACCTACGCCGGGTCGCGGCCGATCAACCCGACTCCGCTGGCGGGCTTCGACACCGGCCTGGACCTGCTGGGCTTGAAGCGGCTGGGCCTGCCGACGGTCGCCCGGGTGGTGCGGCAGATCATCGGCGAGCGCGACACGCCGCTGCGGGGCCGTCATCTGGTGCAGCTGCACGACGAGCGGGAGTTCACGCTGGTCGCGACACGCCCGATCGCGTTCGAGCTGGACGGCGATTATCTCGGCGAGCGCGAGCGCATGACCTTTCGGTCGCGTCCGAACGCACTACAGGTCGTCGTCTGACCGGATATACTGAGTGAGGGTGTGATGCATCAGACACTCATATCCGCCAAAACCTTGCGCCAAACCTCTTGCATGGTGTTGGCCTCCCTGAAAAGCTCAGTATGACGTCGGAACGTAGGACCTTTACGGAGCCAACCTCCGTCAAGGACCAGCGGCGATCACCGCGGACGAGCCCGGATCACCACTTCCGGGCTTTACTCCGCACCTCTTAGTGAAAGACTTCACAAAGTTCATCGAGTTCGTCCGGACCTCACCGTCCGACCCACACGAAGGAGTATCCGCATGGACTGGCGCCACCGCGCTGCCTGCCGTGACGTGGACCCCGAACTGTTCTTCCCCATCGGCAGCACCGGCCCCGCACTGCTCCAGATCGAAGAGGCCAAGCAGGTCTGCCGCCGATGCCCCGTCTCCGAGCTGTGCCTCAAGTGGGCCCTCGAGTCGGGCCAGGACGCCGGCGTCTGGGGCGGGCTCGACGAAGAGGAGCGCCGCGCCCTCAAGCGCCGCGCCGCTCGTGGCCGCACCCGCGTCGCCGCCTGAGCCTCCTTTCCCACGCATCTCCTCACGACGGTAGCGGAACGGAGAGCGAGACCTCGGTGCCGCCCCCCTCCCTGGGGCGAATCGCCAGGTGGCCGCCGAGCTCGCCCTCTACGAGCGTGCGCACGATCTGCAGCCCGAGACTCGTCGAACGGTCCAGGTCGAACCCCTCCGGCAGCCCTCTGCCGTTGTCGGCGATGACCGCGTCGAGCCGCTCGCCTGCTCTGCGCGCCGCGCCTGCGTCGGGGGTGCGGCTGACGATGACCCGCAGCTCCCCCTTCCGTCGCACGAAGCCATGCTGCACGGCATTTTGCATCAGCTCCGCGAGCACCATCGCCAAGGGGGTCGCCACGGCCGACGGCAACACGCCGAACGACCCGATGCGGCGCGGCACCACCTGCGCCACCGACACGTCGCCGGTCATGGCCATCACGCGGTCGGCGATGTCGTCGAAGTCGACCATCTCCTCGGGCGTGTGGGCGAGGGTCTCGTGCACGATCGCGATCGAGCCGACCCTGCGCACCGCCTCCTCCAGCGCCTCCCGGCCCTCCGGCACATGCAGCCGCCTCGCCTGCAGGCGCAGCAGCGCCGCGACCGTCTGCAGGTTGTTCTTCACCCGATGATGGATCTCGCGGATCGTCGCGTCCTTGGTCATCAGCTCGCGCTCGCGGCGCCGCAGCTCGGTGACGTCGCGGATCAGCACCAGCGCCCCGATGCGCCCGCCGCCCACGATCAGCGGGATCGCCCGCAGCTGCACCACCGTGCCGCCGGCCTCCACCTCGGTCTCCCGGGGCGCCCGCCCGCTCGCCACGATCATCAGCGACTCGTCGACGGGCTCGTCGGAGTAGCACAGCCGGGCGGTCACCTTGCCCAGGTCGGAGCCCACCAGGTCGGCGTGCAGCCCGAGCCGCCGGTACGCCGACAGGGCGTTCGGCGAGGCGTACGTCACCCGGCCGGCCCGGTCGAGCCGCAGCAGCCCGTCACCGACGCGCGGCGAGCGCACCAGGATCGGCTCCTCCTCGGGGAACGGGAACCTGCCCTCGGCCACCATCTGGGCCAGGTCGGAGGCGCTCTGCAGGTATGTCAGCTCCAGCCGCGACGGGGTGCGCGCCGACGACAGGTTGGTGGACCGCTGGATCACCCCGATCGTGTGCCCGGGCGGCAGCCCCGTGCCCGGCTCGGCCACCAGGTCGGCGCGGGCGGCGCGGCGCACCGGGATGGTCTCCTCCCGCACCGGCACCCCCGTGGACCAGTCGGGGTCGCCTTCGCGGCAGATGCGGTGCTCGGCCCAGGCCGTGTCGATCAACGGCCGCTCGCCCTTGGCCACCACGCTGCCGACCACGTCATCGTGGTAGACGGTCGGGCCCGTGGTCGGGCGCATCTGCGCCACGGCGAGCCAGGCCGACTCGTCGCGCAGCGGAATCCACAAGATGAGGTCGGCGAAGGAGAGGTCGGCGAGCAGCTGCCAGTCGGAGACCAGCGAATGCATCCACTCCAGGTCGGCGGAATCGAGCGCGGTGTGGCGCGCGACCAGGTCGCTCAGTGTCGGCACCCTTGCATCATGCGTGGTGACGGGCCGGTAACGCGAATCGAAACGTCTGCTGCGAAGATACGGTGATGGCAACCTGTGACCCGCTGGCACGCCTGCGAGCCGCGACCTGCGCCCGGCACAAGGCCGGACTGAGACGGACTCCCCGTCCGCGGCCCCCCGAGGGCCACGGCCTCATCGACCTCGCGTCCAACGACTACCTGGGCCTGGCGACCGATGAACGGCTCATAGCGGCCGCCGCGGCGGCGGCCGGGCAGTGGGGAGCCGGGTCGACCGGCTCGCGCCTGGTGACGGGCCACACGGCCGCGCACGAGGCCCTGGAGGAGCGCCTGGCGGCGTTCTGCCGGGCCCCGGCGGCGCTGGTCTTCTCCTCGGGCTACCTCGCCAACCTCGCCGCCGTCGCCGCGCCCGCGCGGGTGCTCGGCGCCGACGGCGGGGTGCTGGTGGTGTCGGACGAAGCCAACCACGCCTCCCTCGTCGACGCCTGCAGGCTGTCCCGGGCCCGCGTCGCGGTCACCCCGCACGCCGATCCCGACGCGGTCGCCAAAGAGCTGCGCGACCGGGCCGAGCGGCACGCCATCGTGGTCACCGACGCCGTGTTCTCCGTCGGCGGCGACGCGGCCCCCCTGGCCGAGCTGTCGGCCGCGGCCGTGCGGCACGGGGCCCTGCTCGTCGTCGACGAGGCCCATGCGCTCGGCGTCGTCGGCGAACACGGCCGGGGCGCGGTGCACGCGGCCGGTCTGGCGGGGAACCCTCATATGGTGAGAACCGTCACACTGTCGAAGTCGCTCGGCTCGCAGGGCGGCGCGGTGCTCGCCGCGCGCGAGGTCATCGACACGCTCGTCGACACGGGACGGTCGTTCATCTTCGACACCGGCCTCGCGCCCGCGTCGGTGGCGGCCGCCGCCGAGGCGCTGGCCATCATCGAGGCCGACCCGGGCCTGCCCGCCCGCGCCCGCGCCAACGCCCGGTCGCTCGCCGCGACCCCCGCCGGGCTCGGCCTGGAGACCACCGGCGCGCCCGCCGCGGCCGTCGTCCCCGTGGTGCTCGGGCCGCCCCAGGCCGCTCTGGACGCCGCCGCGATCTGCCGCGACCATGGTGTCCACGCCGGATGTTTCCGGCCGCCCTCCGTGCCGGAGGGCCGTTCCTGTCTGAGATTGACCGCACGTGCCGATCTGAGTTCGGATGATCTCGCGGTGATCGAGGGCGCGCTTGGCGCCGTAAGCGAACTGAAGGTGCACCGTGAGTGAGCGAAGCGTTAACCGGAACGGTTCCGAGGACGAGACTCCGCGGGTGCCGAAGTACTACGACGTCAAACGCAGCCTCCTGGAGCTCACCAAGAGCCTGCCGCCGGGCAGCGGCCTGCCGCCCGAGCGGGCCCTCGCCGTGCGCTTCGAGACGTCCCGCACCACCGTGCGGCAGGCGCTGTCGGAGCTCGTGGTGGAGGGGCGGCTGCTCAGGATCCAGGGCAAGGGCACGTTCGTGGCCGCCCCCAAGGTCGCCCAGGTCCTCCAGCTCACCTCCTACACCGGCGACCTGCGCACGGTCGGCCTCGAACCCGACACCAAGATCCTCGACGTCGGCTACATCACGGCCGACGAGACCCTGGCCAAGCGGCTCGCCATCAACCCCGGCGGGCGGGTGCTGCGCATCCACCGCCTGCGCCTGGCCAACGGCGAGCCCATGTCGATCGACAGCACCCACCTGTCGGCCCGCCGCTTCCCCCGGCTCCGCCGCGAGCTGGAGGCCCACTCCTCCCTGTACGAGACGCTGCACAACGCCTACGGGGTGCGCCTCGCCGAGGCCGAGGAGACCATCGAGACCGTGCTGGCGACGCCGTACGACGCCCAGGTGCTGGGCGTCGACGTGGGCCTGCCCATGCTGCTGCTGACCCGGCACGCCTTCGACTCCGACGGCAACCCCGTCGAGTGGGCGCAGTCGCTCTACCGAGGCGACCGGTACAAGTTCGTCACCCGGCTCCGCCGGCCCACCACGTGAGCGGGGCGGCGTGAGCGTCATCGTGGTCACCGGCACCGACACCGGTGTAGGCAAGACGGTGGTCACCGCGGCGCTCGCCGCGCTGGGGCTGGCGCGCGGCGCCTCGGTCGCCGTGGTCAAGCCCGCCCAGACCGGGGTGCGGCCCGGCGAGCCGGGCGACGTGGACGAGGTGATCCGGCTGTCGGGCGCCACCACGACGTTCGAACTGGCCCGCTACCCCGACCCGCTGGCCCCGGCGACGGCCGCGCGGGAGGCGGGGCTGCCCCCGCTGTCCCTGGCGACGGCGGCCGTGCGCATCAGGGAGCTCGCCGAGTCGAACCGGCTGGTCATCGTGGAAGGGGCCGGCGGGTTGCTCGTGCGCTTCGACGAGGACGGCGGCACGATCGCCGACCTGGCCCACCTGCTGGGCGCGCCGGTGCTGGTGGTCGCCCGGGCCGGGCTCGGCACGCTGAACCACACCGCGCTCACCCTGGAGGCCCTGGCCCACCACGGCCTGGACCTCGCCGGCGTGGTGATCGGCGCCTGGCCGGCCGACCCCGGCCTGGCCGAGCGCCGCAACGTCACCGACCTGGAAACGCTGGCCGCCCGCCCCCTGTCCGGCGCCCTCCCCGCCGACGCCGCCGCCCTGGACCGGCCGGCCTTCGCCCGCGTGGCCCGCTCGGGGCTGGAGCCCGCCCTCGGCGGAACGTTCGACGCCGCGGCGTTCCGCGCCGCCTGCCGACGGGGCTGAGCGCCCCGGCCCCGGCCCCGCGGCGTGCCGGCGGCGCCCCGGTCAGACGAGACGGCTCAGGAAGCGCTCCCGGTCGACGACGGCGCGCTCGATGGTGCCGGTGGCGACCAGCCGCTCGCCCTCGCGGGCGGTGAAGGCGAACACCAGCCGCCGCCCGTCGACCTGGGTCAGCTCGGTCGCGATCTCCACGTGCGCGCCGACGGGGCTCGCCGCGCGGTGCTCCAGCTCGACCCGGGTGCCCACCGACGTCCGGCCCGGGGCGAGGTGGTCCCTGATCGCCGCCATGGTCGCCGCCTCGGCGACCGCCAGCAGACGCGGCGTGCCGAGGACCGGCACGTCGCCGCTGCCGACCTTGACGGCGGTGTCGGACGGCTCGACCGTGATGCGGGTCTGGGAGCGCAGCCCGGGAGCAAGGGTCATGGCCGCCAGCCTAGCGACGCGCACCGATCCCGGCCCGCCCGGACCCGCGCCCGCGCGCCGGTCCCCTCGTGCCGATACGGCCGGGCCGTCTCTAAGCTGTGGGGGGTGAGCCTGTACTGCGAGCATTGTGGCCGGGCGGCCGGCGAGGGCGACCATGACGCGTGCGTGGTGGCGCTGAGGCTCGAGCCGCCGCGCTACTGCCCGTCGTGCCGGCGGCGGCTGGTCGTGCAGGTGCTGCCTCGCGGGTGGTCGGCTCGCTGCTCGGAGCACGGTGTGCGGCGGGCACAGGGGTGATCGCCGGGGCACCGTGGTAGCCGTGGGACCATGAGAACGCATGGTCTTGTCAGATTCCCGGGCGACCCCCGTCACCAGGCCCTACCCTGTCAGGCGGCGGCGACGGCCGTACCCGCACAGGGTGTTGTGACCCCGACGTGACCTTGCCGCGATACGAATCTGCTTTGTTTTTCTGGGGTGTATAGGACGTACCACTACAAGGGGGGTACGGGGGACCATGGTGGCCCAAGGGACGACCCTCGCAGGGCGTTACCGCTTGGACGACCGGCTCGGCGCCGGCGGCATGGGCGAGGTGTGGAGAGGTGAGGACATCGTCCTAGCCCGCACGGTCGCCGTCAAGGTGCTGCTCCCGGACCGCATGAACGACCCCGGTTTCGCCGTCAGGTTCCAGGGCGAGGCCAGGGCCATGGCGACGATCAACCACCCCGGTGTGGTGGACGTCTACGACTACGGGGTCACCGACGTGCCGGGCGACGGCCCGACCGCCTTCCTGGTGATGCGGTTCGTCGACGGCGAGCCGCTCGACCGGCTGCTCACCCGCATCGGGCGCATCGGCCCGGAGCCGGCGATGGAGCTCATCGCGCAGGCGGCCGAGGCGATGCAGGCGGTGCACGAGCGGGGCATCGTGCACCGTGACATCAAACCGGGCAACCTGCTGGTGCGTTCCGACGGCTCCCTGATCCTCACCGACTTCGGCATCGCCAGGTCCGAGTCGGCCACGCGGCTCACCGACGCCGGCATGGTGCTCGGCACCGCCGCCTACTGCGCGCCCGAGCAGGCCGAGGGCGCCCCGGTCACCCCGGCCGTCGACATCTACGCGCTCGGCGTGGTGGCCTACGAGTGTCTCGCCGGGCAGCGGCCGTTCGACGGCGAGTCGCCCGTGACGATCGCGCTCAAGCACATCCGTGAGGCGCCGCCGCCGCTGCCGTACGATCTGCCGCCCGCCGTGCGGCACGTGGTGGAGCGGGCGCTTGCGAAGGACCCGGGGAGCCGCTGGCCGAGCGCCGCCGCGATGGCCGTGGCGGCCCGGCAGGCCGCCATGATGCCGGGCACCCCGTCGGCGCCGTTCGCCATGCCCGAGGCGCCGCCCATGGGCACCGGAGCCGCGCCGCAGATGATGGGCGCGCCCGGCGGCGGGGGCATGCACGGCGGCATGATGGGCGGCATGCCGGGAGGCCCGACGGGCGGCATGCATCCTCCCGCGACGGAGCCGAGCCACCTGTCCGGGCCCACGCCAGGCTCGCCCCAGGGCCCTCCCCCGCCGGGCGGCGCGGGCCGGCGACGGCGCACCGGCATGTTCGCCGGCATCGCGGTGGGCGCGGCCCTGTTCGGCGGGGTCGCCGCTTTCGCGCTCAACAGCATGGCCGACACCGGCGGCCCCAGCAATGCGGCGGTGACCACTTCCGCCAGCGCCGCCGACGACGACACCCAGGAGCCGGCCCCGAGCCCCACGGCCACCAGGACACGCGGTCCCAGACATCACACCCCCTCCCAGAACCCCCGCGAGACCACCCGGCCCGCCCACGAGACCACCGCGCCGTCGTCGACGCCGACACAACGGCCGAAGTCCCCGTCTCCGACCCCCACGCCCACGCCGAAGCCGCTGCGGAAGGTGCCGAACGTCGTGGGCCTCGACGAGGAGCAGGCCTACGCGACGCTCAAGAGCGCCGGCCTGTCCGTCAAGACCAAGATCAGCGACGATCTCGACACGGGCACCTGCTCGCGCGTGCTGAGCCAGTCGCCCGCCGCCGGTCAGCTGCTGCGGGAGGGCCAGCCGGTGACGCTGGTCGTCGACAAGGCGATCGAGTGCCCGGGCGACAACGACCAGCCGGCCACGCCGAGCCCGGTGCCGTCACCGTCGGCCTCGTGACCCCTCACACCCCCGTCGTGGCGCGCGGATAGGCGATCTCCGGGTCGGTGACGACGTTCACCAGGTACGGCACGCCCGCGTCGAACGCGCGGCGCAGCGCGGGGCCGATCTGGTCCGGCGACTCGACCAGCTCGCCGCCGCCGCCGAGCGCCGTCACGACCTGGTCGTATCGGGTGCCGGGGCGCAGCTCGGCGGCCACGTCGTAGCCGTACAGCATCCGCATCGGATGCTTCTCCAGGCCCCACATGCCGTTGTTGCCGCACACGATCACGACGGGCAGCTCGTGGCGCACCAGCGTGTCGACGTCCATCAGGGAGAAGCCGGCGGCGCCGTCGCCGAGCAGCAGCACCACCTGCGACGAGGGGCGGGCCAGCCGGGCCGCGATCGAGTAGCCGAGGCCGGTGCCGAGACAGCCGTACGGGCCGGGGTCGAGCCAGCAGCCGGGCTGGATCGGCTCGACGTACTTGCCGGCGTACGACACGAAGTCGCCGCCGTCGCCGATGACCACGGCGTCGTCGGCGAGCACCTTGGCCAGCTCGCCGTAGATGCGCATGGGGTGGATGGGGTCGGCGGCCGATTCGAGCAGCTCGGCGTCGGTGGCGGTGGAGGCGGCGACGGCCTCGGTGAGGGTGGTCAGCCACGGGGCGTACCGCTTGGGGGACACGGCGGCCTCCTCGCAGGCCGTGCCGAGGCCCCAGAACACCATCGACAGGTCGCCGGCGACCTTGCCGACGGGCTCCATGTGGGTGGCGATCCGGGAGGGGGCGTCGGCCAGGTGCACCACCTTGGCGAGGGGGGTGCCGTTCTTGCCGCCGAACCAGCCGTAGCCGAGCCGGAAGTCGAGCGGCGCCCCGGCGACGATCACCAGGTCGGCCTGGCCGAACGCGACACCGCGCGCCCGGGTCACCAGCAGCTCGTGCCCCGAGGGCAGGATGCCGCGGCCCTGGCCGTTGGGGATCACGGGCAGGCGGTACGCCTCGGCGAAGTCGCGCGCGGCCTCCTCGGCCCGCTCCATCCACACGTCGGAGCCGAGCACCAGCACGGGCCGCTCGGCCTCGGCGAGCAGCCGGGCGACCTTGGCGAGCTCGTCGGTGTCGGGTTCGAGCGGCGACGGCGTGAGCATCTCGGCGGTGTGGGGCTCGGAGGGGGCGAACAGGTGGTCCATGGAGAAGTCGATGAACACCGGGCCCCGGTGCGGCGCGATGGCCGACCGGAACGCCGTCTCGACGTCGGTGCCGACGCTCTCGGCCGACGTGGCGGTGAACGCGAGCTTGGTGATGGTCTCGAACAGCGGCGGATGGTCGATCTCCTGCAGCGCGCCGGCCCCCCACCTCGACAGCGGCGCCCGGCCGCCCATGACCACCACGGGCGAGCCGTTGAAGTGCGCGGTCGCCACCGCGCTGACGCCGTTGGTGATGCCCGGGCCGGCGGTCAGCACGGCCAGCCCCGGGCCGCGGGTCAGCCGGGCGGTGGCCTCGGCGGCGAACACGGCGCTCTGCTCGTGGCGCACGTCGAGGATGCGCATGCCCTCGTGCACCGCCCCGTCGTACAGCGGGAACACATGCCCACCCGACAGGGTGAACATCGTCTCGACACCGTAGGCGCGGGAAACGGCGACCGCGACGTCGCCGGCGTGCTTCGCAGAGTCCATGCCGAAACGCTATCAGCGGCCCACACGGGTGAGAAGATTGTTCTGTCTGCCCTGGTCGAGGGGGTTTGTGAGGGATTCAGAGGGTCTGTGACAGCGCCTTGATGGGCATCTTCAGATCGGCCAGCAGCGACAGGTCCTCGTCCGGCCGGCGGCCGAGGGTCGTCAGATAGTTGCCGACGATCACCGCGTTGATGCCGCCCAGCAGGCCCTCACGGGTGCCGAGGTCGCCGAGGGTGAGCTCGCGTCCGCCGGCGTAGCGCAGGATCGTGCGGGGCAGCGCGAGCCGGAACGTCGCGATCGTGCGCAGCGCGTCGGCCGTGCCGACCAGCGGATAGCCGGCGAACGGCGTGCCGGGGCGCGGGTTCAGGAAGTTCAGCGGCACCTCGTCGGGGGCCAGCTCGCCCAGCTGCGCGGCGAACTCCGCGCGCTGCTCCACCGACTCGCCCATGCCGATGATGCCGCCGCAGCACAGCTCCATGCCGGCCTCGCGCACCATCAGGCAGGTGTCCCACCGCTCCTGCCAGGTGTGGGTCGTGACGACCTGCCCGAAATGGGAGCGGGCGGTCTCCAGGTTGTGGTTGTACCGGTGGACCCCCATGGCCGCCAGCTCGTCGACCTGCTCCTGAGTGAGCATGCCGAGCGAGCAGGCCACGTTGATGCCGACCTCCTCGCGGATGGCGCGCACACCCTCGCGCACCTGGTGCATCAGCCGCCGATCGGGCCCGCGCACGGCGGCCACGATGCAGAACTCGGTGGCGCCGGTGCTCGCGGTCTGCCGGGCCGCCTCCACCAGCGACGGGACGTCGAGCCAGGCCGCGCGGACCGGCGAGTCGAACCGGCCCGACTGGGAGCAGAAGTGGCAGTCTTCGGGACAGCCGCCGGTCTTGACCGACACGATGCCCTCGACCTCGACCTCGGGGCCGCACCAGGCCACGCGCACCTCGTGGGCGAGGGCCAGCAGGTGGGGCAGCCGCTCGTCGGGCAGCCGCAGGCACTCCAGCGCCTGCTCGGCCGACAGGCCGCGGCCCTCGGCCAGCACCTGCCGCCGCGCGACGGCCAGGACGTCGCTCACGTGCCGGCCCCGATCGAGGCGATCAGGTCGCCCTCCTGCACGACATCGCCCTCCTTGACCGTGAGCCTGGTGACGGCGCCGCCCTGCTCGGCGACGACCGGAATCTCCATCTTCATCGATTCGAGGATGACGAGCGTGTCGCCGGCGGCCACCTCGTCGCCCTCCGCGACCACGACCTGCCAGACCTTCGCCACCATATCGGCGTGGATGTCCGTCATCCCGGCTCCCTTCGACCATGACCACCATAAGGCGGGAAGGGCGACGAATCCGTGCGCCCACGCCACCGATCACGAACGTGGCGTCTGTAGGAAGCCGACAACCGGCCCGGAACGCCCCACGACCGCGGCCATCGCCGCGACGACCGCCGGATCGTACTCGCCGCCGGGATCCTGCCTGAGCCGATCCAGCACCGCCGTGGCCCGGTCGCGGTCGGGCGACTCGCCCACCAGGTCGTCGTAGGCGTTGGCCGCCTTGATGATGCGGCTCGACAGCGGCGGCACGTCACCGCCCCCGTAGGGGTCGCTCTGGCGGCGCACGATCTCCGCGACCCGGTCCAGCACCCCCGTCTTGCGGATCACCTCGGCGCCCAGCTCGGCGATGCGCCGCGCCTGCGCCGGCTCGGCCAGCACCGTGGCCCCGCCGGGGATCGGGTCGGCCAGCGACAGCTGGCCGATGTCGTGCATCAGCGCGGCGTACTCCAGCTCCAGCAGGTCCGGCTCGCTCATGCCGAGCTCACGGCCGATCGTCACCGCCAGGCGGCTCACCCGGCGCGAGTGGCCCTGCTCGACGTACCCGCCGACCTCGGTGACCCGGGCCAGGGCCCGCACCGTCTGCAGGTACGTCGCCCGGATGCCCGCGTACTTGCGGAACGCCACCTGGGTGACCAGCAGCGGGGCCGTGAACACCAGCAGCGCGGCCAGGCCCATGCTGTGCGAGGCGAGGGCCAGCAGCGCCGCCGAGGCGGCGACGGCCGCCGCGAGCGGGCCGGCGATGCGCAGCTCGTCGCGGATCGCCACCCGGAACGCCGTGCGCAGCCGCTCGGCGCGCAGCAGCGCGGCGAGCGCGATGTCGGCCAGCAGCACGGCCGCGGTCAGCACGACCATGGTGCCGAGCGCCGGCCACCAGCCGACGCGGGCATCGCCCGTGGACTCGAGGAGCGTGCCGCTCAGCGGCCGGTACGCGAACGCCAGCAGCGCCCCCGACAGCAGCCGCCGGGCCAGGGCGTCGGCCCGCGGCGGGCGGCCCACCGCCAGATGCGGCAGCGCCCCCGCGATCACACCGACGGACATCACCGCGATCACCTGGAGGGCCGGCTGACGGGCCGGCACGCCGCCCACGTCGAGCAGCAGCGCGTAGCCGAGCGCGGCCGCCGTCGAGATCGGCGCGACCTCGCGGTTGCCCGGCATGGTGAGCCGGGCCAGCTCGCCGCCCGCGATCAGCGCACCGAAGGCGAGCGCCACGTCGGGCGCGGTCACGGTCACCGCCGCCGTGCGCGCCACGCCGAGCACGGTGAGCCCGGCGGTGCCGGCGATGAGCAGCAGCCACACGGTGCCGGGACGCCCGCCCCCGCCTCTCCGCCCTCCGGCGAGCGGCCCGGGCCGCCCGGCGCCCGGCCGCTGCCCGTGGCCCCCTGTCACGACTCGCCGGCCACGTGGATGGGGGTGGTCGGATCATCGTGATCCCTGATCATGGTCGCCGGCACGTCGGCCGGCACCGCGACCTGCCGGGGCGGCTCCCAGCCCTTCCGCTCGTAGGCGCGGACGAACGCGCCGACCATCTCGGGGTCGAACTGGCTGCCGGCGTTGCGGTGCAGCTCGGCGATCGCGGTCTCACACGACTTGGCCCGGCGATAGGAGCGGTCGGAGGTCATCGAGTCGAACGCGTCGGCCACCGCGAGCACCCTGGCGAACTCCGGGATCTCCGCCCCGGCCAGGCCCATCGGGTAGCCCTTGCCGTCCTGCCGCTCGTGGTGGTGCATGATGCCGGCGTACGCCTCGTCGAGGAAACCGATGCCGCGCACGATCTCCAGGCCGCGCATCGGATGCAGCTGGATCGCGGCGAACTCCTCCTCGGTCAGCGGGCCGTCCTTCTGCAGCACCTTGGTGGGCACGCCCAGCTTGCCCACGTCGTGCAGCAGGCCGGCGTAGCGGATGGCGCGCAGCCGCTCGGGCCCCATGCCGATCTCCTCGGCGATCATGGTGGCGGCCTTCGACACCCGGGTGCAGTGGCCGCGCGTGTAGTAGTCCTTGGTCTCGACCGCCTGGCACAGCGCCGAGATGGTGGCCTCGTACGACCGCTCCTGGGCGAGATACTGGCCGAACGCCCAGCGCGCCACGAACATCGGCAGCAGCACCAGCACGGCCGAGATCGACTGCACGGTGGCCCACAGCCCCGCGATCAGCAGGCCGAACGTCGCATAGCCGAAATACGACCCCAGGAACCTCGCGGCCTCGCGCAGCGGCACCTGGGCGCCCCGCACCACCGAGGCGAGCCGCAGCAGCACGGCCATCAGCACGAAGTTGAGCGGCACGAACACCACCGCCGCCACGGCGTAGGGCAGGATGAGCGCGGTGAAGCTGTCGACGGCCGGCAGGCCCGGCACCCCGCCGGCGTACACGTAGGCGAGCCCGGCGGCGTAGCCGCACACCGCGAACTGCGCGCCGTTGAACAGCCGTTTGACGAGCGGCAGCCCCGGCCGCACGCTCAGCACCGCCACCGCGCCCACCAGGGCCGCCCCCAGCGGGCCCACCAGCACCACGGCCGCCAGCACCGCGGAGAAGCTCACCGAGACGGCCGTCTGCTCGACGTTGAGCAGGGTGGGCACCGACTCGCAGACCAGGAAGAGCAGCCCGAGCACGGCCAGGGTGCTCCAGTCGGGCACATGGAACCGCGAATGGGCGTAGGCGGCATGCCCGATCAGCGCCGCCGACGCCGCGACGAGCGCGACGACGTAGACCTTCGCGGGCCACGGAAGTGCACGCATGCGGCCACCTTGAATAGGCGGGATCCAGGCACCGTTCAGGCTACAGAACTCCAGGTTCCCCGGCCCGGACCTCCGCCGATCGCGGCCGAAGTGTAATCGAACGACTACGGCGCGGCCCGGACGATCACCCGGCGCATCCGGTCAGCGCTTGCGGCCGCGCGCCCACTCGACGGTCAGGCGGATGCCGGTGGCCAGGTCGGTGACCGGCCGCCAGCCCAGGGCCGCCGCGGCCGGCTCGGGGTCGACCGCCATGGCCGGCAGGTCGCCGAGACGGGTCGGCGCGCCGCCCGGCTCGTCCGGCACGCCGACGGCCGCGGCCACCAGGGTGTGCAGGTCGCGGTCGGTGGTCTGCACGCCCGTGCCGAGGTTGAACCGACCGCCGTCGCCCGCCGGGCCGCAGGCGCGGGCGAAGCCGTCGACGACGTCGCCGACGAAAACATAGTCACGGGTCTGCGTGCCGTCGCCGTAGACGACGGTGGGCGCCTTGTCGAGCAGCGCGTCGGTGAAGATCGACACGACGCCGGCCTCGCCGTCGGGCGACTGCCGCGGGCCGTAGACGTTCGACAGCACCAGCGTGGTGTACTGCAGCCCGTGCAGGGCGCGGTACGTCGCGAGGTAGGTCTCGGCGCTCAGCTTCGACGCGGCGTACGGCGACCGGGGATCGGTGGCCGCGCCCTGCGGCACGGGGATCACGGCGGGCCGCCCGTACGTCGCGACCGACGAGGCGAACACCACCTTGCGCACCCCCGACAGCCGGGCCGCCTCCAGCACGTTGATGGTGCCCTCGATGTTCAGCCGGGCGTCGTGCAGAGGGTCGGCGACGCTGTTGCGCACACTGATCTGCGCGGCGAGATGACACACCACCTCGGGGCGCCACTGCGCGGTCAGCGCGGCCAGGGCACGGTCGCGCACGTCCATCACGCACAGTGTGAACCGCTCGTCCCGCTCCGCCTCGGCCAGGTTCGCGCGGTCACCGGACGACAGGTCGTCGACCGCAAGCACCTCGTGGCCGTCCGCGAGAAGACGATCGACGAGGTTCGACCCGATGAACCCCGCCCCACCCGTGACAAGCGCCCGCATGCCCCAACCTTTCCGTTGCTGCCCCCACTAATCTCTTTAACGTAGGGCACGACGGCGCGTCGTGCGCAGCGGGGCGCAGTCTGCGGCAGAGCGCAGCGGGGCGCCCGCTCACTCGGCCTCGACGGCCTCCACCATCTGGACCCGCACCTGCTCGATGCGCGCCTTCACCTTCGCACGCAGATCCTCGGGCACCGGATCGCAGCCGCAGTGCCGGGCCACGAGCTGTTTCACGACCTTGTCCAGGCCGAACTGCTCCAGGCACGGCGCGCACTCGTCCAGGTGCTGCTGGATGTCCTTGCACCACTCTTCGTCGAGCTCGCCGTCGAGATAGTCGTAGACCCGGTCGAGTACGTCGTTACAGTCGGTTTCGTGGGGATTTCCGCAGCTCATGGCCGGTCCTCCGATCGCACGAGTCCGCGCTCGCGCGCGTAGTCCTCCAGGTGAGTCCGAAGCTGCCGACGGCCGCGGTGCAGACGCGACATCACCGTCCCGATCGGAGTGCCCATGATCTCGGCTATCTCCTTGTAGGGGAACCCTTCGACATCGGCCAGGTAGACGGCTATGCGGAAATCCTCCGGAAGCGCGGCCAGCGCGGCCTTGACGTCGCTGTCCGGAAGATGTTCGAGCGCCTCGATCTCGGCGGACTTCAACCCGCCGGAGGTGTGCGACTCGGCGCGGGCGAGCTGCCAGTCCTCGATCTCCTCCGCGCCGGACTGCTTGGGCTCGCGCTGCTTCTTCCGATAGTTGTTGATGAAGGTGTTGGTCAGAATGCGATAGAGCCAGGCCTTGAGGTTCGTCCCCTCCTGGAACTGGTGGAACGACGCGAAGGCCTTGGCGAAGGTCTCCTGCAGGAGATCCTCCGCATCAGCGGGATTACGGGTCATCCGGAGCGCCGCGGAGTAGAGCTGGTCGAGGAAGGGCATCACATCCCGCTCGAAACGCTCGCTGCGCTGCTCCAGAGTCTCCGTCACTGCCTTGGAGACCGGACCCACCCCCTCATGTCCACCGTTCGGAGCAGAGACTACCGGTTCGACGGTAGCCGTCCGCAGGTCGGTCAATAGCATGGGTGTGGAACCTCCTCCCGCCTACGCCCGTCTCAAACACAGCGGGCACATCACTTGTTCCCGCGCCAAGATGGAAGGTGACGAACGACCCGGTGTGGGGAAAAAGCTACGTACCGGCTAGTAGCGCATCCCCGGAGAGCCCCGACGTCCAGGAGCCGCTCGTGCTGCCCATTCCGGCCAAAGAACTGAACGGCTCAGGAGCACTGGGTCCGTACTGGACCTTCTACCACGCGGTCGCCGCCGAGCAACTGCGTCAGTGGCTGCCCCGCCGGCCCTCCCTGCTGCTCGACATCTCGGGCGGGCGCGGACGCTGGCCGGCCCAGGCGGCGCGCGCCGGCCACCAGGTGATCGAGGTCGTCGACTTCCGCCGCCCCGCCGAGCCGCGGCTGCACGACGCCACCCTGAGCCGCATCAGGCGGGTACGCGCCGACGACCTCGGCTTCCTGCCCGACCAGTCCGTCGACGCGATCCTCGCCGACGAACGCGCCCTGTCCATCGAGATCATGGCCGAGTCGGCGATCATCGACGCCGTGCGGGTCCTGAAACCCGGCGGGCGCATGCTGGTGTGCGTCGACTCGCTCGTGCTCGGCATGGCCATCCTCGCCGAGCAGAACTACTGGGCGCACCTGCGGCAGACCGGCGAGGTCATGCTCGTGCCCTGGCCCGATGGCAGCATCACCCGCTGCTTCTCCAGCGGCCAGCTCCGCGAGCTGCTCACCGGCGCCGGCCTCGAAGTCGAGTGGGTGCGGCCCCGCACCGTGCTGTCCCCCTCGACCGTCGACCACATCCTCGCCAACGACGACCGCTCGATGAGCCGGCTGGTGCGCACCGAACTCGACACCCACCCCGACGACGACGACACCGTCGGCATCCACCTGGTCGCCAGCGCCCGCCGCGCCGAATGACGCCCCGCTCCCCGCGGCCGCTCGACGGGAAAATGTGGGTGTAAGACGGGCGTCACATGGGCATCCGGAGAGCAAAGCACAACCTCTCCCCTGGCCGGTTCGGCACCGCGGAGGTGCGGAGTCGTGGACGTCACGAGCGTTCGTGAGCGCCTGAAGAGCATGCTGATCGATCTCGACCGGTCCATCGCGGCCCTGCGCCGCGACAGCGCGGCCGACCGGTCACCGGCCGACGCCGGCGCCGACCTGACCGACGCCGACCACCTGCAGGCCCTGCTGGACGCCGCTGCCAGGCAGCGGGCGGCCGTCCTCGACGCGGTCGCGCGGCTCGACCGCGGAGTCTACGGGCTGTGCGCCGACTGCGGCGGCACCGTGCCCGAGGGCCGCCTGGAGGCCCGGCCGGAGGCGGCCCGCTGCGTGCCGTGCCAGGCCAGGGCCGAACGCCGCCGCTGACCCCGTCAGAACAGGCCGCCCGGGGCCCGTCCCGCCCCCTCCTCCGGTTCCTCCTCCACCGGGAGCAGCAAATCGGGGCCGTTGTGGCGCACGTCGTTCACCTCGGTCGACACCGGATAGGCCTGGAGGCGGTCGGGGGAGGCCGGGACGAGCAGGCGCTTGGCGTCGGGCACGGCCGTCAGGGCCGGGTCGAGCCAGTCCGACCAGCGGTCCTTCTCGATGAACATGGGCATGCGGTCGTGGATGCGGCCGAGCTCGTCCTCGGCGGTGGTCGTGATGACGGTGCAGGTCACCAGCCACGCCTCCGGGTCGTCCTCGGCGCGCGTGCGGTCGCGCCAGAACTCGTACAGCCCCGCCATCGCCAGCACCCCGCCGTCGGCAGGGTGAATGTAGTAGGGCTGCTTCTTCTTCTTTTCCTTCGGATACCACTCGTAGTAGCCGTCGGCCGGCAGCAGGCAGCGCCGCTTCGCGAACGCCCGCCGGTACGCCGGCTTCTCCGCCACCGTCTCCACCCTGGCGTTGATCATGCGCGACCCGATCGAGGGATCCTTGGCCCAGCTCGGCACCAGCCCCCACCGCATCGTGCGCAGCTGCCGCACCGGCGCCGGCGGTTCCCCGCCCCGCTCCCCCTCGCCCCCGCCTTTCGGGGCACGGCTCAGCACCGCATAGACCTGCTTGGTGGGCGCCACGTTGTAGTCGGGCGCCGGCTCCTCCTCCGGCGTGGCATCGAGCTGCACCTGGAACTCCTCCAGCAGCTCATGCTTCTTACGCGCCGACACATACCTTCCACACATGCCACCACACTGCCACCTGGCCGCCCGGCTGCACAGTGAGCCGCAGGACGGCCGCCACACCGTTTCGGCGACCGTGGAGATCCGTGCGGAGATCCACCTCCCCGAGCCCGTCGGCTGCACGCCGCACACCTCCATCTTTCGCAAGATCCTGCCCAGGGTGTGAGGTCTCGCGGCAACGGCTCGCGCGGGGGCACCGGTAGGCTTCGAGGCATGCCCGGGACGAGACGACGGGAGTACGACGAGGACGATGTCCGCGTGCGGCCGGGGAAAGGGTCCCGGCCCCGGACCCGGCGGCGCCCCGCGCACGAGGGCGCCACCCCGGGGTTCGTCGTGGCGGTCGACCGGGGCCGCTACACCTGCCTGATCGAGAGCCGGCCCGAGACCACGGTCATCGCGATGAAGGCCAGAGAGCTGGGCCGCAAAGGCATCGTCGTGGGCGACCGGGTGGGGCTCGTGGGCGACGTCTCGGGGCGGCCCGACACACTGGCCCGCATCGTGCGCGTCGAGCCCCGCAGTTCCATGCTGCGCCGCAGCGCCGACGACGTCGACGACGTCGAGCGGCCCATCGTCGCCAACGCCGACCAGCTCGTCATCGTGTCCGCGCTCGCCGACCCGCCGCCGCGCCCCCGCATGATCGATCGCATCCTGGTGGCGGCGTTCGACGCCGAGATCGAGCCGCTGCTGTGCCTCACCAAGGCCGACCTGGCCCCGCCCGACGACCTGATCGCGCAGTACGCCCCGCTCGGCGTCGCGCACGTGGTGGTGCGCAAGGACGGGCCCCTCGACGACCTGCGCGCGGCGCTCGCCGGCCGCATCAGCGTGCTCGTGGGCCACTCGGGCGTGGGCAAGTCGACCCTCGTCAACGCCCTCGTGCCGTCGGCGACCCGGGCCGTGTCGCAGGTGAACCCCGTGACGGGCCGAGGTCGGCACACCTCCTCGTCGGCGATCGCGCTGGAACTGCCCGGCGGCGGATGGATCATCGACACGCCGGGGGTGCGCGGATTCGGTCTCGCGCACGTTTCAGTCGAAACCGTGCTCGCGGCCTTCCCCGACCTCAACGAAGGCACCGTGCACTGCCCGAAAGGCTGCACCCATCTGGGCGACGAATGCGCCCTCGACGACTGGGTCCGCGCCGGTCACGCCGATGGCGCCCGGCTGCGCTCACTGCGGCGGCTGCTCGCCAGCCGCGAGGGCGCATCCGACGAGGCGGCGTAACGAGGGGTTCCGGTACTCCTGGAAATCCAGGTAACGCGCTACCGTTTTGCCCTGTGACGGGATACAGCGACGACCTGCGGCTGGCGCACATGATGGCCGACAGCGCCGACGATCTCACCATGCGCCGGTTCCGCGCCGTCGACCTCAGGGTCGACACCAAGCCGGACCTCACACCGGTGAGCGACGCCGACCGCACGGTCGAAGAGACCATCCGCAGCACGTTGCGGCGTGCCCGCCCCCGCGACGCCGTCGTGGGCGAGGAGTTCGGGGAGACCGGGTACGGCGCCCGCTCCTGGATCGTCGACCCCATCGACGGCACCAAGAACTACGTGCGCGGAGTACCCGTCTGGGCCACGCTGATCGCGCTCATGGACCGCGGCCAGGTCGTCGTGGGCGTGGTGTCGGCGCCGGCGCTCGGCCGCCGCTGGTGGGCCGCCCGCGACGGCGGCGCTTGGACGGGCCGCAGCCTCACCAAGGCGACCCGCTGCCAGGTCTCGTCGGTCGGCCGGCTCGCCGACGCGTCGTTCTCCTTCTCCAGCCTCAGCGGCTGGGAGGAACGCGACCGGCTCGGCAACATCCTCGACCTCACCCGCGAAGTGTGGCGCACCCGCGCGTACGGCGACTTCTGGTCGCACGTCATGGTCGCCGAAGGCTCCGTCGACATCTCGGCGGAGCCCGAGCTGTCCCCCTGGGACATGGCGGCCCTCACCGTGATCGTCGAAGAGGCGGGCGGCACCTGGACCGACCTGTCCGGCACGCCCAACGTCAACGGCGGAAGCCTCGTCTGCACCAACGGCCTGCTGCACGGCGAGGTGCTCAAGCGACTCGCCGCCTGACCCCGCCTCGGCGCCGCGACCTTAAGGCGCCGCGACCTTACGGCACCGAGATGCCGCCACCGGCCGCCCGCATCCCCGGCCCCGGCGGCCGGCCCTCAGTAGTGGCGATGCCCGTGGTGGCGGGCCGGGGGCCGGTGCGGGTGGGTGCGTCGCGCCTGCCACAGCCGCGCGAACACGACGATGTTGTCCTTGTAGTGGTGGGTCGAATCGTCGAAGACGCCGCCGCAGGTGATGAGCCGCAGCGCGGCGTAGTTCACCGGGCCGTACACCTTCCGGTCGGGAAACTGCTTCTTCGGCACCTGCATGGTCCACTCGACGCGGAACACGGCGGTGCTGCCGTCTTCGCGGTCCACGAAGATGCGGTCGTGGTGGCGCAGTGATCGCAGCCGGTAGAAGACCGCGGCCCGCGAGTCGCTGTCCACGTGGCCGACCAGGATGGCCGGGCCGATCTCGCCGGGGGAGACGCCGTCGGCGTACCATCCGGCGACCTCGGGCCGGCTCAGCGGCGGGGTCTGCAGGACGCCGTGGGCGTCCGCCCTGACCTTGGTCAGCCGCGCGTCGACCTTTATCGCCGGGATGCGTACCCGGACGGGCACCGACCGCGGCATGCTCGGCCCGGACGCCCGGGTGACCGTGGCCACGGGCGCAGGCGCGGGCGTGGCGGCCGCGGCCACGGCTCCTGTCGGAAGGACACCTGTGATCACGGCGAGGGCGGCCGCCGCGTTGACAACGCGACGGCCGCTCACGGACCGGCTGAGAGCCCGTGTGAACCGGCCCATCGGTCCCGGCTGGTCGGCGAGTCGTGTCACTTCGCCGACAGCAGTGACGTCAGGTCGGCCGCCGCCATTTGCTGCATCCTGGTGGCACCGCCACCGGCGTTCACGCCACCGTGCAAGTGGTAGTGATGCCTCTTGTGGTGGTGCCGGTTGTGGTGATGATGCCGCTTGTGATGGTGATGCCGGTTGTAGTGATGGCCGTGATGGCCCTTGTCGCCGTGGCCGTAGCCGCCCTCGTCGTGACGGCCGTAATCGCCCTTGTCGCCGTGGCCGTAACCGCCCTTGTCATGACGGCCGTGATGGCCCTTGTCGCCGTGGCCGTAGCCGCCCTTCTCGTGGTGCTCGAAGTGCGGCGGGCCGCAGTGCTCGTGACCGTGGTGATCCCAGCCGTGCGCACCGCCGTGGCGGTGGCCGTCGCTGAGGATGTGGTCCAGGTCTTCGTGCAGCTGCTCGTCCAGGTCGTGCAGGTCGACGATGGCGTCCTTGTGGCCCAGGCCGTGATGGCCCCAGCCGCCGTGGTGGCCGTGGCCGCACCAGCCGTGACCGTGGCCATGACCGTGGCCGTGGTCATCGTGGCAGTTGTAGTCGCTGGTGTGCCAGTCATCGTTGTCACACCATTGCGGCCCGCGAAGGCCCGCCTGAGCCTGTCCAGTGCCGTTGACGGCACCGAGCGCCGGCGCCGCCGCCGCCCATCCGAGCAGTCCGAGCGTCGCCACGCCCGCGATTACTGTTTTCTTCATCTTGCCCCCGACGGTTCATGCGGCCCGAACGTCCTCGCCGGACCACAGGGAGAGGTGACCAGATGAAGCCCTCACGAAACAGGTCTACGTAGTTCTTGGTTTTTATTGACTTATTATTAGCGCGGCGTATCGTACGCCACTCCACCTTCCATTCAATTCATCCGCATACCGCGACAATAGCGATTAGTCCTGTTATGTCGGGAATCGTGCACCGGTGGGCGCGGACGGCCAGTCCCGGATTCCGTCGCCGATGGTCGCCCAATCGACGCCCTCCGGCGTGTCCGGGCCGCCCACCAACACATCCGGAAATTCGTCCCGGCGATCCGGTATCTCCGACGACTCCGAGTGATCCGCCGAGTGATCCGGAGATGCGCCGTCCGGGACCACCCCCGCGTGATCCGCCAGGCCGTCGTCACGGACCTCGTCCGGCCGGCTCGGACGCTCGTCGTGCCGGCGGTCGGCCCGGTCATCCCACGCTCCGTCCGGAGCGTAGTCCCAGCCGTGGTGCGTTCTGTGCCCGAACGCCCGGTCGGTGTGCTCGTGGTGACGATGATGGTGCCCGTGGTCGATCACCCGGGTGAGCCGGGCGAAGACGATCACGTTGTCGAGGTAGTGCCCCGACTTGCGGCTGAAGACGCCACCGCAGGTGATCACACGCAGCGCGGGGTACGAAACGTCGCCGTAGACCTTCTTGCTGGGGAACCTGGCCTTGGCCACCCGCTTGATCTTGTTCACCCGGAAGACGACGGTGACGTGGTCCTTACGGTCCACCAGGATCTTGTCGCCCTGCCGCACCTGCTTCAGCCGGAAGAACACCGACGGGCCGGTCTTGGTGTCGACGTGGCCCACGATGACGGCGGCCCCGGCCTCGCCCGGGCTGCTGCTCCGGTCGAACCAGCCGGCCACGTGGCGGCGCCTGTACGGAGGAACCTCCACATAGCCGTGGCGGTCCACGTCGACCTTGACGAGCTTGGCCTTCAACCCGATCGACGGAATGCGTATCCGCTTGGGAACCGCGAAGCCGAGCCGGGGCCGATCGGCGGGCCGATCGGCCGCCGCCTCGCGGGCCTGCGGGGCCTGCGCCGCGAACGCCCGGCCGGCGAGCGTGGTCAGGGCCCCGAAGGCGACCGCGACGGCGGCCGCCGCGTGGAGCACGCGGCGGCCGCCCATTCCCAGCGGGTGATGACGCCCGATCACAGCCCGGGCTTCAGCGTGAACAGGGCGGAACGGCCATGCCAGGTACCGCCGCCACCGGCGTGGACGCCGCGCCGCGGCCAGCACCTGTGGACCGTGCGCTTCTTGATGCGCACGTTCCAGTGGCTGTGACGGCCGTGGCCGCCCTCCTCCTCCCAGTGCTTACGGTGCCGACCGCCACCGCCGTGCTCGTGGAAGCCGTGGTCGCGACGGTGCTTGCGGTGCACGAACCTGTTGTCGCCGAACTCGTGCTCCTCGATCGGGTCGACGAGGACGTGGGCGTCGCCGTCGAGCCCGTTGTGCTCGAACCCGTTGTGCTCGAACCCGTTGTCGAGCCCATTGTGCTCACCGTTGTGGTGGCCGTGGTGGCCGAACCACTTGTCCTCGTGGTGGTCCCAGTGGTCCTGCTTGCCGCCGCCACCGCGGCGGATCTTGTCGCCGTGGTGGCGGTGGCCGCCCCAGTGGTCCCTGTGGCCCCAGCGGTGAATCCAGCGCTTGGTCCGGCAGTTGTGTCCGGCGAACTGCTGCGAGACCCCCGCCTGCGAGATGCGCATGCTGCTCGCGACGGCCGAAGTACTCGCGAAGGCCGGCGTCACCGCCGCCCCGAGCAGCCCGAGCGTGACTACCCCCGACGTTAGGATTTTCTTCATCTTGCCCCCGACGGTTCATGCGGCCCGATTGATGTGGCTTGGCCGCATGGGAGAAGTCACCGAATGGGACCCCAACCAAACAGCAGTACGCTCTTCTTATCCGCGATTGACCGATTATCTACGGTATATATCAGCACCTTCGGGGCGATACGCACACCATTCACCAATGACGACAACTTCGGGATCTGGGATGGAATGTCCTATTTGTCACGAAGCATAGTTCCGCAGACGCCGACCGGCACCCGAGCCACAATGTCCGATCCGATCACTATAAGTCAGAAATATCTTTTGACTTTCGCGACGAAAATATGATCACCCCATGCCGGCGCCCGCCGGTCACACCGATCACCGGATCAGGTGGGTCACAGGGCCAGCACGCGGGAGGCCGCCTCCAGCAGGCTGCTCCGGTACGCCTCACCGAACAGGCACACGTGCACGAGCAGCGGATGGAGCTGGTGCAGGGAAACCCTTTCGCCCCAGCCGTCCGCGAGCGGCGCCTCGTCCCGGTAGGCGCCGAGGATGTGGGCGAGCCGCGGCGCCCCGAACAGCGCGAGCATCGCCAGATCGGTCTCCCGATGCCCGCCGTGGGCGGCGGGATCGACCAGTACGGCGCGGCCGCTCGCGCTCCACAGCACGTTGCCGCTCCACAGGTCGCCGTGGATGCGGCTCGGCGGCTCCGGCGGTCCCGACACGTCCGGCACCACGCTCATCGCCGAATCGAGCAGCCGCACATCGGCCTCCGACAGCCTGCCGTCGTCGCGGGCCCGCCGAACGAACGGCAGCAGCCGCCGCGAAACGTAGAAGGACGGCCAGTCGGCGGCCGGCGAGTTGTCCAAGGGCAGCTCGGCGATCCAGCCGCGCCACGGCGCGCCGAACGCGTCGGCTCCGGCCAGGTGCAGCCTGGCGAGATCACGGCCGAACCGCTCGGCGGCCTCGGCGGACGCCGAGCCCTGCTCGATCCACTCCAGCACGAGGCGACCGCTCCCGATCCCCTCGTCCCCCTCGGTCCCCTTCGCCTCCTCGCCGTCCTCGTTCCCGCCGACGGCGAGACCGCCACCGGGCTCGATCACCTCGATCACCTCGGGCACCGCCACCGCTCCGGCGGCGCCCAGCCAGCGCAGCCCCGCGGCCTCCGCCGTGAAGTCCCCGCCGCGTTTGACGAAGACGGCCCGGCCGTCCGGCAGGACCCCTCGGTGCAGGGTCCACCGGTGGCTCGCCCCCAGGTCCTCGACGATCCGCACGTTCATCCGCGGCGCCCTCGCCTGTCCCCGGCTCCACGACCCGCGGCACGACCCGCGATGCGGTCGGCGATGTGGTCGGCGAGACCCTCCGCCGCCGCCTCGATCATCCGCAGCACCTCCTCGAACCCCTCCACGCCCCCGTAGTAGGGATCGGGCACCTCCGCCCCCTCGGGGGCGTCCGGGTCGAACGACCGGAACAGCCGCAGGTCCGCCCCCGACGGGGCGATACGCCGCAGCGCACGCAGATTGTCGGCGTCCATCGCCACGACCAGGTCGCACTCCTCGAACCAGCCGGGCTCGAACCGCCTCGCCCGATGCCGGGAGCCGTCATAGCCGTGTTCCGCCAGGGTCGCGGCGGCCCGCTCGTCCATCGGCTCGCCGACATGCCATCCGCCCGTGCCGGCGCTGTCGACCACGGCGTCGATCCCGCGCTCGTCGAGCACCGAGCGGAGCACCACCTCCGCCATCGGCGAGCGGCAGATGTTCCCCATGCACACCAGGCAGACACGCATCACCCACCCATGATCCCCCATGCGGCGCGGCCGTGCCGCCCGCTTCGCCGTCGCCACAGCGCCGACCTGCGGTGTTCACCGCTCGTTCACCTCCAGCAGGGAACGGGGTCACCTTGGCCGCCTACCGTCCTAGCCGTACAGGAGCATGGAGGAGGAACCGATAACGTGAAGTACGCAGGCCGGTTCACCGCGGCCGTTGCGATCGCCGGCGTGCTGTCGCTGGCCGCATGCGGCACCGACGACAACTCCGGCGGCGGGGCATCCCCGGTCGCCGCCACGGGCGCCACTGACGCAGCGACAGGTGACGGCGGCGGCCTGAGCGGCACGATCAACGCCGCCGGCTCCTCGGCGCAGGCCAACGCGATCGCCGAGTGGAAGAAGGCGTTCCGCGCGACCAACCCGGGCGTCACCATCAACTACCAGCCGAGCGGCTCGGGCGCGGGCGTCCAGTCGTTCATTCAAGGCACCGTCGCGTTCGCCGGCTCCGACTCGGCGCTCAACGACGACGCCGGCGAGCCGGCCAAGGCCAACGCGCGCTGCAAGACGGGCAACGCCATCAACCTGCCCATGGTGACCGGGCCCGTCGCCGTCGTCTACAACCTCGCCGGCGTCGACGGGCTCCAGCTGTCGCCGAAGACCATCGGGGGCATCTTCAACGGCACGATCACCACCTGGAACGACGCGGCGATCAAAAAGGACAATCCTGACGCCGACCTGCCCGCCACGAAGATCCAGGCATTCCACCGCTCCGACGAATCGGGCACCAGCGACAACTTCACCAAGTTCCTGAAGGCGACGGACGCCTGGCCGTACGAACCGGGCAAGGCGTGGCCGGCCGAAGCAAAGGGGCAGGGCGCCAAAGGCTCCGACGGCGTCACCCAGGCGATCAAGAGCACCGACGGCTCCATCGGCTACGTCGAACTCTCCTACGCCGAGAACTCCGGCCTCGCCATGGCCAAGGTCGCCAACGGGTCCGGTGAGTTCGTCGAACTCACCCCCGAGAGCGCCGCCAGAACCGTCGAGGCGGCCAAAATCGTGGGCACGGGCAACGATCTCGAACTGGACATCGACTACGCCACCAGCGCCGCGGGAGCCTACCCGATCGTGCTGGTGACGTACGAGATCACCTGTGAGAAGGGCCTTCCGGCGCAGGACGCCCAGCTGGTCAAGGCCTTCCTCACCTACACCGCCGGCGACGAAGGCCAGCAGGCCCTGACGTCGCTCGGCTACGCCCCGCTGCCCGCCCCCCTGCTCGCCAAGGTGCGCACGGCGGTCGATGCGATCTCTTGACACGCGAAGGCCCGTGACCGACACGGCCACGCAGACCCGCACCCGCGACGGCGGACCGGCCCTGAGCCGGCCCGCCTCGCGGCGTTCCCGCGGCGAACGGCGATTCCGCCTCGCCGCCACCGCCTCGGGCATCCTCGTGCTGATCATCATGGCGGCCGTCGCCGTCTTCCTGATCGTCCGGGCGATCCCGGCACTGCACGCCAACACCGGGAACTTCCTCACCGAGAAAACCTGGACCCCCAACGCCGGCACCCCCGTCTTCGGCATCGCCGCCCTCGCCTTCGGCACCGTGCTGAGCTCCGCGCTCGCCCTGCTCATCGCCACCCCCGTGGCCATCGGCGTCGCGCTGTTCATCTCGCACTACGCCCCCCGGCGGCTCGCCGGACCCCTCGGGTACGTCATCGACCTGCTGGCCGCGGTGCCCAGCGTCGTCTACGGCCTATGGGGCGTGATCTTCCTGGTGCCGTTCATGCTGGGCCCCTCGACCTTCCTGAACGAGTACTTCGGCTGGATCCCGCTGTTCGGCGGCGACCAGGTCGTCGGCCGGTCGATGCTCACCGCCGCCGTCGTCCTGGCCATCATGATCCTGCCGATCATCACCGCGATCTCCCGCGAGATCTTCCTGCGCACCCCCAAAGCCCAGGAGGAGGCCGCGCTGGCGCTGGGCGCCACACGCTGGGAGATGATCAAGATGGCCGTGCTGCCGTTCGGCCGCGCCGGGGTCATCAGCGCCGCCATGCTCGCCCTCGGCCGCGCCATGGGCGAGACCATCGCCGTCGCGCTGATCTTCCCGGCGACGTTCGACATCTCCTTCCGCATCCTCAGGGCGAACGGCAACAGCATCGCCGCCAACATCGCCAACGGCTTCGGCGAGGCCACCCCCCTCGGCCAAGGCGCACTCATCGCATCCGGCCTCGTGCTGTTCGCCATCACCCTGCTCGTCAACATCGTGGCCCGCCTCGTCATCGCGCGCCGCCAGGACTACGCGGGAGCCGCATGAGCACCATCACCGGGATCCGTCGCGTGTCGCTGCGGCGCAAAGCCGCCGACCGGTTCGTCCACGTCCTCGTCCACCTCGCCTTCGCGGTCGCCGTCGTGCCGCTCCTGTCCGTCCTGTGGCTCGTCGTCGAAAACGGCCTGGGCCGGCTCGACCCGGTGTTCCTCACCCACTCGATGCGGGACATCGGCGCACGCGACGCCGGCGGCGGCGCCTACCACGCGATCCTCGGCACCCTCGAACAGGTGCTGATCGCCGGCCTCATCTCCGTGCCCATCGGCCTGCTCACCGCCATCCACCTCGTCGAATACGGCGCCGGCAGCCGCCTCGCCCGGTCCGTCGCCTTCTTCGTCGACGTCATGACCGGCATCCCGTCCATCGTCGCCGGCCTGTTCGTGCTGGCCTTCTGGGTGCTGGCCCTCGGCATGGGCTTCTCCGGCTTCGCCGGCGCCCTCGCCCTGACCATCCTGATGCTGCCCACCGTCGTACGCTCCGCCGAGGAAATGCTGCGCCTCGTCCCGGCCGAGCTGCGCGAAGCCGCGTACGCCCTGGGCGTGCCCAAATGGCGCACCATCCTGCGGGTCGTGCTGCCCACCGCGATCACCGGCATCATCACCGGCATCATGCTCGCCGTCGCCCGGGTCACCGGCGAGACCGCGCCGCTGCTGCTCACGGTCTTCTTCACCGACTCGATCAACGAGAACCCGTTCCACGGCCCCCAGATGGGCCTCCCCCTGTTCGTCTTCGACCAGGCGGCCCGGCCCACCGACACCGCCATCGCCCGCGCCTGGACCGGGGCGCTCACCCTGATCCTCATCGTCATGCTGCTCAACCTCGTCGCCCGCCTCATCTCCCGCCGGCGCGCACCGGCCAGAACACGCTGAAACCCGACAGGGGACATCCCGAAATGGCAAAACAGCTCGAAGTCGCCGGACTCGACGCCTACTACGGCAAGCACAAGGCGATCGAAGGCATCACGATGACGATCGAACCACGCTCGGTCACGGCGTTCATCGGGCCGTCCGGCTGCGGCAAATCGACGTTCCTGCGCACCCTCAACCGCATGCACGAGGTCATCCCCGGCGCCCGCGTCGAAGGCAAGGTCCGCATGGAAGAACACGACCTGTACGGCCCCGACATCGACCCCGTGTCCGTGCGACGCACCATCGGCATGGTCTTCCAACGGCCCAACCCGTTCCCCACAATGTCGATCTACGACAACGTGGCCGCCGGTCTCCGCCTCAACGGCCGCACCCCAAAGACACGACTGGACGCGATCGTCGAAGAATCCTTGCGCGGAGCCAACCTCTGGGACGAGGTCAAAGACCGCCTCGGCGAACCCGGCTCCGGCCTGTCCGGCGGCCAGCAGCAGCGACTGTGCATCGCCCGCGCCATCGCCGTGAAACCCGAGGTGCTGCTCATGGACGAGCCATGCTCAGCCCTCGACCCGATCTCCACCCTCGCCATCGAAGACCTGATCAACACCCTTAAGGACGCCTACACCATCGTCATCGTCACCCACAACATGCAGCAGGCGGCCCGCGTCAGCGACCGCACCGCGTTCTTCAACCTCGCCGGCCCCGGCCGACCCGGCCGGCTCATCGAAATGGACGACACCTCGAAAATCTTCACCAGCCCCGCGGAGAAGGCCACCGAGGACTACATCACCGGCCGCTTCGGCTGACCGCCCACCCGAGCACCGGCGCCAAACAAAAAACGCCCGCGAGCCACCAGAATCGGCTCACGGGCGTACACGTGCAGGCATGACAAAAGGGTGGTGGGCGGGTCCCGCACCCCGGCACCAAACCGAG
>JBIQJI010000009.1:0-130515 GCA_044507605.1 Actinomycetales bacterium | reverse complement strand
GCCGAGCAGCGCGAGGAACGTCACCCGGGCGTCCGCCAGCGCGGCGGTCGCGCAGATCAGCGCGGTGCGCTCGCCGATCGGCAGCACGACGACCCTGCGCGCCCAGTAGCCGATGCGCCTGAGCCGCGACGAGCGGGCCGGCGCGGCGAGGGGCGGGTCGGGCGGACCGCCCTGCGCCGGGACGACCGGAGAGCCGCGATCAGGCGCGTCCGGGGCCGTCTGCCGCTCTTCGCCGCCCTCGTCTCGCGCCCGGCGGCGACGGGAGAACGGGCGGGCCGGGCGATGCCAGGCGGCGCCCACGCGGGCGGAGTCGGCGGCCGCCCCCGCGTAACTGAAGTCGATCACATGGCGGAGCGCCAGCAGCAGCATGGCCGCGACCGCCAGCCGCCACACCTCGGGCGTGCCGGCACCCGCCGCCAGGCCGATGTACACCAGCCACTCCTTGGCCCGGTCGCTGATCGCGTCGAGCCAGCCGCCGAGCGGGGAGAACCGGCGCGTGTAGCGGGCCAGCTGCCCGTCGACGCAGTCGAACACGAACGACAGGTAGAACACGGCCGCGCCGATGAGCAGGCCCGCGCGATCGCCCGCCGAGAACCAGGTCGCCGCGATCACGGCCAGGCCGAACGAGGTGCCCGTGACCCCGTTGGGGGTCACGCCGAGCCGCGCCGCCAGAGGCACCAGATGCCGCGCCCACGAGCTCACGGCGTACGTCGCGAACAGGCCGTCGTCGGTTTTGACGGCGGCGTCGAGCCGCGCCCTGGACTCGTCGACCTCGGCGAGGCGCCGCAGCGCCGCGTCGGCCATCGCCTGGCCGGTCACCCGCTCGGCGCGCAGGCCGTCGAGCCGCTCGGCCCGCACCTCGACGCCGGACCGCACCAGGCCCGCCAGCAGCAGGTCGACGGCCTCGGCGTCGACCACCGGGCTCAGCCGCCCGCTCTCGGCCCGCTCCGCCAGCTCCTCGGCCACGCCGGCGAGCCCCGCCAGGTCGCCCTGCGCCACCCGCAGCACGCCGGCGAACGTGCCGCTCGGCGAGGCCACGTCGTCGAACACGTTGCCCGCCGCCGTCACGACGCCGCCCTCGACGCGCACCGGGGTGCTCAGCGGGCCGCGGTCGCCCACCGGCCCGACCAGCGCCGCCGTGCCGAACGAACCGTCATCGAGCAGCGGGGCCAGCGCCGCCGTGTGGGCCACCAGGTCGCCGGGCAGCACGACGAGGGGCCCGTCGACCGCCCGCGCCACCGCGGCGACCTGCCGCAGATCTCCGGCCAGCCCGGTGCTCTCCCTGTGGTGCCACGGCCGCGCGGGCGGAGCGGGCGTCTCGGCCGCCCCGCCGAGCACCACGGGATCGGCGGCGCGGGCCACGACGCGCACCGAGCCCACCCCCGACGCGCGGGCCTGCTCGACGAGCCGGTGGAGCAACGTCCCCTCGGGGCACGTCAGCCTCGCGGCCGTGGTGGTGGCGAGCACCATGGCCGTGGTGCCCCTGCCCCGCGCCGGCGGGGCGACGAAATCCGGCAAGCGGCGTTCTCCCAGAGCCGACAATGGAGGTACTCACGGTAGCGAGCCGCTGACCTTTTCTCACGCAACCACGATGACCGTCTGCGGCCACGTGGCGGAACGTGGCAGGGCACGGCGCGCGGCGGCCGTGGCGGGGCCACCGGGTGACGCGATGCCGGACGGGGCGCGACCCGCTGGGTCGCGCGGGCCGGCGGGTTTTCCACAGGCCCACGTGGTGCGCGGCGGGCGGGCCGGCGGGTCGATAGAGTCGCGTTGGCCGGGGCGAGGAGGTAGGCGATCATGAAGCGACGGACTCGACGTGTCGTGGCGCTCGTGCTGGCCGGGGGCGTGGGGCGGCGGCTCGGGCTGGCGATGCCCAAGCAGCTCGTGCGCGTCGCCGGGCGCACGATCCTGGAGCACACCCTGGCGGTGTTCGAGGCCGCGCCCGAGGTCGACGAGATCATCGCGCTGATGACCCCCGGGCACCTCGACGAGGCGAGGCGGCTCGTGGCCGCGGCCGGTTTCCGCAAGGTCTCGGCGGTAGTCGAGGGGGGCGCCAGCCGCACCGAGTCCACGTGGCGGGCGCTGGAGGCGGTGGGCGACCGAGACGACTGCGACGTGCTGTTGCACGACGCCGTGCGTCCCCTGCTGGAGCCGCGCGTCATCACCGAGTGCGTGGCGGCGCTGGAGCGGCACGACGCGGTCGAGGTGGCCATCCCGAGCTCCGACACGATCCTGGTGTCGGCTCCGGGGCCCGGCGGCAGCGGCGAGATCGTGCGCGACGTGCCCGAGCGGGCCCCGCTGCGGCGCGCCCAGACCCCGCAGGGCTTCCGGCTGCCGGTCATCCGCGAGGCCTACCGCCGGGCGTTCGCCGACCCGGGTTTCGACGATCGGCCGGCCACCGACGACGTGGGGGTGGTGCTGCGCTACCTTCCCGACGTGCCCGTCTACCTCGTGCCGGGCAGCGAGCGCAATCTGAAGATCACCCACCCGCAGGACGTGCTGATCGCGAACGCCCTGTTCCAGCCGCCGGTCGTGCCGGCCACGGCGAGCCCGGCCGAGCTGCGGGCCGCTCTGAGCGGCGCCGCGCTGGTGGTGTTCGGCGCGGAGGGGCCGCTGGCCGAGCTGGCCCGGGGCCACGGCGCCGAGGTGCACTGCTTCTCCCGCGCCGGCGGGGTGCGCGTCGAAGACTTCGCGTCGGTGGCCGACGCCCTCGACCTGGCCGCCAAAGAGAGCGGCCGGATCGATCACGTGGTCGCCGCCGCCGAGACACCGCACACCGGCAGGCTCGCCGACGCCTCCGGCGAGGCGATCGCCGAGGCCGTCACCGTCGGCCATCTGGGGCCCGTCACCGTGGCCCGCGCCGCCTTCGGCCACCTGCGCGCCACGCGCGGCTCGCTGCTGCTGCACGGCCCGGCGGCCGGCCCGCCGCCGTCGGCGGTGGGCTCCTCCACCGCGGCCGCCCTGTCCGGCCTGGCCCGTGCCCTCGCCGCCGAGTGGGCCGGCGACGGGGTGCGGGTCAACCACGTCGAGGCGGGGCGGGCCGGCGAGCCCGAGACCGCCCGGGTGGCCCTCGACGTCCTCGTCTCCGGCGTCACCGGTCAGGTGATCGAGCCCCCACCGGCCGGGTGACGGGCTCCCCGCACCGCCAGCGGCGCGTTCGCTCAGCCGCCGCGGCGTGCCCTGGCTTCGCGGCTCAGGCTGGGCGGGCTGGTCAGGAAGCCCACGCCCCACGACAGATGCATGGTGGCGTACACCAGGGGCAGCCACGCCAGGGCCGGCGCGGGCAGCCGCGAGCCGGTGAGCACCGTGCCCGCGAGGATTCCCACGACGTACGCCGCGGGGATGAGCAGCCCCGGCCAGAAGAACGGCGTGGCGACCAGCCCGGCCACGATCGCCACGACCGCGGCGGGCGGGGCGAGATAGCGCAGGTTGATGGTGCCCTGATGGGTGCGGGCGACGACCCGGCGCCAGCGGCCGTAGTGGAAGTACTGCTTGGCCAGCGCCTTGATGTTCGGCCGGGGCCGGTACGACACGCGCATGCGCGGCTGGAACCAGACGAGGCCGCCGGTGGCGCGGATCCGGTGGTTCATCTCCCAGTCCTGGGCGCGCTGGAAATGCTCGTCGTAGCCGCCGACGCGGTCCAGCGCCGAGCGGCGGAACACCCCGAGGTACACCGTGTCGGCGGGCCCGGGGGTGCCGCCCGTGTGGAACCTCGCGCCGCCCACGCCGATGCGGGAGGTCATCGCGCACGCCACCGCCTGCTCGAACGGCGTGACGCCCTCGGCGGCCATGATGCCGCCGACGTTGTCGGCGCCGGTCTCCTCCAAGGTCTCGACGGCCACCCGCAGATAGTCGGGCGGCAGCATGGCGTGCCCGTCGACCCGGGCCACGATGGCGTTGCTCGACGCCGCTATCGCGGCGTTCAGCGCGTTGGGGGTGCGGCCGGTGGGGTTCGCCACCACGATCACCCGGGGGTCGGCGGCGGCGATCTCGTCGGCCACCTCCTGGGTGCGGTCGCGGGAGGGGCCGACGGCGAGCACGACCCCGACCGGGCCGTCGTACTTCTGGGCGAGCCCCTGCGCCACCGCGTCCCGCAGGTGGCGCTCCCCGTTGAGCACCGGCATGACGACGGAGATCGGCGGCCAGGCTCGCGTCATCTTCTGCGCCTGATGTGGCGAGTCGGGGAAGGGCTTCATGGCTGCGCTCACGCTACTGTACGAGCGGGTGGAGATCGCAACCGGAGGCCGTGTTCCGCCGACCGATCCGGCGTGCGGCGTGGCCCTTGCGACGGCCGTAGGAGGGGGCCGCGATGAGCGATGACGACTCCGGCGTGCACGTCGGCGGCGACGCCTACGGCGAGGTACGGCTGCCGCCCGGCCGCCGCCGCGCAGGCGCCCCGCCCGCGCGGCGGGGCAGACGCGCGCCCCGCGGGGCGCGGGCCAGGCGGCGCTCACTGATCGTGGCCGGTGCCCTGTCGGCGGTGGTGCTGGCCGGCTCGGGCACGGCCTGGTTCCTGCCCAACTACGCCGCGGGCAAGGTGTCGACCATCGACGCCGGCACCACCCAGGTCGAGCAGGGCGCCCTGAACATCCTGCTGGTCGGGGTCGACAAGCGCGACGACCTGACCCGCAAGCAGCAGAACCGGCTCCACCTGGGCCGCGACGTGGGCCAGCGCACCGACACGATGATGGTGATCCACCTGTCGGAGGATCACCGGCGCATCACCGTCGTGAGCCTGCCCCGCGACACCTGGGCCGAGATCCCGGGCAAGGGCACCCACAAGATCAATTCTGCCTATCAGTACGGCGGCGCCAAACTCGCCGTGCAGACGGTGCAGAAGCTCACCGGGCTGACGATCAACCACTACATCGAGGTCAACGTGCTGGGCTTCGTCGACGTGGTCAACGCCCTCGGCGGCGTCGAAGTGTGCACCCCGGTGCCGATCAACGACCTGAAGACGCACTTCACCCTCTCCCCCGGCACCCACAAGCTCGACGGCGTCAACGCCCTGTTCTACGCCCGCACCCGCGCGACGGCACGCGCCGACCTCGACCGCATCGACCGGCAGCAGCAGGTCATCTCGGCGCTGCTGCACCAGGCGCTCAGCCGCGGCACCCTGACCAACCCGGTGCGGCTCACCGCGCTGATCGACTCCTCGCTTCGCACGATCACCGTCGACGAGCCGCTCCGCGACGACCTGCTGGGCCTGGCCGAACAGCTCAAGGACGTCTCGACCGACGACGTGGCGTTCGCCACCGTGCCCCTGTCCGACGTCGACTACAAGACGCCGACCGGCGAGTCGGCCGTGCTGTGGGACAAGACGGCGGCGGCCGAGCTGTTCCGCCGCATCCGCGCCGACCAGCCCCTGGTCGAGCCGCACAAGTCCGCCAAGCCGTCCGCGTCCGCGACGGCCGACGGGCGGTCGGGCGAAAGGTCCGGCGACCGGTCCGGCGACGCGACGGCGTCCCCGTCCCCCACGTCCTCGGCCGCCCCCCTGACCATCCCCCCGGAGCGCATCTCGATCCGCGTCCTCAACGGCACCACCATCACCGGCCGGGGCGCCGCCACCAGGGCCGACCTGATCAAGGTCGGTTTCCTTTCGCCCCGGCCCGCCGGCGACACCCGGACCAAGGGCTACCAGAACACCGTCATCGAATACCCCCAGGGCCGGGAGGACTCCGCGCGCACCGTCGCCGCCGCCCTCCCCGGCGCCGAGCTGCGCCGCGCCGACGTCGACGGCATCGTGGTCATCGTCGGTCAGAAATACCCCGGCGCCCGCAAGGTGACGATCCCCCAGCAGCAGCCCACCCCCGCGGCCGGCACCACCCCTGGCCCGTCGGCCACCCCGATCGCCCGCACCGCCACCCAGAACATCTGCACATGACGCCGCCCCGTCAGCGCGACGCCGCGCCGACGTCGTCAACGAGGGCCCGCGCCGGCGGACGCACGAGGACTCTGCCGAAACGCTGGGCGGGGGCCTCGATCAGGCGATGGGTGAAGTGGGCGAGCACGATCAGGATCGCGAAGTACAGCGGCAGGTTCAGGCCCAGCCGGAGCAGCAGCGGGTGCAGCAGGTAGAGCGAGAAGCTGATGACGCCGAGATGCGTCAGCCAGCGCGGAAACGCCCGGCGCCGCAGCGCGAACGCCCCCGCGAAGACGGCCACGGCCAGCACCAGCGCCGGGGCCCAGCCCGGGTCGTCCTTGGCGAACAGCCCGCACGACAACACGACCACCAGCGCGGCGACGGCCGTACGCCACCTGATCGCGCCCCGCTCCGCGCGATGGATCGCCGTGCCGGCGAACATGACGGCCAGGATGGTCAGCCCCTGCCAGGCCCCGATGCGGCTGCCCAGCACCACCAGCGCCAGCCCGAGCAGCCCGCCCGCCACGGCACCGCCCGCCCGCACCCCGCCGCGTCCCAGCATCGACACGGTGATGGCCGCGACCACGGCGACCGCGAGCAGCGCGGCCACCGGCCCGCCGTTGATCACCGCGTGCGGCCACAGCAGCCCGAGCGGCACCGCCGCCATCGCGAGGACGGCGGCGATCCCGGCCGACCGGTGCGTCCGCCCCACGGCGAACAGCCCTGCCGTCAGCAGGTAGAACGCCAGCTCGTACGACAGCGTCCACATCACGTTGATGACGGCCGGCACGCCCAGCAGCTCCTGCAGCATCGTCACGTTGCCGAGCGCCACCAGCGCCGGTGACCGGTCCGCGAGCCCAGGCGACGACTCGTACACCCCGGCCGCCGCCAGCGCGAACGCCAGCGCGCAGGCGACCAGCAGCAGCGGCAGCAGCCGGAACGCCCGGCCCACCCAGAAGCCCCGCAGGTCGCCCCGCCGCTCCAGCGACGCGGGAATGATGTAGCCACTGACCAGAAAGAACACGAAGACGCCGAACGTGCCCGCATCGATCCGCCGGTCGACCACGGCCCACACGCCGGGCACGAACGTCCAGCCTCCGTGATGCAGCGCGACCGCCAGCGCGGCCGGCCCCCTCAGGGCGTCCAGCCACGCGAGCCGACCCGCCGTCACTGCCACCCGCACGACTTTAGGCGATGCGTGGGCCGCCACCGGCAGTCGAGGCGATCCGCAGCCCTCCGTCGGCGGCCCGCCGCCACCGGCACGGCACCTGACCTTGCCGTTTCTTGACGTTCACGCTACCTTTGTCCGACCGTGGCGGGCCTTGATCACTACGGTTCCGGCCACCGCGAGGAAGCGGAATCAAGCGGCGGATAGGTTGTAGATCGCGCATGGGCGTCGTGGCGAAAGGCATCAGGCGAAGGGCACGGCTGCTGCGAGAGGCGCTGCGCCCCCCACAACCGCAAAAGACAACACAGCAGACGACCACCACCCCCAAGATCGCCCAGGCGGCGAAAACGCCCCGGCCGCCCAAACGCACCGAGGTCGTCGACTACAGCGTCCCGATCATGCCGCGACTCGTGGAGTCGCCGGTCTTCGTGATCGCCTCCGTGCGCTCCGGCTCCACCCTGCTCCGCATGCTCCTGAACAGCCACTCCCGCATCCGCGCCCCCCACGAGCTGCACCTGCGCACCCTCGGCGTCAAACTCACCCCCGGCTTCTCCGAAGAGTCCATGCTGGAACTCGGACTGGACCAGGTGGAACTCGAACACGTGCTGTGGGACCGCATCCTGCACCTCGACCTGCGGCGCAGCGGCAAGCAGATCATCGTCGACAAGACGCCCGGCAACGTCTTCCTCTGGGAACGACTCCACTACGCCTGGCCGAAGGCGAAATTCATCTTCCTGCTCCGCCACCCCGAGGGCGTGGTCAGCTCCCTGCACAACCGCAAAGGCAACACCTCCACCCGGGCCGCCTTGGAAGCGAACGCCCTCAAGTACTTCAAGCCCTTGGAAAAGGCCCGCACCACCCTCGACGGCCTCACCCTGCGCTACGAAGACCTGACCGCCGAACCTGAGAAAATCACCCGCGAAGTCTGCTCCTTCCTCAACGTGGAGTGGGAGCCGGGCATGCTCGACTACGCCGAACACGACCAGGGCCGCTTCCTCCCCAACCTGGGCGACCGCAGCGACAACATCAAATCCGGCCGCATCCAACCCGCCCGCCCCCTGGAAACCGAAGAACTCTCCCCCAAACTCGCCGAGTACGCCACCAAATGGGGCTACACCTGACCCGGCTCCCCCGACCCTGACCACCCAACCGACGCCGACCGATAAGCCGTCACAGGTGAACCCCCTATCGGTCGGCATCAGTGCCCCCGTCTGTTGACGTCGGTGGGCACCGCGTTCATCTCCTCGGCCTGGACGACGCACCCCCGCTCAACGCGCTTCTCGACGACGAGCGCCCTCCGCACCCGAGGTCCTTCGGGAGCAGAGCGCAAGGACGACGATCACCGTGCACGGGCGTAACCGAGCGTCAATCGGCCCCGGCGAGAACCTCGCGGAGCCGGCGCGCGAAGGCCTCGGGCTGCCCGGCGTAACCGAACTCGCCGCCGAGGAAACCACCATGGTGGCTCGGGAACACCGCCGGCCGCCGGCCGAGCAACTCGGCGGTCGCAACGGAGGCACGTCCCGTCATGACGCCCAAGGACTCCTCGCCCACCGCGATCACGATGCGCGTCCGCGCCCCGGTGAGCGCCGCGACGTCGGGCCGGTACCCACTGACCGCCCACGACCGCTCGGACAACACCGGGTCGTCCCGCGAGCCATCGTCCTCCGCCGGCATCCCGAACGCCGCGGGATCGGGAGCGGGCCGGGCGAAATAGTCGTCGGTGAACTCGCCCTGCCACGACGTCATCGCGACGAAGGCCGCCATACCGGCACCCCAGCCCTTGCTCTCATAGACGTCCCGCACACCGGCCCGGGCCCGCTCGGCGGCCTCGGCGTCGGGAAGCACCGGGATGACCGGCGGCTCATGCGCCACCAGCGTGACCACGTCATCGGGATGGGCGGCCACCAGGGCCAGCGCGGTGACCGCGCCGCCACTGCTCGCGAACATCTCGACGGGCCCCACACCAAGCGCCTCGATGAGTGCATGCACATCGCCGGCCTGCACCTCGGGCACGTGATCGACACGGCCGTCCTTGCGCGTACTGCGCCCCAGCCCTCGCGGATCGTAGGTGACCACTGTGCGGTCGGGGAAGTACGACGCCAGGGTGGCGAAGCCACCGGCCTCCATCGGCTGACCGATCATGACCAGCGGCGGACGCCCATCAGCGGCGGGCAGCGGCCCGCGAACGTCGTAGACGAGATCGACTTCGGCGGTCGCAAGTGTTCTGGTGTCCATGCCCTTATCGACTCCTCCCGAGCCGAAAACTCATCGCCCGAGGACAGAAGACGGACACCGTGGAGGAGCGACGCAAGATCACCAGAAGCCGGCGCGAATCATCTGGCTTCGTCAGCCGAACTCGCCGGCACGGACACGGACGGTGAAGGCAACCCGCTCCGACCGGGAGAACCACAGAACGATCCCGTCGGGATCCTTGCTGTCGCGCATCGCCCGGCCGCCCTCGGGAGCAGCGGCGTCGCTCTATGGCCGTATTCACCCCATCTGCCCGCGTCCGTCGTGATCGGTTATCGGCGGCGCAGCGTGTACCAGAACGTCGGCACGGGGTTGGTGCCCGGCGTGATGTCGGTCAGGTCCCACCCGGTGAACCTGGTACGCAGTTCGTCCTCGGTCATGCCGCTGATGGGGTCGTCGAAGGCCTCCGGGCCGTATCCGAACATCAGCAGCCGGGCGCCCGGCGCGGCGCGGTGGGTGACCCCCTCGGCGTAGGCGTCGCGGCGGTGGGCCGGGATGCAGCAGTAGCAGCTCAGGTCGAAGAACAGGTCGAACGGGCCGGGGACGTCCAGCTCGTCGAGGCGGGTGACGTCGCCCTGCAGCACCCGGAGGGTCACCCCCGCCGCCTCGGCCTTCTCCCGCGCCTGCTGGACCGCGCGGTCGATCAGATCGACGGCCACGACCCGCCAGCCATGCCGGGCCAGATAGGTGGCGTTGGTCCCGGTGCCGCAGCCGAGTTCCAGAACGCGGCCGGGCGGCAGCGCGCCGGGTCCTTCCACCAGGGCCACCAGTTCGCGTGGCGTCACGCCGGTGTCCCACGGCGGTTTGCCCCCGCTGTACCAGTTCTCCAGCGCGCGGCGGACGGTCTCCTCCTGCTCGCGTTGCGTACGGGCCTGCTCGGCCTCCGGTCCCGGAACGGCCTGTGACTCGGCCATGACCTCTCCTTAGAGTTGAACTCTAGTGACGGTCTCTAGATATAGACTTCGGATATGGACACGGTCAAGCCATCCGGCAAACGGGCCGAGCGCTCGCGCCACACCCGGGAAAAGATCATCATGGCGGCGCGGGAACTGTTCGTCGCGCAGGGGTACGGCGCGACGAGCCTGCAGGAGGTGGCCGACCGTGCAGGTGTGGCCGTGCAGACGGTCTACTTCGTCTTCCACAACAAGCGCGCCCTGTTCAAGGACGTCGTCGACACGTCCATCGCCGGAGACGTCGAGCCGGTCGCCATCATGGACCGTGAGTGGTTCCGCGCCGCGTGCGCGGCACCCACCGCAGCCGATCAGCTACGCGCGTACATCCACGGCACCGGCCAGATCCTCCACCGGGTCGCCCCGATCATGCCGCTCATCGCGGCCGCCGCGGCCACCGACCCGGAGATCGCGGCACAGTGGCCCAGCGGCCCCGACCCTCGGCACACGGTGACCCGCGCAGCGGCCGAGGCACTTGTCACCAAGCCCGACGTCCGCCCTGACATGTCGATCGAGACGGCCACGGACCTGCTGTTCTGCCTCCTCAGCCCACAGCTTTACCTGCTGTTCGTCCAGGACCGCGGCTGGACCCCGGGCCGCTGGGAAGACTGGGCCACGGCCACGCTGCGCGCACAGATCTGCACGGTATGAGCCCAACGGGAGCTACGAGACCAGCGTATGCCGATGTCCGTTCGTCGCACCGCGCCTTCGCCGGCGCACGCATCGGCGTCTCTTCGATCGAGCCGATCGCGACCGCCACCGCCGCATCCTCATCCTGAGCAGAGAACGGCCTTGGCCGCCATCCATCAGTGACTTTCCGAGATACGCAGAAAGGAAAGCGGCGTTCCAGGCCCTGGTGTGCCGTTATCTCTCAGAAGTGACGGGACGGCCTCAGCACCCAAATGACGCTCAAGACCCAAGACCGCGCTGACAGACGACGTGACCCGCCCCGGCGCCGTCCACGGGTCGCGGTTGTCGCGACCGGCCGGCCCGAGCCGGCGGCCCACGAAATCGAAGCGCGAGGCGCCGCACCGCCGAGAGGCCGATCCTCGCGGGCCGGGTGCAATTTTCAGATTGTCTCCTCTTGGACGGCGGGCAGGTCGTGGCGGGACGGGCACGGCTTGATCAGGAGACGCGCCATGTCGCAGAGCCAGGGTCCCGTTGGTCTCGCTTGCCGCCCGCCCTCGCTCGACTCCCATGCCTTGACCCGCGTGAAGCATCCGGTCAGTCTCCTCGGTTGTCGACCGATGGATCACATGACGGGAGCGTCGATGATGGGTGCTCAACGGCGGCGGAGGCTGCGTTCGGCCACGACGCTTGGCTTAGCGGTGTCCCTTGTGGCCGGGACATTGACCGTACAGGCGGCCCTGGACCCGGCCGTGGCCGCAGCGGGTCCTACGTTGTCGGTGAACCTCTTCGCCCCCCGGCATCGGATCAGTCCGGACATCTACGGCATGAACTATCCCGATCCGGCGTTGGCCGCCGAGCTCGGCCTGCCGGTGGCGCGCTGGGGCGGCAACGCGACCACGCGGTACAACTTCAAGAACCACACCTACAACACGGGCAGCGACTGGTACTTCGAGAACATCGTCGCCGGGCCCGACGACACGATCGAGGCGTTCGTCCAGACCAACAAGGACCGCGGCACGAAACAGGTCGTCACCGTGCCGATGAGCGGATGGGTGGCCAAGGACTCACCCGACCAGCACCCGTTCGCGTGCGGATTCCCCGCCAGCCGGTTCCCCGACCAGGACGATTTCGACGTGTGGGACTCCGGCTGCGGCAACGGCAAGCTCAACGGCGAGAACCTCACCGGGGCGGTGCCCGAGGACACCTCGATCCCGGTGGACGCCTCGTTCGACGGCGAGATGGTGTCGCATCTCGTGGACCGGTTCGGTACGGCGGCCCACGGCGGAGTATCGATCTACGAGCTCGACAACGAACCGGTGCTGTGGAACTCCACGCACCGTGACGTGCACCCCGACCCGGTCTCGTACGACGAACTGGGCGGCAAGAGCACCGCGACCGCCGCGGCCATCAAGGCCGCCGACCCGAGCGCGAAGGTGCTCGGCCCGTCCGGCTGGGGGTACTGCGAGTGGGTCGCGTCCGGGGTGGACGGCTGCGCACCGGGCGCCGACGCGGCCGCGCACGGCGGGCTCAACCTGTCGCAGTGGTTCCTGAAGAACATGAAGGACTACAGCGACGCGCACGGCGGCAAGCGCATGCTCGACTACTTCGACCAGCACTACTACCCGCAGATCAACGGCGGGACGGATCCCGAGTCCAACGCCTGGCGGCTGCGTTCCACGCGTTCACTGTGGGACCCGACGTACGTCGAGGAGTCCTGGATCGGCCCCACGGGCGTCAACGCGCCGCCGCTGCAGTTCATCCGCAAAATGAAGGAATGGGTGAGGCAGTACTACCCCGGCACGAAGACCGCGATCACCGAGTACAACTGGGGCGCCATGGGCGACATCAACGGCGCCCTGGCGCAGGCCGACGTTCTGGGCATCTTCGGCCGCGAGGACCTCGACCTCGCGACCATCTGGGGCCCGCCCCAGCCGACACAGCCCGGCGCCTACGCGTTCCGGATGTACCGCAACTATGACGGCGCGGGGAGCCGGTTCGGCGACGTGAGCGTGTCCGCGACCAGCAGCGATCAGGGACAGCTGGCGATATACGGGGCGCAGCGCTCACGCGACAAGGCGCTGACCCTGATGATCATCAACAAGACCGGCGACGACCTGACCTCACCGCTGACGATCGCCGGACTGCACGGCAGCACCAAGGCCCAGCGATTCACCTACAGCCCGGCCGATCTCACCTCGATCGTCCGCGGCGACGATCTCAAGGTGCACCATGGCCGGGTGACCGCGACCTACCCGGCGAATTCGATCACCCTCCTGGTCCTGCCGAAGCACCGGCATTGACGCCTCCCCTGGGGGGCCGGCCCAGAACGACCGGCCCCTCACGGCGTCCCGCACGCCCCGGCGATCGTGGTGATCGGCGACGACGACGGTGTCCATCTCGCCAAAGCCATCACCGTCTACCTGCGCGAGCACCCACCATGGAGCTGCTGTTCGGGGTACAGCCCGCACGACAACCCGGTGGAACGCATCTGGGGCGCGTTCAAGGCGTTCATCGCCAATATCGCCGTCAGCTGCCCCCGTCTCAGATAGATCCACGTCCTTTTCCCGCACCCGATCACCGATGAGATGCTCACCGCTGCCGGCGCCCTGGACCAGCCTTTGCGACCCTGTACGCCAATATGTAGAAGTGAGGGTGCCATCCGCTGGCGAATCCGTAGCGTCGCAGGTGCTCTACCGCATCGGGTCGACGTCCCAGAAATCGGAAGATCGAGTCGAGGCATGGCACCTGCCGTTACGATGCCTCGCCCGCACTGTCCGTCACGTGTTGGACGAACCTTCGAAAACGTAGATCGACCGCTTCGGAGAGTGCACTCCAGTCCGGATCGGAAATATGAGAGGCCGCATGGCGATCGAATACTAATTTCATCGACTCTCTCAGCGAAAGCCAGCACAGACGGAGCGGAAGCACCCAATCCTTTTCTGACGCAAAATCGCCCCACTCTGCCACAGCGCCGAGATTTTTTCGATAAACATTCGTCCCATAAGGGGTTCCGTGAACGTATTGGGAACCCTCGCGGTAGTAATGGTAAAGCTCTTCGAGTCCCAGTTCCTCCAGCATGCTTCTGACCGGCGGCATCCTCAGGTCAGGCACATAACCAGATGGTAGCCGAGCGGCTACACCGAGCCGGAACGTCTGGATGGCGTCCGCCCGCAACCGATGCCTGGACGCGCCATCCGGATCCGTCTGCGCACACTCTTCCGCGACCAGCCGGTGAAAGCGCTCAGTCTCGGCAAGAAGCGTTAGCCACCGGCATTCGCTGTGAAATCTATCGGCTGGATACAGCAGCCAGATGATTCGAACCGACTGCTCGAACGCTGTTCTCGTGTTGGCCCAAGCAGCAGTCACATGCGCCTCGCCGTGCCGTGCCAGAAGCAGTACGGTATCGATGTTCCGCACCATGAGGTTGCTCAACGCCCACGCCTCCCGCGGCGCCTCCCAGGGAGTTCCGTTGCCGGCGATGGAGTCGCGGGCCCGCACCACCTTCGCGACGACGCCGGACAAGTAGGAGGCGAGTGAGGCGAGCTCGGGAGTGGGCGTCCGCCCGGACGAACTCCAGTTGCGAGCCACATTCACGGGGGTACCGTCCTCGGGGGCCACGCTTCCAGTCTCGCATCTGTTCCGGACCGGATTCGCGCTCTAGGCGACCCACCTCGGTCATGTTCCCATTCCTGGGGCTCCCCAGGGTGGTGGCGTCGAAAGACCTCCTTCGACGTCTTCGGATTGGGAGTCGAGACGAGCCAGGCCCCAGCCAGACGCACCTGGACAACCTTCCAGATGATCAAGCGCGGCTTCAGGGCAAGTGTCCGGAGAACGGAGGGAACCGCAACCCGGATCAGGCCGCCCTGAGCTCCGATCACCTGCTGCGACAGGCGAACGGCGAAGGTCTCTCACCCCCGCTCGAACCCCCAGCGCCTCACGACACGAAGCGATTACCGGACAGACCCGTTGACCGGACACACCCGGAAGGCAGGGCTTTCGCGAGTCAAGGGCTACTTCAAGAGCTGCCTGGCCATGACCATGCGCTGGATCTGGTTGGTGCCCTCGTAGATTTGGGTGATCTTGGCGTCGCGCATCATGCGTTCCACTGGGTAGTCGTGGACGTAGCCGTAGCCGCCGAGGAGTTGGACGGCGTCGGTGGTGATGTCCATGGCGGCGTCGGAGGCGGCGCACTTGGCGGCGCTGGAGAAGAAGGTGAGGTCGTCGGCCTTGGTGCCGTTCATGGCCTCCTCTGACTTGGCGGCGGCCGCGTACGTCAGTTGTCTCGCCGCCTCCAGCTTCATGGCCATGTCGGCGAGCATGAACTGGAGGCCCTGGAACTCGGCGATGGGCTTGCCGAACTGTTTGCGCTGCTTGACGTAGCCGAGGGCGTAGTCGAGGGCGCCCTGGGCGATGCCGAGGGCCTGGGCGGCGATGGTGATGCGGGTGTGGTCGAGGGTGGCCAGGGCGGTCTTGAAGCCGGTGCCCGGGGCGCCGATCATGCGGGACGCCGGGATGCGGCAGTCGTCGAAGTAGAGTTCGCAGGTGGGTGAGCCCTTGATGCCGAGCTTCTTCTCCTTGGCGCCGATCGTGAAACCCGGGTCGCTCTTCTCCACGACGAAGGCCGAGATGCCGCGGGCGCCGGCGCCGGGTTCGGTGACGGCCATCACCGTGTAGTACTCGGAGACGCCGGCGTTGGTGATCCACCGCTTGGTGCCGTTGAGCACGTAGTGGTCGCCGTCACGTACGGCGGCCGTGCGCATGGCGGCGGCGTCGGAGCCGGCTTCGGGCTCGGACAGGGCGTACGAGAACATGGCTTCGCCGCGGGCCACGGGGGGCAGGTAGCGTTGTTTGAGCTCCTCGGAGGCCGACAGCAGCAGGGGCACGGTGCCCAGTTTGTTGACGGCCGGGATGAGCGAGGACGAGGCGCAGGCGCGGGCGATCTCCTCGATGACGATGACCGTGGCGAGCGCGTCGGCGCCGGCGCCGCCGTACTCCTCCGGCACGTGCACGGCGTGCAGGTCGGCGGCGACGAGGGCCTTGTAGACGTCCCAGGGGAATTCGCCGGTCTCGTCCACCTCCCCCGCCCGTGGGGCGATCTTCTCGTCGGCGAGGGCGCGGACCGTCTCCCTGAGCAGGCGATGCTCCTCGGGAAGGGCGTAGTGAGGGAAGCTCATAGCGAAAATACTAGGACGTCCAACAATCCCTGTCCTCCCCCGGAGCCTGGGAGACGGGTGAAAGGGGTATGGCATGGACGAGTAACATGCGTCGGCAAATGCGCAACGAAGGACAAGAGGCCGATCCAGGGAGAGGGGACGCGCTCGTGCCGTACCGCCTGACTGTGCTGGGAACGGGCTATCTGGGCGCCACGCACGCCGCCTGTATGGCGGATCTGGGCTTCGAAGTGCTCGGCCTCGACGTCGACGCTGCCAAGATCGCCCGGCTGCGCGCGGGTGAACTGCCCATTCACGAGCCCGGCCTGGAGGAGGTCCTGAAACGAGGGCTGGAGTCGGGGCGGCTGCGGTTCACCACCTCCTACGAGGAGGCGGCGGCGTTCGGCGACGTGCACTTCGTCTGCGTGGGCACGCCGCAGAAGCAGGGCGAGTACGCCGCCGACGTGTCCTACCTCGACGCCGTGGTCGAGTCGCTGGCGCCGTACCTGACGCGTGAGTGCCTGGTGGTGGGCAAGAGCACGGTGCCCGTCGGCACGGCGCAGCGGCTCGCCGACCGGCTGACGCGGCTGGCACCGGCGGGCGGGCTGGTCGAGCTGGCCTGGAACCCGGAGTTCCTCCGGGAGGGCTACGCGGTGCAGGACACGCTGCACCCGGATCGGATCGTGCTCGGCGTGGCGTCCGAGAAGGCCGAGAAGATCATGCGCGAGGTGTACGAGCGGATGCTGTCGGCCGGGGTGCCGATGGTCGTGACCGACTTCGCCACCGCCGAGCTGGTCAAGTCCGCCGCGAACGCCTTCCTCGCCACCAAGATCTCGTTCATCAACGCCATGGCCGAGGTGTGCGAGGCGGCGCACGCCGACGTCAAGCAGCTGGCGGCCGCGCTGGCGTACGACGACCGCATCGGCGGCCGATTCCTCAACCCCGGGCTCGGCTTCGGCGGCGGGTGCCTGCCCAAGGACATCCGGGCGTTCATGGCGCGGGCCGGGGAACTCGGCGCGGACCAGGCGCTCACGTTCCTGCGCGAGGTCGACCTGATCAACCTGCGCCGGCGAACCCGCATGGTGGACCTGGCGCGCGAGCTGGTCGGAGAGTCGTTCCAGGGTCGCACGGTGTGCGTGCTCGGCGCGGCGTTCAAACCCCACTCGGACGACATTCGCGACTCGCCCGCGCTGGACGTTGCCGTCACGATCGGACAGCAGGGCGGCCGGGTGACGGTGTACGACCCGGTGGCCCTCGCCAACGCGCGACGGGCCCACCCCGAACTCGCCTACGGCGAGTCGGCCCTGGAGGCCGCGCGGGGCGCGCACGTGGTGCTACTGCTGACCGAGTGGCGGGAGTTCATCGAACTCGACCCCGAAGAGCTGGGCGGCGTCGTGGCCGAACGCAAGATCGTGGACGGACGCAACGCCCTCGACCCCGAAATCTGGCGCGAGGCAGGCTGGCACTACCGCGCCCTCGGGCGGCCCTGACAGCTCGGGCCGGCCGCCGTACTTTCTCGGCGCCGGCTTCTCGCCGTCGCCGCTTCTCGCCGTACCGGCGCCCAGGTTGGCCAGCGGAGGATGCGCAAGCGCTGGTTCGGGGCCACACGCGCTCCGGCACCCCGCACATCAGGCCCATACGCGGGTACCGCCTCGTTCGACACCCACCCTGACACCCCGGGACACATGACCTGCCCGACCCGCGACCACACCCACCGCCGCGCCCTCCCAGGCCAACTCCACCCGCGAACGCCGACCCCTTCGACACCCACCCTGACCCCCCGGGACACATGACCTGCCCGACTCACGGCCATGCCCGCGGTGGGAACCCGCAGGTCAGGCGCACCTGTGGATGGCGGCCCGTTCGGGCGGCCGCCTTGATGTCCTGGACGGGTGACGTGCCAGGTTCGGGGCCATGCACGCTGCGGCGACCCCGCAGGTTGGGTGTTCGCGTTGGGGCCGATGGGTTGCTACAGGGTGGTGGCCTCGGAGCGGAGGCGGGCGCCTTTGGCGTGGGCCTGGTCGCGTAGGTCGGCCTGGAACTTCGTCATTTTGTCGCGTAGGTGCTCGTCGGTGGCCGCCAGGATGCGTACGGCGAGCAGGCCGGCGTTGCGGGCGCCGCCGATGGCGACGGTGGCCACGGGGACTCCGGCGGGCATTTGGACGATGGACAGCAGGGAGTCCATGCCGTCGAGGTATTTGAGGGGCACCGGCACGCCGATGACGGGCAGCGGGGTCACGGCGGCGAGCATGCCCGGCAGGTGGGCGGCGCCGCCGGCGCCGGCGATGATGGCTTTGAGGCCGCGGGTGGCGGCCTGCTCGCCGTAGGTGATCATTTCTTGGGGCATGCGGTGCGCCGAGACGACGTCGGCCTCGAACGGCACGTCGAATTCCGCGAGGGCCTCGGCGGCGGCCTTCATGACGGGCCAGTCGGAGTCGCTGCCCATGACGATGCCAACGCTCGGGCTGCCGCTCATCGGATCTCCTTGGAGTGTCGGGACGACTGCGTCATCATCGGTTGTCTCGTCTACCGTCCCGGCCGCGAGGGTCGCCCCGGGTGGCGCGGGAGGGTGCGCCGGCGGGGGCCGGGGTTTCTCGGCCGCCGGGTGAGGGGCCCGGCTGTCGGCGGGAAGGTGACCGGTCGCGAGGAGGCGGCCGCCCGGGGGGCCATCTAGACGTACTCTCCGGTCGAGAGGTGGACGGCGGCGTGGCGGGCGCGGGCGCGCAGGTCGTCGAGGTCGGTGCCGGTGAGGGTGACGTGGCCGATTTTTCGGCCGGGGCGCACCTGTTTGCCGTAGAAGTGGACCTTGACGCCGGGGTCGTGGGCCATCACGTGTTCGTACCGGCCGAACACGCCGGGGTCGTCGCCGCCGAGGACGTTGGCCATCACGGCGACCGGCGCGGCCATGGCGGGCGCGCCGAGCGGCAGGTCGAGCACGGCCCGCAGATGCTGCTCGAACTGGGAGGTGACGGCGCCTTCGATGGTCCAGTGGCCGCTGTTATGGGGGCGCATGGCGAGCTCGTTGACGACCACGGCGCCGGTCTTCAGCTGGAACATCTCGACCGCGAGCAGGCCGGTGACGCCGAGTTCGGCCGCGATGCGCAGGGCGACGCCCTGAGCCGCGGCGGCGTCTTCGGGGTCGATGCCGGGCGCGGGGGCGAGCACCTCCACGCAGATGCCGTCCTGCTGCACGGTCTCCACGACGGGGTAGCTGACTCCTTGGCCGTGGGGCGAGCGGGCGACGAGCACGGCGAGCTCGCGCTCGAACGGCACGAACTCTTCGGCCAGCAGCGGGGTGCCGGTGGCGAGGAGGGGCTCGGCTTCGGCGGGTGACGCGCAGACCCACACGCCGCGGCCGTCGTAGCCGCCCCGCACGGCCTTGAGCACGATCGGGCGGCCGTGCTCTTCGGCGAACGCCTCGACGTCGGCGACGGAGTGGACGCGGGCCCAGGCCGGGCAGGGCGCGCCCATGGCGGTGAGCCGCCGGCGCATCGCCGCCTTGTCCTGGGCGTGGAGCAGGGCGTCGGCACCCGGCCGCACGGTGACGCCTTCGGCGGCGAGGGCGCGGATGTGCTCGGTCGGGACGTGCTCGTGGTCGAAGGTGAGCGCGTCGCAGCCGGCCGCGAAGGCGCGCAGGTCGGTCAGGTCGCGGTAGTCGCCGACCTGGACGCCGGGCACGACGCGGGCCGCGCTCTCGTCGCGCGCGGCGGCGAGGACCCGCAGATCGACGCCGAGCCCGATGGCGGCCTGCTGGGTCATGCGGGCGAGCTGCCCGGCTCCGACCATCGCGACGACCGGGGCGCTGGTGAAGGGGCTTGTCACGAGATTCGAGGGTACCCGCCCCGCGAGCCGAGATCGGCCGGTACCCGGGTCCTGTGGACGGCGCGGGGCGGGCCGGTGGACGGCAGGCGGACGAGGGCCGGCGGGCGGTGCCGGGTCCGGTGCCGTGAATCGTTCACGATGATGGGCCGATACACGAGTGGCCGACCGAATGTTCCGGGTATATTTCACCTTGTACCTCTGCGTACCTGATCTATCAGCGGGCGCCCCGAAACCCCACGCCACGGCCACATCTGGCAAGTGTGATATTGGGCGCAATATCATTTTTCGACCTTGACCAGGCTTTTACCGAGTCGTTTGGCGCGCCTCACACCCCGGTGGACCACCCCCCGTCGCCGGTAGCCTGGTGCGAGGCTCCCACCGATCCGTCACCGATCCGCGCCGCAGGAAAGGACCGTGTAGACCGTGCAGCTACTCCGACGGGCGTACGAGCGGTTCGAGGCGCTCCTGCGGGAGCTCGCCAAGTTCGGCACCGTTGGCGCCCTGGCGTTCGTGATCGACCTCGGCTGCACCAACCTGGTGCGGTACGGCCTCGATCAGGGCGCCCTGACGTCCAAGGTGTTCGCCACGGTCATCGCCGCAACGTTCGCCTACGTGGCCAACAGGTACTGGACCTGGCGGCACCGCGAGCAGAGCGGCCTGGCCCGGGAGTACTTCCTGTTCTTCGTGCTCAACGGCATCGGGCTGCTGATCGCGCTCCTGATCATCGGGTTCGTGGAGTACACCCTCAAGCTGCACGGGCCCGTGGCCTACAACATCGCGAACATCCTCGGCAACGGGCTCGGCACCCTGTTCCGGTTCTGGTCGTACAAGAAGTGGGTGTTCCTGCCGCCGGACCTGCCGCCCGTCGATCCGCACACGGGCCTGCCCGAGGCCGGGCCGGAGGCCAAGGCGGGCGCCCAGGCGGGGCCGGAGGCTCAGGCGGGGCCGCTCACCACGCGGTGACGCACGTTGTCGTCGACCGGGCGCAGGAAGACGGCGAAGGCGGCGGGGCTGCGCCGCACCAGCTCGAGCCTGCCGCCGTCGGCGGCGGCCAGGGCGCGGGCCAGGGTCAGGCCGAGGCCGGTGCCGCCCGCGCCGCTCACGTTGCGTTCGAAGATGCGGGGCACCAGCTCTTCGGGGATGCCGGGGCCGTCGTCGGCCACCTCGATGACGATGGAGCGTTCGACGCTGCTGGCCGTGACGGTCGTGGTGCCGCCGCCGTGCTCCAGGGAGTTCTCCAGCAGGGTCGACAGGATCTGACTGAGCCCACCGGCCGTGGCGAGTGCGCGGATGTTCCGCTCCCCCGCCAGCATCAGCCCCCGGCCGGCATGGCGGAACGACGGCTCCCACTCGGTGAGCTGCTGGTCGAGCACGGCGTCGACGTCGATGGGGGACGCCTGGGCGTGCCGCTGCCGCCTGGCCGCCGCGAGCAGCTCGTCGATCACGGCGGTGAGACGCTCGACCTGGACGATCGCGGCCTCGCCCTCCTCGCGCACCACGGCCGGCTCGTCGGCCGCCGCGACGATCTCCTCCAGTCGCATGCTGAGCCCGGTGAGCGGGGTGCGCAGCTGGTGTGAGGCGTCGGTCGCGAACTCGCGTTCTCTGCCGAGCAGGTCGGAGATGCGGGTGGCGCTGCGGTCGAGCACCTCGGCGACCCGGTCGAGCTCCTGGATGCCGTAGCGGTGCCTGCTCGGCCGTGCGTCGCCCGAGCCGAGCCGTTCGGCGATCATGGCGAGGTCCTGTAGCGGCAGCGCGAGACGGCGTGATTGCACGATCGCGAGCGCCACGGCGACGGCGAGCGCGGACGCCGCCAGCCCGCAGATGAGCAGCAGCCGGGCCCTCACCTGCTCCCTCACCAGGTCCGCGTCGCGCGACATGCGCACATAGATGCCGCTTTCGGACTGCACCTCCTCGGTGATCTCACGGTCCTCCGGCAGCGCGCGGCCCGCGATGATGGTGGGCTGGCCGGTGATGAAGATCTGGATGTAGCGGTTCGGGTAGTCGCTCTTGAGATGGGCGGGCGTGATCGGTTCGTCCTCGATGCGGGCATACTCCACTGAACTCAGCAGCCGCACCGCCTCGGTGTGCAGCTCCTGTACCGCCTCGTCCCAGATCAGCCGGCTGACGACCACCCCCAGCGGCACGCCGAGCAGCACGACGGCGATCACGGCGACGCCCAGGGTCGACGACAGCAGCCGGCGACGGACAGATCTCATCGTCGCGCAGCCCGGCCACGGTGGATGTTCAGTTCACTGCCGCCTATTCACGCTCGAACCGGAAGCCGACCCCCCGCACGGTCGTGATGTACCTCGGCTTGGCCGCGTCGTCGCCGAGCTTGCGGCGCAGCCAGGAGATGTGCATGTCGAGGGTCTTGGTGGATCCCCACCAGTTGGTGTCCCAGACCTCCCGCATGATCTGTTCACGGGTCACGACCTTGCCGGCGTCGCGTACGAGCACCCGCAGCAGGTCGAATTCCTTGGTCGTCAGGTGCAGCTCCTTGTCGCCCATCCAGGCGCGCCGGGAGTCGGCGTCGATGCGCACCCCCTGGACCACCGGTGTCTCGGAGGTGCCGCGCCGCAGCAGGGCACGCACCCGGGCGAGCAGTTCGGCCAGGCGGAACGGCTTGGTCACATAGTCGTCGGCCCCGGCGTCGAGGCCCACCACGGTGTCCACCTCGTCGACCCTGGCGGTGAGGATCAGCACGGGCGTGCCGTGGCCCTCCGCCCGGATGCGGCGGGCCACCTCGAGGCCGTCCATTTCCGGCAGGCCAAGGTCGAGAACTATGAGATCGACGCCTCCCGACAGCGCCCGTTCGAGGGCCTGTGGGCCGTCGGGGCTCACCTCCACCTGATAACCCTCTCGGCGCAGCGCGCGCGCCAACGGTTCAGAGATCGAGGTGTCGTCCTCGGCGAGAAGTACGCAGGTCATAAAGCGATCGTAGGACCTTAAGCGAGTATTTCCCGGCACCAGCGCGCGGTTTGACTCGTCATTGACCTATCAATTGACCTGCCCAAACCATCCTAAATCAAGGCCATATATCACGCATTGATCGAGCCATTGTGAGCGATCTATGCGCCTGGCGATCAGGAGCTCGAAGGCGGCTCGGCGAAGCGCTGCAGATAGATCTTCTCGCCGAGCCCGTCCAGCAGGCCGAGCTCGGTCTCCAGGTAGTCGATGTGCTTCTCCTCGTCGTCGAGGATGGACTCGAACAGCCGGGCGGAGGTGGTGTCGCCCTTGTCGCGCATCAGCCCGATGCCGGAGCGCAGCCGCTCGACGACGGCCAGCTCGATGTCGAGGTCGGCCCGCAGCTGCTCGGGCACGGTCTGCCCGATGTGCAGCGTGCCGAGCCGCTGGTAGTTGGGCAGCCCTTCGAGGAACAGGATGCGGTGCGTCAGCCACTCGGCGTGCCGCATCTCCTCGAAGGACTCGTCCCTGGTGTGCTTCGCCAGCCGGCCGTAGCCCCAGTTGTCCTGCATCTTGGAGTGCAGGAAGTACTGGTTGATCGCCGTCAGTTCCGAGGTGAGCTGCTCGTTGAGCAGGTCCAAGATCTGTCTGTCGCCCCGCATGCCACGTCCTTGGATCTGGGCGACGCACGTGTGATGCCGCCGCAGCCCTCGCCTGCCGGCCATCGGGCCGCTTCGGACCTGCGGGCCCTTCGGGCCAGGTGGGCTACGCGGTCGCCGCCAACTCGTCGGATGACTTCAGCATCGCACAGATCTTCCGCACACATAGCGCACAGTCACTTCCCGCACCCGTAGTGTCGCGAATCTGGCGAACGGAACAGGCCCCCTCGGCGATGCGATCACGGACCTCGCTCTCGGTCACCGCAAGGCAGATGCAGACGTACATGACAGGAGACGGGCCTCTCACACGGGCAGGCACGGAGGCCATGGGAGGCCACGTGCCGCCGGACTTGCGCCGAACGAAGGTTAGGCATACCTAAGATAACCTGCTCCGGCCGGTCGTGCCCATGTGAGTTAGGCCACGTCAACGCCCTCCGCGCCTAGAGCTCGACCACCGAACGCAGCACCTCGCCGCGCCCCATCTTCGCGAAAGCCTCCTCGACATCGTCGAGGCCGATCGTCTCTGTGACGAACCCGTCGAGGTTCAACCGGCCCTGCAGATACAGGTCGATGAGCATCGGGAAGTCGCGGGACGGCAGGCAGTCGCCGTACCACGACGACTTCAGCGCGCCGCCGCGGCCGAACACGTCGAGCAGCGGCAGCTCCAGGGTCATTTCCGGTGTGGGCACCCCGACGAGCACCACTGTGCCGGCCAGGTCGCGGGCGTAGAACGCCTGCTTGTACGTCTCCGGGCGGCCCACCGCGTCGATCACCACGTCGGCGCCGTTGCCGCCGGTCAGCTCGCGGATGGCCTCGACCGGATCGGTCGTGCGCGAGTTGATCGTGTGCGTGGCACCGAACTGGGAGGTCCAGCTCAGCTTGGTGTCGTCCACGTCGACCGCGATGATCTTGGAGGCGCCCGCGAGCGAGGAACCGAGGATCGCCGCATTGCCCACGCCGCCGCAGCCGATCACCGCCACCGAGTCGCCTCGGGTGACCGCGCCGGTGTTGATGGCCGCGCCGAGCCCCGCCATCACGCCGCAGCCCAGCAGCCCTGCCACCGCGGGCCGCGCCGCAGGGTCGACCTTGGTGCACTGGCCGGCCGCGACGAGGGTCTTGTCGAGGAACGCGCCGATGCCGAGCGCGGGGCTGAGCTCGGTGCCATCGTCCAACGTCATCTTCTGCGTGGCGTTGTGGGTGGCGAAGCAGTACCACGGCCGGCCGCGCAGGCAGGCCCGGCACTGGCCGCAGACGGCCCGCCAGTTGAGGATGACGTAGTCGCCCGGGGCGACGTCGGTCACGCCCGGGCCCACCGCCTCGACCACGCCCGCGGCCTCGTGGCCGAGCAGGAACGGGAAGTCGTCGTTGATGCCGCCCTCGCGGTAGTGCAGGTCGGTGTGGCACACGCCGCAGGCCTGGACGCCGACCACCGCCTCCCCCGGCCCCGGGTCGGGCACGTGCACCTGCTCGATCGTCACCGGCTCGCCCTTGGCCCGGGCGATGACCCCTCGCACCTCATACGGCATGGCACACCCTCATTTCGCTCGGCATTTCGCTCGGCTCGTCTCGCGCGGCGCTCACCTCGATCACCGCGCCTGGTCGTCGGTGCCGGCCGCCGGACCGGCCCGGCGCAGCACGTACGGCTGCACCACCCCGAGCCCTCTGGCGGGCCTACGGCGGATCCTCCCCACCTCGATGCCGGTCGCACCGGCGAGCATCTCGGCCATGGCGGAGTCTACGATGATCGTCCCCGGCCGCGCGATGGTCGTCAGGCGCGCCGCCAGGTTGACCGTCGGGCCGAACACGTCGCCCATGGTCGGCAGCACCGGCCCGTGCGCCAGGCCGGCCCGCACGTCGGGCCCGTCCTTGTCGGCCCGGATCGCCTCGACCAGGTCGAGCGCGATCTGCGCGGCGGCCCGCGGATCGGCCGCGGTGAACAGCACCTCGTCGCCGAGGGTCTTGACCACGCGCCCGCCCCGCGAGGCGACGATGTCGGCGGCCCGGCTCTCGAACCCCTCGACCAGCTCGACCAGCGCCATCTCGTCGAGCTCACGGGAGAACCGGGTGAAGGACACCAGGTCGGCGAACCCCACGGCGAGGGTGAGGCGGCTCGGCAGGACCTCCTCGGTCAGCTCGGCCATCGTGAGCAGCCGCCCGGCCGTCGCCGCGACCTGGGTGCGGTAGACGTGGACGAGCATCTGCTCGAACTCGGGCTGCAGCAGCGCCGACGCCTCGAAGACGTGCGCCATCTCCTCGTCGGCGTGCTGCACCTTCGGGTCGAGCAGGGCGCCGATCATGATCTCGGTCTGCCACTGGGCCAGCCGGGCCGTGGTCTGCCCGAGGGCCCGCGCCAGGCGCACCACGGTCTGCTCGTCGATGCGCGGGTCACTGTCGAGCACGATCTTGACGCGCCGCAGCGTCGCCACGTCGGTGTCCGTCAACGCCGCCGTGTCGTCGGAAAGCGTGGCGAAGCCGAGGGCGCGCCAGATGCGCCCCGCCAGCTCGGGGGACACGCCCGCCGCGCGGGCCGCCTGCTCCCGGGTGTAGCGGGCGGGGGCGCCGCGGAAGGTCCGCTCAATGTCCTCCGCCGTCGGACGCCGGCTCACTTCCCGTCGATTTCCCCATCTGCTGCGTCCTCGACCAGGCGGAACAGCTCCGCCCGGACCGTCTGAATGCGGGGAATGTCCCTCAAGTTGATCTCCCCCTTGTCAGACGCGGACTCGACCGTCAAGGTACCGCATCCGAGTATGCGCTCGACCAGCGTCTGGTCCGAGCTCACGCTGTTGACCTTGCTCAACGGAATGTCGTCTTCGGACTTGCTCAGGACGCCGCTGCTGATGTTGAAGCGATGGGTGGTGAGCGTGTAGGAGGTGGTCTTCCAGCGCAGCCACGGGATGACTGACCACAGCATCAGGGCCACGAACACGACCACGCCGATCGCGACACGGGCGTACGGCGTGTAGCTCTCGCCGCCCGGCAGGAGGATGAACGCCGCGGCCCCTGCCACGATGACGATGATGAGAGCGAGGAACGGCAGGATGAGCCGTTTCCAGTGGGGGTGGAACGAGTGGACGACCCGCTCCCCCTCGGTGAGCCGATGATCGGGGATAGCCATGCCGGAATCGTGGCACGCCCGCTCGCTCTGCGTCTCCCCCCGCCCGGTTCTGTGGAAAACCGGCCGACCGTGCGGCGCCGCGGCAGGTCGCGGTCAGGCCGGCCGTAGGTGCACCACCTCGCCGGCGCTCAGCGCGTGCTCGCCCTCCTCGCCGCCCGCCGAGCCGCGGACCAGCAGCCGCCCGTCCTGGTCGACGCCGGTCGCCGTACCCGTCAGCCGCCGCCCGCCGGGCAGCTCGACCCGCACCTCGCGCCCCACCGTCGCGCTCATCGCCAGGTAGGACCGCCGCAGCCCGCAGGCGTCGGCGTCGCCCCGCGCGGCCGTCCAGTCGCGGTAGCGCGACTCGACCTCCCGCAGCACCGCACGGATCAGCGGATCACGGTCGACGCACACGGCGCCCTCGACGGCCAGCGAGGTGGCCGTCGGCACCGGCAGCTCGGCCTCGCGCACGCTCACGTTGAGCCCCATCCCGACGATCACCGCGCCGGGGGTGCCGGACACCTGCTCCGCCAGCACCCCGGCGAGCTTGCGCTCCCCGATCAGCAGGTCGTTGGGCCACTTCAGCCGCACGTCGACCTCGGCGACCCGCCGCACGGCGGAGGCCGCCGCGACCCCGGTGAGCAGCGACAGCCACCCGAGCCGCGCGGGCGGCACATCGGGGCGGAGCAGCATCGAGAACGTCAGGCTCGACCGCGCGGGGGCGGTCCACGACCGCCCCAGCCGTCCCCTGCCCTGCTCCTGCAACTCGGCGATCAGCACGTCTCCTTCGGCCGCGCCGTCCCTGGCGGCGGCCACCAGGTCGGCGTTGGTCGACCCGGTGCGTGCGGCGACGGTCACCGACGACCAGAGGCCGCCCGGCCGGACCAGGGCCCGCGTCAAGGCCCGCTGCGACAGCGGCGGCCGGTCGAGATCGGTGAACGGAGACTCGGACATGACGTCAATCCTGCCCCCTCGCGTGCCGCACCCGTGCCAGACCCCGGGAAACGGCCGGGTCAGGAAGCGCGGCCGCGCGGATCAGCCGGTGTTCTGCAGGCCGGCGGCCACGCCGTTGACGCTGAGCAGAAGCAGCGTGCTGAGGCGATCGCGGTCGTGGTCGTCCAGCTCGGTGTCGGCGCGCAGGGCAGACAGGGCGCGCAGCTGCAGGTGGGACAGGGCGTCGACGTAGGGGTCGCGGAGCTGTACGGCCCGCGACAGGACGCGGCGGTTCTCCAGCAGACGGGCGTGGCCGGTCACCGACAGCACCAGGCTGCGGGTCAGGTCGTACTCGGTCAGCACCTGCCTGGCGAAGTCGTCGCGGCCGCCGAGGGCCAGGTAACGCTCGGCGATGGCACGATCGGTCTTGGCCAGCGACATCTCCGCGTTGTCGAGCAGAGAGGCGAACAGCGGCCACTCCTGGTACGCCTGCCGCAGCTCGTTCCTGTCGGCGACGGCGGCCAGGCCGCTGCCGAGGCCGTACCAGCCGGGCAGGTTGACCCGGGTCTGGGCCCAGGCGAACACCCACGGTATGGCGCGCAGGTCGTCGAGGGAGCGCGGGGCGCCGAGGCCGCGGCGCGCGGGGCGGGACCCGAGACGCAGCGCGCCGATCTCCTCCAGCGGGCTGACCAGGGCGAACCACTCGGGGAAGCCGGGAGCCTCGGTGAGCGCGCGGTAGGCCGCCTCGGACGCCGCGGCCACCTGGTCGGCGACGCCGCGGAACCGCTCGGCGGCGTCGCGGGCGCGGGACTCCACCGACGGGGTGGAGGCGAGCAGCACGGCGTTGGTGACCTGCTCGATGTGGCGGCGGGCGATGGCGGAGTGGCCGTAGCGGGCGAAGATGACCTCGCCCTGCTCGGTGACCTTGAACCGGCCGTCGACCGAGCCGGGGGCCTGGGCGAGCACCGCGCGGTTGGCGGGCCCGCCGCCCCGGCCGAGGGCGCCGCCCCGGCCGTGGAACAGGGTGAGCCGCACGTCGTTGGCCTGGGCCCAGGCCGCGAGCGCGGCCTGCGCGTCGTACAGCTTGAGGGTGGCGGCGGCCGGGCCGAGCTCCTTGGCGGAGTCGGAGTAGCCGAGCATGACCTCCAGCCGCCGCCCGTTCTCGGCGAGGCGGCGGGCCACGGCGGGAATGCCGAGCATGCCCGTCAGCACGCCCGGCGCGTTGTCGAGGTCGTTGCCCGACTCGAACAGCGGCACGACGTCGAGCACCGGGGCGCGGTCGCCCAGGGCGTGGGCGGCCAGCTCGTAGACTGCGGCCACGTCGTCGGCCGAGCGGGTGAACGACACGACGTAGCGGCTGCAGGCGGTGACCCCGAACCGCTCCTGGATCCAGGCGACGACCCGGATGGTGGCCAGCACCTCCTCGGTGCGCTCCGACAGCGGCCCGCCGGCCCGGATCTCCTCCAGCGCGGTGGCGTGCACCTGGGAGTGCTGCCTGATCTCCAGCTCGGCGAGGTGGAAGCCGAACGTCTCGACCTGCCAGATCAGATGCTGCAGCTCGCCGTACGCCTGCCGCTTGGCCCCGGCGGCGGCGAGCGACTCCTGGCAGAGCCGCAGGTCGGCGGCCAGCTCGCCCGCCGAGCGGTAGGCGAGGTCGAGGTCGCGCCGGCGGGTGGCCGCGATGCGGGAGGCGAGGAACAGCAGCCACTGGCGGTGCGGCTCGCTCGGCGACCGGGTGGCCAGCTCGGACACCATGTCGGGGTGAACGTCGATGGCCTGGTCGAGGGCCGCGCGCAGCTCGGCGGAGGGCGGGGCGGCGGAGGCGGACGCGGTCATGCTGCGCCCGATGCGGGTGGTGGCGTTCTCCAGGGCGATCAGCACGTGCTCGGCCTGGATCTGGATCGTTTCGCGGGTCACCTTGGCGGTGACGTTGGGGTTGCCGTCGCGGTCGCCGCCGATCCAGCTGCCGTAGCGGATGTAGGCGCCCATCATGGGCGCGCGTGCGCCGGTGTCGCGCGAGATCGCGGCGTCGAGGGCGCGGTAGATCAGCGGCACGGTGCGGAACAGGGTCTCGTCGAACACGCCCATCGCGGTGCGGACCTCGTCGAGCGGGTCGAGCCGGGTGGAGCGCAGCTGGGCGGTGCGCCACAGCAGGTCGATCTCCTCCAGCAGCCGCCTGCGCGCCTCCTGCCGGTCGGACGCGCCGAGGCCTTCGGCGTTGTAGGTGTCGAGCTGGGCGCTGATCCGCTGGATGGCGGTGACGACGGCGCGCCGGCGGGCCTCGGTCGGGTGGGCGGTGAGCACCGGCCGGTACTCCAGGCCCTCGATGATCCGCGCCAGCTCGGCCGTGCCGTGCTCGCGCCGCAGCTCCTGCACGGCCTGGTCGATCGACTCGGGCTGCGGCGCGTCGCCGGTGTCGCGCAGCCGGAGCGTGCGGATGCGGAAGTGCTCCTCGGCGAGGTTGGCGAGATGGAAGTAGCAGGTGAACGCACGTGCGATCTGCACCGCCCGGTCCACGGGCCACTCGGCGACCATGGCCGCGACGTCGTCGGCCGACTGCTCGCCCTTGCGGGCGGCGATGACCGCCTTTCTGAGCCGCTCGACGTCGGCCAGCAGGTCGGGGCCTCCGTTCTCTGCGATGACTTGACCGAGCAGCCCGCCGAGGAGGCGCACATCGGCGCGCAACCGCTCGGGCATTTCGGAGACCGCGCTGTGCCGTTCAACCACCATGCTTCGAAGACTAGCGACTTCGCGTCGCAGGCCAGAGACCATCTCAGTAATTGGACTAGACCACTGCCCGTCCCAGGTCACGGGGGTCGCGCGGTTCCGGGGGCGGCCCTCCCGGCCGGAGGTTCCCCCACGTCCCGCGCCGGCCGGGCGGTCGTCCACAGACGCGGCCCCGGCCCGAACGGAACGACAGGACGTGATTACCCTGTGGGGCATGAGCGCTGAGCCCTCGGCCGCCGGCGGCCCGTCCACGGGTGCCGCGGACGGCATCGACATCCACACCACCGCCGGCAAGCTCGAAGACCTGCGGCGCCGCCGCCACGAGGCCGCCCACGCGGGCTCGGCGCGCGCGGTCGACAAGCAGCACGCCAAGGGCAAGATGACGGCGCGCGAGCGGCTCGACGCGCTGCTCGATCCGGGGTCGTTCGTGGAGTTCGACGAGTTCGCGCGGCACCGTTCGCACGCCTTCGGCATCGAGCGCAACCGGCCGTACGGCGACGGCGTGGTCACCGGGCACGGCACGGTCGACGGGCGGCCGGTCGCGGTGTTCAGCCAGGATTTCACGGTCTTCGGCGGGTCGCTGGGCGAGGTGTACGGCGAGAAGATCGTCAAGGTGATGGACTACGCGCTGAAGGTCGGGTGCCCGGTGATCGGCATCAACGACGGCGGCGGGGCCCGCATCCAGGAGGGCGTGGTGGCGCTCGGCCTGTTCGCCGAGATCTTCAAGCGCAACGTGCACGCCTCGGGCGTGATCCCGCAGATCTCGCTCATCATGGGGCCGTGTGCCGGAGGCGCCGTCTACTCACCGGCTTTGACCGACTTCGTGCTGATGGTTCGGGAAAAGTCGCACATGTTCATCACCGGGCCCGACGTGATCAAGACGGTGACCGGCGAGGAGGTCACGTTCGAGGAGCTCGGCGGCGCCCACGCCCACGGCTCCAAGTCGGGCGTGGCGCACTACGAGGCGGCCGACGAGCACGACTGCCTCGAGTTCGCCCGCGCGCTGCTGTCGTACCTGCCCAGCAACAACCTCGACGACGCGCCCGAGTACGACTCGCCGGCCGACCTGGAGATCACCGACGCCGACCGCGAGCTCGACACGCTGATCCCCGACTCCCCCAACCAGCCCTACGACATGCGCGAGGCGATCGAGCACGTGCTCGACGACGGCGAGTTCCTGGAGATCCACGCCGGCTTCGCCCCCAACATCGTGGTCGGCTTCGGCCGGGTCGAGGGCCGCCCGGTCGGCGTCGTCGCCAACCAGCCGATGAGCCTCGCCGGCACGCTCGACATCGGGGCGTCGGAGAAGGCCGCCCGGTTCGTGCGCACCTGTGACGCGTTCAATGTGCCCGTGCTGACGTTCGTCGACGTCCCGGGCTTCCTGCCCGGCACCGACCAGGAGTGGAACGGCATCATCCGCCGCGGCGCCAAGCTGCTGTACGCCTACGCCGAGGCCACCGTGCCGCTGGTCACCGTGATCACCCGCAAGGCCTACGGCGGGGCCTACGACGTCATGGGCTCCAAGCATCTCGGCGCCGACATCAACCTGGCCTGGCCGACCGCGCAGATCGCGGTCATGGGCGCGCAGGGCGCGGTCAACATCCTGCACCGGCGCGCGCTGGCCGCCGCCGACGATCCCGACGCCGAGCGGGCGCGGCTGGTCACCGAGTACGAGGACACGCTGGCCAACCCCTACCTCTCGGCCGAGCGCGGCTACGTCGACGCGGTCATCCTGCCGTCCGAGACCCGCAGGCAGGTGGCGCTGGCGCTGCGCGGGCTGCGCAACAAGAGGCGCACTCTGCCGCCCAAGAAGCACGGCAACATCCCCCTCTGACGGGGGTCCGAAGGAGGAGCGCCGCACATGCCGTCTCACACGCCGCCCGGCCCGCCGTCCGGCCCAGCGCCCGGCACCGAGACCGGCCCGGAGCCGGAGGTGCGGGTGCCGTATCTGCGCGTCGTCCGGGGAGACGCCACGCCCGAAGAGATCGCCGCGTTGCTGGTCGCGCTGCGCTCCGCCGCGCCCGCCGCCCCCAAACCCCCACGGAAGCGAGATAACTGGAGAAAGCCTCGTCTTCGCACGCCACCGCCCCCTGGTGCGGGAGCATGGAGAGCGAGCGCCCTCCCCCATTAGATCTTCAGAAGTGGGTGTCAAGTAGTCCAAGAGTTGGGACTATCTAGAAAAGGGGGAATATAGTCAGCCGATCATCAAGTGGAGACGAGGCCTGGAGGACATCATGGCCATCCCGGACCTCATGGCACATTCCGGAGCTGCGAAATACGCCGTGCTGGTCGACGTGGGCTACTTGTATGCCGCCGCCGGCGAGGTCCTTCTCGGGGCCAAAGAGCGCAAGGAGTATCGAGTCTCGGCAGACGAGCTCATTCAGGCCCTGAAGAAGCACGCCATGGAGACCATCCCGGGCGAGTTGCTGCGCGTCTACTGGTACGACGCGGCCCGCGACCGGGTGCCGACCGTCGATCAGCGCGTCATCGCACAGCTCCCTTGGGTCAAGGTACGGCTGGGCAACCTCAACGCACGCGGCCAGCAGAAGGGCGTCGACGCGCAGATACGTAGCGACCTGGAGGCGCTGGCGCGCCACCATGCCGTCACCGACACCGTGCTGATCGCCGGTGACGAGGACATGGTGCCCGCGGTGGAGGCCGCCCAGGCGTTCGGCGTACGGGTGCATCTCTGGGGCGTCGAGCCTCCGTTCGGCACCAACCAGGCCGAGCGTCTCGTCTGGGAGTCCGACACGGTGGAGATCCTCACCGCCGACTTCCTGCGCAACTATTTCAGCCGTGCCCCGCAGCCCGTCGCCCCGGCCGTGCCCCCCTCCGCCGCGCCGTCCCCCGCCACCGTCTTCGCCGGCCGCCAGCCGCCCGCCGTCAAGCCGCCCGCCAAGGCGTCCGTCGGCCAGGTCACCAAGCTCGGCCCGCACCGCGCCAGGGTGGAGGAGGTCGGCGAGCACGTCGCCCAGAAGTGGATCCTCACCCGCGGCCGCGACAACATCCGCGACCTGCTGCCCGGCCCGATCCTGCCGACCGTCATCGACACCGAGCTGCTCATCGAGGCCGAGAAGGAGCTCGGCCACTCCCTGCGCCCCTACCCCGAGGCCCGCGTGTGGCTGCGCGACGGGTTCTGGGCGCGGGTCTACCGCGAGTTCGACCTGGGTGTGGGCGTGTCGTCCAAGTGAGCCCGGGCCGCCCGCCGGGCGTGCCACGCACAGGTCCGATTCCCGCGAGTGCCGGCGGCTGAGCTGGGGTTAGTGTCGATGGTGTGACGATCAGATCCAGCCCCGGCCGGACGGCGGGAGCTCCACCGCTCGACTTCGACGCGTGCTACCGGGCGATAGCCGCCAAGGACGCCCGTTTCGACGGGCGGCTGTTCACGGCCGTCACCTCCACCGGCATCTACTGCCGGCCCATCTGTCCCGCTCGCACACCTCAGCGGAAAAACGTCCGATTCTTTCGCCATGCCGCCGCCGCGGAGGCGGCCGGCTTCCGGCCCTGCCGCCGCTGCCGTCCCGAGCTCAGTCCAGGCGATCCCGGCTGGGACGTGCGCGCCGACCTCGTCGGCCGGGCGCTGCGGCTCATCGACGAAGGCGCCGTCGACGAGTACGGCGTCGCCGGGCTGGCCCGGCGGCTGCACATCACCGAGCGCCACCTGCACCGGCTCTTCGTGGCCGAACTGGGCGCCGGGCCGCTGCCCGTCGCCCGCACGAGGCGGCTGCTGCTCGCCAAGCAGCTGCTCACCGAGACGTCCCTGCCGATCGGCGACGTGGCGTTCGCGGCCGGTTTCGGCAGCCTGCGCCAGTTCAACGCGACGATGAAGGACGCCTACGGCTTCGCGCCGGGCGACCTGCGACGCAGCGTCCAGCCTCCGGGCTTCCCCGGCGGGTCCCGTGGTCTCGCCGGCTCCGCCCGCGCCGCGAACGGCACCCGCGGGACGGACCCGCCGTCCGGCACCCCACCGGCCGGGACCGGCGGCGAGGCGGGCGGAGCGGCGACTTCACCGGCGACGCTCACGCTCCGGCTGCACTACCGGCCGCCGTACGACGCCGCGGGGCTGCTGGAGTTCCTGGCGGCGCGGGCGATACCGGGCGTGGAACAGGTCGACGTTTCGGCCTACACGCGCACCGTTCCCGGCGGGACGATCACGCTCACCCCGGAGGCGGACCACATCAGGCTGTCGGTCGCGGTGACCGACACGCGGCGGCTCGCCCGCATCGTGGCCCGCTGCCGCCGCCTGTTCGACCTCGACGCCGAACCCGACGCGATCAGTGCGGCACTCGGCGCCACCCCCCTCGCGCCGCTGGTCGCCAAGCGGCCGGGCCTGCGCGTCCCCGGCACGTTCGACGGCTTCGAACTCGCCGTGCGCGCGGTCGTGGGCCAGCAGGTCTCGGTCGCCGGGGCCCGCACCCTGCTCGGCCGGATCGCCGCCCGGGCGGGCGAGCCTGTGCGGGAGGCGACCGGCGGGGGCGAAGGCACCGTGGCCTCGCCCGGCTCGCCCGCAGGCGGCTCGGGGCCGGCCCGGCTGTTCCCGACACCGGAGCGGCTCGCCGAGGCCGACCTGACCGGTCTCGGGCTCACCGGCCGCCGTACCGCCACGCTGCAGGCCCTCGCCGAACGCGTCGCCGGCGGCGAGATCGACCTCGACGGCGGCCAGGACCCCGCCGAGGCGGTGGCCGCGCTGCTCGACGTGCCCGGGATCGGGCCGTGGACCGCGAGCTACATCGCCATGCGCGCCCTGCACGACCCCGACGCCTGGCCGTCGGGCGACCTCGGGCTGCGCCGCGCCATGGCCGCGCTGGCGATCGGAGAAGACGACATCGAGCGGTGGCGCCCCTGGCGCGCCTACGCCGCACTACACCTTTGGAGCTCCGCATGACCGAGACCCGCACCGGACCGGACGCCGAGATCCGCGCCCAGGTCCTGTCCACCCCGGCCGGCCCGCTGGCCCTGCTCGTGCACGGCGACACGCTGGTCGCGGCCGGGTTCACCGGCGACCCGGGCGAGCTGCACGCCCGCCTGGCGCCCACCCTGCGCGCCCTGCCGCTGCGGCGCACCGACGACGTGGGCAAGCCGGCCCGTGCCGCGCGCGACTACTTCGACGGCGACCTGGGCGCCCTGGACGCCGTCCCGGTGGACCAGCCGGGCAGCGCCACCCGGCGCCGTCTGCACGCCGCCCTGCGCGCCGTGCCGCCAGGCGAGACCGTCACCTACGCCGACCTGGCCGAACGGGCCGGGCTGTCCCGCAGCGGCGCCCGCGCGGCGGCGGGCGCCTGCTCGGGCAACCTGGTGGCGCCCTTCGTGCCCTGCCATCGGGTCGTCCCGGCGGGCGGCGGCGTGGGCAACTACTACTACGGCCCCGAGGTCAAGGCCTGGCTGCTGCGCCACGAGCGCCGATAGCCGTAACCGGCGGTGGGAGCCGCCGGGCGGACGACGGCGCAGCCGGCGCCGTCCCGTCACCCGGCCCTGCGCACCGTGCTCTGCACCTCGCCCACCGGCACGCGCCTGGTGACCGACGCGCGCACCGGCTCGAAGCCCGACGGCGCCACGGCCCGGCCCGCGTCGATGGTCACCGGCCAGACCGTGGTCACGGTCAGGGTGTACGCCCCGCCCGGCTGATCGTCCGACGCCCGCAGGTAGCGCACGCCGCAGGTGAACGCCGCGCCCTGCACGTACGCCTGCCCGGAGGTGCCGCAGCGCTGCCTGACCTCGGCCCGGTCGCCGGTCGTCCCGGCGTCGACGCGGATTTCGGCCAGCTTGGCCGTCACCGTCGCGCTCATCACGCCGGGCAGCTCCGCCGTCACCGACCTGGTGGTCCGGCCCGTGGGAGACAGCGCCACGAACGTGGGCAGGTTGACGTAGCTCTTGCCGGCCGGACTCAGTTTGATCTTCGGCTCGGGCACGGTCAGGGCGGCGCGGGCGATCTGCAGCAGCTCCTCACGGGTGATGCCGCCCGGCGGCGTGCCCCGGCCCGGCACCCAGATCAGGAACCGCAGGCCGAGCCAGCAGCTGAGACCATCGGGATCGTCGGCGTTGTACGCGGGGCTCCACCAGCGGCCGTCCTGCCCGACCTTGTCCCTGAACTGGTCGAGGAACTTCTGGAACCGCTCCTCGGTGGCCCCCGGCGTGAAGTGAAACCAGTACGGTCTGAGCGCTTCCTGGGCCTTAAGCATGTCCTCGGCGTTCTTGTCCGGCTCGTACCAGCAGGGGCGCTTGATCCGATAACCGCCTGGCTTTCCGTGCACGTCGCCTTTGAGCACCACCGACGAGTTCTGCAGCCTGACGCCCACGGTGCGGCCGTCCCGAAACACCGAACCCGCCGGGCCGTACCCGCCCGGGGAGGGATTCCCGGCGGCGACGACCAGGGCCAGCGCCGGGGCGGCGAGCAGCGCGACCCTCGTCATCGCACGCACACCTTCGCGGCCGGGCTCGGGTAGTCCACGTGCCGGAAGACCTTGACCCGCCACGCGCCGTCATCGCCCTGCCCCACCCCGGCGATCTGCAGCCAGACGGAGGTGCGTCCCCTGGTCCACGCCGGCTGTTCCGCCGCGACCCGCCCGGTGGCGGCATGGGTGACCCGTACGCCCGACTGGTCCACACAGGCGTGCACCTCGGCCCCGCGGCCGGTCACCGAGGTCACCCGCAGCCCGTACACCTTCGCCACGCCCGTGGCCGAGAGCCGGTCGTCCAGGAAGCCGCGCACCCACGCCCCGGCCTCGAACACCCCGCCGTCCTGCACGCTCCGCTGGTACGAAAGGTCCGTGCCGCGCGTGACGACGGCCTTCCACCCCGCGACGTACGTGTCGACGAAGGCCCGGAGCATCGCCCTGCGCTCCGCCTCCAGGCCCGGCGGCCACTCGACCACGACCCGCATCGCCGGCCCCACGCCGAACGTCTGCACGCCGCGCTCCGCCGCGCCGCCGGGCCGCGCGGCCGCCGCCTCCGTGCCCGAGGGCGGGGCCCCGGTGCCGGTCGCCACAGGGCCGTCCGGCGGCGTGAAGCCCTGCCGCGCGCCGGGCGAACAGCCGCAGGTCGGCGGCACGGCCAGGGCCGCCACGGCGGCAAGGGCTACCAGGCGCCGCATGACGTCGCCCTCCCCCTATCTCCGATCCGGGCGTTCCCGCGGGCGGGTCCGAGACAGCCGCCGCCCCGGTGCCGGGCGATGCGCGGCCCCGGGCCGCCGACGAGCAGGCCGGGACGGCCCGGCAGGGCCACGTCAGGCCGACGGGTGAAGCCGCAGCGCCGGCAGCAGGTCGTCGATGAGCGCCTCCGTCTCGGGCGCCATGCCGCCGTACGGGTGCGAGGCCGCCCGCCGGTGCAGGGCGTCGGCCACGGCGCGCAGCGTGTCCATGTCACCCGTCGCGTGGGCGGCGCGGAGCAGGTCGCGCCACAGCCCTTCGTCGTCGGCGGCGAGCAGCAGACCCGCCCGCACCGCCGCCATGGCGCCGTCGGCGTCGCCGCCGGCGAGCCGCACCTCGCAGAGCCGATGGGCCGCATCGGCCACATTCGCCATCACCTCGTATTCCAGGTCGTCGTCGGCCAGCCAGGCGTACCGGCCGGCGGGACGGCCCGCGAGCAGCGGGCCCCGGACGAGCCCGAGGGCCCGTTCCAGCAGCGACTCGTGGCCGTCGTGATCGAATTTGGAGCGCCGGATCAGCTCCTGGAACACCTGCCAGTCGGTGCGCACGTCGGGGCCGAGCCGCACCCGGCCCGAGCGGTCGACATCCAGGTGGGGCCGCCCGGTGCCGTCGCGCCCCAGCCACTCCGCCACGCGGGCGATCGTCGTGTCGCGCACCGCCTGGGACACTCCGCGCGGCCACAGCACCCCGCCCAGCACCGCCGGGTGGACACCGCCGGGGTGCGTCGCGAGGTAGACCAGCATCTCGATGGCGAGGTCGGCACGGCCCTCCTCGAGCGGGTTCATCGGCTCGAACTCGATCGGTCCCAGCACCCGGATCTCGACCGCCGGCTCCCCGTCGGGCAGCCGCCCCGGCCCCTCCGGCAGCAGCGGGTCGCCGTCGTCGCGCCCGGCGGTGCGGAACAGCTCGACGACCGCGTCATAGTGCCGCCGGGGCAGCAGTTGCGCGGTGGCCGTCAGGCCGAGGGCGGGCAGCGTCACCACGCCGTCCGCGGAAACGTCCCAGGTCCAGGTGGCGTGCGGCACCTCGCCCGCGACCACGTACCCGGCGGCGGCACGGCCCCGCGCGAGCATCGCGAGCCGCCGGGCCTCACCGGCGTCGGGCCGGATCGCCGACAGCAGATAGTGCGGCGGCCAGGCGGGGTCGGCGGCGCGTGCGGCGACCCGGCCCGTGAGCACGTCTCCGGGCCCGGGCGCGGCGTTCGCCCGCGCCTCCAGCGCGGGCAGCGCCTCCCCGAGCGTGCCCACCGACCGCACCCGCTCCGGCGCGATCATGGTGAGTTCGTCGCCGAACCCGACGAGGGTGAGCCGCATCCGGTCCGACCAGCGGTTCGTCGCCAGCTCGACGGCCAAGGCCGACAGCACGTCGGTGGTGTGCGCCCCGGTGACGCAGATCAGCCCGAGCGCCGCCTCCAGGTCGACGAGCACGCGGCCGGAGCCCACCCTGCCGAGCGACACCAGCCCCGGGTACGGCGCCGGTGCGTCGGCCAAGGTCCGTTCGTCGACCCGTCTGCCCTCGTGGGCCGGCAGCCGCCAGATGCGGCCGTCGTCGTGCGCCGTCCACGGCTCCGGAACGTCCGCGTCCGGCGGATGGATCCACAGGTCCAGCCCGCTCGCGGACAGGTGGACGGCGAAGATCGTGGGCGGGGTACGGCCCTGCCGGGCGAGCAGGCGGCCGAGCAGCCGCAGCCCGAGATCGAGCATGCGGCTGCCCGGCGCGTCGGCACCCAGCCGCAGGGCGACCTCGGCGGTCGCCGCGTCCCCGGTCGGCCGCGCGATGCGGCGCCCGAACGCCCGCCTCCAAAGCTGCTCGCGCCGCCTGCGTCCGAGCAGGGCGAGCAGCCCGGCGGCGGCGAGCGACGACGTGGCCAGGTACGCCACAAAGCCGGCCCACGCATCGGCGCCATCGCCCACACCGCCCCGCGCATCAGCGCCGCCGTCCACGCCGCGCCGCCCGTCGGCACCGGCGTCCCTGCCCCGCGCATCGCCAGCGTCCGTACCCGCCCGCGCGACGTCGCCAGGCGAAACCCCCGCCCGCGCGCCCGCGTCCCGGGACGCACCGGTTCCGCCACCGCCCTTGGTCCTGGACCGGTCACCGTGGCCTGCCCCTGACCCTGCCGAGCCCTTCTCCGAGCCCGGACCGCCGGGTGAAGTGCCCGCCCGTACGCCCTGGTCAGGGGACGCTTCAGCGCCGCCACCACCCCCGGGCCGGGCAGGGTCACCGCGGCCCGCCCCTGACCGCGTCAGGCCGCTCTCCGAGCCCTGGCCGCCCGGCTCCGCGCCGTGCGCGGCCCCGGTGCCGTCGACGTCCTCACCGCCGGTGCCGGTTCCGCCGGTGTGCGTGCCACCGGTGTCCTTGCCGTCGATCGCCCCGATGCCCCCGGACGTGCCGTCGTGGATGCGGTCGCCGGCCTCGGCGGCCCTGCCGGGGTGCTCGGCGAGGGTCTGCGCGGGGTCCTGTCCGATCGGCACGATGTGCACGCCGACCGCGTCGGACGGCATCTCCAGCACCCAGCCGGGCCTGATGAGGTCGGCGATGCGCAGCCGCGCGCCGTCGGGCTGCACGATGTCGCGGTTGAGCTGGAAGATCTCCCGATAGCGGCGCCCGTCGCCGAGGCACTTCTCGGCGATCTCCCACAGGCTCTCGTGGTGTCTGCCCTCGGGCGGCTGGACGACATACACCTTTTTGACCTCGCGGCCGCCGGGCGCGGGCCTCTCGGCGGCCGGCCGATGCGCCGGGCCGACGGCCGCGCCGGATGGGGAGTCCGCCAGCGGGGCGGTCGCGGCGAGGCTGACGGCGGGCCGCGCCGGGGGCGCGCCGAACCGGGTGACGGGCACGGCTATCGCCGACAGGGTGAACAGCAGCAGCGCCGCCGACACCAGGCGATGCGCGAGCGCCTGGGTGCCGCCGGCCAGCGGCACGCGTGCGGGCAGCCCGACGCGCCGCACCCCCGCGTACACCTCGACCACCACGCAGATCGCCAGCTGCAGCCAGGCGAGCCACACCACCAGGACCAGGATCGCCACGATCGTCGTGGCGCTCACCTGGCGGGTCAGGAGCTCGGGAGTGAGCAGGTCGCCGGTCACGGGCGGCCCGGCGTACCGGAGCAGGGCGTACGGCACTCCGGCCAGCAGTGCGGCCAGGAGCACCAGCGCGCCGATCCCGGCGAGCACGTCGCCGGGATCGCGCCCCGCCTTGATCCGCGCGGGGGCCGGGGCACCGCGATAGGGTCCGGGAGCCGCCGGCCGGCCCGCCCGCCGCCCCCGGCTCATCGGCCGGCCCCCACGTCCGGGCCGGCCACCGCGGTGCCCGTCATGTCGTCGCCGGGGAAGCCGAGCGCCGCCAGGAAGATCGAGTTCCAGTGCACGCTGACGCTGACCGTCACCCGCGTTCCGGCGGGGACGCAGGCCGTCAGGCGCGCGGCGTCCGTCCCCTGGGCGGCCACGATGTGCCGGGCCCGCTCGCACACCGTCGCGTCGTCGCGCAGCAGCCGGATCCGCCCGGTGCGGCGGAGCTCGTCCTCGTCGATGGCGTCGGCGGCGGCCCTGGCCCCCTGCTCGGCGATGTCGGCGGCCTTGAGCCGGGCGTTGATGGCGGCACCCCCATCGACGAGCAGCCCCGCCAGCAGGAACACCGTCACCGAGAAGACCACCACGAACACGGACATGGAGCCCCGCTCGCCCGAGCCGCCTCCGGTCATCCGGCCCTCCTGAACCGTTCCAGCGGCACGACCGACCTGCCGGTCATCCGCTTCGCGGCACCGAACCCGAGGAAGCCGAGATCGAGGTCGCAGGTGACCGTGGCGACCACCGATCCGCCCTCCTCGAACCGGCTGCCGCTCAGCTCGATCTCGGGGTCGCAGCCGCCGCCGGCCGAGTCCCGTACGACGGCCCGCGCGGCGGCCTCGGCCTCGCCGAACGTGCGCCGCACGGACGCCGCCCGCGCCGCGTCCCGCGCCGCGCCGTTCACCTCGCCCTGCGCCTCGACGATGCGGCCCGCGCCCGCCAGGAACAGCAGAAAGAGCAGGAGGACGGGCGCCAGCAGCACCGTCTCCACCGCCATCGAGCCTCGTTCCCGCTCCCTTCTCACGCGCAGCCCGCCGATCCGTCGTCGGGACGGAAGCACTCCACCGGCCCGCCGAAGCGGGAGGTGATCGTGAAGGTGAGGTCGGGCAGCAGCGGGATCACCCGCACCGCGTGCCCGGTGACCTCGACGCCCCGCCGATCGCCCTGCTGCCACGTCTCGACCGACACGTTCCGCAACAGCTCCGGCCCCACCGCGCGGACGATCTGCTCGGCCCTGGCCCGGGCCTCCCCCTCCCAGCCGGTCGCGCCGCCCGATGCGCCGGCACCGGCGGCCCGGGCGATCCGGGCCCCCTCCCGCGCGGCCGCGGCGGCGACCTGGCGGCCGTGGAACCACAAGGTGAGCTGGACGACGAGCAGGACGACCGCCAGCACGACCGGCATGATCATCGCGAGCTCCACCGCCGTGGCGCCGCGCTCGGCGGCGGATCGCCGGGACCTTGTGGTCACGGCCGCCCGCCGTAGACGCCTCCGCCACCGTCGCCGAAGCTGCTCTCGATTTCGGCCTCCTTGCCCTCGACCAGGCTCCTGATGAGGGCGGCGAGGCCGAGCGCGACCCCGGCGATGATGGCCGTGATGATGACCCATTCGACGGCGGAGGCGCCGCGCGAGGGCGCCTGGCGGGCCCGGTCGAGCCGCACGCTCAGCATGATCAGCAGATAGGAGAACCAGCCAGGACGGCACATTCAAGCCCCCAACATCTTCATCGCGGCCGGAAAACTGAGAAAGACGACGAACCCGGCGCACAGCAGGAGCTGCGCGACGAGCATCGACTGGGACCGCTCCCCCGCCCGACCCTCGACCTCGGCGAGTTCACGGCGGCGCAGGGTCGCCGCCCGGGCGGTGAGAGAGGCCCGCACCTTCGCCCCGTCGTCGGCCACGAGCCCCAGGGCCGCGGACAGGTCACGCAGCTCGTCGACGCCGGTCTCGTCACCGAGGCGGCCGAGTGCCTGCCACGGGGTGATGCCGATGATCCGCGCCCCGGCCAGCTCCTCGCGGATGCGCGCCATCGCCCAGTTGCCGCCGTCGCCCTCGCCTCCCACGGACACCGCCGCCAGCAGCGCCTCGGGCACACCCCGGCCGCCCGCGAGGTTCATCGCGACGAGGTCGAGGAAGGCGCCCACCGCGTGCCGGAAGTCGCGGCGCCGCACGGCGGCGTCCCGGCGCACCTGCAGGTCGGGCAGCACGAAGAAGACCGCCGCCGCGACCAGCGCCGCCCAGAACGGCACCGCCGGCGAGGCCCCCCAGCCCATCGCGAGCAGCCAGAGCAGCAGCACCGGGAAGACCAGCAGCCCCGACAGCGCCAGCAGCACCTTCGTGGCGAGGAACCCTTCGAACGACCGGCCGAGCAGCGCGAGGTCGGCCCGGGTCGAGCGGACCGCCCAGCCGCGCGCCGCGCAGAACCCGGCCAGCCACTCGCCGAGGCCGCGCCGCAGCGCACCCAGCCGGTCGTCGACGCCGCCGGACGGGAGGCGGGGCAGGTCGTCGCCCTCTCGTGCGGCGTCCAGGGCACGGAGCCGGGCCGCCAGCCCCGGCCGGGGCGGAAACAGCGCGCGGACCAGCAGAAACAGTCCCAGCCCGATCAGCGCGCCCGGCAGCGCGACCTCAGTCATCGCCGGCCTCCCTCGCGCGACGGGCCGGTGCCAGCAGCCGGACCGGCGTGTCGAACCGGGCGAGCCGCCGCATCCAGGCGAATCCGGCGCCGAACAGGCCGGCCACCACGACCAGCACGGCCTGGCCGAGGGCGGAGTCGTACTCGCGGACGTACGAACGGTTGAAGACGATCAGCAGGGCGGCGAACGCCAAGGCGACGATCACCACGATCTGCACGCTGCGCCGCGTCGCCTTGCGCTCGGCCTCGACCCGCCGCCGCATGTCGAGCTCCTCACGGGCCGACACCGCCAGCGCGCTCAGCACGTCGCGCAGGCCGGGGCCGCGCAGGCGGGCGTTGAGGATGAGCGCGGCCACCACCAGATCGGCCGAGGGGTCGTTCAGGTCGTCGGCGAACCCGCGGAGGGCCTCGGGCAGCGGCACCCGCGTGTGCAGGCGGTCGACGAGCGTACGCAGGCGGGGACGCAGCGTGGGGGCGGCCGCCCGTACGGAGACGGGGATGGCCTGCTCCAGCCCGGCGGCCCCGGCGATGGTGTCGCGCAGCGACTCGGTCCAGGCGGCGAGGGCCTCCAGGTCGCGCATCGCGGCCCGCTCCTCGGCCGCGCCGCCGGTCAGCCCGCGCCACGCCGACACGAGCAGCACCGCGCCGGCCGCCATGACCGGCCAGCGCGTGACGACGAGGACCAGCCCTCCACTGATCGCGGCCACCGCCGACCGTGTCGACAGCATCCGGATCAGCTCGCGCCGGTCGACGCCCCGCCGCCGGGCCGTGACCGGCCGGGCCGGCAGGCCGTACAGCGCCAGCCCGAACAGGAAGAGGCCACCGCCGACCGCCGCCCCCGCCAGCATGACGAGGGGATCGGGCAGCCCGGCGGGCGGTCCGCTCATGCCCATGCCTCCCGGATCGGGTCGTAGCCGTGCTCGGCCAGCTCGTCCAGGCAGGAGATCGGCGCGTGCGGCACCGCCACGCCGTCCGGGCCGGGGGCGAAGACCTCGCTCGACAGCACGCGCCCGTCGACGCCGGTCACCTCGCGGACGCTGGACACGAACCGCCGCAGCCGGCCGCCCCGCGCATAGTCGTTGCGCTTCTCCACGAACACCACGAAATCGATCGCGCCGGCCATCAACATGTGGCTCGCCTCCACCGGCAGCCGCTCCGCCGCCTGCAACGCGTACGTCGCCACCCGGTTGAAGACCTCCAGCGACGAATTCGCGTGAATGGTCGACAGCGAGCCGTCGTTTCCCTGCGTCATCGCGTTCAACATCGTCACGATCTCGTCGCCCAGCACCTCGCCCACGATCACCCGGGAGGGGTTCATCCGGAGCGACCGGCGCACCAGCTCCGCCATCGACACGCCGCCGCGGCCTTCGGCGTTCGGCAGCCGCTCCTCCATCGCCACGACGTTCGGATGCAGCTCCGCGAACCGGTCCAGCCCGAGTTCCAGCGAGCGTTCCACCGTCACCAGCCGCTCCTCGGGGCCGATCTCGTTCGCCAGCGCCCGCAGCAACGTCGTCTTTCCGGCGTTCGTCGACCCCGCGATCATCATGTTCTTGCGCGCCCGCACGGCCGCCGACAAGAACCGCGCCAGCGAACGGGACAGCGTCCCGTTCCCCACCAGATCGGCCAGCAGCACCTTGCCGAGCCGGGCCCGCCGAATGGACAGCGCCGGACGCACCGTCACGTCCATCACCGCAGACAGCCGCGAGCCGTCCGGCAGCCGCAGATCCAACTGCGGATTCGCCGAGTCGAACGGCCGGCTCGACAATCCCGAATACGCCGCCAGCACCTGGATCAGCTCGACCAGCTCATCGTCGGAATCGGCGACCGGGTCCACCATCACCTCGCGCCCATCGGCGTAACCCACGAACACCCGATCGCAGCCGTTCACATCGATGTTCTCCACCGAGGGGTCGTCCAGCAGCGGCTGCAACCGGCCCACCCCGAACAGCGCCGCGTGCACCCCCGCCGCCAGCTCCTCCTCTTCCTGCGCCGACGGCGGTGTGCGCCCCAGCCCGATCTCCGACCGCGCGTGCTCCTCCAGGACCTGCGAGATCAACGCCCGGGCGAACTGCCGCTCGTCCTCACCGGACATCACCGCCACGCCCGCCGCCGCGTCCAACCGCCGCTGGCGGGCCAGCCGATCGCCTACCTCCTGCCGGAACCGCTTCACCAGCCCGTGATCGACCGTCATCTCGCCTCCCCGCCGCTGCGCGGCCGGGGGATCACCGAGGGCGAGGACGACGCGGCCGGCGCGTCGGCCACGTCGAAGACCGACTCGGCGGCCGGGTCCGGGGCGGGGGCGACCTGGGCGGCCAGCCGCGCGGCCAGTTCGCGGGCGGTGCGGACCAGCGGCGAACGCCCCAGCTTGCCGCCCCATTCGCCGCGCAGCAGCTCCGCGCCCTTCGGGTCGTGGGCGAGCCCGGCCACGAAGGCCACCCGGCCGCCACGTCCGCCGCCCACGACACGCCGGACCTCCTCGATGGACGCGCGGTACGCCCGCGGATCGGCGATCACCACCACGCCCACCTGCGTCCCTTCGCCGAGCAGGGCCAGACGTTCCCGCAGATGGGCCACGTGGTCGAGGCCGGCCCGCGTGACCAGGAGCAGCAGCCGGGCCTCGGCCAGCAGGTCGTTCAGCTGCGGATGGCCGCACAGCCGGCCGCAATCGGCCAGCACGTCGGCCTCCGGCAGCGTGGCCAGCGCCCGGCCGAGCGGGGCCCACAGCCAGGTCAGCCCGGCCGCCTGCTCGCCGTTCGTCAGCCCGGCGAGCACGTCGAGCCCGCCGACCAGACGCTGCGTGTGCTCGTAGATCTGCTCGGCGCGCAGCCCCCGGCGGGCGCTCGCCCCGAGGCTGAGCAGTCCGCGTGCGGGGTTGAGCATGCCGCCCGCCCCCGGCAGGCGGTAGGCCAGGTCGCCGCCCGCGGGGTCGCACTCGGCGAGCAGCACCGGCCGGGGCCACACCGCGCCGAGCGCCGTGGCGGCCGTGGTGACGCCCGGGGCCCCCTTGTCGGCGGCGAGAACGATCAGCGCCATGTCAGCTCGCCTCCGGCAGCTCGGCCAGGGCGATCTCCCCGCTGGAGGCGTACTGGGCGACCGTCGGGGAGACCGAGGCGTCGACGATGACCGTGACCTGCCCCGGCGCCCCGTTACCGCCCGCGCCCGCACCATCGGCGTCCGCGCCGCTCGTACCCGTGTGGACGACCGCGCGGTCGACCAGGACACGGCTCGTGGCGCCCTCGCGGGCCGGCACATAGATCACCTGCACGTGATCGCCCTCGCGCAGGCCCGCGGGGGCCTGCCCGGCCTTGAGCGCCAGGCCGACGATCGCCTTACCCGGTTCGAGCCCCTGGCTCGCCCTGCTGGTCATGGCCCGGGTGAGCAGTGTGCCGGGGACTATCGTGACGCCGGCGAACGCGTGGCTCACCTGCTCGCGCACCTGCCAGGGCACGTAGTCGACCCCCGTGCGGGCGATCCGAACCTCCCGCATGGCGGTCGTGTCGATGCGCTGGCCCGCCCCGAGCCGTTTCGTGATGAGGATGGCCGAGACGCGGTCGCCGGTGCGCATCACGAGCAGCGTGGTGGCCAGCGCACCGCCGAGGACGAGCAGCACGGCGAGCGCCGCGAGCGCGGGTTTGCGCTCCCGGCGCGGCACGGGAAGCCTGCGCGAGACGGGCGCCGACAGGCCGGCCCACTCGCCGTCCGCCTCGGAGCCGCGGCCGGGGGACGGACGGCCGTCACGCGAGGGCTTTTCGCTGATCCTCATGGTCCCGAACTCCCAGGGGTCTTTCATCCCCGGCCCATGCGACAACGCGCCCAGGGGCCGGGCAGACTGGTCTCGAAATGGCGATGCGGGGCAGCCGGCTTCCAATACGGAAATCACGTCATTATGGGCGTATTCGAACGCTCGCCCGCGCCAAAATCTCGGACCCATGCCTATCTGCTATGGCTACGGGACGTCAACCTGAATCGCGATAATCGGCGACCGGCAGGGGCCCGCCACCCCGATTTCTGTCGGTTGCCGATGACATATCCCGAACAACCGGGACATCAGTATCCGCACCGGAACCAGCAGCCGCCCGGACCAGAGACCCTGCCGCGCATCAGTAGAGACAAGTTATCCACAGACGACGAGACGTGGCGCCATGTAACACAGCACTCCGAAGCGGACATGCGGGAATAAAGGACGCACTCTAGTGCGGTTCAGTGCCAACTCATCCACAGAGAGACCGGTTATCCACAGGCCCGGCGTGCAACCGGTTGGCAGCGGACAATCATCCACAGGGCGCCGGGTCCGGGTCGATCGGGTCACGGAAAACCGATCTCATGCCGTCCAGAGCCGGCGCCCGGGCGGCCCGTAGCCGGATATCGCAGCGGCCTACCGGGGAATCCGAATCACGCCTTGACCATGTGCTTGACAACAAGTCCAGAAGAAATCAAGCGCCGGTCGAGGGCCGGTCGTGCCCGGGTTCTCACCGAGGATCGACCACCGCCGGGCACGGCCGCGCCGGTCCGCCACACCGAGGCTCCGGGTTGGCGGGTTTATGTCGATCAATGAGACGGATGGGGGTAATGAGACGCATGTCGTCGATCACGAAGCCACGATCTATAGAAATTCCCGGAAAGGCGACGAGCCGGAGCGCCCGCCGGGTTACTGTGGCGCCCGGGTGGCGGCCGCCGATCACGTCCTGCGCGCCGGCCCGGCTCCACCTCGGCGCGCCGGCGACCGGACCCACCACCCGCCCCCGCACGGTCGTCACCACGCGAAGGCCCGTACGACTCGCAGGGGTGCCATGCCGGCAGGAGACTCGCGGGAGGCCGCGCGTGCGAATCACGCTCACCGTCGTGTCCGAGCACGATCGGCGCGACGTCCTGATCGAGGCGGACGACTCGACCACCATAGGCGCGCTCGCCACCGTCCTGGGCGGCGCCCCCGATCGCACCCCGGCCCGACCGCCCCACCCCAGCGCGCCACCACGGGGCAGGCCATTCGCCGCCCCAACACGCCCGCCCCTGACCCCGGTACGCGACACGACGCCCCGCCCAGAGCCGGGCACAGCGTCGGGCGCAACGCGAACTCCCCCAGCACAAACCCACCAGGGCGGACCCCGGGGCGGATACACAACCGGGCCCTCGAACGGACACGCAACCGGACGCGCGGACGGATACGCAGCCGGGCGAGCGGACGGATACATGCCCAGGCGCACGGACGGGATCGCAACCGAGCCCGTGGGCCGACCAACGGACAGGCGCATGGACCGGCCCACAGACGAACGCACAGGCCGGCCCACCAACGGGCGCACAAACCGGTTCACGGACGGGAACACGGACCGGCCTATGGACCGGCCCATAGGCCTGCCAGGTAGGGGGCCCGGTTTCCCCGATAGGTCGCGTCCCCCTGACACAGTTACGGACCTGCGGGATAGGTCGGCAGACGCGACGGGTGGTGCGCCTCGGCTCCGGGCGGTCGGGGCCGAAGGGCTCGCCGCGCCAATCCCCCTGCCGACGGCGATGCCCTCGCTCTGGCTGGAGGGCAGGCGACTCGACCCGCGTGCTCTGGCGTCCGGGCTACTGCGCGACGGAGATCTGGTCGCCCTCGATCGGGTCGCGGCCGACTCGACCCTCACCGACGAGCCCACGGGCATCGTGGAGGTCCGGGTCGTCGGCGGTCCGGCCGCGGGATCGGTGCATCGGCTGGGCTTGGGCGGTTACACCCTGGGCTCCGACCCGGCGTGCGCCATCGTCGTGAACGACCCCACGCTCGCCGGCATCGCCGCGGTCGTCCGGATAGCGCCGCAGGGCATCTTCATCGAGCCGCCGCCGGCTCACCTCGGCCTCCCCGGCCGCCGCACCGAGACCGGCACCGCCCGCGCGAACCACACAGGCGACAAGAAGCACTCAGACCCCGCAAACCACCCCGGCCTTACCCATGACTCCGAGCACGCCCACAAGCGCACCCCCCGGTCCCGGCTCGCTCGTGACCGGGCCTCATCCGACCCGGGAGCCCTCTACGAGGGCTCCGCTCCCGGGCGACCGGAGGCCGGCGCCACGGGCAATGCAGGCACCCGCGGCTTCAGACGCGCCGAGCGTGGCGACACGCCGCGGTTCGGCTTCGCCGAGCCTCCCTCGAACGATCCCGCCATCGACCGGGCCGACTGGTCCGACCGTTCGGAGGGCGACCGCCCGTCGATGGCCGGTGGGCCCGGCTGGGAGCGGGCCGAGACCGGCCGACCGCTGGGCAGAGCCCGAGGCAGAGCCAGGAGAGCCCTCGAAGCGGTCTTCGACGACGCGAACGCCAACCGGGCAGAACGCCAAAGCAGGAGGCGGGACGACCCGGACCTCCACGGTGACGGCTTGACCGTCACGGGCGCGCCCTCTGCCGACGTGCCTGCCCTCGACTGGCGATCCGCGGGCTCACGCGAAGCAGGCACGCATGAAGCGGGCGGGTACGACGCCGGCTCACTCAATGCCCGGCCACACGACGCCCACGATGCGGGAATGCGCCAGGCGCAGACGCGCTCCGCAGAGCCGCGCGATACAGAGCAGCGCGGCGGGAAGATGCGCGGTGCGGAGCTGCGCCAGGAGGAGCCGCGCCCGACGCCGCCGGGCAGTGCGGAGCTGCGCGGTACGGGACCGCACCGGGCGGGCAACCGCCCAGCGGAGCCGCATAGCGCCGAGACGCGCGGTTCGGAGCTACGCCAAGCAGGAATGCGTCCGCCCGGGACGCATCCAGCGGAACCTCACGGCCCCGAAACGTACGGTACGGCACTACGCCAAGCGGGCAAGCGCCCACTGCTGCCACGAGGTGCCGAGCCACGCGGTACCGAGCCACATCAAGCAGGAACCCGCCGGCCCGGGACGCGCCCAGAGCACTATGGCGCCGACATGCATGGCATGGGGCTGCACGAGGCAGGAATGCCCCGCACGAAGCCGCGCGGCGTGGACCCCCGTGGCGCGGAGCCACGCGGTGGGCGGTCACTCGGGCGGTCACTCGGTGGGCGGCCGGGCGGGGGGCGGCCACTCGGACGATTGTTCGGCGGGCGGCTGTTCGGCGGCCGGAGTGTCGGGGTCCGTGGTGCCGGGGGCAACGGCAGTGGCGCTGACCGCGCGGGGGGTGACGAGGGCCGGCACGGCGGGGGCATCGGTGGCGGGGCGGGGCCCGAGATCGAGGGGCGGGCGGTGCTTCGCCGGGAGGCTTGGGCGGACGGAGCACTGCTGCGCTGCGGCGACTCGTTGTTCGTGTGTGTGCCGATCGAGCCGCCCGACGCGCATCTCGACCCGCTGCCCGATGGCGGCCTGGCGTACAACCGGCCGCCCAGGCTCGCGCCGCCCGATCGGCGCATGCGCTTGCAGGTGCCGCTGGAGCCCAAGCGGGCGGAGGGCATGCGACTGCAGTTGCTCGCGGCCATGCTGCCCGCCGCGTTCGGGCTCACCATGGCGCTGGTCTTCCATCTGTGGTATTTCCTGCTGATCGCCCTCATGACTCCGGTGATCATGATCGGGCAGTGGATCGGCGATCGGCGGCACGGCCGCAAGAAGTACCGCCAGGCGATGCGGCTGTACCGTCAACGCCTGATCGATTTCGAGCGTGAGGTCGAGGTCGGCCGGGCAGATGACGAGCGGCGGCGCCGGACAGCCGCGCCCGACCCGGCCGAACTGCTGCTGACGGCCAAAGGGCCGAGGCGACGGCTGTGGGAGCGGCGCATCCACGACTCCGACGCCCTGCTGCTCCGGCTGGGACTCGCCGATCTGCCGGCAGCGCTGGAGTTCGTACAGGAGAAGGGCGCACCGGGTGACGCGGAGCTGCCGACTCCGCCGATCGCTCGCCACGTCCCGGTCACGCTCCCGCTGCGCACGCTCGGGGTGACCGGCCTGACCGGGCCCCGGCAGGTCTCCACGGCGACCGCCCGCTGGCTGGTCGGTCAGGCCGCCGCGCTGCACAGCCCGCGCGACCTCGCGATCGTCGTGCTCTCCGCCAACGCCGACGCCGCCGACCAGTGGTCCTGGGTGCGGTGGCTGCCGCACTGCGCCCCGCGCGGGGCCGACTGCGCGGCGATGGTGGGCGCCGACCCGGAGGCGGCGGCGAGCCGCGTAGCGGAGCTCGCCGCCCTCATCGCCGAACGCCTCGACGACGGGTCCTACGGGCGGACTCTGCGCGAAAGGCGGCCCGACGCGCGCTCGGCGGGCTGGGGAGAGCTCGACCCGGCCTGGTCCGCCGCCGGGGCGGCCGGGCCCGCCTTCGCCTCCTACAACGACCAGCCATACGACGTTCTGGTGGTTCTCGACGGGGCGCAGGTCCTGCGATCGCTGCCCGGCATGCCGACCATCCTGCGGCAGGGGCCGAGGGCCGGTGTCTACACCCTCGCCATCGACGCTCAGCAGAACCTGCTGCCCGAGGAGTGCGCGACCGTGGTGGCCTGCACGAGCCAGACCCGGGTGCGGCTGCGTGGCGGCGGCCTGGAGGCCGTGGGCGACATCCTCGCCGACCAGGTGTCCCCCGGCTGGGCGGAGAGCCTCGCCCGCTCCCTGGCTCCCCTGCGCGACGTCAGCCGCCCCGATCCGGCGACCGCGCTGCCCGCCTCGGTCCGGCTGCTCGACCTGCTGGGCCTGCCCGCGCCGTCCGGCGCGGACATCGCCGCCGCGTGGCGCGCCCGCACCGGCGCGGGCCCGTCCCGGCCCGGCCTTCGGCAGCACCCTGCGCGCCAGGGCGGGTCACGTCGGGGCCGGGAGGAGGCGGCCGCCGGAGGGACGACCCGGGCCCTGATCGGCATGGGCTCGGACGGGCCTTTCGCCGTCGACCTGCGCGCGGACGGGCCACACGCCCTGATCGCGGGCACGACGGGCGCCGGCAAGTCCGAACTGCTGCAGACGCTCATCTCCTCCCTGGCCGTGGCCAACCGGCCCGACGAGATGACGTTCGTGCTGATCGACTACAAGGGCGGGGCCGCCTTCAAGGAGTGCGTACGGCTGCCGCACACCGTCGGCATGGTCAGCGACCTCGACGGCCATCTCACCCAGCGCGCCCTGCAGTCCCTGGCCGCGGAGATCAGACGCCGCGAGCATCTGCTGCTCGCGGCGGGCGCCAAGGACATCGACGACTACCACGAGCTGCGTGCCGCAAGCAGACACGGGAACACATCGGCGACACCCAGGGCCGGCAGGCCCGTGAACGGTATATCTCGGGACGACGCTCCCGGGGGCGGAATGCCCCTGGACGGCGCATCCGGGGCCGGTACGTCGCGGGGTAGTACGGTCGGCGGCGGCGCGCTGTGGGACGGCCGGTTCGAGGGCCGGCACGCCGCTCGCGACGCGGCCGGCATGTTCCCCACCGGCACACCCGACACCATCAGACCCCCAATCGGCTCACCCCACACCGACACACCCGGAAACAGCGAACCCTGGAGCAGCACCGCCCAAGACGGCACATCTCAGGACAGCCGGTTCGAAGGCCGACACGCCGGTGCTGACGCGGTGGGCGGGTTCTCGGCCCACTTGGCCGACACCGACCGGTTCGGGGACGGCGTGTCTCCGGCCGGCATGTCCGGGAGAGGTGCGTATGCGGGGGATCCGTATGCGGGCGGCTCTTCTGAGGGCGGGCGATTCGATGGGCGGGGAGCCGGAGGGCACGGGGCCGGTCGTGGGTTCGGCGGGGCGGGCTTCGCCAAGGGTCGGGACAGGGCGGAGGAACTCGGGGCCGGCCGGGGTGCGGAGCTGGAGCCGCTGCCGCGGCTCGTGCTGATCATCGACGAGTTCGCCGCACTGGTCACCGAGTTGCCCGACTTCGTCGAGGGCCTGGTGGACATCGCCCGGCGAGGGCGGTCGCTCGGCATTCACCTCATTCTCGCCACGCAGCGGCCCGGCGGGGTCGTCACGGCCGACATCCAGGCCAACACGTCGCTGCGGATCGCCCTCCGGGTCACGGACTCGACCGAGTCCGCCGACGTCATCGACGGCCCCGAGGCGGCGTACATCTCCAAACGGTTCCCGGGGCGCTGCTACGTGAAGTCCGGAGCCGGGGCGCCGACGGCCGTGCAGACCGCGCGGGTCGGTGGCCGCGCCCCCGGGGAGGACGCTCGCGACGAGCCCGCCCGCGTGATCGACCTCCCGTGGCGGACGCTCGGCCACCCTGTCCCCGGCGGCCCGGCCGAGCGGGAGGACGCGGGCGTCACCGACCTGGCCCTCCTGGTCGACGCGCTGCGCGACGCGGCCCGGGAAGCCGGTGTGCCACCACAGCGGAGCCCCTGGCTCCCGCCGCTCGACGATCACTTGATCCTGGGCCCTGTCCTCAGTCCTGCCCCCGCCCCTGTCCGCGGCCCCGTCCACGGCCCTGAGCGCACCTTCGAGACCCGCAGCACCGAGCACACGCTCGCGAACGTCGCCGCCGAGCCCTTCGCGGCGGGCGCTCCGGCTCGTGGGCCCGGTGAAGGGCGGGAGGTGGAACCGCTGCCGTTCGGTGTGACGGACCTGCCGTGGGAGCAGGCGCGGCGGCCGCTGACGCTCGACCTGGTACGTGGCGGGCATCTGCTGATCGCGGGGGCCGCCCGCAGCGGGCGGTCGACCGCCCTGCGCACACTGGCCGGGGCCATCGCCGCCGGGGCCTCGCCTGCCGACGTGCATGTGCACGCGATCGACTGCGGCTCGGGGGCGCTGCTGCCCTTGGTGGCCTTGCCGCACTGCGGGGCCGTGGTGACGCGCGACCAGGTCGACCGGGTGGAACGGCTGCTCGCCAGGCTGCGCGGCGAGGTGGGACGGCGCCAGCAGGTGCTGGCCGAAGCGGGATGCGCCTCGCTGGCGGAGGCACGGGCCGGCGGCGCCGCCTCGGGGATGCCGTGGCTGGTGCTGATGCTGGACCGCTGGGAGGGGTTCGTCGCGGGCTTCGAGCAGTACGACTACGGCCGGCTCGTCGAAACGTTCCTGCAGTTGCTGCGGGAAGGGCCCGCCGTGGGCCTGCGGGCCGTCGTCACCGCCGACCGCTCCGGGCTGCTCGGGCAGATCTCCACGGTGTTCGACGACCGGCTGGTGCTGCGGCTCGCCGACGCCGCCGACTACGGCCTGGCAGGGCTGCCCGCGAAGGACCTGCCCGCGTCCATGCCGCCCGGCCGGGCCCTGCACATGGGCGACGGCGGTCTGATCGAAAGCCAGATCGCGCTGCTGTGCGAGGACCCCGCCGGCCCGGCCCAGGTCGCCGCACTACAGGCGCTGGCCCGGGCCGCCACCGACCGGTGGGGCCCGCCCGACGTGCCCCCGCTACGGGTCGACGCGCTCCCCATGCGCATCACCATGAGTCAGGCGCTGGCCCTGACACCGTCGTTCCGGCCGCCCGGGCCGCTGTGGGCTCTGCTCGGCGCCGGCGGCGACGCGCTCGCGCCCCTCGGCGTCGATCTGCTGACGCAGGGCCCCGGCGCGATCATCGCGGGTCCGGCCCGCTCGGGCCGGTCATCGGCGCTGATGACCGCCGCCACCTCGCTGATCGCCGAGAAGGTCCCGGTCGTCGTCGTCACCCCGCGCCGAAGCCCGCTGCGCGACCTGGCGGGCGTTGAGGGCGTGCTCGCCGTGTTCGACGGGGCTCTGGGCCGGCTCGACACGGGCACCGAGGGCGGCGGGCGGGCCGATGCGGCCGATCGCGCTCGGCTCGCCGCCGTGGTCGGAGGGCTCGACCGCTACGTCGTCGTGGTCGACGACGCCGAACTGGTCTCCCCCGACAGCGCCCTCGGCGGAGCCCTCGAAGAGATCCTGCGCAGCGGGCGGGACGGCGACCACGGTCTCCTGATCGCCGGTACGACGGGTGACCTGGCGACCGCCTATCGCGGGTTCGTCGCTGAGACCCGCAAGTCCCGCACCGGGCTGCTCCTGTCGGTACAGAGCCCCGCCGATGGCGACCTGCTCTCCGTACGCCTGCCCCGAGGCGCCACAGGCGGCCCGCCCGGCCGCGGCCTGCTGATCACCTCCGGCGTCGTGACCCCCGTCCAGGTCGCCCTTCCCAGCTGAATCGCCCCTTGGGCGGGCCACCGCGAGGATGCCGAGGGCATCCGGGAGAAGGAGGCTGGGGGCGCTCGGGCACGGTGAGGAGATCGGCAGGGCAGAGCTCCGCCGGAGGAGACGCCGGAGGAGACGGTGGGCGACAGGATCGGCGGCCTCACCGACACGGGTGGGCGCCCACAAGCCCTGCCGAGCCCCGTCGGCTCGGACCGACGAAGCAACGGCCCACCGGCACAGGTCGGCGGTCTCACCGGCGCCTTGCCCGGCCCTGTCGGTTCCGGGTGCGGGCCACGACGGGCACGCCGGAGGCGCTCTGCGGACGGACGGGCGCATCGCCGCCCGCCGAGCCGGCGGACCAACAGACCAACGGACCGGCGGACCGACGTGACCGGCGGGTCGGCGTGACCGGCGGGTCGGCGGATAGGGCGACGGCGCCGGCCGGGATTGGCGCGACGCCGTCGAGGTCTATGTGGTGGCCGTTCAGGTCAGGGTGGCCGTCGTCGTCGGACTGGGAGGCGAATCAGCTGGTGGCCGTCTCGATGTTGCCCCGGTAGGTGTTGATCACGCGTGAGGCCTCGGTGAGCTCTTCGGACATGCGCTGGAAGGCGGCCCGGTAGCTCTCCCAGGCGTCCCTGAATCGGATGGCCCCCGGGCCCGTCCAGGCAGTGCCGACCTTGGCGGCCTCGCGGTCGAGGCTGGTCATCGTGGTGCGCACCTGATCCGCCTGCTGGGTGAACTGCGCGGCCATCGCCTGCATCTCCGCCGGATCGCCGCCGAGCAAGCTGTGACTCATACCCGTACTCCTTCTGTCGCTTGTCAAGGCTTCCTTACCGTAGGCGTCAGGACGGTGACCGTGTGGCCAATATGCCGAGAGGCTATGAACGTCCGGCCGACACGGCCTGGACAGATCACCAGGATCTCCCCCAAGCGGGGCACCCAAACGTTGCCATCCGTTCGTTGCCATCCGTGCTCTTGCCCGCGCCTCAGCGGAAAGGACAGGGCAAGGGGCCATCAGCCGAGAGGCGGTACGGCGAGAGAAGGGGTGGCTGAGGCCCGGCAGCGGGCGGGCCAAGGCTCCCCGAAGGAGACGGCCGGTGAGGAGCCCATGCGGACGGGAGTGAGCGCCGACACCGCCCGCACCGCGTCACCGCACGGCACGTTCGCGAACGCTACCCCTGGCAGCGCCCGCACCGGGTCACCGCACGACTCGTTTGCTCTTGCCCCCGGCCAAACGGAAGGGACAGGGCAAGGGGCCATCAGGCGAGCGGAGGGGCGGGCGAGGCCCCGGCAGCGGGCGAGCCAGGGCTCCCCCAGTGGAGACAGTCGGTGAGCCCATGCGGACTGGGGTGAGCGCCGGCGCCACGCGTCACCGCACGGCTCGTTCGCGGGCGCTACCACTGGCGGTGGGGGAGGAGCCGGGGCCGCCCGCCGCAGGTCGTCCAGTCGACTCCGCGAGCATGGCCCTGGTTTCCGGGCGCAAACGGTCGGTGAGGTTCCGCGCGGCGGCGTGGCGGCGCAGTACGGCGGCCCAGTGCGCCGGGGCGGAGGCGTCGCCGGTCGCCTTCGCCGAGCGCAGCAGGTCACACCAGAGCATTTCGTCGTCGGGTGCCAGGCTGAGGCCGGCCAGGGCCGCCGTCACCGCTTCGTTCGCGTCGCCTGCCGCCAGCCGCAGCTCGGTGAGCCGGTGCGCCGCGTCGGCCACCCGGGCGGCCACCTCGAACGGCAGCGGGTCACCCGCCAGCCACACGTACCGGCCCGGCGGCCGGTCCTGGAGCAGCGGCCCGCGGACGAGACCGAGCGCGCGGGCGAGATGGTCCGCCTCGCCTTCGGGGGTGCGCGCGGCCAGTCGCAGCAGTTCGCGGAAGATCTGCCAGTCGACCCGTACCTCCGGCCCCAGGGTCCATTTGCCGTTGGACCCGGTGACCAGGTTGGGTCCGCCGCGGCTGTCGGTGCCCAGCCACCGCCGGACCAGGCCGATCACCACGTCGCGGTCCTCCGCGCCCACGCCGCGCGGCCACAGCGCGCGGGTCAGGCTCGGCATGCGCACGCCCATCGGATGGGCGGCCAGGAAGCACACGAGTTCGGTACACAATTGCCGGTACCGCTCGTCGATCGTGCCAGGCGCGGTCACCTCGATCGGCCCGAGCAACCGCACCTCGGCCGAGGGCCGGAAGACCGGATGCAGCTGCGCGGCCACGGTGCCGCTCCAGTCCGGCTCGGGCATGGGCACCCCGGCGGGCGGAGCGTCGTCGTGGAACAGCTCGATGAGCTGCGCGTACTGCTGCTCGGGCAGCATCTGTCCGCGCGCGGCGAGCCCGAGCGCCCCGATCGCGGCCTGCCCGTCGGGCGTCAGCTCCCAGGTCCATGTCGCTCCGGGCAGGCTGTCGGCGGCCACGAGGCACCCGTCGGGCGTCCCCGCGCCCCCTTCGACGAGCCGCTTCGCTTCGGCGGGGGTCGGCGGGACGAGGCTGAGCAGATAGACCCGCGTCCGTCCCGGACTGCCGGAGGCGCCCGGCCGTTCGTGGGCGGCTGTGTCGCTACTGGCCGGTGCGTCGCCGGTCGGTGCGTTGCCGTGCTCCCGTGCTCCCCGTTCGCCGTCGAACGCCGCGTGGGTATCGTCTCGGCCCCGGTCCGCCAGCGGGGCGTTCCGTGCCGGATGGTCGCGGTCGGGTCCGCGACACTCCCTGGTGTCTTCGGCGGGGTCTTCGTCGGAGGCCCGCCCGTCCGGTCTGCCCGCGGCGGCCAGAGCGACGGAGATGGTGGGGGCGGTGGTGACCCGGCCGGGGGCGATCAGTGCCAGGTCGGCGCCGAAGCCGACCAGCACGAGACGCATGTCGTCGGACCAGCGGCTCGTGGCCAGTTCGACGGCCGCCGCAGACAGCGCCGCCGCCACCAGGTGGGGACGGCCACGCACGTTGATCGGGCCGGGGGCCGAGCCGAGATCGACGAGCACCCTGCCGGCCTCGTTCGTGCCCAGCGACACGAGCCCCGGGTACGGCGCGGGGCCATGGACGGTGCCCTTGTGACCCGTCCCCTCGGGACTTTCGGGACCCGTGCCGTTGTGGTTCCTGCCATTGTGGTCCGTGCCCTCGTGGCCCGGTGAGCCTTGACGGCCTGTCGTGCCTCCGGCGTCCTTCGCGCCCCGGTCCTTCGGGGCCTTGTCGTCGCCGGCGTGGTCATCGCCGTGCTGGGGATGTGCCGCCAGCCGGTGAGCGTCTGCGGCGGTCAGCCGCCAGACGCTGCCGCCGTCAACGGCCGTCCACGGGGCCGGTGTGGCCGGGTCGGCCGGATGGATCCACAGATCCAGGTGGCCGAGGGCGAGGAACGCGCCATAGACGGCGGGCGGCTTGCGGCCCTGGTCGGTGAGCGCCCGGCCGAGGTGCCGGAGGCCGTAGTCGAGCAGCCAGGCTCCGTGGGCGTCGGCGCCGAGCAGCAGTGCCCTTTCGGCGAGCGCGGCACCGCCCTCGGCGTGCGGCAGGCGATGGCCGCGGTGCCGCACCTGCAGCCTGACCTGCCTGCGCCGGTCGAGCTCGGTCAGCAGGCCGGCCGCCGCGAGGGACGCGGCGGCGACGAACTCCGGCAGGCCGGTGTCGCTCGACCCGGCCGCCGGGTCGGCGCCGACTCTGCCGGCCTCGCGCATCGCCTGGTGGACGTTCCCTCGACGGCCGCGCGCAAGCGCGGGAAACTCCTGGGTGCTCTCGGGATCGCCGGTGAGGCCGGACCACTCGGAGCCGTCCATGCCCTCCGGCGCGGTGACGCCGGGAGCGGCCGGAGCGCCTGGCTCGGTCTGCCCGCCGGGCTGTGAGAGGCCGGGAGCGGCCGAGGCGCCGGCCTCTGCCTGGCCGCCGGGTTGTGCCGTCTGGGAGACCTGTGGGAGCGCCGGAGGCGCCTCGGCCCCCGGCAGGGGCACGGAGGGCCGGGCCGCTTCGGCGTGCCGCCCATGCCGCCCATGCCGGCCGCCTTTGGCGCCGCTGCCCCGCTCCGCGATTCCGGCCGCGGCGCCTGCCGGCCCGCTCGGCTGCCGTCCGGCGCTCGCGTGGGCCGACCCGCTCGTACCAGGGCCGTGCGGCGTTCCCTCTGGCGAGTACGCGGCCACCGGTCCGCCGGGAGGCGCCGTCGAGCCGGGCAACGGGATCGGCCCGCCCTCGGGAGCAGGCCCTGCCGGCGCCCACCCGCTCGCCGGGCCGCCCGCCTGGCCGCCCGGGGGAGCCGCGCCCGTACCGGCGGCCGTGCCGGGTGGCACGGGCGCGCCCGGCCCGAACGTCCCCCCGCCCATGGGACCGGCAGCGCCGGAGCTCGGTATCCCCTCGGATGCGGCGGGACCACCCGAAACGAAGCCGGACCCGTCTCCCGGGCCGGACGCGGCGGCGAACGCCGGGGTGCCCGCGGGCGGAGCTTCGGGGCCGGACCTGGACGCCGCCATCGCGTCGGACCCTGACGCCGCCGTGGGACCGGGCCCGGATGTGGCCATCAGGCCGGGAACGGGCGGTGCGGCGGAAGGCACGGCGGGCGGGGTCGCTCGGAGAGCCGGGAAAAGGGACAGAGCCTTGGCGACGAGTGGGCGGGCCAGGCCCTGGACAGTGTGCGAGAAGAGCAGAGTGGGAGGACGGACGGCTCTCAGGGCGGCACTGATCTCGACGACCAGGCAGGTGGCGACCTGGAGCCAGCCGATCCACAGCAGGACGGCCACGACGTCGGCGACGATGGAGAGGCTTACCGGGCGAGTGAGCATGCCGAACGACAGACCGTCGGCGCCGAACGGGGACCCGAAGAAGATCGCCAGCGCGCACGGCACGCCCACCAGCAGAACGAGAATCGCGAGGACGGCGCCGATGCCCGCGCAGAGTCCCCCACTTCGGCGATCGGGTTGTGGAGGCGCGCCGATGGCGTCCGGCCGCTCTGTGCCGCCCGGACCGGCGGATGACCCGCCCGGCTGCGCGCCACTCGGGCGCGCGACCAAATCGGCCAGTCGCCTGTCACCGCCTGACTTCCCCGAATGGCCGGCCTGCTGCGAAACACCGCCCACCGCTCCCGCCTCAGCCGACCCTCCGGCACCGGCCGACCCCACCGGAAAGCCGACCTGCTGCGGGCCACCGCCAGCGACGCCCAGATCGCCCGGTCGCCCGGCACCGCCCGAGCCCACCGGACGACCAGATTGCTGCGGGCTACCGCCTGCGGACCCCGCATCAGCCGGTCGCCCGGGGCCATCCCCGCCCGCCGGGAAGCCGGGCTGCTGCCGAGCACCGCCCACGACCCCCGCATCGACCGACCCCCCGCCACCGGCCGACCCCACCGGAAAGCCGGGTTGTTGCGGGGTGCCGCCTGCGGCCGCTGGGTCGGTCTGGCGGGCGGGGCCGTCCGTGGCTGTGGGGGAGTCGCCGGGGCAGGGGGACGGGGGCGGGGTGAGGGGGTGTTGCCGGATCATGTCGCCTTGGCCCGCGGTGGCGTTGGCCGGGGGTTCGGCGCTGCCGGGCGCGGGCTGTCTTGATGGCATCTCCGTGCTCCTCAGTCCTTCGCGAGTCCGCTGGCGGTCGCCGGGCGGCCGGGGGCATACCGGATCACGGGTCCGCCTCCCCCGGATGGCGACATATCCAGGCTTAGCGCTATTCGCCGCTTATCTCACCCAAACGCACAAATCGTCGGATTCTGTGAGATCGTCGGCACTCACCCGCTTGGGTCCGCCCCGCGGGGACCCATCGACCGTACGAAAATACGCCTTCCACTCGATTCGCACAGCCGTCCTGACCTGCCGGGCGCCCTCGGCGATAACGCGATGCACCATGGTGGGCGAGAACATGGTGGGCGAGAAGCCGATGGAGCCCGGTCAGGTCGTGGAGATCATTATCGCGAAGACGGCCGATGGGCGGGCCGCCATAGAGCAGGTTTCCTGATCTGTTGTGGCGGTTTCGTGTGACCGCGTGACCGCATAGCCGCATAGCCGCATAGCCGCGCCGGCCTCGCGTACGGCCCTCAGCAGGCGGTCCCGCAGCGGGGCCCCACCGCCGGCCCAGGGCGGTCGGTGCCTTGGCCGCGGCGCGTCGCGGGCACGGCGGGCCGGGCCGGGCGGACATGCTGGTGCGGGGAGTGCCGCTGGTGGGCATGGGGATAGGGGCGGTGGGCAGGAGAATCGCGTTTTGATTCCCCCGTGGGGCGGCCAGGAGGCAGTGGAAGATCACCGGGGACCGCGGCCTAAACTCCTGTGCGAGGTGGAGCTAGGAAGGGACGGCGCCGGTGCAGAAAGTCCTGATCGCCAACCGGGGTGAGATCGCCGTGCGGATCGCGCGCGCATGCAAGGACGCCGGTCTGACCGGGGTCGCGGTCTACTCCGACCAGGACCTCGACGCTCTGCATGTGCGCGTCGCCGACGAGGCGTACGCCCTGTCCGGGCAGACTCCCGCCGAGACGTACCTCGATGTCGAGAAGCTGCTGGGGATCGCGCGTGCCGCCGGTGCCGACGCGGTGCACCCGGGTTACGGTTTCCTCGCCGAGAACGCCGGTTTCGCCCAGGCCGTCATCGATGCCGGGCTGACCTGGATCGGGCCGCCGCCTTCGGCGATCGTCGCGCTCGGCGACAAGGTGCAGGCGCGGCATATCGCCCAGCGGGTGGGGGCGCCGCTCGTGGCCGGCACCGCCGACCCGGTGAGCGGCGCGGACGAGGTCGTGGAGTTCGCGCGGCGTCACGGCCTGCCGATCGCGATCAAGGCGGCGTACGGCGGCGGCGGACGTGGCCTGAAGGTCGCCCGGACCCTTGAGGAGATTCCCGACCTGTACGACAGCGCGGTGCGTGAGGCGGTCACGGCCTTCGGCCGGGGCGAGTGCTTCGTGGAGCGCTACCTGGACCGGCCGCGTCACGTCGAGACCCAGTGTCTGGCGGACCGGCACGGCAACGTGGTTGTCGTCAGCACCCGCGACTGTTCGCTGCAGCGCCGCCACCAGAAGCTGGTCGAAGAGGCGCCGGCGCCGTTTCTGTCGCAGTCCCAGCTGGAGCTGCTCTACGGCAGTTCCAAGGCGATCCTGCGCGAGGCGGGGTATGTCGGGGCCGGCACGTGTGAGTTCCTGGTGGGCCAGGACGGCACGATCTCGTTCCTGGAGGTCAACACCCGGCTGCAGGTGGAGCACCCGGTGACCGAGGAGGTGGCCGGCGTCGATCTGGTGCGCGAGATGTTCCGCATCGCGGAGGGTGAGCCCATCGGCTACGGCGACCCGGTGCTGCGCGGCCACTCGTTCGAGTTCCGTGTCAACGCCGAGGACCCGGGCCGTGGTTTTCTGCCCGCACCGGGCACGCTCACCGCGATGCGCGCCCCGACGGGCCCGGGGGTCCGGCTCGACAGCGGCTATGAGGCGGGCATGACCGTGCCGCAGGCGTTCGATTCGCTGATCGCCAAGTTGATCGTGACGGGCCGCACCCGGGGCGAGGCGCTGGAGCGGTCGCGCCGGGCGCTGGCGGAGTTCGAGGTCGAGGGCATGCCGACGGTGCTGCCGTTCCATCGGATGGTGGTGTCGGATCCCGCGTTCACGGCCGAGCCGTTCCGGGTGCACACCCGGTGGATCGAGACGGAGTTCGACAACACGATCCCGCCGTACGCGGGGGAGGTGGCGGAGCCGCCGGAGGAGGCGGCGCGCGAGCGTGTCGTCGTCGAGGTGGGCGGCAAGCGGCTCGAGGTGGTCCTGCCGGCGGGTCTGGGCGCGGGACGGCAGGCCGCGCGGGGGCCGGCGCGGCCGCCGAGGCGCAACGGCAGGAACGCGACGACGAAGGCCGCGCCGAGCGGCGACGCCTTGGTGAGCCCGATGCAGGGCACGATCGTGAAGGTGGTCGTGGCCGACGGCGACACCGTGGCGGTCGGCGACACGGTCGTGGTGCTGGAGGCCATGAAGATGGAGCAGCCGCTGAGCGCCCACAAGGCGGGCACGGTGACCGGCCTGGCGGCGTCGGTGGGGCAGCCGGTCTCGGCGGGGGCGACGATCTGCGAGATCAAGGAGGCCTGACGGCGGGCCGGCGCCGCGGCTCCCCACCCCCGGGGTCAGCCGCGCGGTTCGAGTTCGTGCACGAACACCACGTTGGGGTAGGCGGGGTTGTCGGTGTAGTTGCGCACCCCGCCCAGGTACGCCCGCTGGTAGCTGGTGACCCAGGTCACCGCCGCGACGGCCTTGCGGTCGAGCAGTTCTTTCTGCAGCCGGACGTAGGCCTGCTGGGCGGCCGAGCGGTCGGTGGCGATGAGGGTGGGCAGCCGGTCGATCTGGCGGTCGATCGCCCGGTCGTTCAGGTACGTCAGGTTGAAGGCCACCGAATCGGCGCTGTGGAACAGGTTGATGAACCACGAGTAGGCGTCGCCGTAGTCGAGCCACCAGTACATGGCGAAGATGTCCTGCCGCTTGGCCGGGTCCGTGGCCTTGCCGCGCGCCCACTGCTCGTTCCATTCCATGGCCCGCGCGTCGAGGGTGATGTTCAGTTTGGCGAGTTCGGCCGACAGCATGCGGACCAGCATGCGCTGGTCGTCGTCGCCCCGCGCGTAGGTCAGGGTGAGGCGCAGCGGACGGCCGGTGGGGCCGTACCCTGCCTGCTGGAGCAGCCGTTTCGCGCGGGCGAGGTTCTGCCGGGGGACGTGCCGGGGGATGTGGCCGAGCAGGCCGCTCGGCACGAGCCCGCTCGGGGCGGTGCCGCCGCCCTTGAGCGCTTTGATCACGCCGGCGTAGTCGATGGCGTCGCGCACGGCCTTGCGCAGCCGCACGTCGCGCAGGGGGCCGCTCGCGGTGTTGAACAGCAGCAGCATGTTCTGGAACGACGGCGTCTGGGTGGTGCGCAGACCGGCGGTCGCGGCGGCTTTGCGGAACAGCGGCGCGCTGAACCGCTCGACGAGCGACACCTCGCCGTTCAGCAGCATCCGCCAGGCGGTCCGGGCGCTGGGTTCGACACGGAACTCCACGTTGCGGTAGCGCGATCCGTCCCAGCCGCCCCAGTATCCGCCGAAGTAGTGCAGCCGCAGCTCCCGCTCGGCGCCTTTGCGCCAGGTCTCGACGGTGTACGGGCCGGTGCCGGCGTCGCGGCCGGCCGCGAACCAGGCCCTGAGGTCGCCGGACCCGGCGGCGGTGGTGTCGTAGATGTAGGCGCCGTAGCCGGATGAGGCGATCAGGTCCAGCGGCGCCGGGTAGCGCAGCATGAAGACCACGGTGGTGGGGTCGGTGACTCTGATCTCGTCGACGGCCGCCCAGATGTAGGCGGCGCCGCGCTTGATCCGCCTCGTGCGGTCGATGGCCGCTTTGACGGCGGCGGCGTCGAGGGGGCGGCCGGTGTGGAACCGCACCCCTTCGCGGAGGGTGAAGGTCCAGGTGCGGGCGTCGGACGACGCGGTCCAGCCGGTGGCGAGCCGGGGGCCCGCCCGTTTGGTGACGGGGTTGTAGACGGTGAGGGTGTCGTAGATGTTCTGCATGGCGATGATCTCGCCCGAGTGGGCGGTCGCGGGGTCCCAGTCGCTGATGACGCCGCGGGGCACCGCCTGGACGAACGTCGCCTCGGGCACGACGATCGGCGGCGAGGAGGGCCTCGGGATGCCGGGGTCGCCGCTGCAGGCCCCGAGGACGGCGGAGAGTGCGAGGGACAGCGCCGCGGCCAGGGCGGTGAGGCGCGGTGACCTGCCCATCCGCCCACTGTCCTTTCCCCAGGGTGACGTAATCGGATGTCCAGTATTTCAGGGCATCTGCGCCACGAACATCAATTACCGGCCTGGCGCTGCTAATCTTTACCTCATCTTCCCCACCTACCGGGATAGGCGTCATGGGCACCCCCATCAGAGTGAAGATCCTCGGGCTGCTGCTGGTCCCGCTGATCTCCATGATCACTTTGTGGGGTGTCATCACGGCCGTCACCGCCGGGGAGAGCCTGCAACTGCGGACCTACACGACGCTCTGGACGACGCTGCGGGTGCCGGCCGACCAACTGATCGTCGAGCTGCAGGCCGAGCGGCTCGCGTCGGCACGGTTGCTGAGCGACGCACGGGGCGCCGACCGCACGGCGCTGCGCGCGCAGCGGCTGCGCACCGACCGGGCCAGGGAGGACTTCCGTTCGCTCGCGCTGTCGGAGGATTCCCAGGACGCGACGACCAGGCCAGTGCGCAAACAGGTCACCAATTTGATCACTTACCTGTCACGAATAGATGACATTCGCGCGGAAATCGACTCCGGGCTTTCACCGAGAATTCGCGTAATAGAGACATACAATGCGATTTCCGACGAAATCTTCCGCCTGCATCGCAGTCTGGCGCTGATCGACGATATCCCGATCTATCAGCAGACCCGTGTGGTCATCAATCTGGCGTACACGAAGGAACTGCTGACCCGTGAGGAGGCGCTCGCCTCCACCGGTGCCGGCCCCGCGCGGCTCACCGCCGACGAGCGCAGGCTGTTCACCCAGGTCGTCGGCAACCGGCGGTTCCTCATCGACCAGGCGCTGCCCGAGCTCTACTCCGACGTCCGCGCGATCTACACCAACCTGATCAGCGCGCCCCGCTACCAGCGGCTCCGGATCCTCGAAGAACAGATCATCGCCGGGCACCCGCCGGCGGCGGCCACCTGGCGGGACACCGCGGCCGCCGTCGCGGACTACTTCCAGAACGCCCAGGCCGAGGCCAACTCCCGGCTCGCCGAACGGGCCGAGCCCATCGCCGACAACGTGCTGCTCCGGGCCTTCGTGATCGCCGGCCTCGGGCTGCTGCTGGTCGTCGTGTCGATCTTCGTCTCGATGCGCATGGGCCGCCGCCTGTCCACCGAGCTCGCCACCCTGCGTCAGGTCGCCCTCGACCTCGCCCAGGTGCGGCTGCCCAGCCTCGTCAGGCGGCTGCGCGAAGGCGAGGACGTGGACGTCGAGGCGGAGGCCCCTCCGGTCGTGCCGGACGGCCGGACGGCCGAGATCCAGGACGTCGGGCGCGCGTTCTCGACGGTGCAGCACACCGCGGTCGAGGCCGCCGTCGGCCAGGCCCAGCTGCGCGCCGGCGTCGGCATGGTGTTCCGCAACCTCGCCCGCCGCAGCCAGATCCTGCTGCACCGCCAGCGCATCCAGCTCGACGGCATGCAGCGCCGCGCCACCGAGCCCGGCCAGCTCGACGACCTGTTCCGGCTCGACCACCTGACCACGCGCATGCGCCGCCACGCCGAAAACCTGATCATCCTGTCGGGTTCGACCCCGGGCCGCGGCTGGCGGCGGCCGGTGCCGATGATCGACGTGATGCGCGGCGCGGCGGCCGAGGTCGAGGACTACGCCCGCGTCACCGTGGTGCCCACCAGCACCCACTCGCTGGCCGGCGAGATCGTCAGCGACGTCATCCACCTCGTCGCCGAGCTGATCGAGAACGCCACGGTCTTCTCCCCGCCGCACACCACGGTGTACGTGCGCGGCCAGTCGGTGGCGCGCGGCTTCGCCATCGACATCGAGGACCGCGGCCACGGCATGGACGAGGACCGCCTCAACGCGCTCAACGAGCAGCTGGCCAACCCGCCGGAGTTCGACCTGGCCGACAGCGAACGCCTCGGCCTGTTCGTCGTCGCCCGGCTCGCGGCCAGGCACGGCATCCGGGTGACGCTGCGCGTGTCGCCGTACGGCGGCACCACCGCCATCGTCCTCATCCCCGCCGAGCAGGTGGTCGAGCAGGCCCCCGGGCAGACCACCGAGCACGCCGCGGACCGGGTTCCGGGGCAGGCGGAGCCGAAGCCGGCCGACCCGGCCGCGCCGCCGCCAGCCCAGCCCGAGATCCCCAAAGCCAGGCCGCCCGTCATACCGATCCGCCCACACGAACGAGACGAAAAGCCGGAGATGGAACAGAATTTGTCGGGACAGCATGGGGGGAGCGCAGAGTGACCATCTCCCCGGTGCGGCGGATCAGCCGCCCCGATGCCGACGACCGCGGCCGCGCAGCCGGCCGTGCCGATGAAGTGACCCGCTCCGTGGGGCCCGGCACAGGAGGGCCGCGATGAACGACGAAGAGCGCTGGCTCGACGATGAGGCCGGCCCGGTCGTGCCGGCGTACGCGCTGACCAGAGGCCGCACCGAGCCGTCCAGCCCTGCGATCGACCTGGTCGCGGTCATCACCACGGCCGGCGGCATCGCCCCGCCGTCGGGCCTCAACCCGGAGCACCTGATCATCCTGCACCTGTGCACCCGGCCGACCGCCCTGGTCGACGTGGCCGCCGAGCTCGACCTGCCCATCGGCGTGGTGCGCGTGCTCGTCAGCGACCTGCACGAGCAGGAGCTCGTCACCGTGCGTACGCCCATCTCCCGCCGCTCCAACGAGCGGATCCTGCGCGAGGTCATCAACGGGCTGCGCGCCCTGTGACCTCCGCGCCTCCGTGACGGGCCGCCGGGCGCGCGCACCGGACGCGCAGCGGGAATGGATCGCGTGGCCGGGCCGCCCGCAGCCCCCGCAGCCGCCAGCGGACCGGTTCGGGCGGTGTGCCTCGCCGCCGGCATCCGCATAGTCTGAACCAGCGGACGGAAAGGCGCCGCTCCAAGGAACTCTGCGCGGCCCCCCGTTCGTCCTCTAAGGGCGAAGGAGGCATCGAAGCCGTGACCACTGAACGTTCGTTTCGCCGCGTGGGGTATCTGCTCCTCACGCTGTTCGCCGGCGTGCTCGCCGCGTTGGCGCTGGCGCCCCCCGCCGGCGCGGCCGCGGCGCCCGATCCCGGCACCGTTGTGCAGACATGGAAGAACCAGAGCGACCCGCTGTACGTGCAGTCGGGGTCCGCACTGACCTCGGCCCAGCAGTCCGACATCCGTGACGCGCTGGAAGACTCCAAGGCCCACATCTACGTCGCCGCCCTGGCGGGCGGCACGTTCGCGTCCGAGAGCGCCGCCGGCGCCTACATCACGCAGCTCGGGCAGGCCGTCAGCAACGCCGGTCGGCCGCGGGCCACCGTGGCGGTCCTCGACGGCACCAAGCTGTACGCCGGCTCCAACGTGCTCGGCGGCGCCGGTCGGGCCGGCACTCTCGCCAACCTGGCGGTGTCGTCGGCCCACGGCGACATCACCGCGGGCATGAAGGACTTCATCAACCGGGTGAACCTCGTGGTCGAGGGCAAGGCCGGGGCGGCCACCAGGCCCGGCAGCACCGTCAGCGGCGGCAGCGGCGCCGGTGTGCTGATCGGCATCCTGGTCGTCGCGGTCGTGGGCGGCTTCGGCCTGTTCTTCTACTCCAAGAAGAAGCGGCGCGAGCGCGAGGAGCGCGAGGCCGCCGAGCTGGCGCTGGTGAAGAAGACCGTCGAGGAGGACATCACCAAGCTCGGCGAGGAGATCACGGCGCTCGACGCCGACGTCAAGCTCTCCCAGAGCGAGGCCGGCACCCAGGAGGACTGGAAGCGGGCCCTCGACTCCTACGAGCGGGCCAAGGTGGAGCTCGACGCGGCGCGGCGCCCCGACGAGCTGCGCGGCGTCACCAGCGCCCTGGAGGAGGGCCGCTACGCCCTCGCCTGCGTGCGGGCCCGGGTCGACAACAAGCCGCTGCCCGAGCGGCGCGCCCCGTGCTTCTTCAACCCGCAGCACGGCCCCTCGGTCCGCGACGTGCGCTGGGCCCCGCCCGGCGGCGCCATCCGCGACGTGCCGGCCTGCGCGGCCGACGCCCAGCGGGTGGAGCAGGGCTTCGACCCGCACACCCGTGAGGTGGAGATCGACGGCGTGCGGCGCCCCTACTATGACGCCGGCCCCGCCTACAGCCCTTACGCTTACGGCTACTACGGCGGCTTCGGCGACGTGATGACCGGCATGCTCGTCGGCACCATGCTCGGCAGCGCCCTCAGCGGCGGCTGGGGCTTCGGCGGCGGAGGCTACGGCGCCGGTTACGAGGCCGGTTACCAGGACGGCGGCGGCGGCGACTGGGGCGGCGGCGGCGACTGGGGCGGCGGCGGCGACTTCGGCGGCGACTGGGGTGGCGGCGGCGACTTCGGCGGCGGCGACTTCGGCGGCGGCGATTGGTGATCGCCTGACCGTTCGCGATCTGTTCGACCCTTCCGGCGCCCGGCCCCTCGGCCTGGCGCCGGACTCGTCTTCGCCACCGATGTCCGAACGGCCGCCCGGGTCAGCGCGGCCCGGGTCAGCGCGGCCTGGGGCAGGCCGCCTGGCTCAGTGCGGCCTGCATCCAGTGCAAGCCCGCGTCAGTGCACGCCTGCGTCAGTAAGTACCGGCCTGGGTCGCTGCGGCCTGGGTCGCTGCGGCCCGATCAGAGCCCGGAGGCGGTGACCGGCTGCATCAGCCGGCGCGCCGCCTCGGTGACCGAGCCCGACAGCGACGGGTACACCGCGAACGTCTGCGCGACCTGATCGACCGTCAGCCGCTGCTGCACGGCCACCGACAGCGCCAGCACCAGCTCCGACGCCCTCGGAGCCACGATCACGCCGCCGAGCACGATGCCGGTGGTGGGGCGGCAGAACAGCTTGACGAACCCGTCGTTGAAGCCCTGCATCTTGGCCCGCGCGTTGGTGGCGAGGGGCAGCTTCACCACGTTCGCCTCGACCTCGCCGCTCTCGATCTGCCGCTGCGACGGGCCGACCGCGGCGATCTCGGGGTCGGTGAAGATGTTGGAGGCGACGGTCGACAGCCGCAGCGGCTGCACGGCCTCGCCGAGGGCGTGCCACACGGCGATGCGGCCCTGCATGGCGGCGACCGAGGCCAGCATCAGCACGCCCGTGCAGTCGCCGGCGGCGTACACGCCGGGGGCGGAGGTGCGCGACACCTTGTCGACCTGCACGAACCCGCCCTTGTCGAGCCGCACCCCGGCCTCCTCCAGGCCGAGCCCCGCCGTGTTGGGCACCATGCCGACCGTCATCAGGCAGTGGCTGCCCTCGGCGGTGCGGCCGTCCTCCAGGGTCACGACGACGCCGTCGGCGGTGCGTTTCACCGAGGCGGCGCGGGAGCGGCCGAGCACGTTCATCCCACGCCGGCGGTAGACCTCCTCCAGCACCTCGGCGCCGTCGGCGTCCTCGTTCGGCATCATGCGGTCACGCGACGACACCAGCGTGACCTGCGAGCCCAGCGACCGGTAGGCCCCGGCGAACTCGGCCCCGGTCACCCCGGAGCCGACCACGATGAGATGCTCGGGCAGCTTCTCCAGGTCGTACAGGTGCCGCCAGTCGAGGATGCGTTCCCCGTCGGGCTCCGCCCCCCGGAGCACGCGCGGTGTCGCGCCGGTCGCCACCAGCACCACGTCGGCGCGGATCGTACGGTCGCCGGCCTGCACTTCCTGCGGGCCGGCCAGCCGGCCCTCGGCGCGGATCACCTCCACGCCCTCGGCGGCGAGCCGGGCGGCGATGTCCTGTGACTGCGCCCGGGCCAGCTCTTTGACGCGCTTGTTCACGAGCGGCAGGTCGACCTGGACGCCGCCGACCTCGCCGTCGGGGCCGCCGCTGAAGTGCACGCCCAGAGACGCCGCGTCGAGCAGCGCCTGCTTGCGCACCGACGTCGCGATGAGGGTCTTGGAGGGCACGCAGTCGGTCAGCACGCACGCGCCGCCCGGACCGTCTCGCTCGACCACGGTGACCTGAGCACCGAGCTGCGCGGCCACCAGCGCCGCTTCGTATCCGCCGGGGCCGCCACCTATGATCACGATCCTCGTCATATGCCTCATTCTCCCGCATGCGCGATTGTGCTCGGGCGGCCTCATCCCCCCGGCCAAATCGCGATCTTGGATTAGTCTTGTGTGCCGTGCCTGTCTACGCCGCCTACGGCAGCAACATGGACCCCAAGCAGATGGCTCAGCGCGCCCCGCATTCTCCGATGCGCGGCACCGGCTGGTTGCAGGGCTGGCGGCTGACGTTCGGCGGGGAGGACGTCGGCTGGGAAGGGGCGCGCGCGACCATCGTCGAAGACCCGCTTTCCCAGGTCTTCGTGGTCCTGTACGACGTACCCGAATGGGACGAGGCCTCCCTCGACCAGTGGGAGGGCGCCGACCTCGGGCTCCACCACAAGGTGCGGCTGCGCGTCGCCACGCTCGACGGCGAGGTCGTGGCCTGGTTCTACGTCATCGGCGACTACGAGGGCGGCCTGCCCTCCGCCCGCTACCTCGGCATCCTGTCCGACGCCGCCGAGAAGGCCGGCGCGCCCGACGACTACGTGCGCGACCTGCGGTCCCGCCCGTGCAAGTCGATCGGCGACTAGCCGGGCCGCGCCTCATCGACGCCGCCTGCGCGCGGCCGGGCATGCCGGTCCCCGGTTCCGGGCCCGGCCCCGGCTCAGGCGTGCCGTCCTTGCGCGAGCGGGCATGATCCGCCGAGCATGTTCGTGGGCACCGCCGGCCGACCAGGCGACCGGCGCGCGAGGAAAGGCGGTCAGATGACGCAGGCACCGGACGTGGACGCGCCGAGCGGCGGCACCGATCCGTACGGGGGCCGTTACCCGGCCGTGGCCGAAGCCGCGGCGGCGCTGCGCGCCCGCGCCGGTCTGGCGTCGTTCGACGTCGCGCTGGTGATGGGCTCGGGCTGGGTCGACGCCGCCGACGCCATCGGAGCGCCCCTCGCCGAGTTCCCGATGACCGACCTGCCGCACTTCGCGGCGCCGGTCGTGGCCGGCCACGGCGGCACGATCCGCGTGGTCCGCACCGCCGGCGAACGGCACGCGCTCATCTTCCTCGGCCGCACCCACCTGTACGAAGGGCGCGGCACCGACGCGGTCGTGCACGGTGTGCGCACCGCCGTCCACGCCGGGGCCCGCACCGTCGTGCTCACCAACGCCGCCGGAGGCCTGCGCCCGGAAACCCAGCGCGTCGGCGACCCGGTGCTCATCAGCGACCACCTGAACCTCACCGGCGCCAACCCCGTCTCCGGGGCCACGTTCGTCGACCTGACCGCCGTCTACTCGCCCCGGCTGCGCCGGCTCGCCCGCGAGGCCGACCCCTCGCTCGCCGAGGGCGTCTACGCCGCGCTGCGCGGCCCGACGTACGAGACACCGGCCGAGATCCGCATGCTCCGCACGCTCGGCGCCGACCTCGTCGGCATGTCGACCGTCCTGGAGGCCATCGCGGCCCGCGAGGGCGGCGCCGAGGTCCTCGGCATGTCCCTCGTCACCAACCCCGGCGCCGGGCTCACCGGCGAGCCCCTCGACCACCAGGAGGTCCTGGAGGTCGGCCGCGCCACGGCCGCGCGCATGGGCGTCCTGCTGGCCAAGCTGATCGACTCCCTGCCCCGCTAGGCGGATGCGGGCGTGCGGCGCGGGGCGGGGCGGCCGGCATCGGGCGTGTGGCGGGGCACAGCCGGGTGCCCGTGGCGAACCTCGCAAACCTCGCGAACTACGCACGCCCGGCGCGGGGAGCCGGGAGCCGTGGGAAGCTGAGAGGTGATCGTGAACCGCCGGGCATGCCCGGCCCGACCCGGAGCCCGATGGCCGTGAACACCCGACAGGCCCGTGAGTGGCTGGAACAGGACCCCGACCCGCAGACCCGCGAGCAGCTGCGGACGATCGTGGAGCAGGGGGACGAAAAGGCGCTCGCCGAGCTGTTCGGGACGACCCTGCGATTCGGCACCGCCGGGCTGCGCGGAGAGCTGGGCCCCGGGCCGGCCAGGATGAACCGTGTGCTGGTGATGCGGGCCGCCGCCGGGCTCGCCCGGGTCATCGGGGCGGGCGGGCACGTCGTCGTCGGCTACGACGCGCGGCACAAGTCGGACGTGTTCGCCCGCGACACCGCCGCCGTGCTCACCGGTGCGGGGCTGCGCGTCTCGCTGATGGCCGAGCACTGGCCCACGCCAGTGCTGGCCTTCGCCGTGCGCCACCTGGGCTGCGACGCCGGGGTCATGGTGACCGCGTCCCACAACCCGCCGCGCGACAACGGCTACAAGGTGTACTGGGGCGACGGCGCCCAGATCGTGCCACCCGTCGACGAGACCATCTCGGCCGCGATCGACTCGGTGGGCAGGGTCGACGAGCTGCCGCTCGGCGACACGTGGGACACGCTCGACGACGCGGCCATCGTCGCGCCGTACCTCGACGCGGTGACCGCGCTGCCCATCGGCCCCGACCGGGACCTGCGCGTCGCCTACACGCCGCTGCACGGCGTCGGCGGCGCGGTGCTCACCCGGGCGTTCCGCCGGGCGGGCTTCCCCGCGCCCGTCGTCGTCGACGCGCAGTTCGCGCCCGACCCCGACTTCCCGACCGTCGGCTTCCCCAACCCGGAGGAGCCGGGCGCGACCGACATGGTGCTGGAACTGGCGGCCCGGACCGGGGCCGACCTGGTCATCGCCAACGATCCCGACGCCGACCGCTGCGCCGTCGGCGTGCCGCTGCCCGACGGCTCGTGGCGGCTGCTCACGGGAGACGAGGTCGGCGGGCTGCTGGCCGAGCACGTGCTCGCGCACACGACCGGCGACGACCGCCTCATCGCCACGACGATCGTCTCCTCCGGCCTGCTGGGCCGCATCGCCGAAGCCCACAGGGTGCGGCACGCCACCACGCTGACCGGCTTCAAATGGATCGTCCGCGCCGGTGGCCCCGGCACCCGCATGGTGTACGGCTACGAGGAGGCCCTCGGCTACGTCCTCGGCTCCGACACCGGCCTGCCGGTGCGCGACAAGGACGGCATCGGCGCGGCCCTCGCGGTCGCCGGCCTGGCCGCGACCGCCAAACGCGCCGGCCGTACCCTCCTGGACCTCCTGGACGCCCAGGCCGCCCGGTACGGCCTGCACGCGACCGCGCAGCTGTCCCTGCGCGTCGCCGACCTTTCGCTGATCACCCGGATGATGTCCGGGCTGCGCGCCGACCCGCCGCGCGAACTCGCCGGCCGCGCCGTCGTGTCCGCCGACGACCTGGCCACGGGCCTCGGCGAGGGCGCGGACCGCCTCCCGCCCACCGACGGCCTGCGCTACCGCCTGTCGGGCGGCGCCCGCGTCGTCGTCCGCCCGAGCGGCACCGAACCCAAGCTGAAGTGCTACCTGGAGATCGTCACGCCGGTCGCCACCACCCCCGCAGCCGCCCGCGAGACCGCCACCCGCGAACTCGACGCCCTCAAGCAGGCCCTGTCGGCCACGCTGTCCGACCTGGCGGCCTGAAAAGGCCGCGACCGGCACCGCGCCCGGCGCGACGCCGTGGCCCGGCCGTCAGGCGGCGGTGCGGGCCAGGGTCGCGATGAGGTCGCGCAGTTCGCGCAGGCGGGCGCCGGGGGCGCCGAGCCCGCTGAGGCGCAGCCGGGCGTTCTCACTGCTCGGGGTCGGCAGCGGCTGGAACGCCAAGGCGATCGATCCGTGCACGAGCATCTGGTGACAGGCGATGAGCCTGCTCAGGTCGTCACGGATGGCGCTCAGGTCGGCGCCGATCTGCAGTCCGGCCAGATCCCGGCGCAGCCGCCAGTAGCCGCAGAACACCAGGCTGCCTTCGTGCGCGACTCTCGTCGGCACCCTGCCGGGTCTGCCGCACTCGGCCACGATCGTCCCGGCGGCCTCCTGGAGATCCACCGCTCGCGTGACGATGTCGAGCAGCGCCTGGAGCTGCCATCGTCGCCCGGGCGGATCGAGTGTGCGGCCCTCGTCCGCGTGATCGCCTGACACACGATCAACGAGCACGGGGTCATCGAGCACGTGGTTTCGGTCGGCCACCCACATGGTCAGGCTCCCTTGCCGCAGGAGAAGCCATGAGCGCGGGATTGCGCGGTTCCGGCGGGCCTCATCGCCAGTAGCTCCCAGTATGACCGGAATGCCACAGAATGCCAGATCCCTCCGCAAACCGCCGCGAAAGCGGCCCGCACGCCACCGTCACACTCATGACCCGCCAAGGTGATACATCTGCGTCACGTCTTGTAAGCAGTGGGTAATCGGGTTACTTTCCGAACATAAACGATCGCACTGAGAACACAGGAAGGACTGCCATGGCGCAACCCCACGGCCCCGCCTTCGTCGCCAGGTTCTGCGGCCAATGCAACTGCGGCTGCCCCGAACTGTACGTCGACCTCGGCGCCGCCCCTGAGCGGCAGATCGTCCTCACCGACGACTTCGGCCAACGGGTGGAAATGAGCCTCGCCCAGTTCCAGGACATCGTCGGCTCCGCCAAGGACGGCACCCTGGACGCCCTGCTCGACCGCCAGGTGACCGCCGCCGCCGAGCCGGACCTGACCGCCCTGTCGTGAGCTCGCTCCCCTCCCTGTTCGCCGGCGGGCTCGCCACCGGCCTGCTCGCCGGCACCGGTTCATGCGCCGCCGTCCAAGGCGGCCTGCTGGTCGGCATCGCACGCAGCCCCGCCCGCCCCCGCCCCCGCGCCCCCGAAGGACCCACCGATGCCAAGAAGCCCCCCGCCCCCGGTGCGGGCGACCCCCCGCAAAGCTCCGCCGAAGCCGGAACCAACCCCCCGGCTCCGGCCGGCCACCCGGCCGACGACCCAGACCCGGCCGGGACCGCCGCGCCGCCCGGCACAACAGACAGAACCCAAGCACAGCCGCACCCGGCCCCGGACCCAGCCGTAACCGGCGCACCGCCACACCAGAGCCCCGCCCGGAACGACACGCCGCCCGGCACAGCAGACAAGACCCAAGGATCGCCGCGCCCGGCCCCGGACGCCCACGGGACCGGCACACCGCCACACCGTGGCCCGGCCGCGAGTGATACGACGCTTGGCGAGACGGGCGAGGTGGGCGGAGTCGGCGAGGTGGGCGAGGCTCCGGCGTCCACCCGGCGGGAGGCGGGCTCGGGTGGGCGTGCGGTCGCGGTGTTCTTGGCCGGGCGGGCCGCCTCGCATGTGCTGATGGGGGGAATGCTGGGTGCACTGGGGTCGGCGGTCCAGCCGCCGCCGGGCGTACGGGCCGCGCTGCTCGTCCTCGCCGGCATCGTGATGATCGCATTCGCCGTCGGCCTGTTCCGGCGAGGTGCCACCGCCTCGACCTGCGACTGCACCCCGATCGCGGCCCGGACGCCCGGCGTGCCGCTTGCCAAGGCGTGGGCGGACGGGGTGCGGACGTGGCGGGCGGCCGGGCTGGGAGCGGCCACGATTCTGGTGCCCTGCGGGGTCACGCTGAGCGTCGAAGTGCTGGCCGTCGCCACCGGCTCGGCCATCGGAGGCGCCATCATCATGGCCGGGTTCGTGGCCGGGACGGCGCCCGGGCTCGCCCTGCTCGGGCTCGTGGTCCGCCGCGTGGCACGCGGCCGGTGGGCGCGGGCCGCCGCGCTGGCGGCGCTGGTGGCCGGTGTCTGGACGGGTGTGGCAGGGCTGCGGCTGGGCGGTTGGCTCCCGGCCCCCGCGCCGGAGGCGGCATCGGGGGCGCAGACGGCGGCCGTGATGGCGATCCCCCAGGCCGACGGCTCGCAGTCCGTCGACGTGTGGGTCACCGAGCGCGGCTACCGTCCGGGGATGCTGACCGCGCGGGCCGGCGTCCCCACCCGGTTGATCGTGCACACCGCGCACACGACCGGCTGCCTGCGCACCCTCACGGTGTCCGGCCACGATCACGCCCTCCCCGCGACCGGCATCACTCCTATCGCCCTGGGCCCCCATCCCCCGTCCACGGTGCACTTCGCCTGCGGCATGGGCATGTACCAGGGGTTCGTGACGTTCCGAACCGTGCCCTGACACACCCAAGCCGCACGGCGGGATGAGAAGGCGGCCGGGCTCCGCCCAGGTACCCGAGCCGCGCCCCGCCGCGTCGCCGGCCCCGCCGCTAGGTTCCGGCGAGCTCCGCCGGTGAACACTGCCGCCTGCCGGTGACCCCTGTCGAGGAGCCCTGCCGGTGACCCCTGTCGATCGGGTACGCCGCTCAGGCCCACCGCTCGCGCCCGCCGCTCATGCCTGTCGCCAAGCCCTGTCGATGACTCTCCCGATGAGCTCTGTTGGTGGGCACTGTCGATCAGATCTCTTGATCGGGCTTGACACGCCGCAGGGTCGTCACGTCGATGTCGGTCGATGCCATCGGCAATGGGGTCTGCTGACCGGCGCGGACGCCGGGTGCGACGGTCAACCGGTGGACGGCCAGAATCGGTGGGCGTGCCGCTGCGCTACGTACGCCTCGGGGGCGAGGCGGCCGCCGACCACGATGCCGTACAGCAGGTGGTCCAGGGCCAGCGCGGCGCGCCACAGGGCCTTGTGGCGTTGCGTGGTCTGCACGCCGAGGGCCGGGGCGATCACCAGCTCGAACGCGAGCCAGATCGCCAGGCCGTACACCGGGCCGCTCAGCAGGTGGGACCGGACCCGGTCGGGCAGCATTCCGAACATCGCGCCGCCGCTCGCCCCGTACGTCCAGTGCACGATCTCGGTGATGGCCTGCTTCTGCCGCTGAGGCAGGCGTCGCACCCGCTCCGGTGCGTGCTTGTCGACGATGGCCTCCGGCGGGCTCGTCTCCTCGGCCCCCATCGCCGCCGTCACCGTACGCGTTCCGGTCATGGCCATCGCGGCCACCAGCCCTCGCAGCCCGCTGCGGAGGACGGCCTCCCGCTGACGGCTGATCACACCCATGTCGCCCCCTGCCCCTGTTCGCATGGATCTGCCCCCCTGCCGCCTGCCGTATATGCGGCGGGCGTAACACCCGCGCGGCAGCGGGGGCGCCTTTCCGCAGGGCCATCGTGACGAGCGACGAGGCCGAGCGGCGTGTGCCGGCCGATCTCCCCGAGCCCGCCGCCCGCCCCGGTCGGGACAGGCCCCGCGCGCACGGTGGTGCGGGCCGCCGCGTGATCCGCGAGCGGGGGGCGGGCCGGGGCGATGGTCAGCGGTTCATGCGCAGGCTGGGGGCCGGGTGCGGGCCCTCGGTCTCCAGGCGGTACTCCTCGCCCGACTTGTCGCGGTTCTCGGTCATCACCCGCTCGGACGGCGCCCGCTCGCCGCCCATGACCTTCTCCTGCATCTTTTCGAACCGCTCGTGGGCCTCCTGCACGTAGCCCGTGCCGAGCGTCGTGTAGTCGATCTGCGTGCCGAGCAGGTGGCGGATGTACCCCTTGTTCGGCTCGAAGGTGACCGGCTCCGGCAGCTCGGGGGCCACCACCTGCTCCGGGTCGCGTCCGTCGTGCCGTTTGAACAGTTCGGCGGCGAGCCGCAGGTGCTCCAGCTCCATGTTCAGATGCAGTTCCCAGATCGCCTTCACCTTCGGGTCCGACTCGGTCTGCATGAACGAGTGGTACAGGTAGCACTCGTTGTATTCGTGGTTGAGCAGCATCTCCCACCAGCTTTCGCCCGGGTCGACGAGCGACTCGTAGTGGGTGACGTGCTCCTCCTCGATCAGCGCGATCTCCTGGTAGAGCTGCCGCGCGATGGGCTCCATGTAGGTGGGTCCCACGTTCATGTAGAAATTCATGGTCTGCTGCTCGGCGGCCATGATGGTCAGCGCGTGCAGCTTCGACAGCGGCGCGGTCGTCTCCCTGTTGTACGGCTCGCGGACGTTGTCGACCGGGTCACGGTGATGCAGGTACGTCGGGCGGCCCGGCATGACCTCCGTCAACTGGTCGACGATCTTCTCGGCCTTGCGGTGCTCGATCATCTCGTACAGGTTGGCGTACCGGTAGAGGTGATCGAAGTCCTCCAGCAGGCCGAACTGGTAGGCCTGCTGGAGGTAGGGGTCGGGCTCCATGCGGGCGACCCACGCCGTCAGGTCGGTGGCCACCTGCTCGTAGGCGAGCGTGGTCTCCAGCACCGAGGCCACGCCCGGCAGCAGCCAGTTGACGGCCTTCTGCTGCTGGGCCTCGATGTAGCGCACCCGGGCGAGCTGCTGCTTGATGTCCAGGTCCGGGCAGTGCCGGGACAGGTGATGACTGAACAGCACGGCCTCGACCTCGATGCCGTTCAACGCGATGACGCGACACCGGGTGTAGGGGTCGGAATGGTCGGGGTCGATCTGATCGACGTTCAGCTCCCGCCAGTTCCGCACCTGCTTGTCCAGCGGGATGCCCCGCTCTCTCAATGGGTTGAAGGTCATCGGCGACCGCCCCTTCTCGATCCTTCGGCCGTCGCGCGCCCCCACCGGGGCGACGCGGTTCCCGTACCCGCCGCCGTGCCGGCACCTCACCGGACGTGGCGGACCACGACGAGCGGCACTGGCACGCGGCGTACCCGTGAGGTTCGGCGGCAATCTCCACCCCACGCCTCGAAGCCCTCCGGAAGCGGTAAGGCCACGCATGACACGTGTTCCGCCGGGTACGCACGGCCCGAATCCGACAAGGAGTGTGAGCATGACCGACCAGAAGACCGGCCGGCAGACGGCCCCGGAGATGATGAAAGAGACGGACGTCGTCGATCTCCTCATCGCCCAGCACGCCCGCATCAGAGACCTGTTCGACGAGGTCGAGCAGGCCGCGCCCGAACACCGGGGCGAGGCGTTCACCCGGCTGGTGCGCATGCTCGCCGTGCACGAGACCGCCGAGGAAGAGCTCATCCACCCGTACGCCCGGCGCAAGATGGACGGCTCCGCCGCCGTGGTCGACGACCGCCTCGCCGAGGAGAACCAGGCCAAGCAGCTGCTCCAGTACATGGACCGGGCCGGGCCGGACGCGCCCGACTTCGCCGAGAACCTCGCCCGGCTGCGCCACGCCGTCAACGAGCACGCCCGGGCCGAGGAGCGGTACGAGTTCCCCAAGCTGGCCCAGCACAGCAGCGACGCCGAACGCCGGACGCTGGCCGCCGGGGTGAAGGCCGCCGAGGCGATGGCGCCGACCCATCCGCACCCGGGCGTGGAGACGGCCGCGGCGAACGTCGTGATCGGCACGCCCACCGCGATGATGGACCGGATCCGCGACGTCATCCGCCAGGTCATGGGCAAGGGGCACTGAGGCGCCGGCCACGCCTAAGAAGGGCCGCTGATCCGCTCCGCCAGGCCCGATCGAAGAAGTACGATCAGACGGGAAACGGCCACGGGTGGGACCGCCGTTGCGGAACGCGGTGCGGGGGTCCGTCGGATTGGAGCACCCTGGGCCGGGGGTGCCGAAACGGGGACATCAGCACGGAAACGCCGCGCGGGACGTCAGCGCGGGAATGTCGACGCCGGGACGCCGGTGCGGGAAACGCCGGTGCGGGGACGTCAGTGTGGGGATGGGGCCGGCATGGGGATCGCCGGGAAAGGGTTGTCGGGGAGCAGCACGAGGCGCTGGGAGGCGTCAGGTCGGCTCGCGGCGTCCAGGTGCAGCAGCGCGGCGCCGATGCCGGCCGCGCCGACCAGATATCCCGTGTCGGCCGTGATCTCCTGCGGCCGTTGCCGCCGGTATGCCTGGTACCAGCGCAGGCCCTGCTCTTCGTCGCCTGTCGCGCGGGCGATCAGGTCGTCGGCGAGGGTCCGCGCGAACTCCAGGTGCGACTCGTCGCCCGTGGCCGCCCACATGCCGGTGAACAGCTCGATCAGGCCGGCGGCGCCGCAGCACTGGCAGGCGACGTTCCAGTAGCCCGCCGTACGGTTCGCCGGCACCCCGGACTGCACCACGCCGTGGGCCAGCCGCCGCTCCCAGTCCAGATCGGCCGGGTCGCCGGCGACCAGGTGCAGCTCGTGGAACATCCTGGCCACCCCTGCCGACCCCGAGCAGAACCCCAGATAGTGCAGGTCCCGGCCGTGTGGCACGTGGTGCGGCACGTACGCGCATCTGCCGGCCAGCGTGCACACCGTCCGGACGAACTGCGCGCCCCGGCGGGCGGCGGCCAGGAACTTCTCGTCGCCGGTGACGCCGAACAGCCGGGCCAGCACGAACGTCGCGCCGGCAGTGCCGGTCAGGAAGCCCGGGGTCACGGCGTCGAGGGGCAGGTCGGCGCATCCGTCGCCGAGCCGGTGCCCGGGCACGACCAGGCGCGCGATGCGCTCCCCCGCCTCGACGGCGGCATCGGCGCACTCCTGCGCGCCGAGGACCCCGGCGGCGTGCAGCAGCGCCAGCACGATGCCGCCGTCGCCGCGCAGCGCCGGATCGCCGGTCCAGCCAGGCTCGCCGTCGAAGGCGCGCACGCTGCGCACGAGGTGGTCGGCGGCGTCTCCGGCGGCCTCCTCGAAGCCCGCCCCGCCGATCGCCCAGCCGGTCGTGGCCAGCGTGAAGACCGTGCCGGCCAGGCCGTGGTAGAGGGAGAGGTCGGTCTGATCCCGCCAGGTGCGGGCCAGGCGGCGGGCTCCGGCCGCGGCGTCCTCCAGGTACGACTCGTCGCCCGTGGCGGCGGCCAGGTCGAGGAAGAACAGCACGATGCCGGCGGTGCCGGCGTACAGGGAGGACGACGGGCCGGCCGACGCCGAGCGTCCGTGCGGGTCGGGGTTGGCCTGCCAGCGCCGGCCCAGGGAGTCGTCGACGGCCGCCGAACGGATCCACCGTCCGGCCAGGACGGCCGCGCGCAGCGGCGAACCCGCACGCGCCGACCCCTCCTGATCAGTGCCCATGCCGCCCTACCGTTCCCAAAGAGGGACACACCACCCCTAAGTACACCACGCCATCCCCGCGCTCTCGATAATAACCCACAAAGCGAGCAGGAAATAGGGACAACATGTCCGACGGGCTGTGACGCCCGCCCGCGCTCCGGCGGGCAGGTCCGTGCGAGCGTACCCGATCCGCCCGTCCGCCCCCCGCACCGGCCTCGCCACGCCGACCCTGCTTACGGGCCTCGCGCGCCCTGGCGGCACCCGTCGCTCGCCGCTGGCCGCGCACGCGGAGGACACCGGCCGATCGGGCAAGGTGACGGCGGGCGGCGGCACCCCGGCCTCGGCCAGGCCCGGGCCTACCGGTCGCGCCCGTCTCGGCGTCCGTCTCGGTGGGAGCCGTGGACGCGGGGCGGGAACACCGGCCGGCCACCAGAGACAGGAGCGCCATCGATCAAGGCGGCGTCATGGACGCCGTGATCACGTCTCTGGACGCGGCCGCAGTGGCGTACAGGACGCCGAGGTCGCCGCTGATGGTCAGGCCGTGCGGGCCGTGCCCGACCGTCATCTCGCCCCGGCGCACCCGCACGCGGACGGGGAAGGGCAGCCCCCAGACGCGATGCGCCACCGCCGCCGAGGCCGCGACTCCGGTGCCGCAGGCGTCGGTCTCGTCCTCGACACCGACCTCGTAGGTGCGGACCGCTATCGCGTCGCCGACGCGCTGCATGAAGTCGACGTGCAAACCCTCGGGATGCCCGAGGCGCGCGCAGAGCGCGCGGTCGTGGCGCAACGGACGGCCCGTGCCGACGACGTCGACGGCCGCGAGATCGCCGACGAGCAGCACCAGGTGGGCCAGACCGGTGCAGACGAAGTAGCGGTCGGCGGCGACCTGACGGAACTCGCGGCCGGGCCCGAGCGCGACCCGCACCCGGCCGCCCACCGCCGAAACCCACTTGTCCCCGTCGTCCGTGGCGACGAAGTCGCCCTCCCCGTCCTCTGCGCAAGGGGCACAGGCGCAGACCCCGGCACCGGTCCCGGTCCTGTCTTCAGCATCGACCCGGGCCCCGGCACCAGCAGCAGCACCGGCACCGGCTTCGGCTCCGGCTTCGACATCTGCATCGGCATAGGCCCAGGCCTCGACACCGGGTTCGGCATCGGCCTCGACGCCGGCGTAGGCCCGGGTCTCGGCACCGGTGGGGTCGGTGTTCGCTCCGGCGTGCAGATAGCCTCGGCCGGCGCCGTAGCGGGTGACGCAGCGCAGGGCGTTGCCGCACATGCGCGACCTGGTGCCGTCGGACTCGAAGTAGGTCATGCGGACCCGGCCGCCCGTGGTGCGGACGAAGGCCACGCCGTCGATTCGGACCGACCGGAAGGATCGGCAGACGGCCCGGGCGAACCGCCCGTCGATGCGATCGGCGGGTAGGGCGCTCAGCGCCTCGTCGACGACGAGGATGAGGTTGCCGTTGCCGTGCATGAGCGCGAACTCCAGCGTGCCGAACGACACGCCGTTCACCGTGCGGTGCCGCAGGGCGAGGTGGTCGGCGGCGAGCGCCGCCCGCGTGGGCTCGATCATCGCGGGCCTCCTCGACGTGGTCCGGCTCCCTCACGGCTCTGCTCCGCTCCTTCGCCCGTGACCTGGCCCGACGGACCGGTGGCGGTGTGGACGGACGCGTCGAGCGTGGCCTGGGCGGGAGCGCCGAGCGCCGAGGCGGGCTCGGTGGGGCGGGCCGGAATGCCGCGCCAGCGGGTCGCCGGGGGCAGCAGCTCGCCCTTCATGGCCAGGGACAGAGAGTCGAGGAAACCGGCCCGGCCGACTTCGGCGTCGTAGAGGACGACGGCGGAGCCGCCGACCGAGGCACCGTCCGCGACCCGGACGTGGGACATCTTCATGACCCGGTCCTCGAACAGGTGGGTCTGCACGGCCGTGCCATCGCCGACGGCGGCGTCGTCGCCGATGTGCACCAGGTCGAACTCGGTGCCGCCGCTGGTCGCGAGCCAGGTGCGGCGGCCGATGTGCACCCCGAACAGGCGAAGCAGCGGCGCCAGCCACGGCGTGCCGTACAGCCCGCCCGCCAGGCCGGGCACGACCACGGTCTCGAACAACCCCGTGATCAGCTCGGTGCGCCGCACCCAAATGCTCCAGTAGGGTTCGACGCGGGGCCGGTAGACGCCGATGACCAGCCATTTCAACGCCACGACCACGAGCGTGGCGGCCAGTCCGAGAGCGAGACCGAGTGGCGGCATCACGGCCGGCACGACCAGCACGGGCAGGGCGGACGCCAGGTGGATGGCCGCCCATATGCCGACCACGGCGCTCGCCGACAGGATGATCTGCGGCAGCAGAAGCCGGGGCAGCTCGACGAGCAGCCTGACGACGACCTGTGCCCGTGTCGGCCGGTAGAGCAGCCGCTCGGGGAAGCTTTGGCTGGCCTGCCGCCGCGGCAGGAAGATCGGCGGCGAGCCGAGCCAGGTCGTCTCGGGGTCCATCGGCCGCGCCGGGGCCACGGAGAGCACGCCGAGCAGGCTGCTGTCGCCCATGCGGCGGTCGCCCGGCACCTGCGCCATGTTGCCGACGAAGCCGCGCCGGTCGAGCTCGGCCCGGCCCAGCGCGAGCATGCCCCGGTGGTACACGGGCGGTGCCACGATGATGCCGCCGGCCAGGAAACACTCGTCGCCGAGCACGGTCATACGCGTGTCGATGAAGGCGGGCACGGCGATCTCGCACCAGCGCCCTAGGCGCAGGCCGGTGGCGCGCAGGAAGGGCAGAACGTACAGGGTGCAGTAGATCGTGCGGGTCAGCGTGATCGACAGGGCCGAGACGTTCATGGCGAGCCACTTGCGCAGCGCGAACCCGCCGCGTGCCGAATGGACGCCGGGCGGCCGGGTGGGCTGCGTGAGGCGGATCGCGCCCATCAGCACCAGGCAGCTCGTGAGCACGAACAGCGGGCCGGCGGCCACGGTGGCGGCCAGCGTGGCCTGCGTGCCCCGGGTGACGGCCACGACGATCAGCAGGGCCGTGCTCGGCAGCGCGATGACCAGCGGGAGCAGCGTCAGCAGCAGCATGCCCGCGAGGTACCCCGCCACGACGGGGACGGTCCACGGCCGGTCGTCGGCGCGCTCGGCCATGGTTTCGAGCAGTTCGGGCCGCCGGCCGGGCGCGGCGGGCGACCCCGCCCAGTGCTCGCCATCGGGAATCAGCTGGTCGGCGTGCACCAGCGACTGTTCCCCGACCGAGGCGCCGTCGCCGACGCACGCCCCTGCCAGCACCACGGAGTTGGCGCCGATGTGGGCGTCGGCGCCGATGCACACCGGTGCGAGGCGCAACCAGCCGTCGCGCACGTCATACGGCTGGACCCGGGCCAGGAACCCGATGCTCGTCCCGGAGCCGACGCGCACGAACGTCGGCACGCTCACCGTGCCGGAGATGTGACAGTGCCGACCGATCTTGGCCCCGAGCAGCCGCAGATAGGGCGACATCAGCGGGGTGCCGGCCAGCAGCCCCAGCGGGGCGAGGGCCACCACCCTGCCGTAGAGCCAGAACCGCAGGTAGGTCACGCCCCACAGGGGATGCCAGCCGGGCGCGATGCCGCGCAGAATCAGCCGGCCGCCCACCGCCGGCAGCAGGAACAGCATGGTCAGGAACCACCCCGCCCACAACGCGGCCAACGGCACGATCCCCAAGGCGGACAGCCTGGTGAGCACCTTGCCCTGATCGGCGATGGCGACGTCGACTCCGAAGCGCAACAGGACGGCGTAGAGCAGAAGCAGCGACGGCGCGCCGAGAAGCAGCAGCCACAGCTGGAGCAGCAGGAGCTGCGCGACCCCGCAGGCCCAGACCCGGGCCGACGAGTGGCGCAGCGGGGCGGGCCCGGTGTCCTCGCGGCTCGGCGCGGCAGGCGAAGAGGGCGCCGCCGACACGAAGGCGGCGAGGTCGCGGACGGTGGGATGGGCGTACAGGTCGCCCATGCCGAGATGGGCCATGCCCGGGCGGCCCCGCAGCGCGGAGATCAGTCGTGCGGCCGTGAGCGAATGGCCGCCGAGATCGCAGAAGAAGTCGTCGGTCACCGACACCTCGCCGGTGCCGAGGACCCGCGCCCACTCCTCGGCCAGCTCGGCCTCGACCGGAGTGGCGGGCGCCGTGCGGGGACCGGAAGAGGAACCGAGCGGGGCCGACACCGGGGCCGGCAACGCCGCACGATCGACCTTTCCGGCGGCCAGCAACGGCAGCTCGTCGAGAACCTCGATGAACGACGGGATCATGTACGCCGGCAGGCGACGCCGCAGCGTGGCGTGCAACCGTTCACGCAGACCGTCGCTCGCGCCCGGGCCGTCGTCCCCGGCGCCGCTCGACGCCACACCGCCCGACGTCCCCCTCCCGCAACCGAAGCCATCTCGTGAGCCATCGTCGTGCGGGCCGCCTTGGGGCCCGCCTCCCGAGCCGCTTCCGGTGGCGCTTCCCGAGCCGCCTTCGGCGTCACCTCGGGACCCACCAGATGGGTCAGCCTGCCGGCCACTTGGTCGATCAACCTGAAGGCCGCCTGACGCACCTGATGCGTCAGGCTGAGCGTCGCCCGATGGGTCCACCTGGAGCGCGCCTGGTCGGCCAACCTGAACACCACCTGACGGGCCCACCTGGGACACGCCCGGTCCGTCAACCTGAGCGTCGCCTGACGTGTCCGCTTGTGACACGCCTGGTGGGTCGGGCTGAGCGTCGCCTGATGGGTCGCCTGGTGGGGATGGCTGAGGGCGGTTCAGGGTGACGTAGCCGACGAGGTCCTGGACGACGCCGTCGCGTTCGACTGCGGTGACGACCGCTGTCTCCACGGCGTCGTCTTCGCGGATGACCTGCTCGATTTCTCCCAGTTCGACCCGGAACCCGCGGATCTTGACCTGGGTGTCGATGCGTCCGAGGTATTCGTACTCGCCGGTCGGGGTCACTCGGCCGAGGTCGCCCGTGCGGTAGATCGTCGGTGCGGCGGCCCGGTCGGTGGCGACCGGGTTGGGCACGAACCGCTCGGCGGTGAGCTCGGGGCGGTTGACGTAGCCGAGGGCGACACCCGGGCCGCCGATGCAGATCTCGCCCGTCTCGCCCGGCCGCACCGGGCGCAGGTCGGAATCGAGGATGTAGAAGACGTACGTCGGGAAGGGGCGGCCCAGGGTGACGGGACGGCCCGGGTGCAGTTCGGCGCAACTCGACGAGACCGTGGTCTCGGTGGGTCCGTAGCAGTTGAGGATGCGCCGGCCGGGCCGGGCGAAACGGCGGACGAGGTCGGGCGGCATCGCCTCACCGCTCACGAGGATGCTGCGCACCGTGGCGGGATCGGACTCCAAGGTGGTGAGCATGGTCGGCACGCAGCACAGCACGCTGACCTCGTGCTCGGTGAGGAAGTCGACCAGGCCCTGGCCGAACCGGCGGCCGTCGGCCGGGCCCGCGATCAGCGCCGCCCCGGCGATCCAGGCCGGCCACATCTCCTCCAGATGGAAGTCGAAGCCGATCGACATGCCTTGGTAGACGCGGTCGGCCGGGGTCACGCCGTAGATGGGCGTGGCGACGCGCAGGAAGTTGACGATGGAGGCGTGGGAGACGGCGACGCCCTTGGGCTTGCCGGTGGTGCCGGAGGTGTAGATGACGTAGCTCTCCGCCTCGGGGGCCGGCCGCACACCGGGCCGGGTGGCGGGGGCGCGGCCGAGCCGGGCGTCGGTGTCGAGCGTCAGCACCGGGCAGGGCATCGGGGGAAGGCGGTCGAGGCAGGCCGACGTGGTGACGAGGTCGTGCAGGCCGGAGTCGCCCGCGATGAACGTCAGCCGGTCGGCGGGTGTGCCGGAGTCGATGGGGACGTAGGCCGCGCCGGCCTTGAGCACGCCGAGAATCGAAACGTATGTCTCGATCGATCGGTCGAGCAGGATGCCGACGCGGTCGCCCACGCCCACGCCGCGCTCCCCGAGCACGTGGGCCAGCCGGTTGGCACGGGCGTCGAGCTCGCCGTATCGGCATCGAGCCGAGCCGCACTGCACCGCAAGCGCGGCCGGGTCTCGGTCGCAGGCACGCTCGAAGTACTCCGCCAAGGTCGTGGCCTCGGCCTCGGCGCTCACACCTGCAGTGCCCGCCCTCGGGGTGCCCACGCCCGCAGCGCAAAAGCCCTCAGTGTCCACTCCCGCGGTGCGCGCGCTCCCGGTGCCCGCGCTCTCGCCTGCGAGGTGGTCGCTTGTGGTGGGTTCGGGTGTGGTGGCCGCTTGCCTTGGCGGGTTTTGGCGGGCTTCGGGGTGGGGGTCGGGGCTCGTGGGGGGTGCGGGCCGGGTCGGGTGTGTGGTCGGCGCCCGGCGCTGCCCGGGCACCGGTTGATCGCCGGTGTCGATCCTGGTCATGAATTGCCTCCCTCAGAGCGGGAGAACGCCTCCGCTCCGGCCCCCTCCCAGGGGCCACCGGGACCCTCTCATGGCCCGGACCTGCACCGGGCCCCTCTCATCGCTCCTGTGGACAACCGGACCTGTGTGGATACCGAACGGCTGCCGGTGATCTGGAGGAGGTTCCCGAGGGACCTTTCACCAAACCGGCCAGAACGCCATTCTGCAAGCTAAAAAGGTGCAAACCGGGATAACTATTAAATTAATGGCCTATATGCATTGAAGTAGGACCATCGGGCAATCATCCAGATCAGTAACTGCCGATCGGCTTCGTCACCGCACAGATACGGAGGGAACAGGAGACGTCACCCACCGGACCTCCCCGGAAAGGAAAGGCCCGATGAGTCGGATCGACGGCACCATCCTGCCGGACGGATCGCCCCGGCCCCGCGTCGACGGCGAGCTGCCCGGTCCCCGATCGGCGGAGCTGCTCGCCCGTCAGGAGCGGCGCGAATCCAACGCGCGCACCTACCCGCGCCGCATCCCGATCGCCATCGCCGAGGCGCACGGCAGCTTCGTGCGCGACCTCGACGGCAACACCTTCATCGACTTCCTGATGGGTGCCGGGGTGCTGTCTCTCGGCCACAACCATCCCGACGTCGTCCGGGCCGCGACCCGCCAGTTCGAACGGGTGACCCACGGGCTGGACTTCCCGACTCCGGCGAAGGACGCGTTCACCGACGCGCAGCTCGGCATGCTGCCCCCCGCCCTGCGCACCCGCATGAAGATCCACTTCTGTGGCCCGACAGGGGGCGACGCGGTGGACGCCGCCGTCAAGCTGTGCAAGACCGCGACCGGCCGGGGCGACGTCGTCTCGTTCCAGGGGGGCTTTCACGGCAGCGGCCACCTGGCGATGGCGCTCAGCGGACTGGTGCCGCAGAAGCGGCCGGTGCCCGCCGGAGTGCCTGGGGTCCACTTCTTTCCCTACTCCTACTGCGCGCGCTGCCCGCTGGGCCTGCTGCCGAGCACGTGCGCCAGCAACTGTGTGGCGTATCTGGAACACGCGCTACGCGACCAGAACGGCGGCATTCCGCTGCCCGCCGCGGTCATCTTGGAGATGGTGCAGGGCGAGGGCGGGGTGGTGCCGGTCCGCGCGGAGTTCGCGCGGCGCGTGCGGGCGCTCACCGCCGAGCTCGGCGTGCCGCTGATCGTCGACGAGGTGCAGACCGGCTGCGGGCGCACCGGCACCTGGTTCGCCTTCGAGCAGTACGGCATCGAGCCGGACGTCATCGTCACCTCGAAGGGGTTGAGCGGCCTCGGCCTGCCCGTGGCGATCATTTTGTACGACAGGCGGCTCGACGTCTGGGAGCCGGGGGCGCATATCGGTACGTTTCGCGGCAACCAGCCGGCGTTCGCCGCCGGGGTCGAGACGGTGCGGATCATGCGCCGTGACCGCGTGCTCGAGAACGTCCGCGAACGCGGCGACCAGCTGGCCGAGCGCCTGGCCGTCCTCGCCGCCGACCCGTGGGTGCGCGAGGTGCGCGGCCTCGGCCTGATGTGGGGTGTGGAGCTGGCCGACCCGCGTGACGGCCGCCCGGCGACGGCGCTCGCCCGCCGGGTCCAGGCCGAGATCCTGCGGCGCGGCCTGATCGTCGAGCTGGGCGGCCCGGAGAGCTGTGTCGTGCGGCTGCTTCCCCCGCTGAACGTGACCGCGGACGTCGTCGATCAGGCCTGCGACATCATCGTCGGCGCGATCAATGACACGACCAGCGACGCGACCGGCGGCGCGACCGATGGCGCGGCCGGTCGCGCGACGAACGGCACGACCGGCGGCCGGACCGATGGCGCGGCGGCCGGCACGGCCCCCGGGACGCGCGAGCCCGCTCTGCAGGTCTGGGAGCGGCCGCTCGGCCGACCGGCGGGACACGAGTGACGATCGGCGACGACGACCCGCCGCAGCGGCCCGGCAGGGGCCGGCAGGGCCGGGCAAGGGCCTGCGGCGGGCTGTGCGGCGGGCCGGCGAACCGCCCGCGCCTTCGGCCGGCCGCGTCATCTCCTACCGGTCTTGCCGGCGCGGCGGGCCGCCGGGTGGCGGCGATGTTCAGCGGACGGTGCGGGGGATGCCTCGGGTGGAGAGCCACCAGAGGTCGTCGGGTGGGGCGGGGTCGGAGGGGTGGAGGCGGACCCGTGGGCTCATGCCGGTGGCGTCGAGGTCGTGCGCGTCGAACAGGTCGCCGTCGCTGACGGCGACGCGGCGGGCTTTGAGCGACTCGGCTTGACGGACCGCCGGCCACAGGGCCCGGCTGACCTTGCCGGGGCCGTCGAGGGAGCCGGGCTCCTTGATCTCGACGACGAGGTATTTGGCGCCGAGCCTGCTCAGCAGGAGGCTGCCGCTGTCCAGCAGGCGTACCTGATGGGCCGACCAGTCCAGGACGGTGGTGAGGAGGTCGCGCAGGATGTTCTCGGTGGTCCGGTGCGAGGGCGTGCGGCCGGACGCGTACGCCTGGAGGTGCTCATGGCGTCTGGCGAGGAAACCCGGCCACCTGCCCCGCATCTCCTGGACGAATCGGTGCCGCCGTGTGGGATCGACGCTCGCCACGTGGTCAGCCACCTCCATGGGCGCCATGGATGTCACGTAAGAAGAAGGACTCCCCCGACCACTCCGGTTACGTACGGTAGGTTGCGATTCGGCAACACGTGATCTCGTGCCGTGTCACATGGCACCTCCCCGCCTGCACCGGTTACGCGTCCCGATCTTCTCTCTCCGCCACGAAAGCGGCAAGAGGGGCGGCGAGGCGTTCCCATCGCCCCACAATCCCCGAATACCGGATAAACGCACATATCGGTAATGACGGGCACCACGCGATATCCATGGCCATATCGTGCGCACGCATGGAGAGACACTACTGCCCGGTATTTCTGGGCAGCGCGCAAGACAGCACGCAGGGCGGCTTATGCGACCTCGCATTGCGGCCCCACCCGGCGCGCGATCGCGCCCGACCGGCACGCTCGGCGCATGGCTCCGCGGCCGGTGAAAATGATGACGCGCAGCTCCTCCCACCTGCGCTTACCCCCCCTGCCCGCCTGCCTGCGCGGCACGACGAGCAGCCCCCGGCCTACGAACGTTCTACCCGACTCTACGAGGCGCCCTAGCTCTCTGCAAGAGATACCGATTAATACCTAGATGGTGAGTATTCTTGGGCCATTCCATACGTAAGCATGAGTCCGCTCATCCTGCTGGATCGCGAGGAGACTGGCGTGCCGCGAGACGATTCATCGCCCAGCTACGAACAGCTTTTCGGTGAACTGGATTTCAGGGATGTGGACGAGGCCAGGTCCGTCACCTCGCCGTCCGCGTATTTCGTCGATCTTCTCGCGCTCCTGGAGAGCGCGTTCGACCGGGTCTCGCTGCTGGAACGCCGGCCCGATCTGCGGCACATCCCCCTCGACGCCGCCAACACGTTCACCGAGACGCCCTACCTCGACATCGTCAACGAGGTGCTGGAGCGGTTCGTCGGCGGCGACCCGTACGAGACGCTGCGGACCCGGAGCCATCCGTTCGGCCTGCCGTTCTCGCTGCGGCACGAGCGGATCGCGAGGTACCTGCACTACCTGCAGGTGAGCCCCGAGGAGCTGTACCGGCTGTTCGCCCCGCGCCCGGACCAGGACGTCCTGGCCCGGGTGTTCCTCGGCCTGTCGCCCGAGGACGTCGCGGTGGTGACCACGGTGCTGCACGAGGGGGTGCCGGCCGACGAGGCCGCGCTCAAGGCGTGCTATGGGCTCGCGGACGGCGAGTCGCTGGCCGAGCTGCGGGATCTCGGCCGGTTCCGGCGTGCGACGGGCCTCGACGCGGAGCAGGTGAACGGGCTGCTGGCACCCGTGCCGGAGCCGCCGGCCGCGCCCGGCCCGCCCGCTCCGGTCACGCCGTCGTTCATCACCCCGTCGTTCCTCGCGCAGGACGGGCCGGGGGCCACCGTCTCGGCCGACGGAAAGACCCTGATGTGGGGCGACTCGCCCGACGTGCCCTTCGCCTGGTTCGAGCGGGTCAACCGGTTCATCCGGCTTGCCCGGCTCACCGGGCTCGCCCCGGCCGACCTCGACGTGATCCTGGCGACGTGCGGCGACGGCCGGCTCGACCTGGCCGCGCTGCGGGCCGTGGCCGCCGTGATCCGCATTCAGCGCGAGCGCGACCTCACGGTGGTCGACGCGTGCGCCCTCGCCTGCCCCATGCGGCTCGCCGACGTCGAGCTGTGCTCGGGCGACATCCTCGACCCGCGCAACGACGACTATCGGCTGCGCTTGGCACGCTCCATCGACGTCGCCGAGAGCGACATCGTGACGATCGTGCGGCGCTACCGCGAGCGGTACGCCGCACAGGAGCCGAGCCCGTTCGACCGGGGCGACTTCACCGCCGACACCGTGAGCCTGCTGTGGCGCGCCGGCCATCTCGCCACCGCCCTCGGCGTGTCGGCCGACGAGCTGTTCGGGCTGCTCACCGTGCTGGAGAACGACCCGGCGCCGCAGCGGTACGGCGTGCCGGCCGACAACGCCTTCCCCGTGCTCGGCGACGCCCCCGGCACGCGGGACTGCTACCGCATTCTGGAGTCGGCCGACGCCTCCGCCGGGCTGTGGCTGGTGCAGACGCTGTTCGCCGTCGTCGACTGGGCGCGGTCCGGCGGCTTCGACGCCCGGGAGCTGACGGGGATCCTCGGCGGCCCGCCGGAGCCGGACGGCGACGCCGACCTGCGCACCGTGCTGAACGGCGTCGTCGAGGCGTTCGACGAGGCCGCGCTGACGCCAGACCTGTTCGTGTCCGACCGCTTCGGCGAACGGGCCGCGCAGGTCGTGCACGACGTGCTCACGGCGTACGACGGCGACGGGACGCCGAGCGGGATCGTCTCCGCGGCGGACGAGCGGCTGCTGCGCCTGGACCCCGCCATGGTGCCCTCGGCGGCGTACGACGCGGTCACCGACCTCGGGGTGATCGTGCCGGAGGACTTCCTCGGCCTCGGCCTGGGCGACCGGCTCACGGCGAAGATCCACACCAACCTGGTCCTGCTCGGCCACCTGCGCGGGAACGGCGAGCTGGTCACCGAGAACACCGAGGGCCTGACCCTGGCGAGCGACTTCACCGAGTACGCCGAGATGCTGTTCAAGCTGATCGGCTCGATGGTGAACGGCAGCGCCTCGTTCTTCCCGTCCGACCTGGAGACGCTGGACCACCTGTCCGCTGCCGCCCGCACCGAGCTCTACGACAACCTGATCTTCAACGGGTATCTCGACGAGGACGGCGCCATCCTGCGGCCCGACTTCTTCCTCGACGCCGACAACGCGGCGCGGTTCGCCGTCAACGCCGACCTGTCGGACGTGGCGCAGCAGGTGGCCGGCGTGCTGAGCGACCGGGTCGCGACCTTCCGCGACGGGCCGCTCCCCCTGGACCGGCAGATCTTCGCCGGGCTCGGGCTGACCGACGCCGAGCAGGCGGCGCTCGTGGAGAACCTGCGCTTCAACGGCTACCTCACCGCCGACGACACGTACGCCGACAAGACGGCGCTGGCGGCGCTGCCGCTGACCGGCTTCGCGATCGCGCTGGAGTTCTACCCGCGCCGGCGGGAGATCCTGGCGGCGATGCGGCGGCAGATCGCGGAGTTCCGGGCCGGGCTGTACGTCTTCGCGCCGGAGGACTTCGCCGCCATCGCCGACGAAGCCATGGCCCACCGGGTGATGGCAGCGCTCGACGGCCCGTACACGCGTGACGGCCGGGTGCTGGACGAGGCGCTCTTCGCCGACACCGGTGCCGACACGGGCGCCGACACCGACGCCGACACTGACATCGACGCGGACACCGACACCGACGCGGACGCTGATGTCGAGACCGACGCCGGCACCGTTACGGACGCCGGCGGTGCGCTGGACCTCGGCCCGGGCTTCACCGCCGCCGAGCAGAAGCTGGTGCGCGACCGGATCGTGGCGATCCTCGGCGACGAGCGGCCGTACCGGCTCGACCTGGCGGCGCTCACGGGCCTCGGGCTCACCGATGACGAGGCGGGCAGGGTCGTGGACCTGCTCGTGGCTGCGGGGCACCTGACCGAGGGCCGCGCGGTGCCGGAGGATCGGCTCGGCTACTTCGGCGATGTCGGCAACGCCCTGGAGTTCACCCTGACCGGTCTCGCCGACTACGAGCGCGACATCTTCTTCCTGCTGCACACGGTGGCCGGGGAACTGACCGCCGCCGTGACCGAGATCGGCGACGTGCTCACCGCGCAGGCCGCGCGGCAGAGCGAGGCGCTGTACGGTGCGCTCTCCGACGCGTTCGGCGCGCCGCCGGCCACCGTGGAAGCGGTCTGCGCGGCCGTGGCCGGGCCGGAGCCGCTCGACCTGCTGGTGGGGCCCGTGCTCGCGGCGACCGGCCAGTCGAGTGGCCGGGCGGGCGGCCCGGACGGCGGTGCGGCCCACGTGCCGGCGGATCCGCGGGTGCGGCTCGCCTATCGGCGGATCCGGCGGTTCTCGCTGCTGGCCGGCAAGCTCGGCCTGTCTCCCACCGAGGTCGCGGTCGTCTTCCGCGACCAGGACCTGGTGGCCAAGTTCCCCGAGCCGCTGCCGATGCCGCCCGGCATCGACAGGTTCGACGCGCTGCTCACCGGCTTCGACGACGTCGTCTACCTGTTCGCCACCGGCGGCTACTGGACCTACGACGCCGCCACGTACGCCCTGACGGCCCCCGCCCCGAAGCCGCTCACCGACCTGTCGCCCCACTTCGCCGGGCTGACCGGCGTCGACGCGGCCTTCACGCTGCCCGACGGCACCGGGTGGATCATCGGCCGGGGCGCCGACGGGCTGTCGCACGTCTTCACGCGGGAGCCGGGCGGTGAGCGCTGGGCGCCCAAGCGGGACCTGGTCTGGGGCAAGTTACGCAACGAGTTCGACGATCCGGCGCGGATCGACTGCGCCTACGTGGACGCCGACGGCCGCACCTACCTGTTCAGCGGCGACCAGTACGTCCGCTACTCGGGCCCCGACTACACCGTGGCCGACGAGGGCTATCCGCGTGACATCTCCGAGTGGTGGCACCGTGAGGGCGGTTCGGGGGCGCTGCCGGCGCCGTTCAGCGCCTCGATCGACGCCTGCTTCGAGGGCGTCGACGGCAGGACGCACCTGTTCGCCGGCGGTCAGTGGCTCGCCGTCGGCGACGGCGCCGCCGAGCCCGCGCAGCGGCCGATCGCCGAGGTCTGGGGCAAGGTGCGCAACGTGTTCGCCGACGGGGGCCGTGTCGACGCCGCGTACGGCGACGGCACCGGGGCCGTGCTGCTGCGCGGCGACCAGCTGATCCGCTACTCGGGCAGCGTCGAGAACGACGGAGCGGTGGTCGACGACGGCCATCCCCAGCGGATCCGGTCGGGCATCCGCGACGTGCCGCCGGGCTTCGAGACGGGGGTCGAGGCGGCCCTCGTCGACGGGCAGGGGGTCCTGCATCTGTTCAAGAACGGCCGCACCGTCGCCGTGACCGGGCCGGACTCCGTCTCGGTGCCGACCGGGGAGCGGTGGGGGGTGCTGCGGCCGGCGCTGCCGAGCGGCACGGTCGACGCGGCGTTCGCGGGGCTGGACGGGCGGACGTACCTGTTCAGCGGCGACACCTATCTGCGTTACTCCGACGCCGCCTACGCGACCGTCGACCTCGGCTATCCCCGGCTGATCTCCCGCGACTGGGGCGGGCTGGACCGCGTCGACGCGGCGTTCGTCATGGACGGCCGCACGTACCTGTTCGGTGTGGGCGGCCTGCTGTTCGATCTGCCGCCGGCGTACGAGGCGGACCTGGACTCCGGCACGCTCACGCCGGAGGTCCGGCGGCTGCTGACGGCGCACGGCCTCACCGCGACCACGCTGCAGGGCGCCGCGCCGGAGTGGACGATCGGCACGCGGGAGGGCGGCACGCTGACGGTCCGCAAGGAGGGCCTGCGGCTCAAGGTCTTCGGGGACGGCACGCGGTTCCACGTCCGCTACTCGACCAGGGACTACACCACGCCGGACGAGGGCTATCCCAAGCCGCTTTCGGACAACTGGTGGAACCTGCCCGACGGGCTGGCCCTGGACCCGATCGACGCGGTGCTGACCGGCGGCGACGGCCGCACGTACCTGTTCTCCGGTGGCCGCTACGTGGTGTTCGACAACCGGCGCCGCTGGTGGTCCGAGCCGCGCGATCTGCGCGAGCAGTGGCACGACCTGCCGTTCCAGCGGGTCGACGCGGCGTTCACCGGGCAGGACGGGCGGACGTACCTGTTCTCCGAGGACCGGTTCGTCCGCTACTCGGCCGGCTTCACGGCGATCGACGACGGGTATCCGCAGCCGGTCACGGCCCACTGGGGCGTCGTGGTCAACGAGATCGCCCGCACGGGCAAGGTCGACGCGACCCTGGTGCGGGAGGTGCTCGAAACCGTCGACGGCGTCGAGGTGACCCGCACCTACACCTACCTGTTCTCCGGCGGCCAGTACGTCCGCTACTCGGCCGGGGACCTGTCGGTCGTCGACGACGGGTATCCGCGCGCCCTCGCGTCGCTGGCCGAGGAGCCGGGCCTGGCCGGGCTCGGCCAGGCAGGGCTCGGCGTGACGCCGGCCCAGGTCGACGGGGCGTTCGCCGATCGGCGCAACTCGTACCTGTTCGACGCGGACGGCTGTCACGTCGTCTCCAACGCGCTCTACCGGCGGTACCCGGGCGCCGAGGTGGGCGGCCTGGACGGGCTGCGCTGCGTCTTCGTCGAGGACGGGTCGGTGCTGGTGGAGGACGCGACCGGGTGGACGCGGCGTTCGGCGCTCGAAGGGCGCACGGTCACGGCCACGCCGTACGAGCCGCGGACGCTGCGCGAGGTGCCGGAGCGGTTCCGCAGCGGGCTCGATTCGGTGCTGATGGGCGCCGACGGCAACACGTACCTGTTCAAGGGCGCGTCGTGCTTCAACGTGGGGCTGAACCGGGAGTATCCGCTCGCCGACGAGTGGGGCAGGCCCCGTAACACCATTTATGAGGACAACGCGGTGGACGCCGCGTTCGTGGGCACGGACGGCAGGACCTACCTGTTCCGCGGCGACCAGTTCGTCGTCTACCCCGGCCACGACGACCCCGACGCCGACGACCCCGAGGCGCTGGCCGCGATCGACGGCGACCCGAAGCCCATCGCCGAGCACTGGGGCGGCCTCACCGCCGTCTCCCTCGCCTACGTCCGCAACGGCACGACGTACCTGTTCGAGCCGCCCGACGAGGCGGGCAACCGCCGCTACGTGGTCTACTCCGGCACAACCTACGACACGCCCGACGAAGGCTACCCGGCGGTCGCCGACGCGACGTTCTGGGGCGCCCCGGACGGCTTCCCCGCGCCCGACGCCGTGCTGTTCGAGGGCGACACGATGCTCCTGATCAGCGGCGACCGGTGCCTGTCCTACGGCGAGAAGACCGGCCGCTGGTCCTTCCCCCGCCCGCTCGACCGGATCTGGCCGGGCATCGACCAGGGCCTCGACCCCGGTGACACGCCGAGGACGGCGTTCACCGCGCTCGACGGCGCGACGTACTTCTTCTTCCGCGACCACTACCGCCGCTACGCCGACGGCGTGTTCGGCCCGCCCGCCCCGATCCGCGACCGCTGGGCGCTGTCGGCGAACCCGTTCGTCCCGGCGGACGGCACCGGCACCGTCGACGCGGCCGTCGTGTGGCGCGGCGAGACCACGTACCTGTTCTCCGGCGACCACTACGTCCGCTACACCGGCCCGGACTACCGCCACATCGACCCCGGCTACCCGAAGAAGATCGCCGGGAACCTGCGGCGGGAGGAGGCGTTCGCGAACCTCGCCGAGACGTTCGACGACGACCTCATCGATGTCACCGGCGCCACCGTCCACCCCATCGACGGGGTCATCGCCAACGACCGCAACGTGTACGTCTTCGTCAACGGCGCCTGCCACATCGCGTCGCGGACCATCGCGACGACCTACCCGCTCGACGTCTTCGGCCGGGTGCGCAACACGATCGCGGAGCGGGGCGCGGTGGACGCTGCGTTCGTCGCCGGCGGTCACACCTACCTGCTGTCCGGGGACCAGTACGTCCGCTACACCGGCTACGCCTACGACGAGGTCGACGACGGCTATCCGCGCACGATCGCGGGCTCGCTGCCGGCCGAGCTCGGCATGCCCGAGCCGCCGGACGGCTTCCGCAACGGCGTGGACGCGGCGTTCCGCGCCCCGACCGGCGAGACGTACCTGTTCAAGGGCAAGCAGTACGCCCACGCCGGCGGTGTCGAGCCGATCGCGGGCCGCTGGGGCCGCATCCGCAACGACTTCGCCGGCGGCACCGTCGACGCGGCGTTCGTCGCGCCCACCGGCGAGCTGTACGCGTTCCGCACCGGGCAGTACATCCGCTACCGGCCCGGCGAGTTCGACCTGGTCGAGGAAGGCTATCCCCGCACGGTCAAGGACGACTGGGGCGACCTGCCGGCCGACTTCGAGGACGGGCCCGACGGCGCGTTCGTCTTCGCCGGCGGCACGTACCTGCTCAAGGGAGACCGGTACGTCCGCTACTCGGCCGGCGACTACCGCACCGTCGACCCCACGTTCCCGCAGCCGTTCGCGTACCGCTGGTCGGACACGGCCGACTACCGGTTGTCCGACGTGCGCACCATCGTGGCGTTCGTGAACCTCGCCCGGTCCCGGTCCGAGGGCCTGGCCGAGCTGATGCTGTCGGGCGCCGAGGACCCCTACCGTTACCTGTCCGACCTGTTCGGCTGGGACCTGGAGGAGCTGCGCTGGGCCCGGCGCAACAGCGGCCTGCTGACGGTGCGCGCCGCCGAGGAGCCCGACATCGAGATCGAGTTCCTGCTCCGCCTCGCCCACGTGTTCGGCGTGGCCGAGCGATTCGCCGCCGGGCCGTCGGAGATCTACACCACGGTGTGGGCCAGGCTCCACGGCGAGACGCCCGACCCGGACGCCGCCGCCACGGCGCTCTACGGCCTGCTGGAGCGGGCCAACAGCCCGCAGGACTGGCAGACGCTGTCGGCGCAGGTGCACAACGAGCTGAACGTGCGCAAGCGCGACGCCCTCGTGCCCTACGTGATCGCGACCCACCCGGAGCTCGCCAACTCGCGCGCGCTGTTCGAACGGCTGCTGATCGACGTCGACATGGGGCCCGCCGGCACGACGTCGCGGGTCCGCGAGGCCATCGCCGCCACCCAGCTCTACATCCAGCGCTACCTGCTCGACCTCGAACCGGTCTCCCCCGCGCCCGGCACCGACCTCGCCGACGCGCGGCGGCACATCAAGGCCTGGTGGACGTGGATGCGCAACTACCGCGTCTGGGAGGCCAACCGGAAGGTGTTCCTCTACCCCGAGAACTACCTGCGGCCCGAGCTGCGCCCCGGTAAGACCCCGGCGTTCCAGGCCCTGGAGAACGACCTGCTGCAGGGCGAGATCACGCCCGACAGGGTGCGCGCAGCGTACAAGCGCTACCTCGACGAGTACACCGAGGTCTCCCGGCTCTCCATCGCGGGAGGCTACGTCTACGCCGAGGACGACGCCCCCGTGGGCGCGCGGCGGCTGGTGCTGTTCGGCCGCACCCGCACCGACCCCCGGCGCTACTACTTCCGCACGGCCGCGTTCCAGGACGGCGAGAAGCTGTCGGCCACCTGGGACCCGTGGGTCAAGGTCGACGTGCAGATCGACGCCGACGAGGTCGACCCGGTGCACGCCTTCGGCCGAATCTTCGTGTTCTGGGCCGTGGTCGAGGACGTCCCACCGGACAACTCGGTGAACACCACCACGATCGTGACCAGGGACACCGACGACGGCCAGCGCGTGTCTGCCCCGCCGCAGCAGCAGCGGATCCGGATCTCCTACTCGTTCCGCAACCTCGACGACGAGTGGGTGCCGGCGCAGCTGCTGGCCGTGACCGAACCGTACGACGGACCCATCTCCGACGTCGACCTGTACGTGCAGGCGTCGCGCACCCTGCCGGGCGGACCGCCCGGCGACCACGATTCGATCGTCGTCACCTGCTCCTTCACCGTGCCCCGGCCCGCGTGGGAGATCGTGCTGCATCCGGAGCTGCCCGCGCGCAAGAGCTGCACGTCGGCCTACTCCCTCACCCCGGAGCTGTACACGCTGCCCGCGCAGGGCGAGACGCCACCGGCCCGCGCCGCCGACCCGGCGGAGATCTTCGCCGAGCCTTCCGGCAGCATCGACCGGTCCACGATCGTGCGGTTCAACGCCCCCGCCGACTCCACCGACGGGCCGTGGTTCAGCGTCGACCACAAGGGCGGCAGCTTCCTGTGCCGGCCGGTCTCCGTGCCGGCCCCGGCCGCCGACCTCGTGCCGCTCAAGGGCAACGACAGGCGGCTGCCCCCGGCCTGGGCCCGGATCGACGCCGCGGTCGCCCTGCCCGACGGCACCCGGTACTTCTTCGACAACGCCGGCGGCTCGTACATCACCGTCCCGCCCGGCAAGTCCGGGGCCCGGCAGCCCAGGCACCCGATCGGCGAGCGGTGGGGCATCATCGGCACGGCCCTGGTGCGGACCGGAGTCGTCGACGCGACCCTCCTGCGCGGCGACCACGTCTACCTGTTCAGCGGCCCGGAATACTACCGTTACCGGCTCGACGCGATCGACCGGCCGGAGGACGGCTACCCCAAGCGGCTGGCCGCCAACGAGGAGAACCTGCCGCGCTGGGACAAGATCGACCTGGCGTTCCGTACGGCCGACGGCAAGGAATTCTTCTATTCTCGCGCCCTCGACAGGTGGGTCGATTCGTCCGCGCTCACCCTGCCATGGCGCGCCGCCGAACGCTGGCCGCTGCCGGCCGACGGCCAGATCGACGCGGTCCGGTACGCCGGCAGCCAGATCCTGCTCATCGCCGGCGATCGGTACTTCCCGCTCGGCCCCGACGGCTCGGCCGCCGGCGGCCTCCGGCCCATCCCGGCCGACGACGACCACCACGACGGGCGCCACGCCGGGCGCGGTGACCACGACGGGCAGGACGGGCACGACGACGCGCTCCTGCTGTCCCTCACCGATCACATCGAGCGGGCCCTCGCCAGACCCCTCACCGGTCCGGAGTTCCCGTACGGCAACGACGTCGTGTCGTTCGACAACGAGCAGCACACCTACCGCATGCCCGGGGACGACGACGCGAGCAGACCGACCCGCGATCTCGGCCGGGTGGCCACCAAGATCACCAGCACGAACTCGGTCGACGCCGCGTACGTGGCCGACGGGCGGCTCTACCTCACCAGCGGTGACGAATACGTGCGCTACACGCTCGGCGACGGGTCGTCGGTACCGGACTACATCGACGACGGCTACCCGAAGCAGATGTACCGGTCCGTCGACGCCGTCTTCACGCGCGGGAACCGCCGGTACGTGTTCAGCGACGCCTCCTACGTCAGGCTCCCCGACGGCCAGGAACTCGACGAGGCCACGTTCAGGGCGTTCGACCCGATCAAGGGCAACTGGCTGGGCCTGCCCGACGACTTCCCCGGCGCGTTCACCGGCGTGCTGGACGACGAGTCCGAGCTGTTCCTGTTCTTCCAGCTCGGGTCGGCCGGCTACTTCGCGGCGTACCCGAAGGCCGTGGCCGTGCCCGTGCCGTACGAGATCGCGGCGCTGCCGCACGACATCGTCCGGCTGACGTCGAGCACCGCCTACCAGCTGAACCGGCGGCTGCTCACCGGCGGCGTCGACGCGCTGCTCGCGCCGGAAACCCAGGAGATCGACGAGCTGCCGACGTTCAGCGCCGACAGGTCGGACGCCACGACGATCCAGGTGTGGCCGGAGACGGTCGTGAGCATGCCCACCGGCTCCCACCTGGACTTCCAGAGCTCCAACGGCATCTACTACTGGGAGATCTTCTGCCACGCGCCGCTGCTGATCGCGCAGGCGCTGAACGACGCCCAGCGGTTCGAGGACGCCCGCACCTGGTACGAGTACGTGTTCGATCCGAGCGATCCGTCGGGCTACTGGCGCTTCCTGCCGTTCCTGGCGGTCGACGTGACCGCCCTCGTGCGCGGGGTCCGTGCCGACCTCGACGAGCTCGGCACGGACCCCGCGGCGGAGCAGGTGCGCAAGGCCCTCGACCCGATCCTGCGGCGGCTGGAGCCCCTCGCCCCGGCGTTCCAGCAGACCCGCGAGCCGACCGCGCAGGAGATCGACCTGCTCACCGACCTCGCCGGCGACGGCCTGGACGCCGTGCGGACCGCCCTGGCCGCGCTGCCGCCCGGCGAGGTCGCCACCGAGCTGCGGGAACGCGTCGAGATGATCGCGCGGCTGCGGCGGCAGTACGACCTGCTGGGCGACCGGGCGAGCCTGATCCGGGCGTACCTGGACGACCCGTTCGACCCGCACGCGATCGCCCGGCTGCGGCCGGTGGCCTACCGGCGGGCCGTGGTGATGGCGTACATCGACAACCTGCTCGACTGGGGCGACAAGCTGTTCACCGAGTACACGTCGGAAAGCATCGACGAGGCGCGGATGCTCTACATCCTCGCCTACGACCTGCTCGGCGACCGGCCGGCCGACCTCGGGCCGCAGCGTCTCTCCCCCACCCGCACGTACGCCGAGCTGCGGCCCGCCGCGCCGCCCGCGGGCGAGATCACCGGAGCCGCCGGCACACCGGCGGCCCTGCCCAGCGGCGAACAGACCGAGCAGGCCGAGCAGAACGGGCAGCCGGTGCCGGCCGGACAGGTCGCGCGAGACGAGCAGGTCGCGCTGCTGACCGCCGGGGGCGAGCTGCTCGCCGAAGCCGGTGTCGTGCACGAGAGCATCGCCGACCCGTACTTCTTCGTGCCGGCCAACGACGTCTTCGCGGCGTACTGGACCCGGGTGGAGGACCGCCTCCGGAAGATCAGGCAGTCGCTCGACATCATGGGCGTCAGCCGGCCGGTGCCGCTGTTCGAGCCGCCCGCCGACGTGATGGCGCTGGTCCGCGCCGCCGCCTCCGGCGCGCCGCTCGACCAGGTCGTCGCCGGGGCCTCGGTCCCGGTGCCGAACTACCGGTTCTCGTTCCTGTACAACCGCGCCATCGACCTCGCCGACCGGGTGCGCCAGTTCGGCGGCGACCTGCTGAGCACGCTGGAGCGGCGCGACGCCGAGGAGCTGTCCCTGCTGCAGAACCGGCAGGAGGCCGCGATCACCGAGCTGACCCGCGACATCAAAGAAGCGCAGGTCAAGGCCGCGGCCGAGGGCGTGGCCGAGCTCAAAGCCGCCCTCGACGGCGCCAACGGCCGGGTCCAGTACTTCGAGGGGCTGCTCGCGGCGGGCCTGTCGGCCGTGCAGATAGCGCAGATCGAAATGATGTCGCTCGCCGCGGCGGGCCACTTCGCGGCGGGCGGCTTGAAGATCGGGGCCGCGATCGCGGCGGCCGAGCCGCAGGCGCTGGCCGGCCCGTTCATCTCGGGAGTGATGTACGGCGGCGACGAGATCGGGAACGCGCTGAACACGGCGGCCGACGTCGTCTCGACGGTCGCCGAAGGGTTCAGCGTCACCGGCGAGATCCTCGCGGTGCTCGCCGAGCAGGGCCGCGTGGAGCAGGACTGGGAGCAGCAGCTGGCCATGGCCCGCACCGACGTGGCGCAGCTCGGCCACCAGGTCGCGGCCGCCGAGGCCCAGCTCGCCATCGCCAAGCAGGAGCTGGCCATCCTCGACCAGGAGGCCAAGAACCTGGACGAGATCCACGCGTTCCTCACCGGCAAGTTCTCCAGCTCCGAGCTGTACGGCTGGATGGCGGGGCGGCTGGCCACCATGTACTTCCAGACGTACACGCTGGCCCACGAGGTGGCCCGGTCGGCCGAGCAGGCCTACCGGTTCGAGCGCGGCATCACCGACGGGGCGGGCGCCATCATCCAGCCCGGCTACTGGGAGGGACGCCGCAGCGGGCTCCTCGCCGGTGAAGCGCTGAGCCTGGACCTGCAGCGGCTCGGCCGGGCGTACTTCAACGGGGGCCCGCGCGGGCTGGAGATCACCAAGAAGGTGTCTCTGCTCGGCCTCGACCCGCTCGCCCTGCTGGCGCTGAAGAGCGGCGGCCGGTGCGAGTTCGCGCTGACCGAGGCGCTGTTCGACCGGGACTTCCCCGGCCACTTCCGGCGGCAGATCAAGACGGTGACCGTGACGTTCGAGGGCGCCGACGGGCCGATCGGAATCAACGCGACGCTGACCCAGCTCGACAACCGCGTCGTGCTGTCGGCCGACCCGAAGGCCGTCAAGTTCCTGCTCGACCCCAAGGGCTCGCCGCCGGACACGCTGCGCGTCGACTGGCGGCCCGGCCAGCAGATCGCGCTGTCCGACCTCGAAGAGTACAAGGACAACAACGGACTGTTCGAGCTGCGCTTCGACGACGACCGCTACCTGCCCTTCGAGGGCACCGGCGCGGTCTCCCGCTGGCGCCTCGACGCCGGCCCCCACCGGGTGCCCGACGACCTGCGCGACGTCACCATCACCGTTAAGTACACCGCCGAGCAGGGCGGCGACGCCTTCGCCACGGCCGTGCGGGGCATGCTCAGGCCGTACACCGCCGCCGGCTTCTTCGACGCGGCCACGGACTTCCCCGACGCCTGGGCGGAGTTCGTCGATGACGGCACGAACACTCTGACGCTCCCGATCACCCCGGACCTGCTTCCCGGCCTGACCGGCCGTCAGATCACCGCCATCTACGCGAAGTACCAGCCTCCGGGCACCGCCTCGGGTCGCTTCCTGCTCAACGGCGACGACCGGCTCCCCCTGAACGACGGCAAGACCCTCCAGACCCCCGGACTCACGATCACCAACGGTCTCACCTTCACCTTCACCGGCGACCCGACGGCCCTGACCACCCTCGGCCTGGTGCTCACCTACCGCGCCGGCGTCCCGTAACGGAGCCAGACTCATGCTCGGCAACCAGAAGTCCACACGGAAGAAGTACCGGCAGACGGGCTCCAGCGATCAGGAGGCCGACCAGCGATCCGGCGGCGAAGGACCGCAGAAGGCCCTGGGCAAACGCAAGAGGCACTCAGAAAAGGACGAGGTAGAACAAACCACCGATATCAGCACTAACAACACTGAAATGGAAACCGACGCCGTCGCGGAGGGCGGAGGAGCCCGGATATTTCATCAAGAACGCCAAAGGCATCAGCTTCAGCGCATCCCGGGCCAATATCATCGATCAGTTGATCAAACAGCATCACCACATCCGGAACTTCGGGGAGTTCGCGCGGCTGGTCGCCGACGCGTTCGAGCGGGCAGGGGTGGACCCCGATCGACCGCACCGCCATCTCGTGAGCGGAGACACGAGCAGGAGAAAGTAGCCGAGGAGACCACCTCGGCCCGCCTAGGAGAGCGTGCATGATCAGATCGCCGAAGACCAAACGAAAGAAGCGCACGCGGCAGAAGAAGCGCATGCGTCAGGATCCGACCACGCAGCAGGAGAACTTCACTCACAAGCAGAGCGGCACCACCCATCAGGATGAGCCGGAGACATCGCACCAGGGCGGCTCGACGCGGAAAGTCCATTCCGGGACGACCTCGACCATGACGAACAACACCCGGCGCCCGACCGCCATGGAGACGGACGTCCCGGACCCGATCACGAGCGGCACGCACTCGATGGACTCCGGCTCCCTCAACAATGTGCGTCGCGTCACCAAGAGCAAACGCGCCAATCTCGTCTCACAGTCGGACAAGAAGCGCTACGAGGACAACGAGAAAGCGAACCTGAAAGCGCTTTCGACCGTCTACCAGGCTTACTACCATAAGAATGGACAACGCAAAACAAAGGGCCAGCAGGCCACCGGGATCTATCGTTTGATCAGCAAGAGCTCATCGACGTATCTGCACAAGGGGGTGGACCTCCAGGACTTCAAGGACTTCATCAAGGAGACGGACCACTACACGGTCAAAGGCCAGCGAGTCGGCAAGCAGAACGGCCCGCAGACCAATGAGGAATCGGTGGTCAAAGGCGACTACTTCCACGTCAGCAACAAAAACAAGAAGGATGGCCCGCAGGATCTGCCCGGCCGGTCCCGCCGTATCATCGTCAACGTGAAGACCCAGGAGGCCGCGCTGAAGGTCGGCCGGAGCCTCAACCGGCTGTTCGCCGAACCCGGCGTCGGCGAGTACATCAGAAAGTACAAGGTCTATCTCTCCTCGACGCCCCAACCCAATCGAAAGGTCAAGTACGACAAGCTCGTGATCTACTACGGGTTGGGCGACCAGACCGACGACGGCTCCGACACCGTCGGCGACGCCATCGTCTCGGCCATCAGCAATGCGGTCGGCCCCGGTGACGTCGACGAGGATTTCGCGCCCTTCTACTCTCGCATCAGCCCCGGCATCGCCTGGGCGGAAGAGCCCAAATACTTCGTGCAGAGCCTCCAGGGCAGCTTCACCAGGACCCGGGCCAACGTCATCCAGGACGTCATCAAGAGCCACCCCACGATCGCCTCTGAGAAGAAGTTCGTCGAATTGGTCAACAAGGCACTGGAAAAGGCGCGAATCGACCCCCAGCGGCCGCATCGGCATCTGCCGGACACGAACCCGATCTGATCCGTCTCCCGGGGCGGCGGCCACGAACCGGCCGAGCCGTCGTGGCCGCCGCGCCGTCGGACGCTCGCCGGACGACGGGAACGTCTCCGAGCGGGTCCGGTCAGCCCTTGCCGGTCACGGCCTTGCTGACCGCATTGGGGCCGTCGTACTCCCGGTCCGGGATGCCCTTCAGCGCGTTGACCATGCTGTCGTCGGCGCCCTGCGATCGGGCCGCCTTGACCAGGTCGTCGCGTTTGGCCGGGTAGTCCACGCCCGAGAGGTGCTTCTGCAGCTGGATCGGGTTCGGCTTGTCGGCCATGGCTCCTCCTTTCGGTCGGACCCACGTCGCCTACCCGGCACACAAGTGGGCATTCCGGACCGCGCCGGCGGGCCTCCGGCCCCGCACCGGGCACCTTCCGGCCCAGAGCACGAGATGTGCCCGTCCAGAGCGAGGCCGTCCAGGGCGAGGCTTCCCGTCCAGGGCAGGATCTTCTGTGCAGGGTGGATCTGCTGTGCGGGGCGGGAGCGACCGAAGAGCAGAGTCGGGTGCAGAGCGCGGGGCAGCGGCCCGCCGCACGCGCCGTGCGGCCCCGCGTCGCCACCCCGATCGTGCCCGGCACGGCCGAGCCGCAGTCGGTCGCGCCGGGCCACGTCGTGACGCCTTGCCTGTCAGCGCATCCCATGGGATGCGCGCAAGCAGCATAACCAGCGGACCTTCGTGTCGCGACCCCCGCACCGGCCCCTGCGACCCACGGACGGCGGCGGCGCGCCACCTGACACAACGGCCTCGTGATCGAGCGCATCGATCCCGAGGATCTGCATCGCACTCCCGGATACAGCCATGTCACGGCGTGCGGCCCCCGCTCACCGACCTGCTGCGCCGGTCCCGCCCTACGATGAGGTCGTGACCTCGATTCCTCGGCGTGCGCCTCGTTCCGCTGCCCGGGGTGTCGGCGCGCCCAGTATTCGTGATGTGGCGGCCGCCGCCGGGGTGTCGTATCAGACGGTGTCGCGGGTGCTGAACGAGTCGCCGCGGGTGCGGCCCGAGACCCGCAGCGCCGTGCTCGATGCGATCGAGCGGCTCGGGTATCGGCCCAGCAGGGCGGCCCGGGCGTTGAGTTTCGGGCGGGCCCGGGGCATCACCGTGGTGACGTCCAACACCATGCTGTACGGCTACGCCGCGACGTTGCAGGGCATCGAGGAGGCCGCCCGGGGCGAAGGGCTGGCCGTGGGCGTGCGGGTGGTGGAGTCGGCGGCGCCGGCCGAGGTGAAGCAGGCCGTGGACTATGTCAGCGATCCCAGCGCGGGGGGCGTGGTGGTGATCGCGTTCGATGTGATGGGCATCGCGGTGCTGGAGGCGCTGCCGGAACATGTGCCCGCCGTCGCCGCGACCGAGCCGGCGGCGCCCGACCGGGGGCGGATCGCGATCGCGCTGGACGAGCGGCGGGCCGCGGCCGACGCCACGGCGCATCTGCTGGCGCTCGGGCATCGCACCGTGCACCATGTGGCGATCCCTTCCGAGGCGGGGTCGAGCGGGCGGCTCGCGGGGTGGCGCGACGCGCTGGCGGAGGCGGGGGCGGACGTGCCCGAGGTGCTGGGGTGCGGCTGGGACATCCGGTCGGCGTACGGCGCGGGGCGGCGGCTGGCGGCCGAGGCCGATGTGACGGCGATTCTGTGCGGCAACGACGACATCGCGCAGGGGGTGCGCCGGGCCCTGTACGACGCGGGCAAGGACGTTCCGGGCGATGTGAGCATCGTCGGCTTCGACGACATTCCGGGCTCGGCGTACTGGACCCCGGCGTTGACGACGGTGCGGATGGACTTCGCCGGTCTGGGCCGGGCCTGTTTTCACGCGGTGAACGCGGAGCTGACCGGCGAGGCGCGGCCCGAGCCGGCGTTGACGCCGCCGACTCTGGTCGTGCGGGAGTCGACCGCGCCGCCGCGCCGCCGCTGACGGCCGGACGCCCGACGCGCATTCGGGCGCGGTGCCCTGGCCCGGCATACTTCGCCGCCGATCGTCCTGCCATTGCGTAACGATCCCGTAACAGAGCCTTCCCCAGCGCCATGTGACCGGTCACACTGGAGCCCTGATGTGACCGGTCACATGAATGGCGGCCGGGAGAGCGCGAAAGAGAGACCCTGCATGCCTGCTGACGTCGTGGAGACCCTGCGCTGGGGCCATTCCGGCCTCACCGCCGTCGTGGAGATCCACCCGGATCACCCGGTGGCGCTGCGCGAGCTGTCAGCGGGGCCGCCTGGCAAGGCGCAGCGGGTGGCGCAGCCGCTGGTGGAGGTGCTGGTGCCCGGCGAGGGCCGGGCCCGGGCCTCGCAGCGGCTGTCGGAGACCGCGATCGGCTACCGGCTGCGCTACGCCGGCGCCGACCGGTCGGCCGACGGCGACTGGCACCTGCTGCGCATACGGCTGCGCGACGAGCGGACCGGGCTCGGCGCGGAGCTGACCCTGCGGTCACGCGAGGGCGTGTCCGCCGTGCAGGCCGTGACCAAGGTGACCAACTTCGGCGACCGGCCGGTGGCGCTGCTCGCGGTCACCTCGTTCGCCGCCGGCTTCCTCGGCCGGCCGATTCCCGACCTCGACGTCCTGTACGCCCCGAACGAGTGGCTGGGCGAGAACCGCTGGACCCGGCGGCCGCTCGCCGAGCACATCGCCGACCTCGGCCTGGCCGCGCACGACCAGCACGGGCGGGGCGCGTTCATCGTGTCCAGCTCGGGCACCTGGTCCAGCGGCCGGTACGTGCCGATGGGCGGGCTGACCGACCGGGGCACCGGCCACACCTGGCTGTGGCAGATCGAGCACAACGGCCCGTGGCGCTGGGAGATCGGCGACCGGCTGGACGGCGCGTACGTCGCCCTGTCGGGGCCGACCGACCTCGACCACCAGTGGAACGAGCTGCTCGCCCCCGGCGAGTCGTTCACCACCGTGCCCGTCTCGATCGCCGTCTCCGGAGACGGGGTGGAGGGCGCGGCGGCGGCCCTGACCGCGCACCGGCGCGCCCTGGTGCGCCCGCACCCCGACCGGGCCACGCTGCCGGTCGTCTTCAACGACTACATGAACACCCTCATGGGCGACCCGACGACCGAACGGCTGCTGCCCCTGATCGACGCCGCCGCGGCCGCCGGGGCGGAGGTCTTCTGCATCGACGCCGGCTGGTACGACGACGAGGGCGACTGGTGGGACAGCGTGGGCGAGTGGCAGCCCTCCCAGTCCCGTTTCCCGCACGGCCTGGAGGAGGTGCTGGCGCGCATCACGGGGCACGGCATGACCCCCGGGCTGTGGCTGGAGCCCGAGGTGATCGGCACACGCAGCCCGATGGCCGACAAGCTGCCCGCCGAGGCGTTCCTGCAGCGCAACGGCGAGCGGGTCGCCGAGCACGGCCGCTATCACCTGGACCTGCGCCATCCCGCCGCCGTCGCGCACCTGGACCAGGTGGTGGACCGGCTGGTGGAACAGCTGGGCATCGGCTACTTCAAGCTCGACTACAACATCAACCCGGGCGCGGGCACCGACCGCGACGCCACGAGCGTGGGGGCCGGGCTGCTCGGGCACAACCGGGCGCACCTGGCGTGGCTGGAGGGCGTGCTGGACCGGCACCCGCGCCTGGTGCTGGAGAACTGCGGCTCGGGCGCGATGCGCATGGACTACGCGGTGCTGTCCCGCATGCAGCTCCAGTCGACCAGCGACCAGCAGGACTACCTGCGCTATCCGCCGATCGCGGTGGCCGCGCCGCTGTCGGTGCTGCCCGAGCAGGCGGCCAGCTGGGCCTACCCGCAGCCGGAGATGACCGACGAGCAGATCGCGTTCACCATGTGCACCGGCATCCTGGGCCGCCTCTACCTGTCCGGCAACCTGCACCGGATGACGCCGCAGCGGCTCGACCTGGTCCGGGAGGGCGTGCGGCTGCATCAGAGCCTGCGCGCCGACCTGGTGCGGGCGGTGCCGTGCTGGCCGCTCGGCCTGCCGGGCTGGGACGACCCGTGGCTCGCCCTGGGCCTGCGCGCCGGGGACGTCACCCACCTGGGCATCTGGCGCCGGCCCGGCGCGCCGGTCCGGGTCGTGCTGCCCCTGCCCCACCTGGCGGGCCGCGACCTGAACATGCTGACGGCCTACCCGTCGGCGATGGGCGGCTGGACCTACTCGTGGAACGCGCGGGCCGCGGAGCTCACCGTCACGTCCGCGCGCCCCGCGCCGGCGGCCCGCATTCTTCGCCTCCAGGCGCGGTGACCAACCAACAGGACATTAAGCACAATATGGAACAAACCTGACAGAGGATCCCACCGTGAAACTCGCACAGCGCATCGCCCCCGCGATCGCCCTCGCCCTCGCGCTCGCGCTCCCCGCCTGCAGCGACCCCGGGGCCGGCGGCTCCGACGCCGGCGCCGCCCCCACCGCCTGGCCTTCGCCCACCGCCAAGCTGGACGGCATCACCCTCACCATCTGGGCCGCACAGAACAGCAACACCGTGCCCAAGGCCGTGGCCGACGCCTTCAGCCAGGCCACCGGCGCCAAGATCGAGGTCGTCACGATCCCCGACCCGTACGAGCAGGGCGTGCAGACCAAGGTCGCCACCGGCGACAAGCCCGACCTGGCCTTCTGGCAGCCCACCGCGTCGATGCTCACGGCGCTCAACGCCCGGGCCAACCTCCAGCCCCTGGACGACGCCCCCTGGCTCTCCTCACTGTCGCCCGAACTGCGCGACATGACCGGCCTGCTGGACAAGACCCGCTACGCCGCGCTCATCACCAGCCCCGCCGTCGAAGGCGTCTACTACAACAAGGAGGTCTTCGCCGCCAACGGCATCACCGAGACGCCGAAGAACTTCGACGAGCTGGTGGAGACCGGCCGCAAGCTCAAGGCCAAGGGCGTCACCCCCTTCTACGAGATGGCCGGCGACAAGTGGGCCACCCAGTGGTGGGTGCAGGTGCAGCTCGCCGACGCGGCCCGCGACGGGCTGTGGGACCGCATCAACACCGGCGAGGAGACGTTCGAGGACAGCACGGTCCTGAACGCCATCAAGAAGTACAAGGCGCTCATCGACGAGGGCCTGTTCAACTCCGACATCAAGACCGCCACGTTCGAGGACCAGGGCGAGGCGCTGCTGTCGGGCAAGACGGCCATGGTCATGCAGGTCAATTCGTTCTTCGGCCAGCTCCAGGCCAAGGCCGACACGGCCGAACTGGACAAGAAGATCGGCTTCTTCCCCATCTCGCCGTCCGGCAATGTGGGCACCTTCATCCCCGACCAGTCCAACGCCCTGGTGGCGTTCCGCACGGGCGACGCCAAGCGGGAGGCCGCCGCCCGGCAGCTGCTGGCCTACTGGATGGGCCCCGGCTACAGCGGCTTCGTCACCGACCGCAAGACCGTCTCGCTGCGCACCGACGTGCCCACCCCCGCCGGCGTGCCGCAGGCTCTGCTGGACGTGCACAAGTCGCTCGGTGACGCGGTCGGCTCCATGCAGGCCCTGGCCGTGGCCAACCCCGACCTGTACCTCAACCTGGCCGACATGATCACCGGTAGCATGACGCCGGAGCAGGTGGCGGCCGCCACCCAGAAGCAGTTCGCCCAGCTCGCCAAGGCGGCCGGGGCCACCGGCTTCTGACCCACGTTCCCCGCCGGGAGGCCGTCCGGCCTCCCGCGCCCACCCGCAGCGCACCCACGCACCACGCCACCACCGCAACCCCCCGGCGTGCCACCCGGAAGGAGCCGATCGTGCCGGCCGGTCAGGAGACGCTCACCCGCCCATCCGCCCAGCCCTGCTCCCCCGCTGGGGGGCGGACGCCCGCGAGGAGCCCGCGGGCCCGCACCCACCCGATGTGGTTCCTCGCGCCGGCGTTCGCGATCCTCTTCGTGTTCTTCTTCCTGCCGACCCTGTTCAACTTCATCTACGCCTTCACCGACTGGTCCAGCTTCAAAAGCGACATCCGCCCGGTCGGCTTCGACAACTTCGCCGCGCTGCTGTCGGACGGCACCCTGTTCCGGTCGCTGCGCGTCACCCTCATGTACGCCGTCCTGGTGGCCCTGTTCCAGAACCTGTTCGGCTTCGGCCTGGCCGTCCTGCTGGAGAAGGACACCTGGCTCAACCGGGTCGCCCGCCTGGTCTTCCTCATCCCGGTGCTGATGTCGGCCCTGGCGGTCGGCTACATCTTCCAGGCTCTGCTCAAGCCCGAAGGCAGCCTCAACGACCTGCTGTCGGCCCTGACCGGGCAGCACGTGACGATCGCGTGGCTGGGCAGCACCACCTGGACCCTCGTGATCGCCACGATCATCCACGCCTGGAAGTGGATGGGCCTGTCCATGCTCATCTACCTGGCCGGGCTCAAGACCATCCCCGAGGACGTCACCGAGGCGGCCCGCATCGACGGCGCCTCCGCATGGCAGGCGTTCTGGTCCGTCCGCTTCCCGCTGCTGGCCCCGGCGGTCACCTTCAACGTCGCCACCGCGCTGCTGGGCTCCATGAACGGCTTCGACATCGTGCAGGCCCTCACCGGCGGCGGCCCCGCCCGCAGCACCGAGATCCTCAACATCTTCATCTACCGCACGTTCGGCCAGGGACTGTTCGCGCAGGCCACCACCATGAGCCTGGTGCTGTTCCTCATGGTCGCCCTGCTCGCCTTCCCCGTCATCCGCGTCCTGCGCAAGAGGGAGGAGATCCTGTGACCGTCCCCGCCTACGGCGCCCGGTCCCGCCGCCGCACCGCCGCGCCGCCCACGCGCGGCCTCGCCGCCCGGCTGCGCCCCTTCGCCGTCGTCGCGCTCGTCGTGCCCGTCATGGGCGTGCCGCTGTGGCTGGTCGTCGTGACGGCGGCCAAGTCACAGGGCGAGGCCCTGTCGCCGGACCTGTCCCTCCCCGCACACTGGCGGCTCTGGGAGAACCTCGGCCAGGCGTGGCAGCAGGGCGAGGTGCCCGCCGCGCTGCTCGGCAGCCTCCTCGTCGTCGCGCCGTCGGTGGCGCTGGTGCTCACGCTCGGCTCGATGGCGTCGTGGATCCTCGCGCGCCGCACGAGCAGGCTCAACGCGGTGCTCTACGCCTTCGCCATCAGCGGCATCGTGCTGCCGCCGGCCGTCGTCACCATCGTGCTGCTGCTGCGCCAACTCGGCCTGGCCGGCACCGTCACCGGCATGGTCGGCGTCTACGTCGGCATCTACCTGTCCACCGTCATCTTCTTCGTGACCGGTTTCATCCGCACCGTCCCGCTGTCGATCGAGGAGGCCGCGCGCATGGACGGCGCCGGGCCGCTGCGGGTGTTCGTCTCGGTCATCCTGCCCCTGCTGCGCCCGGTGCTGGCCACCGCGACCATCCTCATCTGCCTGTACGTCTGGAACGACGTCTTCTACGCGTTCTTCGTGATCGGCGGCCGGCTCGACACCCTGCCCCTGAACCTCTTCCAGGTCGCCAACGCCGGCCTGTACCTGAACAACTGGCACCTGATCTTCGCCTACATCATCCTGATGAGCCTCCCCCTGCTGGCCGTCTTCGCCGTGGCCCAGCGCAAGATCATCTCTGGTATCACCGGCGGCGCGGTCAAGTAGCCCGGACGTGGCCGCCGCCGGGGCGACCAGGCCGAGGAACACCGCGATCGAGCCCCGCCTCCGGCGTTCGCATGGGTGACGAGCAGATCGCCGGCTTCCGCACCGTCGGCGACATCGTCGCCCATCTGCAGGCGATCCCAAGGTGAGGGATGATCAGGCCATGCAGCCCGCACGGCCGAAGGCCCGACGCAAAAGCGACGCATTACGTCGACTGCGCGAAGACACGGATCTGTGGCTGGCCTCGGCCGACCCCGAAGGCCGGCCCTGCCTGGTCCCCTTGTCCTTCTACTGGGACGGCGCGTCCATCTACGTCGCCACGCTGGTGACCAACCCCACCGCGTGCAACATGATGAAGACCGCGACGGCCCGAGCGGCTCTCGGGCATACGCGCGATGTCGTCCTCATCGAGGCCTCGGCCCAGCGCCTGCGGCGTGCTGAGGTATCGGATCGGTTGGCCTCCGCGTATCGGGACAAATGCGGGTGGGACCCGCGCGAGGTCGCCGGGCGCGAGTTCTTTCGGCTGATCCCGCGGTGGGTGGAATCCTGGCGCGAAGTCAACGAGCACCCCGACCGCCGGTTGATGCATGACGGGCGATGGCTGGTGTGATCAGCCGTCCGCGACCGGCACCGGCGGCGTGTGCCCAGGGCGTCGGGCAACGCCCTGGGGCGGCGGCCGGTCAGAGGAGGCGGCGGATCTCGCCGTAGGCGCGGTAGAAGCCGCCTCTGCTCGATGGGCGCAGGCCTTCGACGAGGTAGCGGGCGCCGGGCTCGCGGATGTCTCGGGGGAACTGGACGTGCCAGGGCTCGTAGCCGGGGCTGGCCACGCGGACGCGCAGCCGCTCGCCCTCGCGTACGCACTCCACCACGACGCCGTCGCCGGCGTGGGTCACGGTCTCCAGCGCGACCGACGGCTCCACCACGGGCAGGGACGCCGCCGCCTTGACGTCGAGGGGCTCGGGGACGGTGCCTTCGCGGGCGGCGGCGATCGCCGCCTCGCTCGCGTCGATGCAGGCCAGCGAGCCGTCGGTGGTGACGATGTACAGGCGGTCGTCGTGGAACTGCATGGAGAAGGCCGAGCCGCAGCCGGTGCCCAGCTTCCACAGCCGCTCGCCGGACGCGGCGAAGCAGTACACCGAGGAGTGACCGTCGCCGGCGAACACGTAGTGGCCGCCCGGCGAGGTGGCGCAGGAGTAGACGGGACCGTCGCACCGGTAGACGGCCTCGACCGAGCCGTCGCGCTTGGCGAGCCGATGCACGGTGCGGCGGCCCGTGCCGGCGTAGACGGAACTCTCCTCCTGCCAGCCGAACAGCACCTGGTCGGCCGACCGGGTGTGCCAGATCAGGGTGCCCTCGGCGTCGTAGCGGGCGACACCGCCGGAGTGGCCGTGGTAGACGGCGTCCTCATCGCACCTGACCATCCACGCCGCCGACCCCCCGCCGCCGCGCGACCACTGCACGTCGTCCTCGTAGTCGATGGTGGTGATGCCGCCGGCCCGGTCGGACACGCCGAGGACGCCGTCGTGAATGTCCAGCCAGTAGATGTCGACGTCGGCCGAGATCTCGTACGCCGCCCGGGGCACCTTGCCGCTCAGGTCGTACACCCGGCCGTCGTCACAGCCGGCGTAGATCCAGAAGTCGTCGGCGACGATGCACTTGACGCCGTCGGGCAGCCGGAACCGGCCGGTCACGGTGCCGGAGTGGGTCACGGTGTAGACGTCGCCGTGCTGGTTGCCGACCCAGCAGCGCTCCTCGTCGACGAAGATGCCGAACGCCGAGGCGCCGCTGGCGAAGCGCCACAGGACCGGGGCCTGCTTGGCGGTGGACCGGGTGCTCGCGATGGTCCTGCGGGTGACGGGCCGGCGCTGCCGCACCCCCCGCACGGCGGGAGAGTAGCCCTTGCGCAGCTTCTCGTTGATCTTCTTGGCCGCCGCGGCCCGCGCCTTCTCCTCGCTCGGAAAGTTCGTGACCTTGGTCTGCCCCGTCTCGCCGATGCGCCCGTAGGTGATGGTCACCTGTGTGCCGGACACGATCGTCTCGTAGAACTTGTGCGATCCGCCGCCGTCCTCAGACAGCTCAAGATAGGTCATGTTCGCCTTCTCCGCTGGGCAGGTCTTGATCAACTGCCCCGGAGACTAGAGGACGAGTGCGACAATATTCGCGCGCTCCGGCCCGGCCCCCCGTCTCTCCCGCTGCGGTTTCGCTCAGCGTGCCGGCAAGGCGGCGATGACCCGGTCGGCCCGCTCTACGGTCGGATCGGATCGGGATGTCACCCAGCCCGCACGCAGAGCCGCCAGCTCGCTCTTGATGCGGCTCGATGTCAGCAGTGGGAGGTCGTCGGTCAGGGAGAGTACGGTGGCGGCCGCTTCGTCGGGCTTCCCACGGCGCAACTGCACGCGAGCCAGGCGGGCGCCGATCAAGGCACGAGGGCGGCGCTCACCGCCCGCCCGCTGGTTGATCGACGCGGCCAGGTGCTGTTGTGCGGTGGACAGATCGTCGAGGTCCGCGAGCAAGGTGCCTGTCTGGTGTGCCAGCTGTGGCCAGTCGAACGTTCCCGACCACTCCCCGGCTGCACCCCGTCCGCCCGTTCCACGATGGCTTCGGCGTCCCGTAGAGCGGCGAGTGCGTCGCTGCCGTTTCCCGCTGCCGCGTGCGCTTGGGCGCGCATGCCCACCATCCAGGCCCGCACACGAGGCGGGGAACCGGTGGGCAATGCGGCCGTGGCCGCTTCGGCCAGATCGACGCCCCTGGCCGGGTGGCCGAGTTCTACGGCCTGTAGTGACATGCCCCGCAGGGCGGTGGCCTTGGCCACGTGATCGGCGGCCTCGTCGGCCAGCCGCACGGCCTGGACGTAGTAGCGCTGGGCGAGACCCGGCTTGCCGTCGTCGTGCGCCATGAAGCCGGCGAGGTACGCCATCTGCGACGCGGCCCCGAACAACGCGGGACGGGCACGCCCCGTGCTGCCGTGAAGCAGCGGAACCACCTCGTGCACCAGGTAGGCGGCCATGGCGACGCGGGCGTGCCCTCCACCGAACAGGTAGTCGGTGCGCGCGAAGTGGGATGTCATCTCGCGGATGCGGGCCGCGTCGCCCAGTCCTGCCCGGCGGGGTTCGCCGTGGCGGACGGTGAGGGTCAGGGGTTCGGGCAGGGTGAGCGCGGCCAGGGAGTAGAGGCCGCCGGTGAGCATCGTGCGCCGGTTGAGCATGTCGTCCCTTCCGAGACGTTCCAACCAGATCACCGGATCACCGGCCCAGGGGCCGTCCGGCTTGCCGTCTTCACCCGCCACCACCGGCAACCCCAGCTCGCCGGGCTCCACGGGACGGCCGAGCAGACGCGTGAACACCTCGGCCAGGACCGGAATCACATCCAGCCGGGGAACCGTTCCCGACATCCAGTGTGATATCGACGAGGCGTCGTAGTACAGCCTCTGGCCGTTCTCCGCCCCCACTCTGTTGATCGTCGCTGCGAGCCGTGCGTAGGGAACGCCGGCCCGTCGCACCATGTCGCGCAGGGCCGGGTTGGTCACCTGTCGCTCACGCCGTCTGGGCACGGCTGACCTCCGGCAGGTCGGTGGTGGAATCAAAACGGTGCAACGCCCAAGGTTCCCGCACGTCCACGCGCACCGCCCTTTACTTGAAGCTGAACGTGACAGCGATGTTACCGGGGGTGTCCGACATGTTCGGCTCAGCGCGAGAAGATCACGGTGACCACGATGCGGGCCTGCGTCATCTGATCCGGCCGGGCTTGCCTGAGAGAGGGCGTCGCACCTGGCCGTCCCGTGGCGGGCCGAGGCGGTGGCCGGGATTCGGGCCTGCGTGCGCAAGGCGCTGGCCGATTGGGGGGTGGACGACCCGGACGGCGACAACGCCCTCGTCGTGACCGAGTTGATCGGCAACGCCCTGCGTCACGGCGCGCCCGAGGTCGCTTTGACCCTCGTCGCCGTGACCGGCCAGGTTCTGGGCATGGTGACGGACAGGGGCCGTCTTCTCCCCCGCATCCGCCCGGCCTGCGACCTGGCCACCCACGGCCGGGGCCTTCATCTGGTCGGCGACGTCGTTTCGGCCTGGGGGGCGGGTCCGCATCCCGATGGCGGTCCCGGCAAGGCGGTCTGGTGGGCATGGTGGGAAAGATCTTCCGCTTGACGCCGCCCGTTTCGTCGCGGCGTTCCTCCCGGTCGCGGGCCGCTGCCGGTGAGGGCCGGGTGCCGGAAATGAAGGGACAGGTGGCTATGGATCAGGTGGCGTTCGCGCGGTAGAACCGTTTCAGAACGCGTTTCGATGAAGAGGCGGTCTGCTCGGCCGTGTGCGGCTGCGGAGCGCACGGCACCGGCAGGTCCGATCGTTGCACGGCCTGGGCGCGCGAGAGTTCGGTGTCCAGGCGAAATGTCATGGTCCGTGTCCTCATGTCCGCCACCGAGAGCAACGGCGCCCGCCGTGTGGCGCCGCAGCCCCAGCCGCACCCCAGCGAAAAGGATGAACACATATGACGACCCAGCCCCATGGCAGTGCGGGTTCCGGCAGGCGCCGCTTATGGCGGCGGCTTGGCCTGGCGGCGGCGATCGGTCTGCTGGTGACGAGTGTCGTCGCGATGACGGGGGGCGCCGCCGATGCGGCGGTGGCCGGGCATGGGGGCCAGGGGAACCACGGCGGGGGCGACCGGGGGTTCGGGCCGAATGTCACGATCTTCGATCCGAGTATGCCGGTCGCGGACATCGAGGCGGCGCTGGACGCGGCGCATACCGCGCAGGTCGACAACGAGATGGGCGCGCAGCGGTACGCGTTCCTGTTCAAGCCGGGGACGTACGGCACCGATGAGGATCCGCTCGACATCAAGGTGGGCTACTACACGGAGATCGCGGGCCTTGGGGCGTCGCCCGCCGATGTCGTCATCAACGGCAGGATCGAGGTCTACAACCGCTGCCTGGAGAACGACGGGACGAGCAACTGTCTCGCGCTCGTGAACTTCTGGCGGACCCTGTCCAACCTGTCGCTGCGCATCAACGCGGCCGGTCAGGACGACTGCAGGTCGTCGGCGAACTTCTGGGCCGTCTCGCAGGCCGTGTCGATGCGGCGGGTCGACATCAGCGGCGGCGGGCTGTCGCTGATGGACTACTGCACGGCCGGGCCGCAGTACGCCAGCGGCGGGTTCATCGCCGATTCGCGGCTGCCGTCGGTCACCAACGGGTCGCAGCAGCAGTGGCTGATCCGCAACAGTGTGATCGAAGGCTGGTCGAACGGGGTGTGGAACCAGGTGTTCGCCGGCGTGACCGGGGCCCCGGACGACTCGGCGTTCCCGAGCCCGCCGTACACGACGCTGGGCACGACGCCGGTGAGCCGGGAGAAGCCGTACCTGTTCGTCGACGGCCGGGGCCGGTACAACGTGCGGGTGCCGGTGGCGCGGCGGAACACCAGCGGCGTTTCGTGGGCCGATGGGATGACGCCGGGGCGGACGGTGCCGATCGGTGACTTCTTCGTCGCCACGCCGTCGGACTCGGTGCAGGTCATCAACAGTCAGCTCGCGCGCGGCAGGAACCTGCTGCTCACCCCCGGCGTGTACGACATCGCGCGCAGCATCCGGGTGAGGCGGCCGGGCACGGTGGTGCTCGGCCTCGGGCACGCGACGCTCACCGCGGTCGACGGCGCGACCCCGCTGGACGTCGCCGACGTGCCCGGTGTGGTGATCGCGGGTGTCACGATCGACGCGGGGCTCCGCGAGTCGCCCGTGCTGCTGCGCGTCGGCGACCGTCACGGGCACGGCCATCACCGGGGGCGGGCGGACGATCCGACGACCCTGTCCGACGTGTACTTCCGGGTCGGCGGGCCGCATGTCGGCAAGGCCGACACCGCGCTGGAGGTCGACAGCGACAACGTGCTCATCGACCATACGTGGGTGTGGCGCGCCGACCACGGCGTGGAGGGGTTCACCGACACCGAGCGCTGGAACACCAATGTCGGCCGGAAGGGGATCGTCGTCAACGGCGATCATGTGACGGCCACAGGGCTGTTCGTCGAGCACTTCCAGCGCTACAACACGCTGTGGAACGGCGACGACGGCACGACGATCCTCTACCAGAACGAGCTCCCCTACGACCCGCCGACGCAGGCCGACTGGATGAACGGCGACGAGGAGGGCTATCCCGGCTACAAGGTGGGCGATCAGGTGAGACGGCACGCCCTGTACGGGGCGGGCGTCTACGTCTTCAACCAGAACAATCCGGCCATTCACACCGAGAACGGTTTCGAGGTTCCCGATAACCGGGGTGTGCGGCTGCACCACATCATGACGGTCAACCTCAGCGCGGGCACGATCGACCACGTCGTCAACGGCGTCGGCGACCCCGCCGACACGACCAAGGTCGGGGTCCCGGTGTACGTCGCGGACTACCCGGTCCCGTAGGGGCAAGACAGCAGGAAAGACGGCGGAACGCCGGGAGAGTGAGTGAGCGATGCGGGTTCCCATGACGATCGGGGACTTCCTGGACCGGGCGGAGCTGGGTTTCGCGGACAGCCCGGGCGTGGTCGACGAGCCGGATCAGCCGGCGCTCCCCGTGGCCGAGTCCACGTACGGCCGGCTGGCGGAGCGGGTGCGGGCGTGGCAGGCGGGCCTGGACGCGCTGGGCACGCGTGAGGGCGATCGGGTGGCGGTGGTCAGCCACAACTCGGCCCGTCTGCTGGAGCTGCTGTTCGCGGTGCCGATGAGCGGCCGCATCTGCGTCCCGGTCAACTTCCGGTTGAAGGCCGAGGAGATCGCCTATGTGGTCGGGCAGAGCGGCGCGTCGGTGCTGCTGGTCGATCCCGAGATCGCGGACGTGGTGGCGGGCGTCGAGACGAAGCACCGGTTCGTGCTGGGCGAGCAGACCGAGACCGAGCTGATGCGCTTCGACACCGAGCCGCGCCCGTGGTCGGACCCGGACGAGGACGCCACCGCGACGATCAACTACACCTCCGGGACCACGGCCCGCCCGAAGGGGGTGCAGCTCACCCATCGCAACATCTGGGTGAACGGCCTGACGTTCGGCCTGCACACCCGGGCCTGGGAGGGCGACGTCTACCTGCACACGCTGCCCATGTTCCACTGCAACGGCTGGGGCATGCCGTTCGTGATGGCGGGGCTGGGCGCCAAGCAGGTGGTGCTGCGCAAGGTGGACGGCGCGGAGGTGCTGCGCCGGGTGGCCGAGCACGGCGTGACGCTGATGTGCGGCGCGCCGGCGGTGTGGAGCATGGTGCTGGACGCCGCGGCCGGCTGGCCGGGGGAGATCCCGGGCCGGGACCGGGTGCGGATCGTGTGCGCGGGGGCGCCGCCGCCGAGCCGGCTGATCCAGCGGGTCGAGGAGGAGCTGGGCTGGGAGTTCCTGCAGATCTACGGTCTGACCGAGACGGCTCCGCTGCTGACCGTCAACCGCACGCGGCGCCAGGACGTGGACCTGCCGAGCGAGCAGCGGGCCCGGAAGCTGTCGCGGGCGGGGCTGCCGGCGCTGGGTGTGCGGGTGCGGGTCGCCGAGTCGGGGGAGGTGCTGGCGCGGTCGAACGTGGTGTTCGACGGCTACTGGGACAAGCCCGAGGAGACGGCGAGCGTGCTGCGCGACGGCTGGTTCCACACCGGTGACGGCGGCCACATCGACGAGACGGACGGGCATCTGGTCATCTCCGACCGCCGCAAGGACGTGATCATCACAGGTGGCGAGAACGTGTCGTCGATCGAGGTCGAGGACGTCATCTTCGGTCATCCCGCGGTGGCCGAGGTCGCGGTGATCGGCGTGCCCGACGAGAAGTGGGGCGAGACGATCAAGGCGCTCGTCGTCAGGGCCGAGGGCGCCACGGTCACCGAAGCGGAGATCATCGCCTACTGCAAGGAGCGGATGGCCGGTTTCAAGGCGCCCACGAGCGTGGAGTTCCGGGAGGCGATCCCGCGCACGGCGACCGGGAAGATCCAGAAGTTCAAGCTGCGGGAGCCCTACTGGGCGGGGCACGAGCGACGCGTCAACTGACGCCCGGTGGGGCCCGGGGCCGTGCCCGGGCCCCACCGGGTCGCCGCCGGCGCGCGTCACCGCAGCCGGGTGAAGCCCTTGCGGCTGATGCGGGAGCGGACGGGCGCCGCGCGCAGGTCCTGGTTGATGCGCTCGGCGGTCTGGCGCAGCTCCGGCAGCAGGCGGGACCGCAGCGCCTTCAGGGTCCAGCTCGCGGCGTTGACGATCGACCCGAGCGCGGCCACGGTCGTGCCGCTGCCGTCGATGATCGGCACGGCGACGGACCGGATGCCGTCGGTCATCTGCTGGTCGTTGATGGCGTAGCCGTCGCGGCGGACGATGTCGACCTCCCTTTCCAGTTCGTCGAGGCTGTCCATGGTGTGGGGGGTGAAGCGGGTGAACGTCAGGCGGCTCGACGCCTCCTTCCACTGCTGCGGCGGCAGCCCCGCCAGCAGCACCCTGCCCTGCGCGGTCGGGTAGGCGGGCAGCCGGCTGCCCACGTTGATGTCGACGAGGATGAGCCGGCTCGGTGGCGTCTCGCGGACGATGTGCACGATGTGCTCGTCGTCGAGCACCGCGATCGAGGCGAACTCGTCGATGCGGGCCACCAGCTCCATCAGGTGCGGGGTCGTCACCGCGGTCAGGGGCTGGCGGCCCAGGTAGGCGTAGCCGAACTCGAACACCTTCGGCCGGATCTCGTAGCCGTCCGCGCTTTCGGCCACGTACCCGAGGTGTTTGAGCGTGATGAGGAAGCGCCTGGCGGCGGCCCGGCTGACCCCGGCGCTCTCGGCGACCTCCCGCAGGGACAGCGTCTCGCCCTGGCCCAGCGCCAGCAGGACGGCGAGTCCCCGTTCCAGCGACACCACACGGTCGCGTGGATTGATCGACGACGCGCCGTCGAGGGCGCCGCCGTCACTGCGTGCCATGGTGAACCTTTCGTCTCGGCCGTGCGCGGAGGGGCGGACGACGGACTAGGTTTCGTGCACGACCGTCTTGCGCCCGAGCAGTCCCTGGGGGCGCAGGACGAGCAGCACCAGCAGGACGCCGAAGGCGATCACCAGTTCGTAGTTGGTGCTGATGTACCGGCCGACCAGCGCCGTCACCACCCCGAGCAGGATGCCGCCGAGCAGCGCGCCCCACAGGTCGCCGAAACTGCCGATCGTGGCCGCGACGAATCCGTAGATCCCGTAGGTCAGGGCCGAAGCGTAGTCCGTGTACCCGGCCGGCGTGAAGACCACCCCGGCGAGCCCGGCCAGGGCCGCGGTGAAGATCATCGCCGCCGCGCCCACCCGCCGGGGCGCGATGCCGAGCAGCTGGCTCGTCTCGGTGTTGGCCGCGCAGGCCCGCATCGCCCGGCCGATGTTGGTCCGCTGCAGGGCGATCGCGATGCCGAGGATCGACACCAGGGCGACCCCGATCACGATCAGGTACTGCCCCTCCAGGCTCGCCCCGCCGATCGACACCCGGAAGCCGGGTATCCACTGCGGCAGCGTCTGGGGGTCGGCGCTGATGCCCTTCGCGACGACGTTGGCGACGAGGTCGCCGAACACCAGGGTGGCCAGGATCACCACGACGGACGGGCTTTTGCGCCGCCACAGCGGCGACACGACCGCCACCCAGAGCACGCCGCCGACGGCGCCCGCGATGATCACTCCGCCGGCGGCCGCGAGCGGGTAGGGAATGTGATGCACTTGATGCAGCCAGTAGGTCGCCATGGCACCGACCATCACGAACGCGCCCTGGGCGAAGTTCACGATGCCGGTGGTGCGGTAGATCAGCGAGTACCCGACCGCCACCAGGGCATAGACGAACCCTGTCGCTATGCCGATGGCCACGATGGTCATCTGCTTTCTCCTTCGGAGGGGTCAGGGTCGGACGCGGTGTCGACGCTGAGGTAGGCGGACCGGACGGCGTCGTCCTGTTCGATCTCGGCCGGTGTGCCCTCGGCGATGACGCGGCCGAAGTTCATGGCGGTGATGCGGTCGGAGATGTCGAACACGAAGGGCACGTCGTGGTCGACGACCAGCACCCCCATGCCGTGGTCGTCGCGGAGCGCGCGGATCGCGGCGGTCATGCCCTTGATCTCGACCCGGTTGAGCCCGGCGGCGGGCTCGTCCAGCAGCAGCAGCCGGGGCCTGGCCGCCACCGCCCGCGCGATCTCCAGCAGCCGGAGCCGGCCGAAGCTCAGCCCGCCCGCGTCGACGTCGGCGACGTCCTCCAGCCCGAAGGAACGCAGCAGTTCGTGGCCGCGCTCGCGCTGCCGGCGCTCGCTGACCCGGTAGCCGGGTGTGCCGCACAGCGCGGCGAAGACCCCGCCGACGTGCTGCTCGGTCATTCCCACCAGGATGTTGTCGAGCACGCTGAGGCCGGAGATCGGCGTCGCGTGCTGGAACGTGGTGACGAGCCCCGCCCGCGCGATCTGGGCGGGCGCCAGGCCGGACAGGTTCGCCGACCCGAGGGTGACGGTGCCCGCGTCGGGCGTCACGAAGCCGCACAGTGACTTGAGCAGGGTCGACTTGCCGGCGCCGTTCGGCCCGATCAGGCCGACGATGGTGCGCTCCGGGATGGTCAGGTCGACGCCCTGCAGCGCGTGCACACCGCCGAAGCTCTTGGCGATGCCCGTGGCGACGAGGCCGCCGGTCGAGGCGCCCGCGGCCGGCGTCGCCCGCTTGCGGAAGGCGTTCATCGGTCCGCTCCTCATCGGTCCGCTCCGATCGCTTGGGTGTCGTGGCGGGCCGGCGCGGCGCCGGCCGGGTCCGGCCGGTCCGGGCCGGCGCCGTCGCCGAAGACGCGCCGGAACAGGCGCAGCAGCCACAGCGGCGGCTCCAGCAGGCCACCCGGCTTGAGCAGAATGATGATCAGCAGGATGACGTCGAACAGGATCGTCTGGATGTCCGACAGGGCCGCGAACTCCTGCGGCACCAAAATCAGCACCGCCGCGCCGATGATCGGGGCCAGGGTGCGGTTCCGCCCGCCGAGGAACAGCATCACGAACAGGTTGACGCCGATCGTGGCGTCGTACAGGTCGGGGCTCAGGTAGGTGGTGAACGAGGCGTACAGCGTGCCGCCGAGGGCACCGAACACCGCGGCCAGCACGAACCCGATGACCTTGTACCGCTGGACGCGCAGGCCCAGGCTGGTGCCGGCCTCCTCCTCGCTGGAGATGGTGCGCCAGGCCCGGCCGATGTGCGAGTCGCGCAGCCGCACCCCGATCCAGGTCACGACGCCGACCATGACCCAGCAGGCGATGTAGGCGTCGCCCGGATCGGCCAGGGAGAACGAGCCGATGGCCAGCGGCGGGACACCGGAGATGCCGACGCTGCCGCCGGTGAACGAGGTCGCCCCGGTGACGTAGGAGAAGGTGCTCAGGGCCAGCGCGAACGTCGTCATCGTCAGGTAGTGGCCGCGCAGCCGCAGCAGCGGCACGCCGACCGCCACGGCGGCGATCACGGAGAGCGCGAGGCCGACCGCGAGCGCCGCCCACGGGTTCCACCCGTGCCGGATGGTCAGGATCGCCAGGGTGTACGCGCCGATGGCCATGAAGGAGGTCTGCGCGAACGTCACCAGGCCGAGGTAGCCGACGAACACGTTCAGGCCCACGACCACGATGGCGTAGGTCGCCACCAGGGTCAGGTTGTACAACCAGAACGGCTCGCCGCTCGCGTAGAAGGCGAGGAGCACGAGCGCCGTGATCAGCGGTCCGGTGTAGGTGCGGGCGAGCCGGGCCAGGTCAACGCGCTGGGGCCGGGTGCGGGGCATCCTCGCCACCTCCTCCCAGGTAGAGATCGGCCAGTTCGGCGTCCGTCGGCCTGCCGTTGACGCGCCGTTCGAGCACCTCGCCGTGGTGGAGCACGATGGTCAGCGCCGGGGTGACGGGCAGCGGCACCGCCTTCTGCTCCACCACGATCATCGACAGCCCGTCGGCGGCCAGCCGGCCGAGCACCTCGTAGACCTGCCCCACCGGCTGGGGGGCGAGGCCGAGCGACGGCTCGTCGAGCAGCAGCACGTCCGGGTCGCTGAGCAGGGCCCGCGCGATGGCGAGCATCTGCATCTCGCCGCCGGACAGGGTCGAGCAGTCCTGCTGGAGGCGATCACCCAGGATGGGGAACAGGTCGATCACGCGGTCGCGCTGCTGCTTGTAGTCGTTGCGGCGGCGGGACCGCCAGCCGAGGATGAGGTTGTCCTCGACGCTGATGCCGGGCAGCGGGCCACGGCCCTCGGGCACGAGCGACACCCCGCCTCGTACGCGGCGGTAGGCCGGGACCCGGGTGACCCGGGTCCCGTTGACGTAGACCTCGCCCTGCGACACCGGCACCAGGCCGGCGATCGCGTTGACGAGGCTCGTCTTGCCCGCGCCGTTCGTGCCGAGGATCAGCACGAGTTCTCTGCGCCCGACCTGGAAGCTCAGCGGCGACAGCGCGTGCACGTTGCCGTAGCGGACTCCCACCTCGTCGAGCCGCAGGACGGGGGGCCCTGCCGCGTCCGGCACCGGTGCGGCGGTTTCCGGTGCGGAGGTCATGACGCGGTCTCGGGGTAGACGACTTCGAGCTTGCCGTTGTCACCGCGCAGGATGCCGAGCGGGTTCGGCGTGCTCGCCTGTCCGGTGAGGTCGTCGGCGGAGAACTTGTACACCGACATCGTCCCGGTGTAGTTGACCTGCTCGAGGGCGGCGCGCAGCTTCTCGCCGGTCGTGGCCCCGCTGGCCTTGACCGCCTCGGCCAGGATCATCACCGAGTCCCAGCCGCGTGCCGCCGAGCCGATGCCCGGGTTGTCGCCGTACGCGGCCTCGTAGATCGGCAGGAACTTCTCGTTGGCCGCCTTGATGCCCGGGTCGTTGTTGTGCGGGTAGATCTGCGGCGCGATGGCGGTGAAGTAGCAGTGTTCGTAGGCCTTCGAGGCGGGCTCGAAGGTCGCGATCTCGTCCGTTCCGGTGATGACCGGGATGTCGAGGTTCAGCGTCGCCGCGGCCTTGGCCTCCACGATGTGCACCGGCCCGGCGAGGACGTCGATGATCGCCTCGGCGCCGGCCGCCTTCGCCTTCGACAGCTGCGGGGTGACGTCGGTGGCGTTGGCCTCGACCGGCTCGGAGGCGACCACCTCGATCCCGGCGGCCTTGGCCGCGTCACCCATCGACGCCGCGGCGTTCTGGCCGTACGGGGTCTGCGAGTAGAGCACCGCGACCTTCTTGACCTTCAGCGACTTGGCGAACTCGAGGTCGACCGCATTGGTCTTGTCGACCGGCTGCAGGGTGGAGAACACCCACTTGCTGTTGGGCGGCAGCACGGAGGCGGCGATCATCGGCACCTTGCGGGGTTCGATGATCGGCGCGTCGGCGGCGGTGGCGGCGGAGGTCGAGCCGCCGATGATCACGTCGACCTTGTACTGGTTGAGCAGCTGGTTGGTCACGGGGACCGCCTTGGCGGCGTTGGACTGCATGTCCAGCGTCGTGACCTTGATCTTCTTGCCGTCCACGCCGCCGTTCTTGTTCAGGTAGTCGGCGGCGAGGGTCACCCCGTTGGCGAACGGGGTGTCGACTGCGGCCAGGTAGCCCGTCTTGCCGACGGCCAGGCCGATGTGGATGGTGTCCCCGCCGTCGTCGCCGCCGGAGCCGCCCGTCGAGGTGCCGGACGAGCCGCAGCCGACGAGCGCGGCCCCCAGCAGGGCGAGGGCGCAGGGCGCGGTCATCCAGCGGCGGAGGGAGCGGGTCGGTGTCGAGTGGGGTGTGTGCGAAGAGGTGGCAGACATGGCCGACGCCCTTTCGGGTCGGTTGGGGGGTTGAGCTGAGAGGTGACCGGTGGCCGGATCGGTGGCCGGTGGGGAGGGGCGGACGGTCCCGCGCGGGGCGGTCCCGTCCTGTCGTGGCCGTCTGTTGGCCGCGGGCGGCACGTGCCCGCGGAGCCGTGGTGTGGGATTGCGCGACCTCGCGGTCCGCGGTCCGGTCAGGTGACGACGCGGTGGCGAGGGAGCTGCGAGGGTCTGCTGCGGACGAGTTTCATGGGAGCTCCGCCTCCCTCAGTTCGTGCGCACTGCGCACATGAGGTTCTCTGTGCGCACAGAGCATTGCATGATTGTAAGACAATCGTCAAGGGTTCCTGGGGGCGCTCTCATCAGCCGCCTCACCAGCCGCCCCATCAGCGGCATCAGCAGCGGCCTCATCAGCGGCCTCCCGACACCTCGACCAGGCAGGCGGAGATGTACGAGGCCTCGTCCGACAGCAGCCAGACGATCGTGTCGGCGACCTCCTCGGCGCGGCCGGGCCGCCCGATCGGCACCGTGCTCCCCACCTGCTTGGCGCGGTCGGGCTCGCCGATGCTGGCGTGGATCTCCGTGTCGATGACGCCCGGCCGGACCCCGTTCACCCGGACGCCGTCGGCGACGACCTCGCGGCCCAGCCCCCGGGTGAAGCCGTCCACCGCCGCCTTGCTGGCGGCGTAGTCGACGTGGCGGCCGGGCGCGCCGAGCTCGCTGAGCCGGGACGAGACGTTGACGATCGCGCCGCCTTGCCCGCCACGTGAGATCGCCATCCGCCGGACGGCCTCCCGGGCGACGAGCATCGGGCTCAACGAGTTGATCACCATGGTGCGCTGCAGCCGCTCGGTGGACATGTCGGCGACCGCCGACGGGAGGGTGCTGATGCCGGCGTTGTTGACCAGCCCGCGCAGCGGCACACCGAAGGAGTCGACGGCGGCGAACAGCGGGTCGACGGCGTCGAGGTCGGCGGCGTCGAACGTGACGGCGTCGGCGCGCACGCCGAGTGCGGCGCACCGATCGACGACGGACCGGGCGGCGTCCGCGTCGGCGCGGTAGGTCAGCAGCACCGACCAGCCCCGCCGGGCGGCCGCGACCGCGGTCGCCGCGCCGATGCCCCGGCTGCCGCCGGTCACGAGCACGAGTTTGTCGGAGGTCATGGGATTCTCCGTCCGCGTTAGGGCCGTCCTGGCCCTATTGCCGTATGATGGTCCGACGAATCGTAGGAGGTTACGCGGACGACGTCCATGGGGTGACGAAGAAGGCGGCGTTCGGGTGCGGGAACACGCACGGTTGACGCGGGCGGGCTGATTGTATGATAGTCCGACCGTAGCGCGGATCATCCCTGCTCGGCCCTGGAGGCGCACATGTCCGACCGTGAATCGTCCCGGCCCGCCGCCATCGTGCTGGCCGACATGCTGGCCGGCTACGGCGTGACCCACCTGTTCCAGGTGCCGGCCGTGATCCGCCGGACCCTGGCCGAGCTGGAACGCCGCCACCCCGGCGTCGCCCGGATCACCACCCACGGCGAGAAGGCCGCGGTCTACATGGCCGACGGTTACGCGCGGGTCGCCGGGCGGCCCGGCGTCTGCGCCGCCCAGGTCGTCGGCGCGCTCAACCTCTGCGCCGGCCTGCGCGAGCCCTACCTCGCCGGGTCGCCGGTGCTCGCGCTCACCGGCGGCCGCCGCCCCGAGACGACGTTCCGCCACGTGTACCAGGAGATCGACGACCTGCCGGCCTTCGACCAGGTCACCAAGTTCAACGCCACGATCGACCATCCCGACCGCTTCGCCGACCTGCTGCGGCAGGCGTTCCGGGTGGCCGTGTCGGGCCGCCCCGGGCCGGTGCACCTGCAGGTGCAGGGCAACGAGGGCCAGCTCGACGCCGAGAAGACCGGCGTCGAGGCCCGGGTCGAGCCGCGCTTCGCCGCGGTGCCGCCGTTCCGCCCCTGTCCGGACGACGCCGATCTCGACGACGCGCTGCGGGCCCTGTCGGCGGCCCGGCGCCCGGTCATCGTGGCCGGCGGCGGCGTGCGCTCGTCGCGGGCCGGCGCCGCCCTGGTCGCGCTGGCCGAGGCGATGTCGATCCCGGTGGCGACCTCGGCCAACGGCAAGGACACCATCCCCGGCACCCATCCGCTGTCGGTCGGCGTGGTCGGCACCTACTCCCGGGAGTGCGCCAACCTGGTCGTCAACGCGGCCGACCTCGTGTGCTTCGTCGGCACCCGCGCCGGCGGCATGACCACGAACTTCTGGACCGTGCCGGCTCCGGGGGTCCGCGCCGTCCACATCGACATCGACCCCGAGGTGCTGGGCCAGAACTACCCGCTGGTCGCGGCCGTCGTGGGCGACGCCCGCCAGGTGCTCGAACGCCTGCGGCAACGGCTCACGCCCGGCACGGCACCGGCCCGGGACGGCTGGCTGGCCGAGGTGGCCCGGCTCAAGGACGAGTGGCGCGAACGCTACCGCGAGGTCCTGACCAGCGACGCGACGCCGATCAGGCCGGAGCGCATCTGCGCCGAGCTCACGGCCGGGCTGCCCGCCGACGCGGTGGTGCTCGCCGACACGGGCCACGCCGGCATGTGGATGGCGCAGTTCCACGACGTCACGTCGCCCGGCCAGGCGTACCTGCGCGCCGCCGGGCACCTCGGCTGGGCGTTCCCGGCCGGCATCGGCGCCAAGGCCGCCGCCGGCGACCGCCCGGTGGTCGTGTTCACCGGCGACTCCGGGCTCTACTACCACCTGGCCGAGATCGAGACGGCCGTGCGCTGGAACCTCGCCAGCGTCACCGTGGTCAACAACAACTCAGGTGGCAACCAGAGCAAACGGGGCTTCGAGCGCGCCTACGAGGGCGCCCCCACCGAGCGCTCCCGGGAGATGTGGACGTTCCGCCCGGTCGACTTCGCGCGCGTCGCCGAGGAGATGGGCGCGCTCGGCATCAGGGTCGACAAGCCGTCTGATCTCGCGAGCGCCCTGCAGCGGGGGCTGGCGGCCGGACGCCCGGTGGTGATCGACGTGCGCACCGACATCGACGTCATCGCGCCGCCCCCGGTCGTCTGACCGGACCACGTCCGGTGAACCTGTCCGATGAACCGCGAAAGCCCCGGCTCGGTGCGCCGAGCCGGGGCTGGATGTGGTGCGCCGCCAGGGACTCGAACCCCGGACCCGCTGATTAAGAGTCAGCTGCT
>JBIQJI010000067.1:0-34769 GCA_044507605.1 Actinomycetales bacterium | reverse complement strand
ACCGGGCGGATGGGCGGCATCAGGGTGCTCCGGTGCCGCACCACGCGGTAGGCCTGGTCGGCGTCGAACGCCTCGTGGCCCTCCCACCGGGGGGCGTACACGGTGACGGAGCCCGGCCGCATGCGTGCGGCCAGGGCGTGCACGAACGCCTGGATGCCACCAGGGCGCGGCGGGAAGTCGTTCGTGACGATCAGTGTCGTCACGGCTCTGGCAGGCGGTGCTGGGACGCGAAGGACCGGGCCATGGCGATGCGCTCCGGGGTGGTCGGGTGAGACGCGTACAGGACGTACTCCACGGTAGAGGGTGACAGATCGGCGATGTTGGTCACCGCGAGGCGTTTCTGCATGGCGACGAACGTGGCGGGGTCGCGGGTGAGCGTGAGGGCGTGCAGGTCGGCGCGGGCCTCGACGGCGCGGCCGACCAGGTTGTCGGCCGGGCCGGCGAGGAAACCGCCGAGCGCGAACAGCCCGATGAGCAGCCCGGCGGCGCGCGGATCGGCCACCGAGGGCAGCCCGGCGCGGCGGCGGACGAAGCCGCTGGAGGTGATCAGGTACAGCAGGCACACCCCGGCGGCTCCGCCCAGCGCGCCCACCAGCGTGCCCGACAGGACGTCACGCGCTTTGGCGTGGCCGAGCTCGTGGGCGACCACCAGCTTGATCTCGCCGGGCGGCGCCTTGAGCAGCGTGTCGTAGACGACGACGCGGCGGGTGGCACCGAACCCGGACACGTAGGCGTTGAGGGCGGTGGTGCGGCGCGAGGCGTCGGCGACGAGGACGTCGCTGACCGGCACGCCGTCGCGGGCGGCCATGTTGATCAGGTCGGTGCGCAGCGCGCCGGCCGGCAGCGGCGTGAAGTCGTTGAACAGCGGCGCGATCAGCACGGGATAGCCGAACGAGACGCCCACGGTGAGCACGAACGCCGCCGCCGACGCCGGGATCCACCACCTGCGCCACCGGCGCGCCAGCAGGATCACCACCAGCACGCTGACGGCGAGCAGCCCGGTGTCGATCGCGAACGACTTCAGCCGGTCGGCGGTCCAGCTCCCCCAGCCCTGCGTGGACAGCCCGAACGAGCGCAGCCGCGTCTCGAACCACATGGCGAGCGGCCAGATGAGCGCCAGCGGCACCGCCTTCACGACGTACACCCCGATCAGCGCGCGCAGCCAGGCCGGGCCACGCAGCCAGGAGGTGAGGCGCGCGCCGAGCGGGGTGACCACCAGCAGGGCGGCCACGATCAGCGAGATGCCGAGCGACAGCCACGACGGCGGGCTCAGCGCGGCGTCGAACGCCTCGGCGCGGGCGATCTGGGCGGCGGTGAAGTCGCGGGAGGGGGCGGCCGGGTCGGGCGGGAGGTCCTGCCACGGCGTGGTGAACGCCGTGACCGCGACGAACGCCACGCCCAGTGCCGCCAGCCCGACGCCCGCGCCGCGCGCCGCCGGCACCCCGACGTCGCCGCGCTCCGGCCGCACGTTCACCGCCGTCATGTCAGTTCCCCCCGAACGTACTCGCGCCAGGCGGCCGTGAAAGCCGCGATGCTCATCCCCAGTGGCACCTCCCGACGGTAGAGCCTCACCAGCCGTTCCTCACCGAAGCGCGCCGCGATGAAGCGGCAGGCGAGCCACGCCTCCTCGTACGCGAGCACGCGGCGCCGGTCGTCGTCGAAGTCGGCCCGCGTCGGCAGCGCGGCCGGGAGGCGGCCGGCCCGCACCTCGGCGGCGAGCTCGGTGGCGGCGCGCCGCACCGGGATCGCGGAGCCACGGTAGCCGACGTAGTCGGCGAACCCTTCGATGAGCCAGGCCGGCAGGTCGCTGGCGGCGGCGCGGGTGGCGACGTGGGTCAGCTCGTGGGTGAGCACCACCTGCCGGCCCGCCGGTGACAGCCGGGCGAACGCGCGGGGCTCCAGCACCACATGGTCGACGGCGGCCACCGCGGCGAGCCCCGCCACGTCGGCGGGGGCGGCGAGGACCGCCGCCTGGGCGGTGGTGGCCGGCACCAGGACCACCGCGTCGACCGGCCCCCACACCCTGGCCACCTCGGCCCTGGCCCGCTCGGCGCGGGCGGCGAGATCGGCCCGCAGGGCGGTGGCGCCGCCGAGGATCGCCACGTGGCCGTGCCGGGTGAGCCCGGCGCCGGTCCAGATCTCGGGGTGCGCGCGGGCGAGGGCCACGACACGGGCCAGGAGCGGGTCGGCGGGCGGCCCCGACGCGGCCGCGCCGGCCAGCAGCACGGCCACGGCCGCGACGGCGGCGATGACGCGCATCGGCGTGGCCGGCTGGACGGGGGCCCGCGGGACGCGCGCCGGGGTCCGGACAGGCACTCAGGGAGTGTACGGCCCGCCCGCCGAGGGGACGGGCGGGCGGGCCGCGACCGGGCGCCGGCGCGCCGGGGCGGGCGCCGAATCAGGCACCGGGATCAGGCACCGGGGTCAGGCGCCGGGGCGTACGGCGCCGTCGAAGGTGTTCTTGCGCCACGAGCCCAGCTTCTCGATGCGCACGGTCGAGCCGCTGTGGGGGGCGTGGATCATCTTGCCGTGGCCGACGTACATGCCGACGTGACCCTTGCCGTGGAAGAAGAGCAGGTCGCCGGGGCGCAGGTGCTTCCACGACACCTTCTTGTCGATCGCCCGGTACTGGCTCGTGGTCACCCGAGGGATGGCCACGCCGGCCTTGCGCCAGGCGAACTGCACCAGGCCGGAGCAGTCGAAGGCGCGGGGGCCGGCGGCGCCGTACACGTAGGGGTCGCCCAGCTGCCGCTTGGCCACGGCCACGGCCTTCGCCGCCAGCAGGTGCTGCCTGACGGCCCTGCTCAGGCGCTTGGCCGCCTTGGCCGTCACGGCCTCGGCGCCGCCGGGCGCGCCCTCCTGGGCGGCGGCGCCGCGCGTGGCGGCGTGGGCGGCGGGGGCCTGGAGGGCGACCGTTCCGGCGGCGGCCGTCACGGTGGTCACCAGGGCGGCCCCGGTAAGGGAAAGGCGGGCAGCATGGCACAGGGAATTCGTCGAAGTGGACAGGATCGCTCCTAGGTTCTTCCGCTCGCGCCTACCGGGTTAGCTGACGGATTCGGGCGGGGAAGTCGCCCTACGGCGCCGCCGGGCGCCGATTCACCCCGGGCTCCGCGCATTCGGGCGGGCCTATTGGGTCCCCGGCTCCGTGCCTCCTGACTGCACGGACTCGGCCTGCCGCCGCCCGCGAATGGGTTCTCGACCGCTTATGGAGTGGCGGCGGCTCGTGGATCTGTTATCGGCGCATCAGGTCTTCGGCCCGATGTCGTCCGGCGACGGCATGGCGTGCTCGTCGCAAGGCGAGAAACTACACAGATCGCCACATCCCGGCAAAGCATTCGCAAAATTCCCCGCCAGACAGGGCGCCATCCGACGCCAAAGCGCCTGAGTACACGGCGGTTCCGTTATCGATCTGTGATGCTTCTCACAAAGCCTCATCAATGGGCGAAAGCAATCACCGATGTCGTTTTCATCACACACGTCACTGGGTCACACCGCATGGACGATGGTCGATCGGAGATCGTCCGCGCACGAAAAAAGCGGAGGGGACCGGTCCCCTCCGCCTCATCCTGTGGAATGCGTCGCCTCTCCCCCGGCCTTCGCCCGGGCCACGCCCGCACGGGGCGCTCAGGGCCGCACGGCCCCGATGAAACGGCCGCGGCCGTACGAGTCGAGGGTGACGACCTTCACCACGTCGCCGGTCTGCGGCGCGTGCACCATCTTGCCGTTGCCGGCGTAGATGCCGACGTGCCCGAGCCCGGCCGTGAACAGCAGGTCGCCCGGCTCCAGCTCGTCCATCGACACCCGCCGGGAGGCTCCCCAGGACCACTGCTGCGCCGCCGTGCGGGGCAGGTGCACGCCACCGGCCGCCCAGGCCGCCTGCGTGAGGCCCGAGCAGTCGTACGCGCCGGGCCCGGTGCCGCCGTACCGGTACGGCTTGCCCACCTGACCATAGGCGAACTGGAGCGCGCTGAGAGCGTCGCCGGACGCCGGGCCGGTGTACTTGATGCCGGGGCTGTTCGGATCGCCCACCCGGTAGGCGTTGAGGCGCCGCAGCAGCCGCTCCTGCTCCCCCACCAGCTTCTCGACCTCGGTTTTGCGCTTGCGGAAGTCGGCCAGCTCGTCCTTGGCGTCGTCGTAGGCGTCCTTCGCCTTGCTCCACCGCGACTTCAGCCCTTTCAGGGCCGCCTCGTAGCCCTGCACGGCACCGGCGCGCTGCGCCGCGAGCTGGTTGAGGGTGGCGAGGCCGTTCAGCACGCTGTGCGGGTCCTGCGCGGTCGACAGGCCGGCCATGCCGACCATCACGTCGCCGCTCTGGTAGGCGCTCACGGCCAGGTTGACGATGCCGGCGCGCAGGTTCTCCACCTTGGCCCGCTGGCGCCTGTAGTCACCGTTCAGCGAGGTGTAGGTCTTCCGCGCGCGCTTGAGCCGCTCGTTGGCCGCGTTGTACTGGTCGACCGCCTTGTCGGCCTTGTCCTCCAGCTTGCGCAGCTTGGCCTTCGCCTGCGCGACGGTGGGCTTGGGGTCGGCGACGGCGCCGCCCTGGGTGACCGTCACGACGAGCGTGACCATGCCCACGGTCACCAGCCCGTGCCGGAGCCATCGGCTCCCGGTCCGCCCAGAGCTCCTCATGCGTCGCTCCCCATGCGTCGATCAGCGCCAACGGCCACGACCCAGCCAGCCCTTCCCAGCGAGACAACTGGGGCGAGACGTTACTCAAGCGACCAGCGTGATTCAACTTGAACGGCGGCATTGAACCGAAGTCCGGACAAGTGCGTATAAGTGTGGATTCAACTGCGTCCCAGCCGCCGGAGCAGCAGCGACGACGGCACCGGACGCGCCCCCATGCGGCGCACCGATTCGGCCACCTCTCGGTCGGACGACACCACCGCCACCGCACGGCCCGCGGGCTCGGCGCGAACCAGCGTGCGGATCAGATCGTCGGCGATCTCGCCGGGCTCGCTGAACAGCACCCTGACCCCGCGCGGCGCCGAGACGTGCACCGGCCCGCCCAGCTCCGCGCCGTCGAAGACACAGGTGATCTCCACGCGAGACTGTACGGCAAGACCGCCGAGCCCCGTCAAGAGCCGGGCGCGCTGGTCGGCCAGCGTGAGCGAGGGATAGCCGGTCTTGGTGACGTTGTAACCGTCGATCACCAGGTGCAGATGCGGGATCGCGAGCAACTGGTCGAGCAGCGCCGGGTCGTCGTCGGCCAGCGCCCGGGCCGGCACCGCGCGCACACCCGGCCTGCCGGGCCGCACGGCGGCGACCGAGTCCGCCGGGCGGGAGATGGTGGTGGGCAGGGCCAGCTCGTTGCGCAGCCCGGCGGCGGTGTCCTGCAGTGCGTCGAGCAGCACCCGGATGCGCGCCTCGTCGACGCTGCGGCCCTCGCGCGCGGCCCGGCGCCCGGCCTCCAGCTGGCGCTCGGCATGCGCCAGCCGCTCGCGCACCCGCCGCAGCTCGGCCTCGGTGGTGCTGTTCACGGCCGCGGCGGCGGCCCGCGCGGCCGCCGCCTCCTCCTCCAGCTCGGCGGCCCGCCGCTCTGCGACCTTGACCCGCTCGCGGGCGGAGTGCAGCTTGCGCCGCAGATCGGAGTTCTCGGACCTGGCGGCCTTGAGCTGGTCGCGGACGCGGTCGATCTCCTCCTTGGCCGCGATCTTCTGCGCGGAGAGCTGCTCGCGCAGCCGGGTCACGGTCTGCTGATGGGCCGACCCCTCGGCGATCGCCGCCGACTTCTCCAGGTCGGCCCGCGCCGTCTCGACCAGTTCGGGCCAGCCGGGCGGGCGGGTGAGATAGGCGGCCGAGGCGACGAGCACCGGGTCGGCCGCCGGCGGCACGGCGCCGTCGGCGAGCCCGGCGACCAGCTCGGGCCAGGCGTGCTCGACGGCCTCGGCGACCGCCTCGCGGAACTCCTTGTCGGCCTCCAGCTGGGCGGCGATCGGAGCGCCGCCGAGCCGGGCGCGCTTGCGCGGGTCGAACTTGGCGATGCTGCGCAGTGGCGGCGGCACCGCGGCAGACGGCAGCGAACCGAGCACCTGTGCCGCCAGCTCGACGACACTGTTACGGACCTGTTCGGGCAGCGGACGAGACAGGCCCTCCCCGGCTGAACTCATCCCATCGCTCCCAGTGACTCCCGCGGCGTGTGCTCCGTGTGTGCCATCGTCTCGTTCCTTGTGACAAGGGTACGACCGTGTCACACCCGATCGAGTCGCCAGGATCACGTCCCGCCACATGCCCCGAACATGGACATATAGCCCAATACGCTCAGGACACCACCGGGTCTCGGCCCGGACACGGTGCGGAAACCCCGCGGCGGGCGCCGTCCGGGCCGCCGCACGCGCCGTTCCCTCGCCCGGCCCGCTCGGCGACATTGTCGGTCGAGGCCTCTATGGTCATGGGTCGTGGATCACGTACAGGGCACCCTCGACGAGCTCGGCACGCCGCTCAGCGGGGTGACGTTCGTGGTCTTCGACCTCGAGACCACGGGCGGCTCGGCCCGTGAGCACTCCATCACCGAGATCGGCGCGGTCAAGGTGCGCGGCGGTGAGGTGCTCGGCGAGTTCGCCACGCTGGTCGACCCCGGCTCGCCCATCCCGCCGCTCATCACCGTGCTGACCGGCATCACCGACGCCATGGTGATGGCGGCGCCGCGCGTCGAGTCGGTGCTGCCGTCGTTCCTGGAGTTCATCCGGGGCGCCGTGCTGGTGGCCCACAACGCGCCGTTCGACGTGGGGTTCCTCAAGGCCGCCTGCGCCGCCCACGACTACCCCCCGCCGGCCAATCCGGTCGTCGACACCGCCGACCTGGCCCGGCGGGTGCTCACCCGCGACGAGACCCCCAACTGCAAGCTGGCCACGCTGGCCCGGCTGTTCCGCACCCGCACCCAGCCCTGCCACCGGGCGCTCGACGACGCCAAGGCCACGGTCGACGTGCTGCACGGCCTGCTCGAGCGCGCCGGGTCGTTCGGCGTGGCCACGCTGGAGGAGCTGCGGGGGTTCGTCCGCGCCCCCACGCCGCAGCAGCGCGGCAAGCGGCACCTGGCCGACCGCATCCCGAGCGCACCGGGCGTCTACGTCTTCGAAGACGACCGCGGCGAGGCCCTGTACATCGGCAAGAGCGCCGACCTGCGCGCCCGGGTCCGGTCCTACTTCACCGCCGGCGAGACCCGCCCGCGCATCCGCGAGATGATCGGCCTCGCCGAGCGGGTGCGCCCGATCGTGTGCGCCACCGGGCTGGAGGCCGAGGTGCGCGAGCTGCGCATGATCGGCGCGACCAAGCCGCGCTACAACCGCCGTTCGCGGTTCCCGGAGAAGGTGGTGTGGCTCAAGCTCACCGACGAGCCGTTCCCCCGGCTGTCGATCGTGCGCGAGGTGAAAGACGACGGCGCCACCTACCTCGGCCCGTTCGGCAGCAGCAGGGCCGCCGACGACGCGCGCAGCGTCATTCACGAGGCGGTGCCGCTGCGCCAGTGCACCCAGCGCATCACCCGGAGCACCCGGCGCGGCGCCTGCGCCCTCGCCGGGCTCGGCCGCTGCGGCGCGCCCTGCGAGGGGCGGCAGACGGCCGAAGACTACGCCGTCCACGCCGAGACCGCCCGCCGGGCGATGCGCGACGACGCCGAGACCGTGTTCGCGGCCGTGCGGGCCCGCATGGACCGGCTGTCGGCCGAGCGGCGCTACGAAGAGGCCGCGGTCGACCGCGACCGGCTCGCGGCCTACGTGCGGGCCGCCGCCCGCATGCAGCGGCTCACCGCCATCACCCGCCTGGCCCAGCTCGTGGCCGCCGCCCCGGCCTTCGACGGCGGCTGGGACATCCACGTGATCCGCTACGGCCGCCTCGCCGCCGCCGGGGTGATGCCGCGCGGCGCCCACCCGGTGCCGTACGTCGAGGCGCTGGTCGCCACGGCCGAGACCGTCTCCCCCGGCCCCGGCCCCACCCCGGCCGCCAGCGCCGAGGAGACCGAGTGCATCCTGCGCTGGCTGGAGGCCCCGGGGGTGCGGCTGGTCGAGGCGTCCGGCGGGTGGCACCTGCCCGTGTCGGGCGCCGCCCGGCTCAAGGAGCGCATCGACCGCGCCTACCAGGGGGCGCTGCAAGGGGCCGGCCGGGGCGTCGAGCGGCGCGCCGCGCGGGAGGGCCGTCCACTGCGGTGATCCGGCACGGGCTAGAGTGCCGGTCGAGGCCGCAGGCAGCAGCGGCACCCAGGGCGAACGGCACCGCGAACGGCGCGGGCCCGCAAAAGGAGCAGCAATGGTCACCGCGATCGTGCACATCGAGGCTCAGGTCGACAAGATCACCGAGGTCGCCGAGGCGATCGCCGCCATCGATGGCGTGAGCGAGGTCTACTCGATCACCGGCAACTACGACCTGATGGCCATGGTCCGCGTCGCGGCGTACGAGGACGTGGCCGAGGTGATCCCCGGGCGCATCAACAAGGTGCCCGGGGTGCTGGCCACCGAGACCCACCTGGCGTTTCGCGCCTACTCGCGGCACGACCTGGAGGCGGCCTTTGCCATCGGTCTCGACGAGACCGACTGACCGCGGGCCCGCCGCGCGAACCCGCCGCATGGGCCCCCTCCGCAGGCCGGGCGGAGGCGGCCCGCGCGGGCTCAGCCCTCGTGCAGGGCCCGGCTGACCTCGATCCAGCGGTCGAGGGTGGCGGCCGCCCGGCCGGAGTCGACGGCCTCGGCGGCCCGCTGGTAGCCCTCGGCCATCGCCTCGGTGAGGCTCCGCCCCGCGCCGTCGATGGCGGCCAGCCCCGCGGCGGCGTTCAGCAGCACGGCGTCGCGCACCGGGCCGGTGCGGCCGGCCACCAGGTCGCGCACGGCGCCGGCGTTGAACTCGACGTCGCCGCCCTTCAGCGCGCTCGGGTCGGCGCGCGGGATGCCGAGCACAGCGGGATCGAACGTGACCTGCTCGGCCTCGCCGTCGCGCACCACGAACACGGTGGAGGTGGTGGCGGTGGTGAGCTCGTCGAGGCCGTCGTCGCCCCGGAACACCAGTGCCGACACGCCGCGCTCGGCGAACACCCCGGCCAGCACGGGCAGCATACGCGCGTCATAGACGCCGATGGCCTGCGAGGTCGGGCGCGCCGGGTTGGTGAGCGGGCCGAGGAAGTTGAAGACCGTGGGGATGCCGATCTCCTTGCGCACCGGGATGGCGTAGCGCAGCGCCGGGTGGTAGTGGGCGGCGAAGCAGAACGTGATGCCGGCCTCGTCGGCGATGCGCGCGGTGTTCTCCGGCGTGTGGTCGAGGGCGATGCCGAGGTGCTCGAGCACATCGGCCGCACCGACCGACGACGACGCCGAGCGGTTGCCGTGCTTGACGACGCGCGCCCCGGCCGCGGCCGCGACGATGGCCGCCATCGTCGAGACGTTGACGGTGTGGGCGCGGTCGCCGCCGGTGCCCACGATGTCGACGGCGGGGCCCTCGATGGTCAGCGGCCGGGCGAAGTCGAGCATGGTGCGGGCGAGCCCGACGACCTCGGCGACGGTCTCGCCCTTGGCGCGCAGCGCGGTGGCGAACGCCGCGATCTGGGCCGGGGTCGCCGACCCCGACATGATCTCGTGCATCGCCCAGGAGGTCTCATCGGCGGTCAGGTGCTCGCCGGCCAGCAGGGCCGAAAGCAGCGCAGGCCAGGTGGTGCGCGCGTCCATATGGTGTCTCCGGATCAGTGGGGGGCGGGCAGGCGCCCGGCGTCGGCGCCGTCGCGCGACGCGGCACGGCGCCGCATCAGGTCGGCGACGGCCTCCGCGAGCGCCATCGGGTCGAGCGGTTGGGAGACGACGGCGTCGGCGCGCGACCAGTTGGCCAGCCAGCGGTCGTCGCGCCGTGCGATGAGCACGCAGATCGGCGGGCAGTCGTAGACCTCGTCCTTGGCCTGACGGCAGATGCCCATGCCCCCGGCCGGGGCCGCCTCTCCGTCGAGCACCGCGACGTCGATCTCGCCCGAGTCGAGGTGCTTGACCACGGCGGGCTGGGTCGCGCACTCGACGATCTCCACGAGGGGCACGTCGGCGGCGGGACGGCGTCCGATGGCCAGACGCACCTTCTCCCGGGTGGCCGCGTCGTCGCTGTAGACGAGAACCCTCATGTCACGCTCACACTTCCGTCTGCGAGGTATGGTCACCTCGGATGCTACCGGTCCTAATGGGGGGTCGTGCGCCGACCCGGGCATGGGAGCCGCAATAATGCTGCCCGTGGCGACAGCATCCGCAATCACTTCGACGGCAGCCTCCACGTCCCGCCGGCCCAACCTGGTCAGCATCGGGACGATCGTCTGGCTGTCCTCCGAGCTCATGTTCTTCGCGGCGCTGTTCGCGATGTACTTCACCATCCGGTCAGTGACCCTGGACGGCCACCACGAGTGGCCGCAGGCGCATCTGAACGTCCTGTTCGCGCTGGTGAACACCACCGTCCTGGTCCTGTCGAGTGTGACGTGCCAGATGGGCGTGTGGGCCGCCGAGCGCGGCCAGGTCCGCAAGCTGCGCTTCTGGTACGTCATCAGCTTCCTCATGGGCGCCTGGTTCATCGGCGGCCAGTTGTTCGAGTACATGGAGCTGTACCGCGAGGGCGTGACCATCGCGTCCAGCGCCTACGGCTCGGTCTTCTTCCTGACCACAGGGTTCCATGGCCTGCACGTGACCGGTGGCCTGATCGCGTTCCTGTTCATGCTGGGACGCACGTACGCCGCGAAGCGCTTCACACATGAGCAGGCGACCAGCGCGATCGTCGTGTCCTACTACTGGCACTTCGTCGACGTCGTCTGGATCGGCCTATTCGCGACCATCTACATCATCCACTGATCAGAATGGGGATTTCGGTGAATGTGACCGCCGCGCGACGGCGTCATCCCCTCGCGCGCTATGCCGTCCTCCTTCTGGCTCTGTGCCTGGCCGGGGGCGCGTACACCCTCATCGCCTCCATGAACCAGCCGGCCGACGCCGCGCTGGCCGGGAAGGCCGATGACCTGGCCAACGGCAAGTCGCTGTTCGAGGCCAACTGCGCGAGCTGCCATGGGCTCAACGCGCAGGGCATCGACGGGGTCGCCCCCTCGCTGATCGGCGTCGGGGCCGCGGCCGTCGACTTCCAGGTCAGCTCGGGGCGCATGCCGATGGCGACGTACGAGGCTCCGCAGGCCGATCGCAAGCCGCTCGCCCCCTGGGTCACCCCGCAGGCCATCAGCGACCTCGCGGCGTACGTCCAGTCGCTGGGCGGCGGGCCGGCCCGGCCGGACGCCGAGGCGGTCGACCCGGCCAAGGGCGACGCCGCCAAGGGCGGTGAGCTGTTCCGGGCCAACTGCATCCAGTGCCACAACTGGGCGGGGGCCGGCGGCGCGCTGACCTACGGCAAGCACGCACCGTCGCTGAACGAGGCGACGCCCACGCAGATCTACGAGGCGATGATCACCGGCCCGCAGGCGATGCCGGTGTTCAACGACACCACGATCACTCCCGAGCAGAAGCGGGACATGATCGCCTACATCACGCAGGTCAGGGCACAGCCCGATCCCGGCGGCAGCGGCCTCGGCCGCATCGGCCCGGTCACCGAGGGCCTGGTGGCCTGGGTGGTCGGCATCTCGCTGATGATCCTGGCCGCGATCTGGATCACCGCGAAGAAGCGGGCGAAGGCATGAGCGACAACGAGCAGAGCGTCAGCGAGCACACCGGCGGCGAAGCCGAGACCGCCGAGACCGGCCGCGTGCCCCGAAGGGTGATCGGCACTCCGCTCCCGGCGGCGCAGCAGCCGGCGCTGGCGGCGGCCGAGCCCGCCGAGACCGAGACCGAGCAGGTCGAGCACGGCGTCGTCTACCCCGACGAGCGGAGCGCCAAGCGCGCCGAGCGCGTCGTCGCGCTGCTGTTCCTGGTGACCTTCCTCTCCGCGGTCGGCTTCATCGCGTCGTACGTCGCGTTCCAGGTGGGCGACATCGGGCGCACCGCGACCTCCAACGTGGCGCTGGGCGGCACCATGGCGCTGGCCTTCCTGTCGCTGGCGTCGGGCATCGTCATCTGGGTCCGCCGCATCATGCCGAAGTACAACCTGGTGCAGGAACGGCACCCGATGCGCTCCGACCCCGAGGTGCGCGACTACGTCGACAAGACGTTCGTCGCGGGCGCCAACGAGAGCGGCTTCGTCAAGCGCAAGCTGCTGCGGCGCACGCTGCTGCTGGCCGCCGCGCCGCTGGGCCTGGCGCCGCTCGTGCTGCTGAAGGACCTCGGGCCCACCCCCGAGAACCGGCTGCGGCACACCGTGTGGCGCAAGGGCCTGCGCCTGGTCGTCGAGGGCACCGGCCAGCCGATCAAGGCCGCCGACTTCAACAGCCCCGGCGGCATCCTGTCGGTCGTGCCGCAGGGCTACGAACACGATCTCGACGCGCTGGCGACCTCCACGCTGATCCTGATCAAGTTCCAGCCCGACGAGCTCAAGTCCGGCACCAACGTGAACTGGGCCCACGACGGCATCGTCGCCTACTCCAAGATCTGCACCCACGTCGGCTGCCCTGCCGCCCTGTACGAGCAGACCACGCACCACATCCTGTGCCCGTGTCACCAGTCGACGTTCGACGCCGCCGATGGCGCCAAGGTGATCTTCGGCCCCGCGGCGCGCCCGCTGCCGCAGCTGCCGATCACCGTCGACGGTGAGGGCTATCTCATCGCGCAGAGCGACTTCGACGTTCCCGTGGGGCCGAGCTTCTGGGAACGGGGAGACGCGGAGAAGAAGGCAAGGGAGAAGGCATGAGCACCGACGCCTTTACGACTCCTCCCAAGGCGATCAGCGGCACCGGCACGTTCATCGACGACCGGCTCGGTGCGGGCAACTTCATGCGCCGTAACCTGCGCAAGATCTTCCCCGACCACTGGTCGTTCCTGCTGGGCGAGATCGCGCTGTACTCCTTCATCATCCTGCTGCTCACCGGCGTGTTCCTCACGTTCTGGTTCAAGCCAGGCATGAACGAGGTCATCTACAACGGGTCGTACCAGCCCCTCAAGGGCGTGGAGATGTCCGAGGCGTACGCCTCGACGCTGCACATCAGCTTCGAGGTCCGCGGCGGCCTGCTGATGCGGCAGATCCACCACTGGGCGGCGCTGCTGTTCGTGGCCTCGCTGATGGCGCACATGCTGCGGGTCTTCTTCACCGGGGCCTACCGCAAGCCGCGTGAGATCAACTGGCTGATCGGCCTCCTGCTGTTCACGCTGGCGCTCGCCGAGGGCCTGTTCGGCTACTCCCTGCCCGACGACCTGCTGTCGGGCGCCGGTCTGCGCATCACCGAGGGCGTGATCGTGTCGCTCCCGCTCGTCGGGTCGTACCTCATGTTCTTCCTGTTCGGCGGCGACTACCCCGGCGACGACGTGATCGCACGCTTCTACAGCCTGCACATCCTGCTCGTCCCCGGGCTGCTGCTGGCCCTGATCAGCGCCCACCTCATCCTGATGTGGGTGCAGAAGCACACCCAGATGCCGGGCAAGGGGCGCACCGAGCAGAACGTCGTGGGCGCGCCGTTCTACCCGGCCTTCATGGCCAAGAGCGGGGCGTACTTCCTGTTCACCTTCGGGGTGCTGGCGCTGCTGGGCGCCTTCGCGCAGATCAACCCGATCTGGCTGTTCGGGCCCTACTCGCCGGCCGACATCTCGGCGGGATCTCAGCCCGACTGGTACATGGGCTTCCTCGAGGGCTCCCTGCGCATCATGCCGGCCTGGGAGATCAACATCGGTGACTACACGCTGCCGCTGAGCGTGATCATCCCGGCGCTCCTGCCGCTCGGGCTGGTCATGACCGGCGCGGCGCTGTATCCCTTCCTGGAACGCTGGGTGACCGGCGACAAGCGCGAGCACCACCTCGTCGACCGGCCGCGCAACGCGCCGCACCGCACCGCGATCGGCATCTCGGCGGTCACGTTCTACGGCGTGCTGTGGCTGCTCGGCGCCAACGACGAGCTGTCGGCGAACTTCCACATCAGCCTGTACGCCACGACGTGGTTCGGCCGGATCGCGATCATCGTGGGCCCGATCATCGCCTACATCATCACGTGGCGCACCTGCATCGGGCTGCAGCGCAAGGACGCCGAGGTACTGGGCCACGGCGTCGAGTCGGGCGTCATCAAGCGCCTGCCGAGCGGTGAGTACATCGAGGTGCACGTGCCGCCGGCCGAGGACATCGCGGCCCACCTGCGCGGCAAGAAGCAGATCCCGATGATCCCGAGCGAGCCCGACAAGGAGGGCATCCCGCCCAAGGGCATGCGCGGGCCGCTCGGCCGGCTGCGGGCCAGGATGAGCCGGGCGTACGGCACCGATTACGTGCCCCTGCCGCCCGAGGGCGGCGCGCACGGCGAGGAGGCCGAGCACGTGTCGGTGGGCGCGGGAGAGCAGCGCGGCGAGCTGCACTGAGCGCGCCACCGGCCGGGTGCCCGGCGAGGGCGCGTGCCGGCGAGCTGCCGCCACACGGATGAGGGCCCGGGTGACCATGGTCACCCGGGCCCTCGCGTTTCCGTGGCGCCGCCGCCCTCAGGAGTGGCCGGGCTGCTTCCCGGCGGCCTCGGTGGGCTGCCGTGCGGCGGAGGCGAGCCGCTCGGTGACCATCGAGGTGCGCAGGGCGCTCCACTTGAGCCAGCCCCGCCACGGCTCCTGCCAGTAGCCCCACCCGTTGGCGGGTTCGAGCTCGCGCGGCGACCCGGTGACGATGACGGGGTCGCCGATCAGCGTGTGGTCGAGGAACCATTTGGCGTTGGCCGGGCTGATGTTGATGCAGCCGTGGCTGACGTTGGCGTTGCCCTGGTCGCCCACGGACCAGGGGGCGGCGTGGACGTACTCGCCGCTGTTGGAGATCCGCACGGTGTCGTACACGGTCTCCTGATAGTAGCCGGGCTGTCCCGGCCCGATGCCGGGCGAGGTCATGATGGTGACGTCCTCGCGGGACATGGCGAGGTGGATGCCGTTGGTCGTGTAGTACTTCCGCACGCCGCCGCGGCCGGCGCTGATGGGGAAGTTCTTGATGACCTTGCCGTCGCGGCGGACCTTCATCATGTGCGTGCGGGTGTCGGCCGTGCTGATCTGGGAGCGGCCGATCGTGAACTCCCGGGTGTAGTCATGGGCGCCGTACACCCCGGGGGCGGCGGCGACGCCGGTCAGCTCCGCCACGAGCTTCACCTTGGTGCCGGGCGGCCAGAACCGCTTCGGGCGGAACGTCACGGTCTTGTCGTCCAGCCAGTGCCAGGCGCCCTCGACGGGCCGGGACGTCAGGACCCGCAGGTGGCGCTCCACCGCGACCCGGTCGCCGATGTCGCGGTCGAAGGTGATCATGATGGGCATGCCGACGCCCACGGTGAGGCCGGTGCCCTCTTTGCTCGGCAGGATGGTCTCGGCCGAGAAGGAGCGGGTCGCGGGCGCCGTGGAGAAGGTGGTGGTGCGCCGCGACGTCTTACCCGACGGCCCGACGGCCGCCACACGCACCGTGTACGTCTTTCCAGGGGTGAGGGGTCGTGCGGTACGCCAGCGGGTGCGATCGCCGCTCAGCGTGCCGCTCAGCCGCTTCCCGCCGGTCTCCAGCGTCACTTCCCGCAGCGTGCCATGGGCGGCGCCCACCAGGACGGGCAGGTCGGGGCGCACGGCGGCGGCGCCGTCGACGGGGTCGATCCAGATGGTGGCGTCCCGGCCGGCGGGCCCGGACTCCTTGGTGGCCGATGTCGAGCATGCCGTCAGCGCCAGCAGGGCGAGCGCCCCGGCACCGCAGGCGGTTACGTGTCGCACCTGAAGTCTCCCCCCGCTCCGGATTGATCACGTCTGATGCGTTAATACCCCCCGACAGCGCGTAACGCCCCTTAAAGGGGCGAACTGACCTGCAAAAACACCATCGCGGGCGGCCGACGGATTCTTGACGAACCCTCGGCCGCCCGCGATGGCGGCGGTAAGTTCCGGGACTAGTGGGAGAAGTTGCCCCGGTAGTACTCGAAGACGAACCCGATCGACGTCATGATCACGGCGGCGATGCCGATGAGGAACAGCCACCAGCCGACCGCGAAGCCCACCGCCGTGAGCGCGGCCGAGGCCGTGACGAACAGCGGCCACCAGCTGTGCGGGCTGAAGAACCCCAGCTCGCCGGCGCCATCGCTGATCTCGGCCTCCTTGTCGTCCTCGGGCTGCTCGCCGATGCGACGGGCCGTGAACAGCAGGTAGTAACCGATCATCAGCCCGAGGCCGACCGCGATGGCCAGCGCCGTGGTGCCGGCCGGCTCACGCGACCAGAACCAGTAGATCATGTCGACGCCCGCGAAGAAGATGCCGACGGCGAGGAACAGCCATCCCTGGGCCTTCATGTGTTCTCCTTCTGCAGCTGCGGTGCGGCCGCGGGCGGCACGGGCGGGTGACGCAGGTCGAAGACCGGGCGCTCGGACCTGATGCGCGGCAGCGAGGTGAAGTTGTGCCGCGGCGGCGGGCAGGACGTGGCCCACTCAAGCGAGTTGCCGTAGCCCCACGGGTCGTCGACCATGACCTTCTGCCCGCTGCGGGCCGTGCGCCACACGTTGTACAGGAACGGCAGCGTGGACAGCCCGAGCAGGAACGCGCCCACCGACGACACGACGTTCAGGTCGGTGAAGCCGTCGGCCGGCGAGTAGTCGGCGTAGCGGCGCGCCATGCCGGCGACGCCGAGCCAGTGCTGCACCAGGAACGTGGTGTGGAACCCGACGAACAGGGTCCAGAAGTGCAGCTTGCCGAGCTTTTCGTTGAGCATCTTGCCGGTGAACTTGGGCCACCAGAAGTAGAACCCGGCGAACATCGCGAACACCACGGTGCCGAACACCACGTAGTGGAAGTGCGCCACGACGAAGTAGGTGTCGCTGATCTGGAAGTCCAGTGGCGGCGAGGCCAGGATGACGCCGGTGAGGCCACCGAACAGGAACGTCACCAGGAAGCCGACCGCGAAGAGCATCGGCGACTCGAACGTCAGATGTCCTCGCCACATCGTGCCGACCCAGTTGAAGAACTTCACCCCGGTGGGCACGGCGATCAGGAACGTCATGAACGAGAAGAACGGCAGCAGCACCTGGCCGGTGGTGAACATGTGGTGCGCCCACACGGTGACCGACAGGCCGGCGATGCTGATCGTCGCGGCGACCAGGCCGATGTAGCCGAACACCGGCTTGCGGGCGAAGACCGGCAGGACCTCGGTGATGATGCCGAAGAACGGCAGCGCGATGATGTACACCTCGGGGTGGCCGAAGAACCAGAACAGGTGCTGCCACAGCATCGCCCCGCCGGAGGCCGCGTCGAAGATGTGCGCGCCGAGCTTGCGGTCGGCCTCCATGGCCAGCAGCGCCGCCGCCAGCGGCGGGAAGGCCACCAGCACCAGGATGCTGGTGAGCAGGACGTTCCAGGTGAAGATCGGCAGGCGGAACATCGTCATGCCGGGCGCGCGCATGCCGATGATCGTGGTGATGAAGTTGACGGCGCCGAGGATCGTGCCGAGACCCGAAAGCGTCAGCCCGACGAACCACAGGTCGCTGCCCAGGCCGGGCGAACTCGTCGCGCCCGATAGCGGCGCGTAGGCGAACCAGCCGAACGAGGCCGCGCCGCCCGGGGTGAAGAAGCCGCTCACCGCGATCGTGCTGCCGAACAGGAACAGCCAGTAGCTGACCATGTTGAGCCGGGGGAACGCCACGTCGGGCGCGCCGATCTGCAGCGGCATCAGCTCGTTGGCGAACCCCGCGAACAGCGGGGTCGCGAACATGAGCAGCATGATCGTGCCGTGCATCGTGAACAGCTGGTTGAACTGCTCGCGGTCGACGACCTGCAGCCCGGGCTGGGCCAGCTCCGCCCGCATCACCAGCGCCATGACGCCGCCGATGAGGAAGAACACGAACGACGTGATCAGGTACAGGTGCCCGATCACCTTGTGGTCGGTGGACGACGCCCACTTGGCGATGATCGAGCCCTTGCGGAAGGAGCCGGTGCCGCCATAGGCGGCCCTCTCCGACACGGCGGTCACTGCGCACCCCCTGCGGCGTGGCTGTTGATGTACTGCTCGAACTCGGCCTGAGGCACGAGCTTCACATTGAAGAGCATGCGGCTGTGGTCGACGCCGCACAGCTCGGCGCAGCGGCCCGCGAAGACGCCGGTCTTGTTCAACGTCTTGATCTCAAAGGAGTTGTTCACGCCCGGGATCACGTCCTCCTTGAACAGGAAGGCCGGCACCCAGAACGAGTGGTTGACGTTGTCGGACACGAGGTTGAACCGCACCGTCTTGCCATTGTTGGGCAGGACGAGCTGCGGGCCCTTCATCGCGTCGTCGACCGGCGTACCGACGACCTGGACCTGCTTGCCCTGGTATGTGGTGGTGAAGCGCCAGCTCCACTGCAGGCCCTCGACCTTCACCGTGACGTCGGGATTGGCCGACTTGGCCATGAGATAGTCCTCGTCACGGGCGGTGAAGAAGAAGAACACCGCCACCATGACGATCGGCACGGCGGTGTAGAGGATCTCGATCGGGAGGTTGTAGCGCACCTGCGGGGGCAGCACGTCATCAGGCGCGTTCTTGCGCTTGCGGTGGAACGCGCAGGCCCAGAGGATCAGCCCCCAGACGACACAACCGGTGGCGAGGGCCGCGATCCACGACCCCTGCCACAGGCTGAGCACCCGGTTGCTCTGCTCGGTGATGTTCTCCGGCATCGCGCCGCGGCGCCACTCCTCGGCACTGCACGCCGTGGCGCTCAGCATCAGCAACGCCAGAGCGGCAATGCGCGGCACCCTTCGACGTGCCAACGGACGCCGTGTGGAACGGCGGGTCGGACTCACTGATCGCCTACCCCATACATGAAGCCCAGGAGGCCCTCCCCTGGGCGGGTCTATCCAGGGGGACACATTAGCGCGCATCGGGGTCGCCCTCCTGTCCGCCCCCTCGGTGCTCCCCCGGTGTCGCTTCCCGACCCGTCTTTTGGACCGCTCACCCCGCGGTGCGAGGATGGACACGTGGCGTACTTCGATGCGGCGTCCGCCGAACCGCTCCATCCTGACGCACGCGCGGCACTGCTCGCCACGCTCGACTCCGGCTGGGCCGACCCCGCCCGCCTGTACGGACCGGCGCGCCAGGCGAGCCTCCTGCTCGAGCGGGCCCGGGCCGACGTGGCCGACGCCCTGGGCGTGCGGCCCGACGAGGTGTCGTTCACCACCTCCGGCACGCAGGCCGTCCACCTGGGCCTGCTCGGCGCGGCCCGGGCCCGCCGCAGGGCGGGCCGCGATCTCGTCGTGGGGGCGGTCGAGCATTCCAGCGTGTTGCACGCCGGGCGGGTCGCCGAGCGTGAGGGCGGCACGATGCACCTGGTGGGCGTCGACCGCACCGGCCGGGTCGACGTGACCGCGTTCGCCGAGGCCGTGGCCGGGCCGGGGGTCGCGCTGGCCTGCCTGCAGACGGCCAACCACGAGGTGGGCACGCTGCAGCCGGTCGCCGAGGTGGCGGAGGCCTGCCGGGCGGCGGGCGTGCCGCTGATGGTCGACGCCGCGGTGACGGCGGGCCGGCTGCCGCTGCCGGAGGGCTGGTCGGTGCTGGCCGCCAGCGCCCACAAGTGGGGCGGCCCGGCGGGTGTGGGCGTGCTGGTCGTGCGCAAGGGCACCCGCTGGCGGTCGCCCTACCCCGAGGACGAGCGCGGGCGCGGCCGGGTGCCCGGCTTCGAGAACGTGCCGGCGATCGTCGCCGCCGCGGCGGCGCTGCGCGCCCGGCTGGCGGAGGCCGAGGCCGAGAACGCGCGGCACCGGGCGCTCATCGACCGCATCAGGGAGGCGGTGCCGCGCCTGATCCCCGACGTCCAGGTGATCGGCCACCCGACCGAACGGGCACCGCACATTGTCACATTTTCGTGTCTTTATGTGGATGGAGAGATGCTGCTCACCGAACTCGATCGGCTGGGTTTCGCGATCTCCTCCGGCAGCTCGTGCACGGCGAGTACGCTTCGTCCATCGCATGTTCTGGAGGCGATGGGCGTGCTCACTCACGGAAACGCCCGCGTCTCACTGCCACGAGGTGCAGCTGAGCGGGACGTCGACCGCTTCCTGGAGGTCCTGCCCCCGCTGGTGCGCCGCATCCGACAACAGGCAGGAGTGTCGTCTTGATCAGCCGCCGGCAGCAGCCCGCCGCCGCCCAGGAGCCTCGGGTCCCCGCGCCCGCGCTCACCATCGACGCGCTCGGCCGCAAGTGCCCGATCCCGATCATCATGCTGGCCGAGCGCATCAACAACGTTCCCATGGGCTCGGTCGTGGCCGTGCTCGCCGACGACCCGGCGGCGTTCAACGACGTGCCGGCCTGGTGCCGCCTGAAGTCGCACGGCCACGTCGGCACCACCGACCTGCCGCAGGGCGGCTGGGCCATCCACGTGCGGCGCAACTACTGACGCGGGCGGCACGCGCCAGGGGTTCCGGGGCCCATGTTTGCGGGGGGATGTCGGGGTAGGGCCGCCGGTGACCGCCCGAAACACAGTCAGGGGGACCACATGAGCTGGGAGAGCAGCCAGACCACCATACGCGGCATGATGCACCCGGGCGCGCAGTGTATCGGCGAGAACGACACCGTGCAGCAGGCGGCCGCCATGATGCGCGATCTGGACGTCGGCGCGCTGCCGATCTGCGGCACCGACGACCGGCTGAAGGGCATCATCACCGACCGCGACATCGTCATCAAGTGCTGCGCCGAGAACGTCGACCTGAACCAGGCCACCGTCGGGCAGTACGCCCAGGGGCTCGTCTGGGTCGACGCGCAGGACAGCGTCGAGAAGGCGCTGCGCACGATGGAGGAGCACCGCATCAAGCGGTTGCCCGTGCTCGAGAACCGCCGCATCGTCGGCATGGTCACCGAGGCCGACCTGGCCAGGAACCTGCCGGAGGACAAGCTGGCGGAGTTCGTCCACGGGGTCTACGCGCGGCCGTAGCCCGCGAAGGCGCCGCCGAAACCCCGGCCGCCCCTGGAGGGGGCCGGGGTTCGGCATGCCGGGCCGCCGGCCGGGGTCACTCGTAGTGGCAGCGGACGTGCGCGGCCACCTCGTCGGCCTCCGCCGCGCCGTAGGCATCGGCGAAACGGGTGAGCAGGCTGGTGCGGCCGAGTTCGTACTCCTGTCCGCCGACGCATTCGAGGACGTGGGTGGCCACGAGGTTGCCGACCTGGGCGCAACGCTCCAGGGACAGCTGCCACGACAGCGCCGACAGGAAGCCGGCCCGGAAGGCGTCACCCACCCCGGTCGGGTCGGCCTTGGTGCGCTCGGGGGCCGGCGGCACGTACAGCGTGGGCTCGCCCCTGCGGTCGATCGCGGCGCCCTTGGGACCGAGCGTGGTCACCCGGACTCCGACGCGCGACAGCACCTCGTCGTCGGACCAGCCGGTCTTCTGCTCCACGAGGGCCTTCTCGTAGTCGTTGCAGAACAGGTAGGCGGCGCCGTCGATGAGCTGCTTGATCTCGTCGCCGCCCATGCGGGCGAGCTGCTGGGAAGGGTCGGCCGCGAAGGGGATGTCCCGCTGACGGCACTCGTCGGTGTGCCGCACCATGGCCTCGGGGTCGTCTGGGCTGATCATGACGAGGTTCAGGCCGCCGACCCGCTCGGCGACCGGGGCCAGCTCGATCAGCCTCGCCTCGGCCATCGCCCCGGTGTAGAAGGACGCGATCTGGTTGTTGTCGTCGTCGGTCGTGCACAGGAACCGGGCCGTGTGGTGGATCTCGGAGACGTGCACCGAGTCGCAGTCGACACCATGCCGCTCCAGCCAGGAGCGGTAGTCGGCGAAGTCGTCGCCCACGGCACCGACCAGGATGGGCCGAAGGCCCAGGCAGCCCATGCCGAAGCAGATGTTGGCCGCCACCCCGCCTCGCCGGATCTGCAGATCGTCGACGAGAAAGGACAGGGAAACCCTGTCGAGCTGCCCGGCGACCAGCTGGTCACCGAAGCGCCCGGGAAAGGTCATGAGATGGTCGGTCGCGATGGAACCGGTTACGGCGATGCGCACGGGGTCAATCTCCTCGTTGTCTGCAGCGCGATGACCGGCCTAACGATACGCCGGACACCGAGGACCCCGCGCTCACAACGGGCGCGGGGTCCTCGCGTGGCCGGGCTAGTTGAACGAGTCGCCGCAGGCGCAGGAGCCCGTGGCGTTGGGGTTGTCGATCGTGAAGCCCTGCTTCTCGATGGTGTCGACGAAGTCGATGGTGGCGCCCATGAGGTACGGCGCGCTCATCCTGTCGGTGACCACGCCGACTCCGTTGAAGTCGGTGACGACATCGCCGTCCATGCTCCGGTCGTCGAAGAAAAGCTGGTAGCGCAGGCCAGAGCAGCCACCGGGCTGGACTGCCACCCGCAGTTGCAGGCCTTCCTCGCCCTGCTGCTCGATCAGGCTCTTGACCTTGGCCGCGGCGGCGTCGGTCAGAATCAGGCCCTGCTGCGTGGTCTCGCTCTCAACGGTCATGTAGGTGACTCCCGCGTCTGCATGTGGCCGCCGCTGCGCACAGATGGCGGCCCTCTGGTTCCGACGTCCTGTCTAGACGCTACCAACACGAGGGCTCCCCTACACATTCCGGCCGCCGCCGATCCTCGGCCCGCGTGTTCCCGGTACCCGGAATAAACCCTCAGATGGCGTATGTCATGATTAGTCGTCAGTTGGACGATAAGTCCCCAGAGGGGGTGTGGTCGTGACGATCACCCAATCCGGCACCCAGACCGGCATCCGGCCCGGTTCCGGCCTTCCGCTCTTCATCCTCGGCCAGGAGGCCGACCCGCACAGCGAGCGCGGCGTCGACTGTCCCGGCGAACTGCCGCCCGCCTCCGATCCCGCGCTGATCGAGCGCGCGGAACGGGCGAAGGCCAAGCTGGGCGACCGGCTGTTCGTGCTCGGGCACCACTACCAGCGCGACGAAGTGATCCGGTTCGCCGACATCACCGGCGACTCGTTCAAGCTCGCCCGCGAGGCGGCGGCCCGGCCCGGCGCCGAGTACATCGTCTTCTGCGGCGTGCACTTCATGGCCGAGTCCGCCGACATCCTGACCGGCGACCACCAGCGGGTCGTGCTGCCCGACATGGCCGCCGGCTGCTCCATGGCCGACATGGCCACCTTCGACCAGATCGAGGACGCCTGGGACGTGCTGACCGACGCCGGCATCGCCGACGTCACCGTGCCCGTGACGTACATGAACTCCTCGGCCGACATCAAGGCGTTCTGCGGACGGCACGGCGGGGCCGTGTGCACCTCCTCCAACGCCGAGCGCGCCCTCAGATGGGCCTACGAGCAGGGTGAGAAGGTGCTGTTCCTGCCCGACCAGCACCTCGGCCGCAACACCGCCGTGCTGAAGATGGGCATGAGCCTCGACGACTGCGTGGTGTACGACCCGCACCGGCCCGACGGCGGGCTCACCGAACGGCAGTTGCGCGACGCGAAGGTGATCCTGTGGCGCGGGCACTGCTCGGTGCACGGCAGGTTCACGCCCGAGGCCGTCGACGACATGCGGGAACGCGTGCCGGGCGTGCGGGTGCTGGTGCATCCTGAGTGCCGCTACGAGGTCGTCTCCAAGGCCGACCTCGTCGGCTCCACGGAGTACATCATCCGCCAGCTGGAGCAGGCCCCGGCCGGCTCCGCCTGGGCGATCGGCACCGAGCTCAACCTGGTCAGGCGGCTCGCCGACCGGCACCCCGACAAGAGCGTGTCGTTCCTCGACCGCACGGTCTGCATCTGCTCCACGATGAACCGCATCGACCTGCCCCACCTGGTGTGGGCCCTCGAGTCGCTGGCCGACGGAGAAGTCGTCAACCAGATCACGGTCGACCCCGACACCGCCCACTGGGCCAAGGTCGCCCTCGACCGCATGCTCGCCCTGCCGTAGGCGGGCCGGGTCACAGACCGGGGGCGCCCCACAGCGGGAACCAGCGGCCCAGGTCGGACTCGATCTTCAGCTCACCGGCGAGCGCGCCGCGCACCTGCAGCTCCAGCGGGTTGTCGCGGCGCTGGCCGCCGGTGGGCGCGAAGGGGTAGAAGGTGCCCTGCTTGTAGAGGTAGACGATGGCGAGCCGCCTGCCGCCGGAGCCGGCGAACGTCACCATCGAGCACAGCAGGGACGGCCCGAAGCCGGCCGACTCCAGCGAGGAGTTGACCGCGTGCAGGTCGGTCACCAGGCCCCCCACGTCCTCGGCGGGGCGGCGCACGACGAGCCACGTGTAGCCGTACGAGTCGCGGCTCTGCTCGACGGCCGGGCCCTCGTCGGCGTCGAGCAGGGCCCGGATGTCCTTCTCCAGCGTGGCGAAGGCGCCGCCCTCGGCGGAGCGGAAGCACACCGAGCCCACCCCGGTCGGCTCGAAGCCGGTGGCGGCCTGCAGGGTCACGGCCGCCGAAGGCAGCGCGAACAGCGCGTCGAGGTCGGGCTTGGCCGGCTTGCTGCGGCCGAGCAGGACGTCGAGCCATCCCATCGGCCTCAGCCCCGTCCCAGCTCGGCCGAGATGCGGCTGAGCTGGTCGAGCCGCCGCTCGAGCGGCGGATGGGTGGACAGCAGCCCGGCGATGCTCGCCCCGGCCCTGCCGCGCGACAGCGCCGGGGCGAAGTAGAAGGCGTTGAACGGCTCGGCGTCGCGCAGGTCGCGGGTGGGGATGCGGGCGATGTCGCCGCTGACCTTCGTGAGCGCGCTGGCCAGCGCCGACGGCCGCTGGGTGAGCAACGCGCCGGCCCGGTCGGCCGCGAGCTCGCGGTAGCGCGACAGGGCGCGCGTCAGCAGGAAACTGACGACGTACACCAGCGCGGACGCCAGCACGATGATCAGCCCGATGGGCACGCCGCCGCTGCGGTCGTCACGGCCGCGGCCGAGCCCGGTGTACAGGGCGAACCTGGTCATCAGGCCGGCCACGATGCCGAGGAACGACGCGATCGTCATGACGGCGACGTCACGGTGGGCGACGTGCGACATCTCGTGCGAGATGACGCCTTCGAGCTCCTCCCGGTCGAGCCTGCGCAGCAGTCCGGTGGTCACGCAGACCACGGCGTTCTTCTGGTTACGCCCGGTCGCGAACGCGTTGGGCAGGTCGGAGTCGGCGATGGCCACCCGGGGTTTGGGCATGTCGGCCATCGCGGACAGCCGGTCGATGATGCCGTGCAGCTCAGGGGCCTCCTGCGGCGAGACCTCGCGCCCGTGCATCGCGAACAGCGCGATCTTGTCGGACAGGAAGAACTGCACCAGCAGGAGGCACGCGGCCACGACGAGCACGCCGATCGCCTGGACCCCCAGGGCGATCAGGACGGCCACGAAGACGACGTAGAGCAGCCCCAGCAGGAACATGGTGACGCCCATACGGCGCGTCAGGCCCCGGTCGGGGGCATACCGGGTTTTGGTCATGTAACCAAGCTATCCGGGGATAAGCCCGGAGTCGCCCAGCATGTCCCTTACTTCGTCCATAGAGGCGTCAGCGGGGGGCAAAATCAGCTCGGACGGCTCCAAGGCATCGTCGGGCAGCGCCTTGCCGACATGACGCACCTTGTCGAGGAGCGCCGCCAGCTTGACCCGGAACACCTCCTCGTCGCCGGACTCGATCGCCGCCTCCAGCTCGCTGTCGAGAGAGTTGAGCACGTCGATGTCGTTCGGCGCGATCTCGATCTGGCCCTCGCCCATGATTCTGACGATCACAGCCCCTCCCCAGGCCGCCGGAACTGCTGCGTCTGCTGCGACTGCTGCTGTGGTTGCTGGTGCTGCTGCGGCTGCGCGGCCTGACCCTGCCGCGGCGCCTCGATGGCCTCCTGCGGCGCGGGACCCTGGCCCAGCTCGGCCTTCATGCGCTCCAGCTCCAGCTCGACGTCGCGCCCGCCGCCCAGACGGTCGAGCTCGGCCTGGATGTCGTCGCCGCGCTGACCGCTGAAGTCGTCGAGCGCGCCACTGGCCAGCAGCTCGTCGATGGCGCCGGCCCGCGCCTGCATCTGGGCCGTCTTGTCCTCGGCGCGCTGCACCGCGAGGCCCACATCGCCCATCTCCTCGGAGATGCCGGAGAACGCCTCGTTGATGCGGGTCTGCGCCTCGGCCGCGGTGTAGGTCGCCTTGATGGTCTCCTTCTTGGTGCGGAAGGAGTCGACCTTGGTCTGCAACCGCTGGCTGGCGAGGGTGAGCTTCTCCTCCTCGGCCTGCAGGTTGTCGTGCTGGGTCTGCAGGTCGGCGATCTGGCTCTGCAACGCCGAACGCCGGGTCAGCGCCTCGCGGGCGAGGTCCTCACGGCCCACCCCGAGCGCCTTGCGGCCCTGGTCCTCCAGCTTCGCGGCCTGCTGCCGCAACCCGTTGATCTGCAGCTCCACCCGCTTGCGCGAGGTGGCGACATCGGCCACTCCCCGCCGCACCTTCTGCAGCAGTTCCAGCTGCCGCTGATAGGAGTAGTCGAGGGTCTCGCGCGGGTCCTCCATCCGGTCCAGTGCCTTATTGGCCTTGGACTTGAAGATCATGGAAAGTCTCTTCATCACGCTCATCCGCGTCGGCCGTCCCCTTCTATGTCGTGCTGTGCCTCCGGCCGGGCCGCCCGGCCACCGGCTCGCTGCCCTCGCATCGTCGCTCGCTCCCTCCGTCGGCTCGCTCCGTCGCCCACGCCCCGAACTTTCCGGCCACGGAACCGCCTGGGTTAACCCTACGCATAACGTACGGGGGCGTCACTAAGTTGCGCTCCAGGTACGCTGGCGACGTGTTTCGACGCCGCACCCAGACCCCTGCGGAGGACGCCGCGCAGACGGCCCCCTCCGCCCAGCCTAAGACCACCCCCGGCAAGGGCCGTCCCACGCCGAAACGGCGCGAAGCCGAAGGACGCCGCCGCCGGCCCGTCACCGCCCCCGCCAACCGCAAGGAGGCGTACCGCCAGCTGCGCGAGCGGCAGAACGCCGAACGCGCGCGTGCCCGCGAAGGCATGCGCCGGGGAGAGGAGCGGTACCTGCCGGCCCGCGACAAGGGCCCGGTGCGCAGGTTCGCGCGCGACTGGGTCGACAGCCGCCGCATCATCAGCCAGTACTTCCTGCCGTTGTCGCTGGTGATCCTGCTGATCACCTGGATCCCGTTCGGCACCCTGGGCAGCGTCGTCTACATGGTGGTCGTCATGATCGCCTGGCCGATCATGATGGTCGGTGTCTTCGGCACGTCGATATGGGTCTCGTGGAAGGTGCGCAAGGCGGTCGAGGAGAAGTTCCCCGACGAGAGCACCAAGGGCGTGGGCTTCTACGCCGCCATGCGGGCCCTGCAGATACGCCGCCTGCGCTTCCCGCCCCCGACCGTGCTGCCGGGCGGGCGACCCGTACCCCCGAAGAAGTGACCTCGCGCGGCAGGGCAGACTGACCCTGGTAGATCCGCGAGTGAGGGTTGGAGCGAGACACATGGAATTCCGGCACCTGGGCCGCAGCGGCATGATGGTCAGCGAGATCAGCTACGGCAACTGGATCACCCACGGGTCGCAGGTGGAGGAGGAGGCCGCCCGCGAGTGCGTCAAGGCCGCGCTCGACGAGGGCATCACCACCTTCGACACCGCCGACGTGTATGCCGGCACCAAGGCCGAGGAAGTACTGGGCCGTGCGTTGAAGGGCGTGCGCCGCGAGTCGGTGGAGATCTTCACCAAGGTCTTCTGGCCGACCGGCCCCGGCCGCAACGACCGCGGACTGTCCCGCAAGCACATCATGGAGTCGATCAACGGCTCGCTGCGCCGCCTCGGCACCGACTACGTCGACCTGTACCAGGCGCACCGGTTCGACGTGGAGACCCCGCTGGAGGAGACGCTGCGGGCGTTCGACGATCTGGTCCGCCAGGGCAAGGTGCTGTACGTCGGCGTGAGCGAGTGGACCGCCGCCCAGATCGAGCGGGCGCTGCGCATCGCCGACGAGATGGGCTTCGACCGGCTCGTCTCCAACCAGCCGCAGTACTCCATGCTGTGGCGGGTCATCGAAAGCGACGTGGTGCCGCTGTGCGAGAAGGAAGGCGTCGGCCAGGTGGTGTTCTCCCCTATCGCGCAGGGCGTCCTCACCGGCAAGTACCTCCCCGGCGCGCAGCCGCCGAGCGGATCCCGGGCCACCGACGCGACGGGCTCCGGGTTCATCTCGCGGTGGCTGAACGACGACGTGCTGACCCGCGTGCAGGAGCTCAAGCCCATCGCCGCCGACCTCGGGCTGTCGATGGCGCAGCTCGCCGTGGCCTGGGTGCTGCAGAACCCCAACGTGTCGTCGGCCATCGTCGGCGCCAGCCGGCCGGAGCAGGTGCGCGACAACGTCAAGGCCTCCGGCGTACGACTGGACCAGGACGTGCTGCGGCGCATCGACGACGTGCTCGGCACGCTCGTCGAGCGCGACCCCGCCAAGACCGTCAGCCCGGCCTCCCGCCCCTGACCTCGCACCCGCCGGTCCCGCCCGGGTCACTGCTCGGGCGGGACCGGCGAGGCTCGGCCGGCGTTCGACCGGTGTCCGGCCGGCGTTCGGCCGGCCTTCAGTCGGCAGGGCGCAAAGGCATCCCCGCGTACTCCACGCGGTCGTCTTCGAGCAGTGTCACCCGCTCGACCCCCGAGTCCAGCAGGTGACTCCAGTTCTCGCCGAGCCACGACTCGGCGTCGGACTGGCTCGAGAAGACCTCACGGGGCAGGGGCCGGTCGGCGACCTCTCCGCCCTCCGCGTTCTCGTACCGCCACCGCCAGGTCATCGCACACACTCCATCCGCCCACGCTCCGTCCGGATGCCTCTCGCAACGGGTCCAGCAGACCCTATCCCGCGTGGGCGCCGTTGAACTCGCGCGGGGGCAGCGCGTCCCGGGCCACATCGTGGGAGATGCCGTGAAGATCCTGCTTCTGGGCACGGGCGGCCCCGCCGGCTGGCCCGAGCCGGGATGCGGCTGCGCATCCTGCGCGCGCCTGCGCCCCGGCCATCGCCGTCCCGCCGAGGTCGTCCTCGACGATCGGGTACGGCTGCCCGCCCCCGGGCACCTGCCCCCTCGGCACGAGGGCCACGTCCTCCCGCGGCATGAGGAGCACGAGGGCTACGTCTTCGCCGTCACGCCGGACGGCCACGCGGTGACCGGGCCCGACGGCGGCCGGCTGCTGTGGGCGGCCCCGGCCGCCCCACCGGAGACGACCTGCGGCCCCGCCACCGGCCGCACCTCCACGACCACCCGCGAGCCGGATCGCGGGCCGGGCCACGAGCCGGGCCGTGCGCCCGCGTGCGACGCCGCGGACGGCCCCCTGTCCGGCACCTCGTGCCCGTCCGGCATCGCAAACTCCAGCGACACCGCAAACCTGTCTGGCACCGCGAACCCGTCCGACACCGCATGCCCGGACTGCGCAAGGTCCCACTGCGACACCGCGTACTCCGGCGACACCAGGTATCCCGGCGATGCCGCGTGTCCCGGCGACACCGCGTACGACGTCGTGCTCATCGATGTGCCGCACCGGCCCGACCGGCTGGGCGCGCTGCGGCGGCGGGGCCTCGTCACGGACCGGACCCGGGTCGTGGCCGTCGGGCTGGACCACCGGGTGCGTTCGGAGGCCGAGCTGCGCCGCCTGCTCGCCCTGTGGGGGGCGCAGGCCGTCCCCGACGGCGCCGTCCTGGACACCGGCACGCCCCCGCCGACGCGGCCCGCGCCGCCCCGGCGCACCCTGCTGCTCGGCGGATCGGGGTCGGGCAAGTCGGCCGAGGCGGAGCTGCGGCTGGCGGCCGAGCCCCACGTGACGTACGTGGCGACCGGGCCGGCCGGCGGCGACGACCCCGAGTGGCGCGCGCGGGTACGGGCCCACCAGGAGCGCCGCCCGGCCTGGTGGCGCACGGTCGAGACCACGGACCTGGCGGGCGTGCTCGGCTCGGCCACGACCCCGCTGCTGATCGACGGGCTCGGCACCTGGCTGGCGGCGGTCTTCGACGCCTGCGACGCCTGGGCGCACGACGAGCCGGGCGGCGGCGCGGCGGCCCGGGTGGCCGACGCCTGCGCCGAGCTGGTGGCCGCCTGGCGGCGGGTGCGGGTGCCGGTGGTCGCGGTGTCGGACGAGGTCGGGCTGGGCGTGGTGCCCGCCACCCCGAGCGGGCGCAGGTTCCGCGACGCACTCGGACGGCTCAACCAGCGCCTGGCCGCCGAGTCGGAGGATGTCGCCCTGGTCGTCGCCGGGCGGCTGCTGAGGCCGCTGTCGTGATCGCGGCGGACGCGCTCGCGGGGCTGCGGCTGGCGGTGGGGCTGCTGAGCGTGCTGCCGGTGCGGGAGCCGCGCGTGGACCGGGCGACGGCCGGGTGGGCGATGACGCTGGCGCCGCTGGTCGGCGCCCTGCTGGGGACGATCGCGGCGGCGGTGGCCTTCACGGTGGACGCGGTGGCCCTCTCCGTGGACGCGGTAGGCGCTGTGGACGCCGTGGACGCCGGGCCCGCGCGGACCGGCGGGCTGCTGTCCGCGGCCCTGGCCGTCGGCGCGCTGGCGCTGCTGACCCGCGGCCTGCACCTGGACGGGCTGGCCGACCTGGCCGACGGGCTCGGCAGCGGCAAACCGGCCGGTCAGGCCCTGGAGGTCATGAAACGCTCCGACATCGGCCCGTTCGGGGTCATCACCCTGGTGTTCACGCTGCTGGTCCAGGTCGCGGCCCTCGACCGGGCCGGGCCCGTCGCGCTGATCACGGCCTGCGCCACGGGCCGCCTCGCCATCACCTGGGCGTGCGCGCCCGGCGTGCCCGCCGCCCGGCCCAGTGGGCTGGGCGCGCTCGTCGCCGGCACCGTGCGCCCCTGGGCCGCGGTCACGGCGACCGGCGCGCTGCTGGCGGCGGCCGCGCTCGCCGGCGCCGACGCGGCCCTGGCGGTGCCCGCCGGCCTGGCGGCCGCCTGGCTCCTGCGCCGCCGGGCCGTCCGCCGGCTCGGCGGGGTGACGGGCGATGTCCTGGGCGCGCTCTGCGAGACGGCGACGACCACCGCCCTCCTGGTCTGCGCCCTCGCCTGACCGCCCACTCCCAGCCGCACACCCCGGCCATGCACTCCCAGCTGCGGCACCCTCAATCACACATCCCAGCCGCACACACCGGCCGCTCTCCCCGGCACACACCCCGGGCCACACACCCCGGCCACGCACTCCCAGCTGCGGCGCCCTCGGTCACGCTTCCCGGCCGCACGCCCCGGCCACGCGCCCTCTGTCACGCACCCCCGGCGCGCATCCCTTACGTGAGCCAGGCCGTCAGTCCTGGCCGAAGACCTCTGCCGCAAGCCACGGCTGCAGACTCTGGCCGAAGGGCCCCCGACCGTAAGCCCCTCACCGCAAACCCCGGCCGCGGGCCTTGGCCGCGGGCTCTGGCCGCGGGCTCCGGCGGGCCGGACGGAGCGTCGCGGACGGGTCGCGGAGCGCTCGGGATTCGTAGGACGAACCCGCGTTTATGATTACGCGTCAACCATGGATAGCATCGGCCTACGTGACGACCGTACAGCTCACCACGTCCGGCCCCATCGACATTGAGACCGACGCGCTCGTCGTCGGCGCGCATTCCTCGCCCGACGGTCCTGCGCCCGCTCCCGGGGCGGAAGGGGTCGACGAACGGCTCGGCGGCCGGTTCGCGGCGACCCTGACCGCGCTCGGCTTCGCCGGCAAGGCCGGCCAGATCGCGAAGATCCCGGCGTTCGGCGCCCTGCCCGCGCCGCTGATCGTCGTCGTCGGCCTCGGCGCCGCGCCCGGCCCCGACGGCCACGACCTCGAGGTGCTGCGCCGCGCCGCCGGCAGCGCCGTGCGCGCGCTGGCCGGCACCGCGCGGGCCGCGCTGGCGCTGCCCGCCGACACCGCCGAGCGGGCCGAGGCGGTCGCCTTGGGCGGGCTGCTGGGCGCCTACGCCTTTACGCGCTATCGCACGAACGGCCAGAACGGCAAGGCCCCGGTCGCCGAGCTGACCGTGGCGAGCGGAGCGAGCGGCGCCGACGAGGCGCTGCGGCACGCCACCACGGTCGCCCGTTCGGTGACCTTCGTCCGCGACCTCGTCAACACGCCGCCGTCCGATCTGTGGCCGGCCCGGCTCGCCGAGATCGCCGAGCAGGAGGGCGGCGCCGCCGGGCTGACCGTGGAGGTGCTCGACGAGGAGGCGCTGCGCGAGGGCGGCTACGGCGGTCTCATCGGGGTCGGCCAGGGCTCGGCGCGGCCGCCGCGGCTGGTGCGGCTCGCGCATACGCATCCGCAGGCCGAGGCGACGCTGGCGTTCGTCGGCAAGGGGATCACCTTCGACTCGGGCGGCCTGTCGCTGAAGCCGACCTCGTCCATGGACTGGATGAAGTCCGATATGGGCGGCGCGGGCGCCGTGCTGGGGGCGCTGCTGGCCATCGCGCGGCTGGGCCTGAAGGTCAACGTGGTCGGCTACCTGTGCCTGGCCGAGAACATGCCGGGCGGCACCGCCCAGCGGCCCTCCGACGTGCTCACGACCTACGGCGGCAAGACGGTGGAGGTGCTCGACACCGACGCCGAGGGCAGGCTGGTGCTGGCCGACGGGCTGGGTAGGGCGGCCGAGGACCGCCCCGACGTGATCGTCGACGTGGCCACGCTGACCGGCGCGCAGATCGTCGCCCTGGGCACCCGCACCGCCGGCGTCATGGCCAACGACGACGACCTGCGGGCGAGCGTTGTCGAGGTCGCCGAGGCCTATGGCGAACAGAGCTGGGGTATGCCGCTGCCCGAGGAGCTGCGCAAGGGGCTCGACTCCTCGGTCGCCGACATCGCCAACATCAGCCCCGAGCGCACCGGGGGCATGCTGGTCGCGGGGCTGTTCCTGCGCGAGTTCGTCCCCGACGGCGTGCGCTGGGCGCACATCGACATGGCCGGCCCGAGCTTCAACCGGGGCGAGCCGTTCGGCTACACCCCCAAGGGCGGCACCGGCGCGGCCGCACGCACCCTCATCGGCCTGGCGGAACGATGGGCGAGCCGATAGGGCAAGGGCGCCACGCACGACCAAGACAAGTGAAAAGATGCCGGTAGACGGCCACGACCTGGCCACCGACGGCATAACGATCCGACAAGGAGCAATCCTGTGGCTGATGGCAGCGGCCCCTTCGACATCATCGTCCTGGGCGGCGGAAGTGGCGGCTACGCCTGCGCGCTGCGGGCAGCGGAGCTGGGCAAGAAGGTCGCGCTGATCGAGAAGGACAAGATCGGCGGCACCTGCCTCCACCGTGGGTGCATTCCCACCAAGGCCCTGTTGCACGCCGCCGAGGTCGCCGATGAGACCCGTGAGAGCGCCACGTTCGGCGTCAAGGCCAGGTTCGACGGCATCGACATGCCCGGTGTCCACGCCTTCAAGGACAAGATCGTCAACCGGGCCTGGAAGGGCGTTCAGGGGTTGCTGCGCGCCGCCGGCGTCACGGTCATCGAGGGCGTGGGCCGGCTCACCGGCACCGACCGGGTGACGGTCGGCGGCCAGGTCTACCAGGCCCGCAACATCGTCCTGGCGACCGGCTCGGCGCCCAAGACGCTGCCCGGGCTGGAGATCGACGGCGAGCGCGTCATCACCAGCGAGCACGTGCTGAAGCTCGACCGCGTGCCGAGCTCCGCGGTGGTGCTGGGCGGCGGCGTGATCGGCGTCGAGTTCGCCAGCGTGTGGCGTTCCTTCGGCACCGAGGTGACGATCGTCGAGGCCCTCCCCCACCTGCTGCCGCTCGAGGACGAGTCGAGCTCCAAGCTGCTGGAGCGGGCGTTCCGGCGCCGCGGCATCAAGTACGAACTGGGCACGCGGTTCGAGGGCGTCAAGACCAACGCCGAGGGCGTGGTGGTCACCCTGGCCGGCGGCAAGACCATCGAGGCCGAGGTGCTGCTGGTCGCGGTCGGCCGCGGCGCGGTGTCGGCGGGCATGGGCTTCGAGGAGGCCGGCGTCGCCATCGAGCGCGGCACCGTGACGGTCGACCAGTACTGCCGCACAAGCGTGCCGGGCATCTACGCCGTGGGCGACCTCATCCCGACCCTGCAGCTCGCCCACGCCGGTTTCGCCGAGGGCATCCTGGTCGCCGAGCACATCGCCGGGCTGAACCCCGTGCCGATCGACTACGACGGCGTGCCGCGCATCACCTACTCCGACCCGGAGGTCGCCTCCGTGGGCCTCACCTCGGCCGCCGCCCGCGAGCGCGGCTACGAGATCACCGAGTTCACCTACGACCTGGGCGGCAACCCGCGCAGCCAGATCCTGCAGACCCAGGGCGCGGTCAAGGTCATCACCGCCAAGGACGGCCCGGTGCTCGGTGTGCACATGGTCGGCCGGCGCATCGGCGAACTCGTCACCGAGGGTCAGCTGATCTACAACTGGGAGGCGCTGCCGTCGGAGGTGGCGCAGCTCGTGCACGCCCACCCGACCCAGTCGGAGGCCATCGGCGAGGCGATGCTGGCCCTTGCGGGCAAGCCGCTGCACGTTCACACGTGACGAGTACGCCACCGTGCGCACTCCACCGCCGCACTTCAGCGGCGCACTCACGTGCCCGCAGATCAACGCCCGCATAGAAACGCGATAGAAGGAGCCACAGGACACCATGCCGGTCTCCGTACAGATGCCCCAGCTCGGCGAGAGCGTCACCGAGGGCACCGTCACTCGCTGGCTGAAAAAGGAAGGCGACCGCGTCGAGGCCGACGAGCCGTTGCTCGAGGTCTCCACCGACAAGGTCGACACCGAGATCCTCTCGCCGTCCTCCGGCGTGCTCAGCAAGATCGTCGTGGCGGAGGACGAGACGGTGGAGGTCGGCGCCGAGCTCGCCGTCATCGACCCGAGCGGTGCCGCCGGCGCCGCCCCCGCCCCGGAGGCGCCCGCCCCGGCCGCCGCCCCGGCACCGGCGCCCGAGCGGGCGCCCGAACCCGAGCGCCCG
>JBIQJI010000136.1:0-5143 GCA_044507605.1 Actinomycetales bacterium | reverse complement strand
GGCCGGCCCGAGCCCGCCCACCCGCCCACCATGCCCGCGGCCGAATGGCACCCCTCCCCCGCCCGTCCCACCGCCGGCGCAACCGAGGGTGAGACACCCGGCAACGCGTCCGGTGAGGCCGTCGGCGGCACCGCCGGCGACGTCCGTGCCGGGACCGCGAGTGCGATCACCGGCGGGGACACCGGCCGGGCCGACGCCGAAGCGGCCGGCCCGCCGACCGATACCCGAGCCGACGACGGAGGCGCGACACGGGCCGACGAGGTGACGTCGCGGGCCGCCGGCGAGCCCGCGGCCGGCCCTTCCAGCGACCCCGCCGACCGCCAGGCCGCGGCCAGAGGCGCCGCGCCGGAGACCACGGCCGTCTCCGGGCCGTCCGGGCGGCGCCTGGCCCCCGGCCGCAGAGACGACACCGGCACCGGTGCCCACGTCATCGTGCCCGGCGCACGCCCCAGCGGCGACGATCGCGCGCCCGCCCCCCGGCCCAAGCCCAAACCCGCCCCGCCCCGGGCGCCGGCCGCCGACCTCACGGCCGGCAAGACGCCGCACGGCATTCCGGCCCAGCCCACGGCCCGCGCCGTGGACGGCGCCGCCAAGGACCCGGCCCGCGCCGCGTCCGGCCACGGCCCGCAGGACGACCGGCCGGACGAGGAGCGGCGTCCGCGCGAACGGCAGGGGTCCGACCAGCGGGCCGACGACGCCAAGGCCAAGCAGGCCGCCGAGAAGACGGCCGAGGAGACCAAGGCGGAGGAGGCGGCGCAGGCCGCGAAGCAGGCCGAGGAGGACGCCAAGGCGCCGCAGCCCAAGCCGGCCCCGCCCGTGCCGCAGCCCAAGCCGCCCGCCCCCAAGCCGGGCCGTCCGCGCAAGGGCTCCCGCAGCCGCCGCGCCTCCGTGCCCACCTGGGACGAAATCATGTTCGGCGCCCGCCGCCCCGAGTGACCCACAGCCGACCGATCCGACCGACCTGACCCATATGGTCCGGCCCGGCCGAGCCCGCTCCAGCGGGCACCGGCCGGGCCGGACCATGCCCCGAAAACGCAGGCCGGCCATGGGATCCGAGCCCCGGCGCGATCAGAGGCTCGGCGTGATCCGAGCCCCGGCGCGAGGCACGCGTCCGTGGGCCGGCGAGCGGCGACCATTGTCCGCACCCACCGGTATCCGCGCCCACTGGCCCGAGGCGTGCCCGCGCGACCGCCTCGGGCCGCTGCCTCCGCACCTCGCGCCACGCTCGGCCACAGGTCGGCCAAGCTCACGAGCGGACACCCCGGCCGAACCTTGTCCCCAGCCCGGCCCTGCTGGACCCCGGCCTGAGCCCTTCTCCCGGCAACGCGCCCCGCGCGGCCTCCCCCGGCTCCGGTCGCCACGCCTTGTCCCGTGCCCGCCGCAGGCCGGGCAGGCTCACGCGGGCACGCGCACCCGGGCCGAAAATCTGTTTCATGGCGATTTGGGGGATTTTTGGGGAGTAGTTCTGGTGTCGTCAGTCGTCTATCAGTCACGGGGTCGCGGCCTCCGCCGCCCATCAGGGGATTGTCGGTCCTCTCGGCCAGGATGGGCCGGGACGATTGAAGGAGACGACGGATGACATATGCGATCCAGGCCGAGGGCCTGGTCAAACACTACGGACAGACGCATGCCCTCGACGGCGTGGACCTGGTCGTGCCCACGGGGCGGCTGCTCGGCGTGCTCGGCCCGAACGGCGCGGGCAAGACCACCGCCGTGCGCATCCTCGCCACCCTGTTGCGGCCTGATGGGGGCCGGGCCACCGTGGGCGGGTTCGATGTCGTGCGGCAGGCGCATCAGGTGCGCTCGCTGGTGGGTCTGACGGGGCAGTACGCCGCCGTGGACGAGACGCTGACCGGGGTCGAGAACCTCGTGATGATCGGCCGGCTGCTCAACCTGTCCCGCGCGGAGGCCAAGCGGCGCGCCGCCGAGCTGCTCGACCGGTTCGGCCTGGCCGCCGCCGGGGGCCGGGCGGCGAAGACGTACTCGGGGGGCATGCGCCGGCGTCTGGACCTCGCGGCCAGCCTGGTGGGGCGGCCGCACATGCTGTTCCTGGACGAGCCGACCACGGGGCTCGACCCGCGCAGCCGCACCGAGCTGTGGGACGTCGTGCGCGGGCTGATGGCCGAAGGGGTCACGGTGCTGCTGACGACGCAGTACCTGGAGGAGGCCGACCAGCTCGCCGACGACATCGTGGTCTTCGACCACGGCAAGGTGATCGCGACCGGCACGCCCGACGAGCTGAAGGCCACGACCGGCGCCCAGGTGCTGGAGGTCCGCCCGCTCAAGGACGACCACCTCGACCTGGTGGCCCAGGTCGTCAAAGAGATCACCGGGGCCACGCCGAACCTCGGCGGCGGCCAGGCCAGCATCGGCGTCACCGACCCCGCGGTGGTGCCCGCCATCGTCCGCCGCCTCGATGATCTCGGCGTGATCGCCGCCGAGCTGTCCCTGCGCAAGTCCAGCCTCGACGAGGTGTTCCTCGCGCTCACCGGCCACCACGCCGAGGACGAGTCGGCGCCGGCCGCGCAGGCCGCCCGGTGACCCGCCGACCCGTCCCTCCTCTCCTTCGCCCCACGTCAGAGGGGCACGACGACCTGTGGAGTTTTCGATGACCACCGCCACCGAAACCTCGGCCTTGGGCTTCTCCGGCATGTCCCGGCGGGTCGGCCCCGTCGGCACGCTGCGGCACACGTGCACGCTCGCCTGGCGCAGCCTCGTCCAGGTGAAGCACAACCCGATGGAGCTGCTGGACCTCTCGGTGCAGCCCATCATGTTCCTGCTGCTGTTCACGTACGTGTTCGGCGGCGCCATCGCCGGCTCCACCGGCGCCTACCTGCAGTTCTCGCTGCCGGGCCTGGTGGTGCAGAACATGCTGTTCGCCACGCTGACCACGGCGATCGGCCTCAACACCGACATCCACAAGGGCGTCTTCGACCGGCTGCGCAGCCTGCCGATCGCCCGCTCGGCCCCGCTGGCCGGCCGCATCGTCGCCGACACGCTCAAGCAGGTGTGGGCGTTCGCGCTGTTCCTCGGTCTGGGGGCGGTGCTCGGGTTCCGGGTGCACACGGGGGTCCTCGGGGTGTTCGGCGCGCTGGGCCTGCTGCTGGTGTTCGCGCTGGCCATGTCGTGGCTGTCGGTGCTGATCGGGCTGAAGGCGTCCGACCCGGAGAAGGTGCAGATCATGGCGTTCTCCCTGATGATGCCGATCACCTTCACCAGCAACGCGTTCGTCCCGACCGACAGCATGCCGGGCTGGCTGCAGAAGTGGGTCGACGTCAACCCGGTCTCGCATCTGGCCGACGCGGTGCGGGGGCTGCTCAGCGGCGGCGCCGTGGCGGGCCATCTCGGCATCTCGCTGCTGTGGGCCGCCGGCATCGCCGTGGTGTTTGTGCCGCTGTCCCTGCGCGTGTTCCGCCGCCTGTGACCTGGCCGATGACGGAGTAGCTCGCGGCCGGGCTCACCCGCACCCCCTTGATGCTGCCATTCTTACTGATTTGTGCCGCTTTCAGCATCGCAGAATCCCAGGAAGGTCCACCGATCGGCGCGATCGGGTCAGGGCATCGGTCAGACCCGCGTAGCATCGACCACCATGGGGCAGCCGAGGAAATATGGGTTCGTGCGACCCGTCGCGATTCTGGCGGCGGGTGTGACGGCTCTGTCCGGCTGCGGCCCGGCGACGGCCGAGCGACCGCTGGACTCGATCAACGTCTCCAGCCCCCGGCTCCGCGACGGCGCGCCTCTGCCCAAGAAGTACGCCTGCCATGGTGTGGGCAATCCGCCGCTACGCTGGTCCAACGTCCCGTCGACCGCCAAGTCGATCGCACTGGTGGTCGACACCAACTCTCCTGAGAACTCCGGCGTCCAGTGGGTGGTGTTCAACATCGACCCGCTCACCACCGAGCTCATCGAGAGCGGCGTGCCTCAGGGGGCCCGGCAGGGCCAGGCGACGAACGGAAAGGTCGGCTACCAGGCACCGTGCAGTTCCGGCGACAGCTACCGCTTCAGTGTCTACGCCCTCGACACGAAGCTGGACCTGCCCGAGGGCGCTCCGTTGTCCCAGACGCTGAAGAGCATCGCTCGTGGCACCATCGCCCGCGGCCGCCTCACGGCGAAGCACATCGAGTGACGCGGGGTGAGATATTGAGCACTGATCGTATTAGTAGGTGGCAAATCTTCACGTATCGACCGACAACGGTCATAGTGGTCGGACACAATCAGAACCAACCGTTGCGCGCAGGTGATCGAGGGGGGCGGATCGCGATGACGGCCGCGCGATCTCACCGGCGCCGCTGGAAGGCAAGGGCCTTGAGGGTGGTGCTATGATCGCGGTCATTTCCGGCCTCGTAGTCATCGTGCTTCTGGTGGCCGGCGTGGTGATCCTCGGTAACCGGTCGATGAAGCGCCGGGAGAGCAATCTGCCTCCCGAACGGTTGCGCGCGATGGCCGAGGGCAAGACCAAGCGCACCTCGACCCGCCCGGCCGAAGACACCTTCTTCGAGAGCTTCCCCAAGGGCTTCGACGCCTTCGAGGAGCCCGAGCGCGGCCGTCAGCGTCCCCGTCCCAGCGGCAAGCCCGGGCCACGCGTGGCCGCCCGCGGCCGCCGCGGAGTCGACGAGTGGGGCGACACCGACGACTACGACGACGACTACTGGACCAGGGTGCGCGCCGACGAAGGCGGATTCGGCGGCTCCATCGCGGCCAAGAGGGGCGCCGACCGGCCGGTCGAGCCGGCGGAGGCACGTTCCAGAGAGGCCGCCCCGGCCGACGGCGAAGGCTCCGCAGCCGCCAAGGGCGCCGACAAGGCCAAGACCGCCAAGGTGCAGGCCGACCCCAACGCCGCCACCGTGCAGGCCCCGCTGCCGTGCCGGGCCAAAGGGCTCGCCGACCTGGTCGAGACGGCCAGGGCCACGCCTTCCTCCGCCGCCGCGGAGCAGAAGACCGTGTCGTTCGGCTCGCAGGCGCAGGAGCGCACCGGTGAGCGGCCCGCCCAGCGCCCCGCCGAGCGGCCCGCGCCGCAGCGCGGGTCCGGCACCCGTCCCGAGCGGCCCAACCCGCGCGGGGCACGGTCCGCCGGCCAGCCGTCCGCACCGGCGGCGCGCACGCCCGCCGCCCAGCCGTCGCGCACCGACCCGCTGTCCGATCC
>JBIQJI010000008.1:117071-131479 GCA_044507605.1 Actinomycetales bacterium | reverse complement strand
CACGCCGGTGCGCAGCCCGGTGCGGTCGTCGGTGACCACCGCCGGCACGTCGTGGCCGGGCAGCCCTCGGTTGGCGAACACCACGCTCAGCCCGGCGCGCAGCGCCGGGGTCCAGGTCTCGCCGCCGCCGGCCGACGGCACGGCGATGAGCCGGCCGACGCTCTGCCCGATGAGCGAGCCCACGAGTTCGGCCTCGCGCTCGGGGTCGTCGCCGGTGGTGCCGAGGATCACCGGCTCTCCGGCCGCCCGCGCGCAGGCCAGCACGCCCTCCGCCAGCCGGCCGTAGAACATGTCGGTGATGTCGGGAACGAGGAGCCCGATGCCGCCGGTGTGCCGCTGCCGCAGGTTGCGGCCGAGGGCGCTCGGCCGGTAGTCGAGCCGCGCCGCCGCCGCCAGCACCCGTTCCCTGGTCTCCGGGCTGGCCGACCCGGTGCCGGACAGCACTCGCGACACCGTCGCGATGCCCACGCCGGCGGCCTCGGCCACATCCTTGATCGTCGTACGACGCTGCTCGTGCACGCTCATGATGGAAACGATTCCAGCATGTTTTCCGCAGGACCGCCAGGCCGTGCCGGTCACGAATCGGCGTACGACGGGCGGATATCGGCGATGTGGTTGACAGCCATAACCCGTTTCGGGTGAAATCTATGAAAACGTATCCAAGAAGGATTCTCATGGCATCCATCGTTCTGAGCCACGTTGACAAGATCTACGCTGGCGGCGTCAAGGCAGTGAACAACCTGAACCTTGAGATCAAGGACGGCGAGTTCATGGTGCTGGTCGGTCCGTCGGGCTGCGGTAAGTCCACCGCGCTCCGCATGATCGCCGGCCTGGAGGACATCAGCGCCGGCGAGATCTCCATCGGCGACCGGGTGGTCAACCATCTTCCGCCCAAGGACCGTGACATCGCCATGGTCTTCCAGAACTACGCGCTCTACCCCCACATGACGGTGGAGGAGAACCTCGCGTTCGGCCTCAAGCTCCGCAAGATGCCCAAGCCCGAGATCCAGCAGCGCGTCCGCGAGGCCGCGAAGATGCTGGGCCTGGAGCAGTACCTCAAGCGCAAGCCGGCCGCCCTGTCCGGTGGCCAGCGGCAGCGTGTCGCGATGGGCCGCGCCATCGTCCGCGAGCCGCAGGCGTTCCTCATGGACGAGCCGCTGTCGAACCTGGACGCCAAGCTGCGCGTCTCGATGCGCGCCTCGCTGAACACCCTGCACGACCGTCTCGGCGTCACCACCGTCTACGTCACGCACGACCAGGTCGAGGCCATGACCCTCGGCGACCGGGTCTGCGTGCTCCGCGAGGGCGTGCTCCAGCAGGTCGACACCCCGCAGAACCTGTTCGACAGCCCGGTCAACCTGTTCGTGGCCGGCTTCATGGGCTCGCCGTCGATGAACTTCGCCACCGCCCACCTGGTGCGCGACGACAGCGGCGCCCACGTCGACTTCGCCGGCTTCAAGCTGCCGGTGCCCGACTCGACGTTCGCCGAGAAGCCGGGCCTCGACCGCTACTTCGGCAAGCAGATCATCCTCGGCATCCGCCCCTCCGACTTCGAGGACGCCGCCACGGCCACCAACGGCCACGCCGCCGGCTGGGCCCGCCTGCCCGTGCGCGCGGAGGTCACCGAGGAGCTGGGCAGCGAGATCAACGTGCTGTTCCTCATCGACGCTCCGCCGGTCGAGCACAAGGACACCGTCGCCGCGCAGGACAACCCCGATGACGAGGACGCGTCGCTGCCGCTGGCCGGCGACAAGTCGCTGTGGACGGCCCGCGTGAACGCCCGCAGCCACGCCCGTGGCGGCCAGCAGATCGAGCTGGTCGTCGACACGCACAACCTGCACTTCTTCGACAGCGACAGCGGCCTGTCGATCGGCCACCCCGCCAACCGCTGAGCGGGCCGGCCACCGGACCTCCGCGGGGCGCCCTCGCCAAGCCGGGGCGCCCCCGAGGGAGTAGGGAAGATCAGTGCAGCCTGCGGCCGACGCGGCTCGACAGCCGCCCGGAGAGGTTCGGCGGGATCAGCCTGCCGAGCGCGACGATCGCCTTGTAGCGCGCGCTCGGCACGCTGACCCGCAGGCCCCTGGCGAAGTCGCGCATGCCGTCGCGGGCCACCTGGTCGGCCGACAGCCACAGCGGGCCGGGGATGCTCGCGGTGTCGATGCCGGCGCGCTGGTGGAACTCCGTGTGGGTGAAGCCGGGGCACAGCGCCATCACGTGCACGCCCGAGCCCTCGATGTCGGTGGCCATCGCCTGGCTGAAGGCGACCGCCCACGCCTTCGACGCGGCGTAGGTGCCGCGGGTGAAGAACGCCGCGACCGACGCCACGTTGATCACGCCGCCCCGCCGCCGCTCCAGCATGCGGGGCAGCGCGGCGTAGGTCAGCCGCACCACCGCTTCGCAGTGCAGTTTGAGCATGTCGATTTCGGCGTCGACGCGCACATTGGGGTAGGCGCCCCGGTGTCCGAAGCCGGCATTGTTGACCAGCAGGTCGACACCATCGCGCAAGCGGTCTTCGACGACGGAGATGCCTTCGTCGGTGGTCAGGTCGGCCGGCACTATTTCGGTCTTGACGCCGTATCTTGTGCGATATCGCTCGGCCGCTTCGGCGAGGCGGTGTTCGTCACGCGCGACCAGGACGAGGCCGAGCCCGTCGCCGGCCACGCGCCGGGCCAGGGCCGCTCCGATGCCGGAAGTCGCCCCGGTGATGAGTGCGGATGGCATGCGCTCACCATACCCCTGAAACATCGCTGGAAATTACCTGAAAAATCGCTGACAGAGGGCTGGACGCGAATGACGTGACCGATCACGCACAGGCCGGGTTCGGGATAAGGTGTGGGGCTGTCGTGCACCGATCGTTTCGTCCCCCGGAGAGTGAGTGTGGGCACCAGCCGCTCCACGACCGAGCGCACCCCCGAGCCGGACACCTGTGGACTGGGCCCCGGCCCGATCGTCTACCGTCTGTTGATCGGGGCGCGGCTGCGCACGCTGCGTGAGGGCCTCGGCCTCGGGCAGGCGGCGGCGGCCGAGGCGATCAGGGGCACGCACGCCAAGATCAGCCGGCTGGAGCTCGGGCGCAGCGGCGTCAAGCGGCGCGACCTCGCCGATCTGCTCGACCTGTACGGCGTCACCGACGAGAACGAGCGCCAGCTGATGTTCGCGCTCGCCGACCAGGCCAACCGGCCCGGCTGGTGGCAGGGCTACGCCGATCTGATCCCGCCGTGGCTGGAGCCGTACATCGGGCTGGAGCAGGCGGCGCGGGTGATCCGCACCTGGCAGGCCATCACCCTGCCCGGGCTGCTGCAGACCGAGGGGTACGCCCGGGCGGTCGTGGCCCACTGCGCCCGCGTGTGTCCCATGGGCGAAGAGGCCGAGCGTCGCGTGCGGTTGCGCATGGAGCGCCAGCGCATCCTCACCCGCCCCGATCCGCCCAAGGTGTGGTCGATCATCGATGAGGCCGTGCTCTGGCGGTCGGCGGGCGGCGTCGCCACCATGCGTGAGCAGCTGCGGCACCTGCTGGACCTGACCGAGCTCGGCAACGTCACGATTCAGATCGTGCCGCTGGGCACCGCCTGCGACTTTCCGCCGGGCGGCCCGTTCGCCATCTTGCGCATGGCGGGGGAGTGCATTCCCGACGTGGTGTATCTCGAACGGCTGGGCGGGGCGCTCTACCCGGAGCGGCAGACGGAGATCGGGCGCTATCAGAACGTCTTCAACCAGCTGGGCGTCGCGGCGGCGCCGCCTTCGGCGACGCCCGGCATCATCCGGCGCATTCTCGCCGATATCTGAGCGTCGTCGCGTGAGTCGATTGTCGTGGCCCCGCGCTTGCCGGCATGGCTCCTTACGCGTGTCATACACGCGCCCCGCATATCATCTCACCGAGCGTGCTTGAGTCTTCAACGACCCAGGATGATTCATCGTCCTCCCCTCTCGTGTAACAAGTCAGGCCAAGATCCCGGCAAGGTTTGGTTAAGATTTTCGAGAAGTGCCGCTATCGTTAAGGGGAGGGATACTCGAAAAACGGGCACAATCACCTCGTTGACCCGCATATCGGAGGTACTGCCCTGATGGATGGCTCGCGGGTAGGCGCTCGGCTGGCGATGGCGGCGACCGCCGCCGCACTGGCCGTGAGCGCCGCGGGATGCGCTGGCGCCCAGTACACCTACGTGCGGGACGACGACGGCAAGACCTATTTCAAGGTGCCCTCGGACTGGCAGAAGGTCGATCAGAAGGCGCTGGACCTGAAAATCTTCGGCGATCCCTCCGGCGAAGAGGCCCAGCAGGCCAAGCAGATGGTGTGGACCGTCGCCTTCGACGCCAGCGACAGCCCGTCCGCCGACCACCTCCTCGGCGGTGACATCGGCTCCAGCGAGCAGCCCTTCGCCCTCGCGATGGTGCGCCCGCTCACCAAGGACGAGCACAACCAGGCATCCCTCAACTATCTCCGCAACACGGTCATCCCGGTCGTGGACCTTTCCCAGGACACCTCAGGGGCCCTGGGATTCGGCCAGTTCGAGATGATCAAGGATGAGGAACTGCCCGCACACGACGGCATCAGCGGGGTACGCGTCGTCTTCAACGTGAGCATAGGCGGCGGCCCGCTGCAGACCTTCGACAAGACGGCCTACCTGTCGGAAGACGGGAACAAGCTGTCGTTGCTGCTCATCGAATGTTCGGCCACCTGTTACAAGGACCGGGCCAAGCAGATCGAGAACATCGCGCAGTCCTTCAAGATCAAGCCGATTTCTCCGTGAAGGAGTCCCGTTGAACATGTCTCCTCCTGGGCCCGAAGGGCTCCGGGCTCCGGGCTCCGGTCCTGACGACACGGATGGGCTGACCCGCAAGAAAATGGCCTTCTGGGACCGCTGCAAGTTCCTGATCGGCCTGGCCGTCGCCTTTTGCATCCTGGTGTGGAGCAACCTGGCGTCCTTCGACGGCATCATGACGTTCCCCGAGGCGGTGAACTACACCGCCGCCGACCGGTGGGGCCTCGTGATCCTGCTGCTGATCGGCGTCGAGGTGTTGCGGCAGCTGCACTTTTTGATCAGCGAGCGCTCGCCCGGCTATCACCGGTTGTGGACCAAGGGCGTGTTCGGCGGCTTCGACCGCTGGACCCACCGCAGATTCAGCGACTGGACCCGCTACCGGCTGTCGCGCTGGCTGAAGGTGCTGTTCTGGATCGCGCTGATCGCCATCGTGCTCGGCGCCGTCATGGAGACCAACCCGATCCTCGCGCTGTTCCAGGCGCCGGCGTTCGTCTGGCAGCTCCTGCCGTTGGTGTTCCAGCTCGGCTTCGCGTTCTTCTTCATCGTCTTCCAGTTCATCGGGCTGTTCTGGTTCCTGTCGCGCGGCGGCGTCGACACCTACTTCCCCGACGACATCAAGACCCGGTTCACCGACGTGTGGGGCCAGGACCACGTCGTCGAGCGCGTCAAAGAGAACATCGTCTTCCTGGAGAAGCCCGACGAGATCGAGGACAAGGGCGGCTACGTGCCGAGCGGCCTGCTGCTGTGGGGCCCGCCCGGCACCGGCAAGACCCTGATGGCGGAGGCCGTCGCCGGCGAGACGGGCAAGCCGTACGTCTTCGTCGACCCCGGTGCCTTCATCAACATGTTCATGGGCATCGGCGTGCTGAAGGTCAAGTCGCTGTTCCGCAAGCTGCGCAAACTGGCCCTGCGGTACGGCGGCGTGATCGTCTTCTTCGACGAGGCCGACTCCCTCGGCCGCCGCGGCGCGCTGGCCCAGCAGGGCCCGCCCGGCGTGCAGGGCGGCTTCTCCGGAGCCACCTCGGCCGCGTTCTGTACCGAGGGCTGCCACGGCTACACGTACCTGTCGGAGGACACCAGGTCGCTGCTGCTGAGGTCGGCGCTCGGCGCGCCCGGCGCCGACGAGGTCCCCGTCAAGCGCAACCGCTTCTTCATGGGCGGCGGCATGAACGGCGGCGGCGACATGGGCACCCTGCAGGCGCTGCTCACCGAGCTGTCGGGCCTGAAGAAACCCCGCGGCTTCGTCAACAGGTACGTTCGCCGGCTGCTCGGCATGCGGCCCAAGCCGCCGCCGAAGTACCGCATCCTCGTGATGATGGCGACGAACATGCCGAACTCGCTCGACGAGGCGCTGCTGCGTCCCGGCCGCATCGACCGGATCTACAAGGTCGGCTACCCGTCCAAGGCCGGCCGCGTCCGCACCTACAAGGGCTATTTCGCGAAGGTCAAGCACGAGCTCACCGACGAGCAGATCGACAAGCTCGCCACGATCACACCGTACGCCACCGGCGCCACGATCAAGGATCTGGTCAACGAGTCGCTGATCACCGCGATCCGCGACGGCCGCGACGTGATCACCTGGTACGACGTGACCCGCGCCAAGCGGCTCAAGCAGCTCGGCCCGTCCGAGGACGTGGAGTACATCGAGCGCGAACGGCACGCCGTGGCCGTCCACGAGGCCTGCCACGCCGTCATCGCCTACCGCACCCGCATGCACCTGGAGATCGACCTCGCGACCATCGAAAAGGGCGCCGACTACCTCGGCATGGTGTCCAGCATCAAGCCCGAAGACCAGTTCACCCGCTGGAAGTCCGAGCACGAGGCCGACATCATGGTCTCCCTCGCGTCGCTCGCCGGGGAGCGGATGTTCTTCGGCGACGACAACTCCTCCGGCGTCTCCGGCGACCTGATCTCGGCGACGTACCTGGTCGGCCTCATGGAGGCCCACTGGGGCATGGGCGAGGGCATCGCGGCGCTGCCCGCGCTCGCCGAGCTCGGCATCGCACCCGGCTCCGCCCAGCGCAACCAGCCCAAGGGCGGCCCCGGCATCGGTTTCCTCGGCGACCCGAGCAAAAAGTCGACCGGGTCGATGCAGCCCGACCGGCTCAGCGAGCGGGTCGAGTTCAACCTCGTCCGGCTGATGGAGAAGACCGAGGAGCTGCTGCGCCAGAACCGCCGCGAGGTGCTGACCGTCGCGCACGCCCTGGAAACCCACAAGACGCTCAACGGCGACGACGTCGTGGCGATCATCGAGGGCACCCGGGGGCCGCTCGTCGACGGCACCGTCTACACCTCCGACGAATTCTTCGCGCAGATCGAGGCCTACCACGAGGACGCGGTCCGGGCGCACCGGGAACACGCCAAGGTCACCACGGAGCTGCCGGTGCCGCCGGAGATCCCCGGCGTCGACCCGGCGATGGTCGTGCAGGGCGTCGTGGCCGAGAGCGGCGCACCGACGGGCCCGCTGCCGGTGTTCGGCGCGCCCGCCCCGGTCGCCGTCGCCTCCCCGCCCGCCATCTCCCCGCCCGCCATCTCGCCGCCGGCCGGCGCGAACGGCCACGCGCCGGTCACCGCCGGCGGGCAGCCCGACTTCGTGCCGTGGAACGGCGGCAACGGCACGCCGGAGCCCGCCGCGTACGGGCCGTACAACGTCGGCGCCCACAGCGCCCAGGCGGAGCCGCCGGCGCGGCCCGGCGCGGGGCGCGTGTGGGCGGTCGTCGCGGCCATCGTCGCGCTGGTCGCCGTCGTGCTGCTCGGGCTCACCGCGATCTCCAACAGCGGCGGGCAGCCGTCGGCCGAACCGGTCGGCACCGACGGCGGCATGTCGACCGGCACGCTGCTGATCCTGCTCATCGTCGCGGTCGGCGTGATCGGCGGCGTCATCGTCGCCTACCTGATGATCAAAGCCCAGCAGGCGGCCCGCGCCCACGCCGAACAGGCCCGCGACCGGGCGGCCGAGCGCGCCCAGCTCCTCGCCGCGGCCATGGACCCCGACCAGGCCATGCGGGTGCTCGGCTACGGCACCCCGACCGACCAGACCGGCCCGAACGGCCCGAACGACCAGGCGGGCCCGAACGGCCCGAGCGCGGCCAACGGCCAGGGCGGCGGCTACCCGGACGGCGGCTACTAGACCCGGCCATGGCCCCGGCAGGGGCCGGGCGGGATCAGGCAGGCGGCAGCGTCAGGCCCGCAAGAGGGTCAGGCCCGGAAGGAGTCCTTGGCGAGGCGGCGCACCTTCGACTCGTCGACGAGGTGACCGAGGCCGGGCTGGGTCAGCGGGACGGCGATGACGCCGCCGGAGGCGTCGACGGGCGGGGCGACGATCTGGGCGCTGCGCGGCGGCTCGGCCACGTCGGCCGGCAGCGTGCAGCCGGGCAGGCTGGCGACCGCGACGGTGGCGGCGCGGGCCAGGCCGGTGCCGCTGCCGCCGGCGCAGGCGATGTCCCAGCCGGCGTCGACCGCCAGGTCGTGCGCCCGGCGGGCCTCGCGCAGCGAGCCGAACCGCGACGGGCGCAGCAGCAGGGCCCGGCCGGCCCGGGCGTCCACCGCCCTGTCGAGCTCGGCGACGGAGCCGGCCTCGACCGCGACCTGCGCCGACACCTGGTCCTGCAGCTCGGCGTGCCGGTCGAACCGCCTCGCGAAGGGCCGTTCGATCGTGGCCACGCCGTAGGCGTCGAGCGACGCGAGCTGTGCGACCTCGGTGTAGGCGCCGCGGCCGTCCACGGCGATGACCAGCCCGGGATAGGCCCGCCGCACGGCCCGGATCGGCTCGATGTCCCAGCCGGGGTGAATGTCGAGCGTGACATGGGAGTAGCCCGCGCAGACGTACCTGTTGACCCGCGCCACCGTGCCTTCGGCGGTGGGCTCGGCGGAGAGCCGCACGGTGCCGATCAGGGAGGTGCGGGTGCCGCCGAGGGCGTGGGCGAGCGGCACGCCGTTCATGCGGGCCCACAGGTCCCAGCACGCCATGTCGGCGGCCGTGCCGCCGGGCACCGGCCCGAGCTCGTCGGGATGCTCCCAGTCCACGCCGAGCAGCGCCGGGGCCAGCGACTCGGCGAGCGCCGTCCAGGTCTTGGCGAGGTCGGTGCCGGCGTCGGTGACGGTGCCGGCCTCGAAGCCGGCCCGGGAGTCGACGCCGAGCGCCACGCGGCCACGCGACTGCACCACCTCGCCCCAGCCGGTCATGCCGCCGTGGTCGGTCAGCCGGACGAGGATGCTCTCGGGGCGCCTGCCGTAAGGCAGAGCGAGGCGGAACACCTCCAGTTCGCGCACGCGCGGCATGAACACCCCTTGAACTCGCCGGTCAGGCTTCTCCTTCCATGGTGCCGGTTGCCCGGGCGTGCTCGGAACGCCCCCCGATGACGACCCCGGCCACGGCCAGCGCCACCGCGACGGCGAAACACAGCGGATAGGCCCCGCCGGACCCTCCTAGGGCGGCGAACAGGGCGCCGGTCACGGCGATGCTGACGACGGTGCAGATGGACTCGCCGATCTGCAGCGCGGAGCTGTTCACGCCCTGCTCACCGGGCCGCGACAGCTCCAGCGTGAGCACCGACAGGGTCGGATAGACCAGCCCCATGCCGAGACCGGCAACCGCCCAGGCGGCGAAGCACACGGCGAGCGGCACGGCCTGCACCACGCTGAGCGCCGTGACCGCCACCCCGGCCCCGATCATGGCCGCGCCGAGGCGCAGGACGAGCACCCGGCGGCCGGGCCGGCGCCCCCTGATCCAGGAGCCGAGCGACCAGGTCAGCGCCGAGCCGGTGAGGGCGGCACCGGCCTGCGCGGGGCCGAGCCCGCGCTCTTGGGTGAGCATCAGCGGCACGAGCACCTCGGCGGCGAAGAATGCGCCCGCCGTGAGCCCGCGCATCGCGATCACGGACGGCAGGCCGCGAGCGGCGCGCAGGGTGCCCTTGGGCAGCAGCCGGGGCAGCGTGACCGCGAGCACCAGGGCCCCGGCCGCGAGCAGCGCGGTGCCGCCCCACCCGGTGAGCCCGCCGCCGTACTGCATGGCGGCCGCGCCGCAGGCGGCGACGAGGGCCCAGGACACGCGCGCCACCAGCGACGCCTCCGCCGGCCGGCCGGAGGCGTCGGGGGCCGGAGGCGCGCCGGGAGCGTCCGGGGCGGGCGCGTCGCCGGGCCGGCCCTGACCGGCGAGGCCGCGCCACAGCAGCACCGATGCCGGCACGGCCAGCAGCGGGATGCCGAAGAAGACCCACCGCCAGCCGGGCCCGCCGACGACGAACCCCGTGATCGTCGGACCGATCATCGAGGGGATCACCCAGGCCGCCGCGAGCAGCGAGAACACCTGGGGGTGCAGCGCGGGGGGATACACCCGCGCCACGACCACGTAGATCGAGACACTGACCAGCCCGCCGCCGAACCCCTGCAGCGCCCGCCCCGCGATCAGCATCTCCATCGACAGGGCCGATCCCGCGAGCACCAGCCCTCCGGCGAACGCGAGCACCCCCGTCCACAGCGGCACGACCGGCCCCTTGACGTCGCACCACCGCCCGCCCAGCACGATGGCGACGACGCTCGTCGCGAGCGGCCCGCTGAAGGCGAGCCCGTACAGCGACAGCCCGCCGAGCTCACCGGCGACCCTGGGCATCGCGGTCGCGACGGCGAGGTACTCGAACGCCACCAGCATGATCAGCGCGACCATCCCGATGCTGAGGGATCGGTAGCGGGCGGCCAGCGCCCCGGAAACGGAGCGGGACGGACTGTCGACGATACGGGAACTCACATTCGAGACAATACGGTCGCCATGTGCGTCCGGCATCCGCCGCCCCCTCCATCGTCGGTCCTACGCCCCCGCCCCACTGCCCGGCCCGCGCGGACCGACCGCCGAAGGACATGCGACTTTCGCCGGGCCCTTCCATAGGATTTGCTTGAACGGACGGGCGTGGCCGCAAGAACCACGCGTCGCCGAGCACGGAGGTTGCTGATGTCCCGTCTGATCACTTCGGTGGTGGGTGGCAAAGACGTCGAAGAGGCCGGAGGCGGCACGTACGACTCGATCGATCCGTCACGGCTCGGCGAGGTGGTCGCCCGGGTGCGGCTCGCCGACGCCGGCGGGTTCGCCGGGGCGTGCCGGGTCGCGCGCGAGGCGCAGCGCGAGTGGGCGCGCGTGCCGGCGCCGGTGCGAGGGCGGGTGATCGCCTCGATCGGCCGGCTCGTCGAGGCCAACACCGAGGCCCTGGCCGCCCTGGTGACCCAGGAGATCGGCAAGCCGTACGCCGAGGCGCTGGGCGAGGTGCGTGAGATCATCGACACCTGCGACTTCTTCCTGGGCGAAGGACGCCGCCTGTACGGCCAGACCGTGCCGTCGGAGATGCCCGACAAGAGCCTGTTCACGTTCCGGGTGCCGGTCGGCGTGGCGGCCGTGATCACAGCGGGCAACTTCCCCGTGGCCGTGCCGTCCTGGTACCTCGTCCCGGCGCTGCTGTGCGGCAACGCGGTGGTGTGGAAGCCGGCCGAGTACGCCGCCGCGTCGGCCCACGCGCTCTACCGGATCTTCGCCGCGTCGGGCCTGCCCGACGGCGTGCTCAACCTGGTGTTCGCCGACGGCGAGGCGACGTACGACGGGCTGGAGACGGCCCTGACCCAGGGCACGCTGCACAAGGTCGGCTTCACCGGCTCGTCCGAGGTGGGCCGCCGCGTCGGCGAGCTGTGCGGGCGGCACCTGCAGTCGCCGTGCCTGGAGCTCGGCGGCAAGAACCCCATGGTGGTGCTGCCCGACGCCGACCTGGACCTGGCCGTCGAGGGCGCGCTGTTCGCGGGGTTCGGCACGGCCGGGCAGCGCTGCACGTCGCTCGGCACGGTGATCGTGCACGAGTCGGTGCACGACGAGTTCGTCCGCCGGTTCGCCGGCGCCCTGGCCGGCGCCGAGGTGGGCGACCCGCGCGGCGACGTGCTGTACGGGCCCCTGCTCGACCACCGGTTCGCCGAACGGTACGAGGAGTACCTCACCTGGATCCGGCCGCACCACCGGGTCGTCACCCCGCACATCGGCCGCATCACCGGCGACAACCCGCGCGGCGGGTTCACCGGCGCCGGCGGCCTCTACTACCACCCGGTGATCGTCGACGGCGTGCGCCGCGACGACCGGCTGTTCCTGGAGGAGACGTTCGGCCCGATCGTCGGAGTCACCGGCTGCGCCACCCTCGACGAAGCCATCGAACTGGCGAACCTCCCGGGATACGGCCTGTCCTCGTCGATCTACACGACCGACCCGAAGGCCGCGTTCCGGTTCCGCGAGGGCATCGGCGCAGGCATGGTCAGCGTCAACAACTCCACCTCCGGCGCCGAGGCCCACCTGCCGTTCGGCGGCAACGGCCGCTCCGGCAACGGCAGCCGGCAGTCCGGCATGTGGGTGCTGGACCAGTTCACCCGCTGGCAGTCCCTCAACTGGGACTACTCCGGCCGCCTGCAAAAGGCCCAGATGGACGTCGCCGAGATCGTCCCCGACCTGGGGTTCCGCCTGCCCTGACCCGGCCGGGGCCACGCGTGGGCGCGAAGGGGCCGTTGTTGTCGGTGGGAGCTGTTAGCTTGCTGTGACATGCGGGTGCTGCACAGTTCCGACTGGCATCTCGGGCGCGGTTTCCATCGGGAGAGCCTGCTCGGGGCGCAGGCCGCCTTCATCGATCACCTGGTCGAGGTGGTGCGGTCCGAGCGGGTCGACGTGGTGGTCGTGGCCGGCGATCTGTACGATCGCGCGCTGCCCCCCGTCGACGCCGTGGCCCTGTGCGACGACGCGCTGCGGCGGCTGGTCGCCGCGCGGGCACGAGTGGTGATCATCAGCGGCAACCACGACTCGGCGCGGCGGCTCGGCTTCGGCACCGATCTGATGGAGGCCGCCGGGGTTCATCTGCGCACCGACCCCGACCGAGCGTGGCAGCCCGTCCTGATCGACGGGGTCGCCTTCTACGGCATCCCCTACCTGGAGCCCGAGCTGGTGCGCGGGCCGTGGGAGCTCGCCGAGCGTTCCCACGCCGCCGCCATCGGCCACGTCATGCACCGGGTGCGGGCCGACATCGCCGGGCGGGCCGGGCCGTCGATGGTGCTGGCGCACGCGTTCGTGACCGGCGGCGAAGCCAGCGACAGCGAGCGCGACATCAGCGTGGGCGGCGTGGCGAGCGTGCCGCTCACCGCGTTCGACGGCGTCGACTACGTCGCGCTCGGGCATCTGCACGGCCGCCAGCAGATGAGCGAGACGGTCCGCTACTCCGGCTCCCCGATCGCCTACTCCTTCTCCGAGGCCGACCAGGTGAAAGGGTCGTGGCTGGTGGAGATGGGCCCCGGCGGCTTCGCCGGCGCCGACTTCGTGCCCGCCCCGGTGCCCCGGCCCATCGCCAGGCTGCGCGGCAGGCTCGACGACCTGCTCACCGATCCGCGCCACGCCGCCCACGAAGACCACTGGCTCCAGGTGACCCTCACCGACCCGATCCGCCCCAAGTCCGCGATGGACCGCCTCCGGCGCCGATTCCCCCATACGCTGGCGCTGGCGTTCGAGCCCGAAGGCGGCGAGCCGCTCGCGGCCCGCCCCGTCAGGCTCACCGGACGCCCCGACATCGAGGTCGCGCTCGACTTCGTCCGCGACGTGCGCGGCGAGCCGGCCGACGACGACGAGCGGCGGCTGCTCGACCGTGCCCTGCAGGCCTGCCGGGCGAAGGAGACGATGGCCTAGATGCGCCTGCACAGCCTGAGCCTCACCGCGTTCGGCTCGTTCCCCGGCCACGAACGGGTCGACTTCGACGCGCTCACCTCGGCCGGGCTGTTCCTCGTCCACGGCCCCACCGGCGCCGGCAAGACCACCGTGCTCGACGCCGTCTGCTTCGCCCTCTACGGTTCCGTGCCCGGCCAGCGCGACAGCGCCCGCAGCCTGCGCTGCGACCATGCGCCCCCCGACCGGGGCCCGGTCGTGGTCCTCGAGGCGACGCTGCGCGGCCGGCGGATACGCGTCACCAGGTCCCCGGCCTGGATGCGGCCGAAGCGCAGAGCCACGAAGACCGGCGGCGACCTCGTCGAGGAGAAGGCCAAAGTACTGGTGGAGGAACTCGTCGAAGGGCGCTGGATCGGCCGCTCCCGCCGCGCCGACGAGGCCGGGCAGCTGCTCGGCGATCTGCTCGGCATGTCCGCCGACCAGTTCGCGCAGGGCGCCATGCTCCCGCAGGGCGAGTTCGCCCGCTTCCTGCGGGCCACCGGCGACGACCGGCGCGAACTGCTGCGCCGCCTCTTCTCCGTACGGATCTTCAGCGCCGCCGAACAGTGGCTCGCCGAGCACCGCACCACCGCCCACCGCGCCGAGCAGGAACTCCGCGCCCGCGTCGACACCATCCTCGACCGCATCGACGAAGCAGCGGGCCCCGACCTCCACCGCCCCGCCGACCCCGAGCAGACCCCGGACACCCCGCCCGCTCCCGAGGCCTGCCGGCTCGCCGGGTTCGAGGAGGGTCCGGGTGTTTCAGCTGGTTCTGAGTTCGGTCGGTCGGCTGGGGGTGAGGGGGGTCCGGGTGCCCCGGCCGGTCCCGAGGCCCGTCGGCTCGCCGGATTCGAGGAGTCTTCGGGCACCGATGGGGTGCGCGGTGCGGACAAGGCGTCCCGTGGCGGTGGTATGGCGGACGGGAGTGCCGGGTCGCCTGG
>JBIQJI010000008.1:0-116971 GCA_044507605.1 Actinomycetales bacterium | reverse complement strand
AGGTGAGGGGGTCCTCGCCGGGTCGCCGGGCGGCCGGGAGACGTCCGGCGCGGTGGCTTTGCCCGATCGGGCCGAGGATCCTTTGGGCTGGGCCGATGGGGTGCACGGCGTGGACAAGGCGTCCCGCGGCGGTGGTGTGCCGGACGGGAGTGCCGGGTCGCCTGGAGGTGAGGGGGTCCTCGCCGGGTCGCCGGGCGGCCGGGAGACGTCCGGCGCGGTGATTTCCCCCGATCGGGCCACGGATCCTTTGGGCTGGGCCGACGTGTTGCGGTCGCGTGCGGAGGTCGCGCTCGACGCTGCGATCGCGGCGCGCGCCGCCGGTGAGGCGCGGCTGCGAGCAGCGCGTGCCCTGCTCGACGAGGGCCGGGCGTTGGCCGAGCGGCAGCGCCGCCACGCCGACGCCGTCGCCCGCCGCGACCGGCTGGCGGAGGCGGGCGCCGAGCGCGACCGGCTGCGCGGGCTGCTCGACCAGGCCGCCCGCGCCGATCGCGTGCTGCCGCTCGCCCGTGCCGCCGCGCAGCGGGCCGAAGCGGCGGCCAAGGCCGTCACGCTGGCCGCAGAGGCGCTGGCCCGCGCCCTGCCGTCCGGTGCCGACCCCGGGCCAGGAGGGCTGGCCCGCATGGAGCGGGAGCGGCGCGACGAGATCGCCGCCCTCGGCGAGCTGCGGGCCGAGGAGCGGCGGCTGGCCGCGATCACCGCCGAGCGGGACGGGCTGGCCCACGAGCTGGCCGGGCTCGCCGACGAGGAACGTGAGCTGGCCCGGCGGCTCGGCGAGCTGCCCGCGCTGCGCGCGGAGCACGTCAAGGAGCTGGAGGCGGCCCGGCTGGCCGCCGCGCGGCTGCCCGGCGCCGAGGCGGCGCACCGGCAGGCGCACGACCTGCTCGCCGCGGTCGAGCGCAGAGACGCTCTGGCCGCCGAGCTGGCCGCAGGTCGCGACCTGCCGGAGCGGCTCGCCGAGACGCTGGCGGCCCTTGCCGCGGCCAGGGCCGCCGCGGCCAAGGTGCCGGAGGCCGAGGCGCTGCTGCGCCACGCGCAGGCCCGCCTCGACGCCGCCCGCCGCCGCGACGCGTTCGACGACGAGCTCGCCGAAGCCGAGGAGGCCCGGCGCGCCGCCGTCGACCGGGCCCAGGAGCTGCGCGACCTGCTTCAGGAGGCCAGGCAGGCCCGCATCGACGGCATGGCCGCCGAGCTGGCCGGCGGCCTGACCCCCGGGGAGCCTTGTGCCGTCTGCGGCTCACCCGACCACCCGTCCCCGGCTTCGCCCACCGGCCAGGCCGTCGACGCCGCCGCCGAGCAGGAGGCGCAGGCCCGTTTCGCCGCCGCCGACCAGGACAGGCAGGCGGCCGAGGCCGCCGTCGCCGCCTTGGCCGTGCGCCGCGACGAGGCGTCGGCCCAGGCCGAGGACCTGACCAGCGACGAGGCCGAGCGGGCGCTGACCGCCGCCGAGGAGGAACTGTCGGCGCTGCGCGAGGCCGCCGACCCCCTGCCGCTCCTGGAGGCCGAAGAGACCCGGCTGCGCGAGGCCGAGCGCCTCATGGCCGAGCGCCGCGCCCACCACCGCAGCCTCGTGGCCGACGTGACCCGGCTCGCCGCCCACCTCACCGCCGCCCACATGGCCATCACCCCCGGGAACGAAGCCCTCCGATACGACACCGCCCTATATGACACCGCCCGGGACCACACCGCCCGGGATCACACCGGCGGGGACGATATCGCCCGGTCAGCAGCTGCCTGGGACGAGGCCTTCTGGGATGACGCCGGTCGGGACGACATCACCAGGGCAGATGCCGGCTGGGACGACACCGCCCGGCCAGAGGCCGGCCAGGACGACACCGCGCTGAACGAGATCGCCGGGGAGGACGCCGGCCGGGACGACGCCGGCGGGGACGGGGCCGCCCGGGGTGAGATCGGTCGGGGTGAGATCGGTCGGGGTGGCCTGGTGGATTCGCGGGTGCCGGGTGGCCTTGCCGGTGAGGTGGGGGCGGTGCGCGGGAGCGAAGGGGGCGTGGGCTCCGGTGCTTTCGCCCGGCGCGATGGCGGCGACGTGGGGGTGGAGTGGGCGCGGGAGTGTGCGGAGCGGGCGGGTGCGGTCGTGGAGCGGCTGCGGGAGGTCGCCGGGCGGGAGCAGGAGCTCACGGCCGCCGTGGCCCGCATCGAGCAGGAGCTGGCCGCTCTCAGCGGGCGGGCCGAGGAGGTGCGGGGGCGGCTGGTGTCGGGACAGGCCCGCATCGGCGAACTGGACGCCGACGTCGAGCGGCTGACCGGGCGGCTGGCCGGTGCGCGGGGCGGCGACTCCACGATCGCGGCCCGGGTCGAGCGGCTGAGCGAGGAGGCGGAGCTGTTCGCCGAGGCGGCCGAGGCGGCGCGGGTTTCCGGCGCGGCCGTGGGGGAGCGGGAGGCGGCGCTGGCGCAGGCGCGTGCGGCGGCGGTGGAGGCCGGGTTCGCCGATCTGGCCGCCGCCGAGGCGGCGGCGCGTGGGGCGGAGGAGCGTGCGGCGTTGGCCGAGCGGCTGCGGGAGCTCGACGGCGAGGAGGCCGCCGTGGCTCTGCTGCTCGCCGACCCCGATCTGATCGAGGCGGCCGGTCGGGCGGCCCCCGACCTCGCCGCGCTGGAGGCCGGCTGCCGTGACGCCGAGGCGGCGTACGAGGCTCTCGTGGGCGCCGCCACCCGGGCGGCGCCCCGCCGCGACCGGCTTTCGGCCCTGCGGAAGGAGCTGGCCGAGGCGTGGGCGCGGTGGCGCCCGGCGCAGGAGCGCTTCGACCTGGCGAGGCGGATGGCCGAGCTGACGGGCGGCACCTCGGCCGACAATCCGCTGCACATCAGGCTGTCGTCGTATGTGCTGGGGGAGCGGCTGCGGCAGGTGGTCGACATGGCGAACGAGCGGCTCGACCACATGTCCGGCGGCCGGTATCTGCTGCGCCACGATCAGCGCCGGTCGGCCGGCGACAGGAGGCGGTCGGGCGGCGGGCTGGGGTTGCGCGTGCTCGACAACTGGACCGGGGTGGACCGCGACCCGGCGACCTTGTCGGGCGGTGAGAGTTTCGTCACCTCGCTGGCGCTGGCCTTGGGGCTCGCCGACGTGGTGACCGCGGAGGCGGGCGGTGTCGAGATCGGCACGCTGTTCGTCGACGAGGGCTTCGGCACCTTGGACGAGGACACCCTGGACGGCGTGCTGGACATCCTCGACGGCCTGCGCACGGGCGGCCGTGCCGTCGGCATCGTCAGTCACGTGTCGGAGTTGCGCACCCGCATCCACGCCCAGCTCGAGGTGATCAAGGGTCGTGACGGGTCCACGCTGCGCGTCCGTGGCTGACCCGTCGATTCACGCGCGTCGACCCGGCGTCGGCCCGCACGGGCCGCTGTCGGCTCCCTGTCCACGACTGTCACAGGTTGCGCACAATGTCCCAGGAGTCACCTGTGCACGCTAGGGTGATGCGGCGTAAACGGGACAGGGATGAGAAGCGGGTGGAGATTCCCCATGCCCAAGGGTGATCGCAGGACGGCTCTGATCGCCGCCGGCGTTGTGGGGGTGCTGGTGGTGGCGGGGGCCATCTTCGGGGTCGGCGTTTCCAGCGCCAGCCCGAAGCTGGCCGATGTCGGGGCATGGCTGTGGAGCTCCTCCAGGGGCACGGTCGTGCACGCCAACGGGCTCTCGGGCCAGGTGGACGGGCGTATCGCGCTCAAGGGCAAGGTGGGCACCGGGCTCGACGTCGTGCAGGACGGCACGACGGTGCTGCTGGTGGACCAGGCGAGCGGCGTGATCAGCCGCATCGACCCGAGCGAGCTGGACGTCGTGCAGACCCGGAACTTTCAGGCGGCCGGCCTGCAACTGGTGGTGTCGGGCAGGTCGGCGTACGCCGTCGACCCGGAGGGTTCGGTGCGGCGCATCGACCCGGTGACGTTGAACGCCGTCGGGGACCCGATCCGGCTGCCGAGGCCGCTCGGCCAGGCCGCCATCGACGGCGGCGGCAAACTGTGGGTGCCGGTGCCGGCGAAGGGCCAGGCCGTGCCGATCCAGGGCGACCTGAAGGGCGACCCGGTGACGGTCGGCGAGGCCGGCGACCCGCTGGCCCTCACCATCGCCGGCGGCCTGCCCGTTATCACGAACTCGCGCAGCCACAGTTTGATCGCCATCGGCTCCGACGGCAGCCGCGCGGAGTACGTGCTGCCCGACGCGGTCACCCGCGCGGGCGCGGGCGGCGTGCTGTCGCCGTCGCACACCGACGGCCCGGCGGTGCCGCTGCTGGCGCGCGGCGCCGACGGCCTGCTGGTGGTCGTCGACACCGCCTCGGGCCAGGTGCAGCAGGTCAAACTGGGCGAGGTCGCCTCGACGGCCGGGCTCGGCGTGCCGCAGGTGCTCGGCACCCGCGTCTACGTGCCCGACACCAGGAACGGCCGGATCATCGCCTGGGACACCGCGACCGGCCAGTACGCGCCGCAGATCCGGGTGGCCGGCGGGGCCGGCCCGATCGACATGTTCGTCAAGGACGGCCTGCTGTGGGCCAACGACGAGGACGGCGACCAGGCGGTCGTCATCGACCCGGAGGGCCACAAGCACTCGGTGCGCAAGGACGACCCCGACGTGCCGGGCGAAAGCCAGGAGCCGAGCCCGCTCCCCACGCACGAGCCCCGGCACACGAACACGCGGCCGCGCACGCAGGAGCCGCCGACCGCCCCCACCAGCGAACCGTCGACGGAGCCGCACGACCCGCCGCAGCGGCCCGCGCACACCCCGCGGAACGTCATCCCGCCCTCGCCGGAGTTCACTCCGCCCGAGTCGCCGACGCCGACACCCACGCCGAGCCGTGAGTCGCCCACGCCCACGCCCACGCCGTCGGAAGGGAAGCCGGCTCCGCCCACGGCGGTGAGCGCCCGGTCCGGGCCCGGCAAGATCGACGTCATGTTCTCGCCCTCCAGCTCCGGCGACGTGCAGGGCTACACGCTGAAGGTGTCGCCGCGCGGCGGCACCGTCCTGCCCGAGAACGTGAGCCCCGAAGGGCCGTTCCAGTTCGAGGTGCGGGGCGGCGACTGCGCCACGGAGTACACGTTCGTCGTGGTCGCCCACTGGAAGGGCGGCGAGGTCGAGTCCCAGCCGAGCGGCGCCGTCCACCCGTGCGTGGTGCCGGGGGCGCCCACCGGGTTCACCGCCAAGGCCATCAACCACGGTGCCCAGCTCACCTGGAACGCCCCGGCCAACGCGGGTGAGGGCACGACGTACAAGCTGGAGGGCGGCGCGGCCCGCACCGGCATCACCGGCACGTCGTACACCGTGACCGGGCTGACCAACAACCAGAAGTACGAGTTCACGCTGAAGGCCATGAACTCGGCCGGCGTGAGCCGGCAGGCGGCGAAGGCGTCGGTGAGCCTGGTCTATCCGCACCAGCAGTACAAGAACGCCAACAACGACGACACCAACACCCTGATCCGGCCCGGTCCCGCGCCGAACGGCGGCACCAGCAAGATCCCGCAGGGCAAGTACATCACGCTCACCGTGATCTGCCAGGTCAAGGGGACCAACTACCGGGACCCGTACACGGGGAAGTCGAGCGACATCTGGGACCGGGTCGAGACGCAGTACGGCAATGGCTACCTCAACGACATGATGGTCGCCACGCCGAAGGGGGGCTTCCCGGCCGCAGGCCTGTTCGAGTGCGATGACTGAGGATCGGAAGGGCGACTGGGGGATCGGTTGAGCACGCAGTGGACGCAGTACGACCAGGTCAGACCGGTGGAGGCCGCGCCTCCCGCGGCGCCGCCGTCGGACCCGGCCGGGCTGGTGGGGCAGTTTCAGCAGCGCTTCCACGCGCTCGCGGGCAACGTCGAGCACGTCATCAGGGGTAAGCGGGAGGCCGTCCATCTCGCCCTGGTCTGCCTGTTCGCCGAGGGGCACCTGCTGGTGGAGGACGTGCCGGGCACCGGCAAGACGACCCTCGCCCGCAGCATCGCGGCCAGCATCGAGGCGCAGTGGCGGCGCATCCAGTTCACGCCCGACCTGCTGCCGTCCGACATCACCGGCGTGTCGATCTTCAACCAGGCGGATCGGCGGTTCGAGTTCCATCAGGGGCCGGTGTTCGCGAACATCGTGCTCGCCGACGAGATCAACCGGGCGTCGCCCAAGACGCAGGCGGCGCTGCTGGAGGTCATGGAGGAGCGGCGCGTCACGGTCGACTCCGAGTCGCATCAGGTGCCCCGGCCGTTCCTGGTCGTGGCGACGCAGAACCCCGTCGACATGGACGGGACGTACCCCCTGCCGGAGGCGCAGCTCGACCGGTTCCTGATGCGGATCTCGGTGGGGTATCCGGGGCACGCGGCCGAGGTCGAGGTGCTCAGGGGCATGCCGACGGGGCCGCAGGTGGAGCGGCTGCCGGTCGTGACCCGGGCCACCGACGTCGCCGCCATGATCGACTTCGCGACCCGCATCCACGTCGCCGACCCGATCTACGACTACATCGTGGCGGTCGTCGCCGCGACCCGCTCCCTGCCGGGCATCCGGCTCGGCGCCAGCCCCCGGGCGAGCCTCGCCCTGCTGCGCGCCGTCCGCGTGCAGGCCGCGTCGCAGGGCCGGCACTACGTGGTGCCCGAGGACGTCAAGGCGCTGGCGGCGCCGGTGCTCGCGCACCGGCTGATCCTGCTGCCGGAGGCCGAGCTGCGCGGCCGCACCGGCGCCGACATGGTCGCCGAGGTGCTCGCCGCCACGCCGGTGCCGCAGCTCGTCGCGGGCTGATGGACGACGGGCCGTGCTGACCCGGGTCGGCTGGGCCACGCTGGTGGGCGCCCTCGTGCTGTACGCCGCCGGCTTCGCCCTCGGGTACCCCGAGCCGGTGCTGCTCGCGGCCGGCGCCGTGCTCGCGCTGGCGGCGGCGCTGGCGTGGACGCTGCCACGGGCGCGACTGGTGGTGAGCCGCGAGGTGGAGCCGGCCAAGGTGGCGCGCGGCGACCCGGCGGTCGCCGTGCTGCGGGTCGGGAACGACGGCAGGCGCGCCCTGTCGGGCCTGCGGGCCCGGGACCGGTTCGGTGAGACGGAGCAGACCGTGGCGCTGCCCCGGCTGCCGCGCGGCGCCACGCGCATCGTGACCTACCCGCTGCCCACCCACGCCAGGGGCGAGATCACGGTGGGCCCGCTGCGGCTGCTGCGCGAGGACCCCCTCGGGCTGACCCGCCGCGTCGGCGAGCACGGCGCCGCCGCCACCCTGCTGGTGCGGCCGCGCACGGTGGCCCTGCCGGTGCTGCCGTCGGGCCGCGCCCACCACCTGGAGGGCCCGTCGAGCGACACCGCGCCGAGCGGCACCACCACGTTCCACACCCTGCGGGAGTACGTCGTCGGCGACGACCTGCGGCACATCCACTGGCGGTCGAGCGCCCGCACCGGCACGCTGATGGTCCGCCGCCTCGTCGACGCCAGCCTGCCCACCACGACCGTCGTGCTGGACACCCGCGGCCTGGTCTACCCCGACCCCGGGGCGTTCGAGCTGGCGGTGGACGCCGCGGCGTCGGTGGCGGTGGCCGCGGCCCGGGCGGGGTTCCCGGTGCGGCTGCTGGCGGGCGAGGCCGCGCCGCTGGACGTCAAGGGCGGCGGCCCCGACGCCGAGACCGTGCTCGACCGGCTGGCCGTGGTGACGATGAGCGACGCCGCGGCCCCGGACCTGCTGCGTGCGGCCCGTCCCGGCGGCGCCCTGGTGGTCGTCACGGGCGACCCCGGCCAGCCCGACCGCATGGCCGGGGTGCGCCGCCGCTACGACCGGCTGGTGTGCCTGCGCGTCCGCCCGCGAGAGCCCGCCACGTCCGTGCCGGGGGTGAGCGTCGCCGACGTCACCGACCTGGACGGCCTGGCGTCCGTCTGGGAGGGGACGATCCGTTGACCCACGCCGTAAGGAGCCGCCGATACCACCGCCGGCACGCCGGACACCGCGTACGAGGGGCGATCAGGTGACCCGCGCCGGAAGGAGCCGCCGATGAAACCGACCGGCGACGGAACGGCCGGGGACGCCATGGGCACGTCCGGACCGTACGCTCCGGGAACTCCCGGGGCCGTCACGGGCGCCGCGGGGCCGTCATGGACGGAAACCGGCACGCCGGGGGCGGCCGTAGGCGACGCCGGGGCCGCCATGCACGCGCCGGGGGCCGCCATGCGAACGCCGGGGGCCGCCGTGGGCCCGGCGGGGGCCTCTTGGGGCGCGTCGGGAGTCGCCGTGGGCCTGGCCGAGGCTGCCGTCGAGAGCGAGGGCTGGTCCGAGAGCGACAGGTCCGGGGGCGACAGGACCGGGGGTGGCATGGCCGGGGGAGCGGAGCCCGGCCGGGACGCGGCGGCCCGGCGGGGCGACGGGACGGGGCGGCCGCTGGGGGGTGAGCTGGTCGCGGTGGCGATCGTGGCGGGGCTCGCCGGGACGGCCGGGTGGGGATTTCACCGGGTCTTCGCGGCGGCAGGGCTGCTGCCGGTCGTCGTGGTGGCGGCGGTGGCGCCGGCGGTGGTGTCGCTGCTGCTGCGGTCGCGGCCGCTGTGGCTGTCGCTGGCCGTGCACGTCGTGCTGTGGCCGCTGGTGGCGACCGCCATGCTGTTCCGCGACGGGGCCGTGCTGTTCGCGCTGCCCACGCCGGCCACGCTCGGCGCGATCGTGTCGGGGGTCGTCGACGCGCCGAGGGCGCTGCTGGCGACGATCCTGCCGGCCCCGGACGAGGGGCGGCTGCTGGTGCTCGTCCACCTGCTGGTGTGGGTGGCGGCGCTCATCGGGGTGGAGTTCACGCTGCGCGGCGCGACCCGGGCGGTGCCGGCGCTGCCCGCCGTCGCGGTGTTCGGGGTGGCGCTGTTGCTCGGCGTGGACGGGCCGGGCGGCAATCTGCCGGTCGCGGCGGCGCTGCTCGGCCTGATGGCGCTGCTGCTGGTGGCGCGGTCGGGCCGTTCCCCGCTGTGGGCGGCGGCCGCCGTGCCGGCCGTGGCTGCGCTCGCCGCCGTGGCGATGCTCGTGGCGCCGCTGCTGCCCATAGCGGCGACGCCGTTCGATCCCCGCGCGTACGTCGAGCAGCCGCCTCCCGCACCGGTCGACAGCGTCAGCCCGCTGGACCGCGTGTCGGCGTGGCTGCAGATCCCCGACACGCCGCTGTTCACCGTCACGGCGGGCAGCCCGCAGAACTGGCGGCTGGCCGTGCTGGACCGCTACGACGGGGTCCGCTGGACGTCCAGCGGCGCGTTCCAGACGACCGGCGGCCGGGTGCCGGAGGCCGACGAGCCGTGGGCGAGGCAGGGCCGCTACGACACGGTCGAGCAGCAGATCACGCTGGGCCGGCTGCCCGGCAGGTGGCTGCCCGCCGCCGACCGGCCGGCCTCGGTGTCGGGCGTGCAGGTCGTCGTCGACCCGGCGAGCGGCTCGCTCATGGCGACCGGGCGGCTCTCCGACGGTCTCGGCTATCAGGTGGTGTCGCGCATTCCGAGGTACGCCAAGGCGGAGCTGCGCAACGCGGTGCCGGCGAGCGGCGACGCGGCGGCGCTGGCGGTGCCGGACGGGGCGCGGGCGGACCGGTTCCGCCGGATCGCGCAGACCGCGACGCGCGGGGCGAGGCTGCCGTTCCAGCAGGCGGTGCTGCTGCAGAAGTACCTGCGGACCAGGGCCAAGTACGACGTGACCGCACCGCCCGGCCACTCCATGGCCGGGCTGGAGTTCTTCCTGCGCACCTCCCGCCGCGGCACGTCCGAGCAGTTCGCCTCGGCGTTCGCGGTGCTGGCGCGCACGCTGGGCCTGCCCAGCCGGGTCGTGGTGGGGTTCCGGCCGGGGGCCAGGTCCGGCGGGTCGTACCACGTGATGTCGGGCGACGTGCTGGCCTGGCCGGAGATCGAGTTCGACGGGCTGGGCTGGGTGGCGTTCGACCCCACCCCGGCCCGCAGCGGCGCCGCCGCCGACCACGATGTGGCGAGCGCCTCGGTGAAGGAGCGCCAGGAGCTGGAGCAGGAGCTGGGCGACACCTCCAGCGACCCGGCCAGGCCGTCGGCGAAGCCGGTCCGGCCTAACGTCGAGCGGGACACGTCGCCGGGCGTCTCGCCGTCCGTCGTCGGGGGCGCCGCGGCCGCGCTGATCGTGGCGGCGTATCTGCTGCTGGCGGTCGCCGCGCCGGTGCTCCGCCGGTGGCGCAGGCGGCGGGGCGGGCCGCGGGACCGGGTGATCGGGGCGTGGCGGCAGACCTGCGACGACCTGGGGCTGCCGCCCGGCCGGGCGGACGGGGCGGCGCTCACGGCCGCCGAGGTGAGCGAGCGGGCGGCCCGCGCGCTCGGCCCGGACGTCACCCCGCACATCGTGCCCCTGGCCAGGCTGTGCAACTTCACCCGGTTCGCCCCGGAACCGGCGCCGGGCGGGCTGTCCGCCGAGGTCGCCGACGAGGCATGGCGCCGCTCGGACGCGGTGCGCGGCGTGGTCCGCCGCCACACGCCGCCGCTGCGGCGGCTGGGCCGGCGCCTGCACCCCCGATCGCTGCGTCTGCGGTGACGTCCTGACCCGCGCCGGTGCCGCGCTCCGGGCGCGCCCGGTCACCTGCTCAGGGCCGCTGCGTGCGGCCCGCGACGACCCTGCCGAGCCGCTCGCTCGCGGTCTTCATCGCGCGCCTGGAGCCGGCCTCCGAGCCCGGATCCGAGCCCGGATCCGAGCCGCCGCCAGAGTCGGAGCCGGAGTCGGAGCCGGAGTCGGAGCCGGAGTCGGAGCGGACGACGGCGCCTCGGATGCAGGCGTTCTTGGACCAGGCGATCGTGGAGGAGGTGTCGATCGCCAGCACCACGCCCACGCGGAAGCAGTAGCCGGTGTCGGGGTCCAGCCCGACGACGCGGGCCGTGCGGGCGGCCTTGCCGAGTGGGTCGGCGACGCGCGCCTTGCCGGGGCCCTGCTGCAGGACCAGGGGATACTGCCTGGCGTTCCTGGGCAGCGCCCAGCGCAGCGTCACCGTGCTGCCCGAGTCGGACACGACGCGCAGGTTCCGCGGCTTGAGCGCGTCGATCGCCGCCTGGTCGATGGGCCGGCGGCCGGACGCGCGCGGCGAGGCCGTGCCGGTGGCCGCCGGGCGGCCGGAGTCGCCGCCCGGGGACGCCGAGGCGGCGATCGTGCCGTCCACCCTCGGGCCCTGGCCGTCGCCGCCCGATTTCACGATGACGAACGCGGCGACGCCCATGCCGGCGCCCGCCACCGCCGCGACGACCATGCCCACGATCAGGTTCTTGCGCGTCCGGGGGCGGTGGTGCGCCCCGCCGGCGCCTCCCGCCGGGGCGGTGCCGGCGGAACGGGTCGTGATGCGGCCCGCGGAGGGTGGCGGGGTGCGGGGCACGGTCGCGTCGCCGCCCACCATGTCGGTCACCGGCAGGCCCAGCTCGGCCTGCAGGGTCTGCAGGGCCTGCGCGAAGTCGCGGGCGCTCGCGTACCGGTCCTCGGGCCGTTTGGCCATCGCCCGCACGATCGCGGCCGTGACGGCAGGCGGCGTGTCGCGCCGGGCGATCGGAGGCGGCGGGGCGTTGAACACCCGCACCATGAGCGGGCCGATCGACGGGTCGTCCGGGTTGTGGAACGCCGGCCGGCCGGCGAGCAGCTGGTACAGCGTGGAGCCGAGCGAGTAGACGTCGGAGGCGGTGCTCTGCGGCCGCCCGTTGAGGATCTCGGGCGCGGCGTGCAGCGGCGTGAACGCCTGGCCCATGGCCGACACCTCGGCCGAGTCGACCACGCGGGCGATGCCGAAGTCGGCGAGCGCCGGCTCGCCGTACCGGGAGATCAGGATGTTCTGCGGCTTGACGTCGCCGTGCAGCACCCCCGCGTCGTGCACGGCGGCGAGCGCCCCGGCCATTTTCACCCCGATGCGCAGCACGTCGGCCACCGGGAACGGCCCTTCGCGGGTCAGCCGGTCGCGCAGCGAGCCGCCTTCGAAGAACTCCATCGCGATGTACGGCCGGCCGGCGAGGGTGGTGCCGGTGTCGAAGACGGTGACGACGTTGGGGTGGCCGGTGAGCCGCCCGGTGAGCTGCAGCTCGCGCTGGAAGCGGCGCATGGTCCGCTGGTCGACGCGGTCCACCGACAGCACCTTGAGCGCGACCCGCCGATCGAGACGCTCCTGGTACGCCTGGTAGACGACGGCGAAACCCCCTTGGCCCGCCTGGCGGAGAATGCGGTAGCCAGGTGCCTCATCACCAGATTGCACGGTAAATCTCCCAATCGTCCCCGTCCGGCGATCCTAACGGCACCGATCCCCGTCGGCAGGCCACCCGCGTGACCACGACGGCGGGACCCCTGCGAGCACCCCCGGAACCGGCCGCACGTGCCGCGCGGTCAGCCGCCCAGCAGGTCGGCCGGGATCAGCAGATAGCCGCCGTAGCAGAGGCAGCCGAGCGCCACGAGCAGGAAGCCGCCGACCCACACGCCGCCCGGCAGCCGGGTCAGCCAGGCCAGCTGGTCGGCGTCGGAGTTCGTGGCGTGGCCCCTGCGCCGCTTGGTCTGCAGCTCGAAGATCGGCCGGACGCCGCCGAGCAGCAGGAACCAGACGGCGACGTGCACCGCGACCGACTGCACCTCGTCGGGCGTGAAGTACGACAAGGCGAACACCGCGCCGCCCACCACCAGCAGCGACAGCGCGCCGAACACGTTCCGGATCAGCAGCAGCATGCCGGCCAGCAGCACCAGGGCGCCCCACAGCAGCAGCGTGATGTACCCGTCCCTGGCCAGCCACGCCGCCCCGAGCCCGAGCAGCGACGGCGCCACGTACCCTGCCGCCGCGGTGACGATCATGCCGAGGCCGCGCGGGCGGCCCTTGGTGAGCGTCACCCCCGAGGTGTCGGAGTGCAGCCGGATGCCGCCGAGCTTGCGGCGCGTGAGCAGGGCCGCGACCGCGTGACCGCCCTCGTGGGCGATGGTGATCAGGCCGCGCGCGATGTGCCACGCGGCCGGATGGGCGACGATCAGCACGGCGGCCAGCGCCGCGAGCCCACCGGCCCACGCGGGCGGGGCGTGCTGAGTCGCGGTCAACCGGGTCCACAGGTCGGTCAGCATGTCCGGGGGGCGCACCTCTAAAATCTAGCGATCAGCCGAGGAGTTTGCGCGCGGCCTCCTCGATCTCGGCCTCCGACAGCAGCACGAGCTCGGCGGCGTCGCCCAGCGGCACGAAACTGTCCCGCGAGCAGACCCTCGCCACCCGCCCGGCGAACCCCGCGTCGATCAGCGCCGCCACGACACCCTCCGACACCCCGCCCGTGCGCCGCGTCTCGTCGGCCACCAGCACCCGGCCGGTCAGCTCCGCCGACCGGAGCAGGTCGTCGACCGGCAGCGGGGCCAGCCAGCGCAGGTCGAGCACCCGGCAGCCGTACCCCGCCGCGGTGAGCCGCGCGGCGGCCCGCAGGCTCATCCGCAGCCCGTTGCCGAACGTCACGATCGTCAAATCGCGGCCGTCGCCGTAGACGCGGGCCCGCCCCATCGGCACGTGCGTCTCCCGCCACCGCGCCGGCGCGGGATAGGGCGCCAGCCAGCCGCCGTCGCCCTCCTCGAACAGGTCGCGGGTGTGGTAGAGCGCGATCGGCTCCAGGAAGACGCACACCGAGCCGTCCTCACGCGCCGCCGACAGGCACGTGCGCAGCATCGCCGCCGCGTCGTCGGGCCGCGCCGGGGAGGCGATCACCAGGCCGGGGATGTCGCGCAGCGCCGCCACCGAGTCGTCGTTGTGGAAGTGGCCGCCGAACCCCTTCTGGTAGGCGTATCCCGGCACCCGCACCACCATCGGGTTGCGGTAGGCGCCCTGCGAGAAGAACGACAGTGTCGCGGCCTCGCCGCGGATCTGGTCGAGGGCGTTGTGCAGGTACGCGAGGTACTGGATCTCCGGCACGGGCAGCAGGCCCGACACCCCCGCCCCGAGCGCCAGGCCCAGGATGGCCTGCTCGTCGAGCGGCGTGTCGAACACCCGGGCGGCGCCGAACCGCTTGAGCAGCCCTTTCGTGATGCCGTAGACGCCGCCCTTGCGCGCGACGTCCTCGCCGAACACCAGCATGCCGGGCTCGGCGGCGAGGGCGTCGGCCAGGGTGCGATTGACCGCCTGGGCGAGGGTGAGCGGCCCCTCCCGCTCCGGCAGGGTGTCGAACGCCCGCGCCCGCTCGGCGTCGGGCGCGGCCGTGGCCGCCCGCCGCGCCACCCGGTCGGGCCGCCGCGGCGCCAGCGGCGCCATGATCTGCCGCGCCGAGGTGAGCCGGGGCCGCCCGGCGGCCTCCACGGCGAGTTCGAGCACATGCTCGCGGGTCTCCTCGTACGCCGCCACCAGCTCGGCCGGGTCGGCGAGACCGGCCTCGACCAGCAGCCGCGCGGTGCCGACGAGCGGGTCGCGGTCCAGGTCGGCGGCGATCTCGCGCGGCGTCCGGTACGCCGACTCCACGTCGGACCCGGCGTGGCCCATCAGCCGGACGGTCCGCAGGTGCAGCAGCGCGGGGCGGCGCCGCCCCCTGACGTACGCCACGGCCCGGCACGCCACGTCGTACGTTTCGGCGAGGTCGGCGCCGTCGGCCGTGAAGTACTCCACCAACGGATGCCTGGCCGCCTCGACCCAGCCCTTCGGGGTGGGCACGCTGATGCCGAGACCGTTGTCTTCGCACACCAGCAGCAGCGGCATCGGCAGCCCCTGGTAGGCGGTGTAGGCGGCCGTGTTGACACCGGTGAGGGCGCTCGCGTGGTTGGCGGAGGCGTCGCCGAGGCCGCAGACGGCGATCGCGTCGGCCGCCCAGCGCGGCGTGGCCGCGCCGGTGCCCTCGGGGGCGCCCGGCGACCGGCCGAGCCGGCGCGACCGCTCGATCGCGAACGCCACCCCCACGGCCCGGGGCAGCTGGCTCGCGATCGTGGACGTCTGCGGGATCACCGCGAGGTCGGCGTGCCCGAAGACCTTGTGGCGGCCCCCGGCGATCGGCTCGTCGGCCGAGGCGGCCAGGCCGAGCAGCACGTCGCGCAGCCCGTCGTCGGCGGATCGGCCCGCCTGGGCGGAGCGGGCCAGGTAGAACGCGCCGAACCGGTAGTGCGGCAGCACCGGGTCGGTGGGGCGCAGCGCGGCGGCCACGCCTGCGTCGCCCTCGTGGCCCGCCGACCCGATGGTGTAAAAGGCCTCGCCGCGCGCCCGCAGCCACCGCGCGGCGATGTCGAGCAGCCGGCTGCCGACCTGGCAGGCGTACAGCTCGCGGCAGCGCGCCCCGGTGAGGGTGGTGCCCTCGCGCACGGGAAGGCCGGGATCACGCGGAGCGCCGGGCCGCAGGTCGGCGACCCTGGCCACGAAGTTGCGTTCTACGTGCGTCTCTACCGTGTCACGCGCCACGAGTCCTGATTATGTCGCGGGCGGCGGGCCGCGTCTCGGTGATGACCCAACCGCTGTCGGTCATTGGAACGTTCCTATTCAACTGAAATTCATGACCGATTGTCAGGATGGGCACGGCTTTGCATCAACTTGGCGTCTACTTGACCGAGTACAGACGTGGCACCCTCAATGCCGCGTGTAACCGACGGGGAAAGGTCTTCTCCTTATGGTGAAACGCATGCACGCCGCCGTGACGGCGGCGGCCGTGTGCTCCGCGGCCCTGGTCGCGGCACCGGCCGCGTCCGCGGCGACAGCGGGGGCTCGCACGGCCCCGGGCATCTCCGGTCTGGAGGTGAGCCCCAACCCGATCATCGTGAAGAGCGATGACAAGGTGTCGGCCACCTACACCTTCGTCACCGACGGAGACGCCACGAAGGTCTCGGCGTTCGTCGACGCGCCCGGCCGGGGCGGCATCTCCCGCCTCAAACTGGCCAAGCAGGACCTCGGCTCCGGCAAGGCCAAGTGGACCGCCAAGCGCGACTTCGACCGCGGCGACCGCGCCGGCACGTGGAACTTCCTCGTGTACGCCCGCAACGACGACGGCCGCGACCGTGAGCGCGCGCACTTCTCGGTGAAGCAGGTCCACGACACCCGCTTCAGCCACTTCCGCGCCTCGCCGTCCCGGGTCACCGAGGGCGACCGCATCACCGTCTCGGGCCGCCTGCTCGCCGAGTCCGGCAAGCACTGGCGCGAGGTCAGGGGCGCGGAGGTCGACATCCTCTTCCGCTCCTCGCGCCACGGGGAATGGAAGAAGGTGGACACCACCCGCACGCGTCGCGACGGCGAGTTCCGCACGCGGGTGCGGGCCGAGCGGAGTCAGCGGCGACCTGGACATCAGCCACCACTCCGACGCCTGGCAGCGGGTCGACATCCTGTTCAAGGCCGACGGGTCGCGTGAATGGCGGAGCGTCGCCACCGACCGCACCGACCGCAAGGGCGAGTTCAGCGCCCAGGTCACCGCCGACTCCACCGGCTGGTGGCGCGCCGTCTACCACGGCGGCCGCGGGATCAAGGGGACCAGCAGCCGGCCCGACCGGGTCGAGGTCACCGCGCCCAAGGCGGAGACCAAGTTCACCTATGCCAACGCCCACCCCGAACCGGTGCGGCGCGGCCGGCACATCCGCATCGACGGCAAGCTGCTGGTCAAGGACGGCGACAACTGGGTCGCCTACGACCACCAGAAGGTCGCGCTGTACTTCAAGGCGCGGCACTCCGACAAGTGGCGCTACGTCAAGACGGACTGGACCAGCAGCAGCGGTCGCTACCACTTCAGCGTCCGCGACTGGCGGTCCGGCTGGTGGCGGGTGAGCTTCGCCGGCAACGACGAGTCCGCCGCCTCCACCAGCAACGCCGACTACGTCAGCGTCAGGTGAGCCGCTGAACGGCGCCACCTGAGGACACGCAACACGCAGAACGGCCCGGGGCTCGCCCCCGGGCCGTTCCGTTACGCCGATCTCCCGACGCCCAGGCCGGCGGATACCGTTCCGCCCAGCGCGGGCGTCGGCCCGGTGCAGGGACCGGCCCAAGTGCGGGGCCCAGTGCGGGGAGAGGCCGGTGCGGGGGGTCGGCTCAGCTCAGGGGCCGGGTGCGGCGGTCGACCCCAATGCGGAGGTCCAGTGCAGGGTCGGCCCAGGGGAGGGGTCTGGTGTGGGGGTCGCTCAATTGCGGGGTTCGGTGCAGGGTCGGCCCAGGGCAGGGGGCCGGTGCAGGGGGCGGCCCGGTGGGGCCGGGGCGGTCAGGAGGTGAGCTGGGCGTCGAGGCGGTAGCCGTTGACGGTGACGTAGACGGAGTCACCGGGGCGTGCGTTGAGGCGCATCAGCACCGGCTGCAGGGAGTCGAACACGGGCTGGCGGTCCCGCCAGACGAGGACCACGGCGTTGTCGCCGGGGCCGGTGACCGACAGTAAGGTGCCGGGCCGCATGCCCAGCTGGGCGGCATACCCCTCGGGCACGGCGACCGGGCCGCCGCGCAGGTGCTCGCTGGTGACGTCGATGCGCTGCCAGCGGCGCGGGTCGGCCGCGGGGCCGGGCACCGGCGGCGGGGTCTGCTGCTGGCCGTGCACCAGATGCGGCCGGGGGCCGGCGCCCGAGGCCAGCGCCGACAGCGCGGCGAGCGCCGTCTCGGCGTCGACGTTGTTGCCGGCGTTGGGCACCGGGAGGCCGCCACGGGGATGGCCGTTCGCGCCCGGGGTGCGGCGGGGCAGCGACGGCGAGCCGTTCGATCCGGACCCGTTCGCCCCGGAGCCGTTCGCCCCCGCCGGCCCGGCACCGCCGCCATTGATCTCGTGGGCGGCGGGCGGATGCGGGCGGCTGCCCTCGGGCGGCAGACTGTCCAGCCAGGCCTTGGCCGAGTGCGACCTGATGCCGATCTGGCCGAGCAGCTCGATCATGTCGGCGTCGGGAGGCGCCTCGGCCAGCAGGCGCCGGGTCCGCTCCTGGAGACCGCCGAGGTCGCCGACGACGAGCCAGCCGTCCTGCAGCCGCCGGTCGGCCATCAGCGCGACCAGCACACGCCACAGCGGCGTGCCCAGCGTGGGGACCTCGATCGGGTGCGATGGGTCGACGCTGATCAGCTGCTCCTGGGTGGCGGCGGCGCCGAGCCATTCGCTGAGCCCGAACAGGTGCCCGGTCAGCGCCGCCGAGTCGGGGGAGCGCATCCACATCAGCACCCGCTCCTCGGCGGAGCGCTGAGCGTGCGAGAGCACCTCCCGGTCGACGTTCAGCCGGTACGCGAGGGCACGCAGGCTGATCGGGTCGGCGGCGAACAGCCGCTCGGCCGCAATGGCCTTCTCCAGCGGATTCCAGCTGCGCAGCAGCGCCTCGACCAGGCCCACCATCGGGTGCTCCTGCGCGATCGCGGTGAAGCCCTTGGCGGGAGTGGGGGCCGGGTCGGTGGGCTGCGCGGCCGGCTCGGCGGGCCGCTGCACCGGCTGGGGCCCGGTGTGCGCGGCAGCGGCGGGCGCTTGCTGCGGACCGGTCCGCTCGATCGGCGCCGCGTGCGGGCCGGTCTGCTCGGCGGGCACGGGACGCGGTCCGGTGTGCTGGGCCGGGGCAGCGTGCGGGCCCGTGTGCTCGGCAGGCAGCTGACCCGGTTGCGAAGCGGGCTGCGGTCCGGCGGGCTGCTGGACGGGCGGACCGGCTTGCTGGACGGGCGGACCGGCAGGTTGCTGGACGGGCGGGCCGACCGGCTGTTGGACGGGCTGCTGCGCCGGCTGCTGCACCGGTGGCTGGGGAGTGGCCACCGCGAGCCTGCTGAACACCTCGCGGAAGGCGGCGCCGATGACGAGTTCGGGATTGGTCTGCGGCATGCGCAGGTCGGCCGGGGTGAGACGGCGCAGCCGGAACCAGCCGCCGACACCTCCGGCGAGCGCGCGGGCGGAGTCGGGCCAGCCGGGTAGCGCGGGGTCGGCGGTGTGCACTTGGAGGGCGGGCAGAATCTCGATGAGCGGCAGGTGGTCCCAGCGGGTGACCGCGAGCCGGGCCAGCCGCTCGCAGAGCCAATCGACGCCGGTGACGCCGAGGGTGTGACTGATCGTCACAGAGTCCCACCAGCCTCCCGGCAGGCGGGGATCGGCCAGTATCTCGGCGATCTGCTGCGGACGGCTCCAGCGCAGTGCCGGGACCAGATCGCTCAGGCAGATCGTAGACTGGGCGTCCATCGGCTGACCGCAACCTCCCCAGAGTTACGCCTGTTGCTAATGGTGCAGCTTACGCCGCAATGGAGCATTCTGGGTCAAGTGGGAGAAAGTAACTAGCAGCTGATTCCGGTCCGGCCCAGCACCGGAGCCCGCCGATCAGATTACCCTCACCGCCCCCCTCCCACGTCCCCACATCGGCCGACCCAACCCGGCCGACCCGCATCTGCCGACCCCGGTTAAGCGGTCCGAGCAGCCGGCCCGCGCCAACCGGCCCGGGTCAGGCGGTCGGCCGGGTCGGCCGGTCCGCATCGGCGGGTCCGGGTCAGCCGATCCGAGCAGACAGGCCGCACAGTCGGCCCAGGTCGGTCGGCCGGGTGAGTTGATGGGAGTCGGTCGGCCCGCATCTGTCGGCCCGGGTCGGTCGGCCCGGGTCAGCTGATGGGAGTCGGTCGGCCCGCATCTGTCGGCCCGGGTTGATCGGAGCCGGTCAGTCGGCCTGCATAGGTTGGCCCGTTGGTCGGCCCGGGCCCATCGCCGGGCATCGGCCGGCCGCACGGACAGGCTGCCTGCATCAGCCGATTCGGGTTGGTCGCCCCGAGCCGGTCGGCCTGCATCAGCCGGTCGAAGTCAGCTGGTCGGATCAGTCGGCCTGCATCGACAGGCTCGTCGCGATCTCGGCGGCGAGCCCGGCGTTGCCCCGCACCGCAGCGAGGTTGGCCTCCAGCGACGCGCCGCCGGTGCCGCGCACCAGATGGTCGAGCAGGAACGGTGTGATCGCCTGTCCGCTGACGCCCTCGTCCCGGGCGGCCCGCAGGGCCTCGGCCAGCACCCGGTCGTGCAGCGCGGGGTCGAGCTGGGCCTCCGGCGGCACCGGGTTGGCCACGATGAGCGCGGCCGGTGGCACGCCGAGCAGGTCCTGGGCCCGCGCGATCCGCGCGGCCTCGGCCGGGGTCTCGATCCGCCAGTCGACCGGCTGCCCGGAGCCCGTGAGGTAGAAGCCGGGAAACTCGCCGGTGCGATAGCCGACCACGGTGACGCCCCTGGTCTCCAGCCGCTGCAGGGTCGCCGGCACGTCCAGGATCGACTTGACCCCGGCGCAGACGATGGTGATCCGCGTACGCGCGAGGGCGTCGAGGTCGGCCGACTCGTCCTGGCTGACGGTCCAGTCGCGGTGCACGCCGCCGAGCCCGCCGGTGGCGAACACCCGGATCCCGGCCCGCGCCGCGAGGAACGCCGTGGCCGAGACCGTGGTGGCGCCCCCTACCCGGGCGGCTACGGCGGGCGCGAGGTCGCGCAGGCCCAGCTTGCGCAGCCCGTCCTGCATGGCGACCCGCTCCAGGCCGGCCTCGTCCAGGCCGATGCGCGCCACCCCGTCGAGGACGGCGATCGTGGCGGGCACGGCACCGCCCCGCCGCACGATCGCCTCCAGCTCCCGGGCCGTCTCCAGATTGCGCGGCCGGGGCAGCCCATGCGAGATGATCGTCGACTCCAGCGCCACGATCGGCCGCCCGGAGCCCAACGCATCGGCGACCTCATCGGAGACCCGCACCGCACCGCCGCCCACGTCCATCGCCCCGCCCCTGCCCGTCCCGCCGCCCGCCGGACCTACCGCCCTACCCACTCTGCTCGCTTGCGGGCCCGTCATCGCGCCGACCGTCGGGTCCGCCGGTCCGCCGGTCCCCGGGCCTCCCTGTCCGCTCGTTCCTGGACCTGCCGCCTGCCCGGCCGGTGCTGTTGCCGCCGGGTCGGAGGTGGTGCCGCGGAGCGGGTCTCCGCCGGGAATCTCGGCCATCGGCTCTCCCTTCTCGATGCGGGCGATGCGGGTGCTCTCGCCCCCGATGACGCTATGGCGCACGCGGCACGACGGCCAGGCGGCGGGGAGGCGGTGCGGGCCGGTGGGCGCGGCGAGAGCGGCCGGTTCCGGCGTGGCGGGGCGTCTTTTCCCGGCGTCCCCTATGGCGGCGTTTCGGCCAGGGTCGTCCGGCGTCTTTTCGGCCCTGCTCTCACGGTCTCCTGTGAGGCATCCTGTCAGGTGTCCTCCCGGGTTCCGGGGAGCGTCGGCGCGATCGCTCGTCGCGTCCCCGGATCCGGGGCGGGGCCGGGGGAGGGCGGCGGTCGCGCGGGCGTTCATCAGGCTCTCATCCTGGGCGTTTACCGTGTGGTCATGGGTGATGGAGCGTGAGTGTCGACATGATCGAAGGGGAGGTCCGCCGGCTGCTGGTGGTGGACGATGAGCCGGCGTTGCGCGAGGCGCTGCAGAGCAGTCTGGAGTTCGAGGGGTACCGGGTCGATCTGGCGAGTGACGGCGCCGAGGGACTGGAGATGATCGGCCGGACGGCGTACGACGGGGTGCTGCTCGATGTGATGATGCCGAGGATGGACGGTCTGACGGCGTGCCGGCGGCTGCGCGCCGCAGGTAACCATGTGCCGGTGCTGATGCTGACGGCCCGCGACGCGGTGGGCGACCGGGTTTCGGGGCTCGACGCGGGCGCCGACGACTATCTGGTGAAGCCGTTCGAGCTGGACGAGCTGCTGGCCAGGGTGCGCGCCATGCTGCGGCGGGGCGCTCTCAGCGCGCCCGCCTCCCGGCGCGACGGCGTGCTGGCGTTCGCGGACCTGCGCATGAACACCCTCACCCGTGAGGTGACCCGGGGCGAGCGGGTGTTGGAGCTGACCCGCACCGAGTACCTGCTTTTGGAGCTGTTCCTCGCCCATCCGCGGCAGGTTCTGACCCGCGAGCAGATCCTCAGCGAGGTGTGGGGGTTCGATTTCGAGCCGTCGTCCAATTCGCTCGACGTGTACGTGATGTACCTGCGCCGCAAGACCGAGGCCGGCGGCGCCCCTCGGCTGATCCACACCGTGCGCGGGGTCGGCTACGTGCTCAGAGCCGCGTCTTGATGCCCGGCGGAATGCGGGGGCGGCGATGACGTGGTGGCGGTGGCCGGGCGGGTCGCCGTTGGGGGCGCGGGGCACGCTGCGGTCGAGGTTGACGGCGGTGGTGGCGGTCACGGTCGCGGTCGGCATCGCGGCCGCCGCGCTGGCCTGCTGGTTCATCGTGCGGGGGGAGGTGCTCAAGCAGGTCGACCGGTCGCTCGACGGGCCGTTGCCGCCGGTCCAGGACATCAACGTCGTGTTGGCGCTCTGCCCGGGGGAGGTGCCGGCGGCGCTGCCCCGCCGGTTCTTCAAGCCGATGCAGATCGTGGCGAGCGACGGCTCGGCGTGCGTGGTCGGGCAGACGGGGGTGGAGGTCACGCTCGGCGACGTCCAGGTCGCGCGGTACGCGGGCAGTTCCCCGCTGTTCCGTGACGGCGTCACCGACGGCGGCGACACCGTGCGGGTGCTGACCCGGCATGTCGCGCCGGGGCTGGCCGTGACCGAGTGGCGGTCTCTCGACGAGGCCCACAGCACGATGCGCGGGCTGGCGTTTCTGCTCGCCGGGGTGGCGGTGCTCGGCATCGCGGTCGCGGCGACCGCCGGGCTGGTGATCGCGCGTACCACTCTGCGCCCGGTGGAACGGCTCACCGGGGCGGTCGAGCATATCGCCCAGACGGAGGATCTGAGCGTGGTGATCCCCGTCACCGGCGAGGACGAGATCGCCCGGCTCGGCCGGTCGTTCAACGCGATGACGGCCGCCCTCGCCAGTTCGCGGGAGCGGCAGCGGCAGCTCATCGCCGACGCCGGGCACGAGCTGCGCACCCCGCTCACGAGTCTGCGCACCAACGTCGATCTGCTGCTGCGCAGCGAGGCGACGGGGCGGCTGCTCGAACCCGACGCGAAGCGGCGGCTGCTCGGCAACCTGAAGGCGCAGCTGGCGGAGTTGTCCAGTCTCGTCGGCGACCTGCTGCAGTTGTCGCGCCCGGCCCAGCGGGCGGGGGCGCGCGAGCCGATCGCGTTCCACGAGGTCGTCGACGCGGCGATCGGCCGGGCCCGGCTGCGCGGCCACGGGCTGCGGTTCGACGTCGGCGTGGCGGAGTGGTACTTGAGCGGCGACGAGGGGGCGTTGCAGCGCGCGGTGATGAACCTGCTGGACAACGCGGTGAAGTTCAGCCCGCCGGGCGGCACCGTGACGGTGCGGCTGCGCCCCGACCCGGGCGGGTTCGCGGAGCTCACCGTGCGCGACCAGGGGCCGGGCATCCCGGACGAGGACCTGCCGCACGTCTTCGAGCGCTTCTGGCGGTCTCCGTCGGCCCGCGGCATGCCGGGCTCCGGGCTGGGACTGGCCATCGTGGCGCAGGCGGTGCGCGAGGCGGGCGGGGAGGTGTCGCTGATGAACGCCGAGGGCGGGGGAATCCTGGCCCGGGTGCGGCTGCCCGGCACGGTGCGGGCTCCGGTCACCGACGCCCGGTCGTGATCGTCGCGGCGCGGGCGGGGAGGCGGTGCCTCTGTGCGGTGCGGGCCGGGAGGCGGCGCCCGTTGGCGGTGCGGGCCGGGAAGCGGCACTTGTGTGCGGCGCGGGGGCGTCGACGCCGCGCGGGCGCGTGGTCAGTGTGGTGGCGTCACTGTGGCAGCGGCGGTGCGGCCGGGTCAGTGCGGCATCGCGGCGAGGAGGTAGGCGAGCCGGGCGGCGGCGGCCTCGACGTCGTGGATGTTGCCGAGCCGGTAGCCCCAGGAGGTGATGAAGTTGCCCTCCGCACAGCAGGTGACCGTTTCGGCGAGCCGGTCGCTGAACCGGTTTTTGACCTGTACGTAGGCGGGACAGCTGCCCTTCACCCGTGCCGTGAGATCGATGTGGATACGGGTTGCCTGGGCGAACCGCTCAAGGGAGGACAGAGTGTCCAGCACCATGCGTCACCTCCGCAAGCCTTCAGCGAAAGGATTGCACGATCTTCACATAAAGGGCAAGCAATTGCGCGAATTAGGGGGGTGATTGCTGATCGTAATCGCGCAGTGCCCGGATGATGATGGACCTGGCCTCCTCGCCGAACGCCGCTACTCCGCAGAACTCGTCGAACACGTGGGCGTAGAAGGCGACCTCGTCGGCGCCTTTGAGCATCAGCTCCTTCGTCCTGGTCGCGACGCCGACCAGCTCCTCGTCGTAGATCCAAAAGCCGTTCAGGGGGGCCGACGGGAGCTGCGCGTCGAACGGCACGACGCCGAACTCCACGTTGGGCAGTGTGGTCACCGCCAGCAGCCGGTCGAGCTGGCCGCACATCACGTCGGCGGGGGCGAGCCGGTAGCGCAGCACCGCCTCGGGCATCAGGAACCGGAACATGCGCCGCTGGTCGTACAGGATCTCCTGGCGCTGCATCCGGACCCGGATCGCGGCGTCGACCCGGTCGGCGGCGCCGGCGGCGTCGTCGCCCGAGGTGAGGCGCACCTTGGTGAAGATGTTGCGGGCGTATTCCGCCGTCTGCAGCAGGCCGATGACCACGCCGGGCTCGAACACCCGGAAGGCGGTGGTGCGCGCCTCCAGGTCGCGCATGTCCTCCTGGCGCGCGGCCAGTCCGCCGCGGTAGCGCTGCCGCCAGGAGTCCTGCCGCTCCATGAGGGCGATGGCGGCGAGGATCAGCTCGTCGATGACGTCGGGCGGCGCGCCGACCTGCTGGCACCACACCACCACGTCGTCTTCGGAGGCGGTCTGCCGGGCGTTCTCGATGCGGGAGACCTTGGAGGGCTGCCAGCCGAGCCGCCCGGCCAGTTGCTTGCCGGACAACTGGGCGGCCTCGCGCAGCTGGCGTAACCGCATGCCCAGGTCGATCCGGGCCTGCTGGAAACCGCTCACGCCCTACCTCCGTGATGGGTGCTCACGAAGAGTAGACCTGGACGCGCGGCTCATGCCATAGGGGGAGTCACAATCGTGATCAACGCCGCCTGGATCAGCCGAGGACCTTTCTGGCGATGTCGGCCAGGAGCTCTCTCGGCACCTCGACGGCGGTCTCGCCGGGCAGTACGTGCCGCAGGTCGGCGCGGGCGTCGGGGTCGACGAGTTCGAGGCCCTGCACGACGACCGTGCCGTGGTCGGTCTCGTAGAGCGATGGGCACGCGCCCGCCTCCGACGTGGAGCCGAGGAACCTCAGTCGCATGGCAGACGTCCTTCCTTGCGCGATGGCAGTGCGCGATGACGGGCGCGAGTCGATGGTGATCGCGCGCAATTGCGCGCAATTGTACTGCCCTACTTGGGGGACGATCTACTCTTTCGAGACATTTCGTGCGTGGTGCCCGATCCGATCAACCGCAGTGACTCCAGCCGCTCCGCCAGTTGGCCGAGCCGTAGCCGCCGCCCCAGATCACGCACTGCTTCACCGCCGAGAGCCGGACCGGCCCGGCGTACACCGTGAACGACCCGGTGTCCGCGCTCGACCCCCCGCCCTTGACCTGCAGCACGGCGCTCATCCTGATCCTGTCCGGCATGACGTACTTCGACAGCGTGACGACGCAGTTCTTGCCGGCGGCCGAGCTGTAGAGCAGATACGTCGTCGCCTGGCCGAAGGAGTGCGAGTCGATCACCCGATAGCCCGAGCCGCACACCGCCGTCGCCGAGTAAGGGTTGGGCTTCGGCGCCGGCTTGCGCGTCGGCTGCTGTGTGGGCCGCTGGGTCGGCTGCCGGGTCGGCCGCTGCGTCGGTTCGCGGGTGGGGCTGCGCGTCGGCTCGGGCCGGCGCGTGGCGGTGGTGCCGCTCGGCCGGTGCGATCGGGTGGCGGTGGGACGCGCCGTGTGCCGGGTCCGCCCCGCGTCGTGGGTGGCGCTCGGCCGCTGCGTCGGCGGGCGCCGGGCGTGCGGGCTCCGCGTGGCCGGGGCGGTGGCCGGGGCCTTCGCGCTGGGGAGCGGAGGCGGCGCCGTCACCGTCACCGTGGGAGCCGCGGCCCCGGCGGAGGATCCGGGGCCCGTGGACGATTCGGCCGCGACGGACCGGGTGTCGCCGTGCCGGGCCTGTGCGTAGACCACGGCGCCCGCCGCGAGCACGATGGCTGCGGCGACCAGCCCGCCCACTTTCACCGTCGTCTGCCGCACCGGCCTGCTCGCGTGCGTGGCGGCCGCGTCCTGCCCGGCCGGGGGCGCGGCCATCGGCGGGGCCTGCGGTGGCATCTGCTGTGGCGCCTGCGGCGAGGGCTGGGGCGGGAGCAGGGGCGCGGTGGGCTGCCCGGTGAGGTGGGCGACGAGCTGATCGGCGGTCGGCCGGGCGGCCGGGTCCTTCGCCAGGCAGGCCCGCACGAGGTCGCGCAGCGGCGGCTCCATCCGCGACACGTCCGGCTCCTCGTGCAGGATCCGGTTCATCACCAGGGGGATCGAGTCGTTGCCGAACGCCGGGCGCGAGGTGGCCGCGAACACCATGGTGACGCCCCACGCGAACACGTCCAGCGCCGGCGTGACCGGCCCGCCGGCGAGCAGTTCGGGCGCGAGGTACGAGGGCGTGCCGACCGCCGTGCCCGCCTCGGTGGAGCCGGGCGTGTCGAGGGCCCGGGCGATGCCGAAGTCGATGACCACGGGTCCTTCGGGGCCGATGAGCACGTTGGCCGGCTTGAAGTCGCGGTGCAGGATGCCGGCCCGGTGGATCGCGGCGAGCGCGGTGGCGGTGCTGATGGCCAGCCGGTCCAGCGCCGCTCCCCGGCGCGGCCCCTCCCGTTCGACGAGCTCGCGCAGCGAGGGACCGGCCACGTATTCGCTGACGACGTACGGCCGGCTGCCGGCCAGGTCGGCGTGCAGCACGGGCGCCGTGCAGAACCGGGCGACCCGCTGGGCGACGGTGACCTCGCGCAGGAATCGTTCCCGCGCCAGCGGCTCGGCCGCGACCCCCGGATGCAGCAGCTTGATCGCCACCTGCTCGCCCGCCGGCCCATGGCCGAGGTAGACGACGCCCTGCCCGCCCGCGCCCAGCCGCCCGAGCAGCCGATAGGCGCCCAGGCTGCGTGGATCGTCGTCCGCGAGCGCCTGTACCACGTCTGACCCCCCAGCCTGCCCCGACTACCCCTAAAAGGTGATTTATGGGGCTAGACGCTACCAGTGTGGTCTGAGTGACGCGGGCGGTCGCACTTCTCCCGGGCGGATTGAGACCGATTTGACAACTTTCTGTCAAATGTTCAACTACCTGCGCGGTTGTGGCGTCTCCGGTTTGTCACCCGGGAGCCGGGGAAAAGCGCGGGCAGGCTCTACCCGCTACCACGGAGGGGGCACGCCGTTGACCACCGTCGAACAGCCGCCCCAAGGCCGGCCGGAACCGGCGCTGGTGCCCACCGGCTTTCGAAAAGGCGAGCGCATCACGGCCTGGCTCACCACCACCGACCACAAGGTGATCGGGCACCTCTACCTGATCACCTCGTTCGTGTTCTTCCTGCTCGCCGGAATCATGGCCATGCTCATCCGGGCCGAGCTGCTCGAGCCGGGGATGCAGGTCGTGGACCGCGAGCAGTACAACGAGCTGTTCACGATGCACGGCACGATCATGCTGCTGATGTTCGCGACGCCGCTGTTCGCCGGGTTCGCCAACGAGGTGATGCCGCTGCAGATCGGCGCGCCCGACGTGGCGTTCCCCCGGCTGAACGCGGTCAGCTACTGGCTGTTCCTGTTCGGCGGCATCATCGTGATGGCGGGGTTCACGACCTCGGGCGGCGCGGCGGCCTTCGGCTGGTTCGCCTACGCGCCGCTCAACAACGCCCACTTCTCCCCGGAGCTGGGCGCCGACCTGTGGTTCATGGGCCTGGTGCTGTCGGGGCTCGGCACGATCCTCGGCGCGGTCAACTTCATCAGCACGATCATCGGCATGCGGGCGCCCGGCATGACGATGTTCCGCCTGCCGATCTTCACCTGGAACGTGCTGCTCACCAGCGTCCTGGTGATCATGGCCTTCCCGCCGCTGGCGGCGGCGCTGCTCGTGGGCGAGATCGACCGCAAGCTCGGCTCGCGCGTCTTCGACGCGGCCTCCGGCGGGGCGATGCTGTGGCAGCACCTGTTCTGGTTCTTCGGCCACCCCGAGGTGTACATCATCGCGCTGCCGTTCTTCGGCATCATCACCGAGGTGATCCCGGTCTTCTCCCGCAAGCCGGTCTTCGGGTACGTCGGCCTGGTCGGCGCCACCATCGCGATCGCCGGGCTGTCGATGACGGTGTGGGCGCACCACATGTTCGGCACCGGCCAGGTGCTGCTGCCGTTCTTCTCCCTGATGAGCTTCCTCATCGCGGTGCCCACGGGGGTGAAGTTCTTCAACTGGGTCGGCACCATGTGGCGCGGCCATCTGTCGTTCGAGTCGCCGATGCTCTTCGCGGTCGGTTTCCTGGTGACGTTCCTGTTCGGCGGTCTCACCGGCGTCATCCTGGCCTCGCCGCCACTGGACTTCCACGTCACCGACACCTACTTCGTGGTGGGGCACTTCCACTACGTGGTGTTCGGCACGGTGGTGTTCGCGATGTTCGCCGGGTTCTATTTCTGGTGGCCCAAGTTCACCGGCAGGATGCTCGACGACCGGCTGGGCAAGCTGCACTTCTGGACCCTGTTCATCGGGTTCCACACCACGTTCCTGGTGCAGCACTGGCTGGGTGTCGCCGGCATGCCCCGCCGGTACGCCGACTACTCGACGGCCTCCGGCTTCACCACCCTGAACGAAGTCTCCTCGGTGGGGGCGTTCCTGCTCGGGCTGTCCACGCTGCCGTTCCTGTGGAACGTGTGGCGTTCGGCGCGCAAGGGCGTGCGGGTCATGGTGGACGACCCGTGGGGCTATGGGAACTCGCTGGAGTGGGCGACGTCCTGCCCGCCGCCGCGGCATAATTTCACCATGATCCCGGTGATCCGCAGCGAACGCCCGGCGTTCGACCTGCACTACGGCGCCCCCACCCTGTCCGGCCAGGAGCCCGCGGGGCCCAGGAGGCAGCCGCTGCCGCCGGTCTGACCGGCCCCGTCATTCGCCGGAAAAGATCACGGTTTAATATCATCCGCTGGCTATTTTACTATTTCTTTATGCTCTGCTCTAACGTCCGGCCTTATTCGGCGCGTCGACCCACGTGCCCCGGACGTTCGCCCGGCGAACCCGGGCGGGAAAGGGACTCCTGTTGTCGAGCAGAGTCGGAGGTCGAGCCGCGGGTGGCACGCGGCGTCGCCTCACCGCCATTGTTCCCGCGGTCGCTCTCACCGCGTTAGGACTGACGGCCCAGGCCGCGTTCGCCGCTCCCGGAGCGGCCGATGACACCCCGGCCCACTATCGGCCGTCACTTCATGACACCTACATCAACTACGCCCCGCCCAAAGTGCAGGACGACACCACGGACGGCGGCGAGAAGCTGCCGGGGCCGAGCCTGCGGTCGGCCCGTCCGACGACGGCGGAGGAGATCGACCACAAGTTCTCCGAGGGCAACCCGGTGGCAGCGCGCAGGCTGATCCACAATGAGCGCGAGGCGATTCGCACCGGCCAGAACCCCTTCGATTTCATCTTCAAAAAGACAAAAGTCGCAAAGGAGGCCAAACTCCTCACTTTGCTCGTTGAGTTCAATGACACCGCAAACGACGACTTTTCCGGCTTCAGTCACCCCAAGACCATCAACGACGTCGACGACTGCGTGACGGAGCCGCCCGGCACCGTGATCAACGGTCCGTTGCACAACACCATCCCCGACCCGGCGCTGGCGGCAGGGGGCGGCAAGGACAACAACTCGATGTGGGTGCCGGACTTCAGCACCGAGCACTTCAACAAGATGCTCTACTCCACCCGGGGCATCACCACCCGGGTGCGCATGGACCTGCGGGACCCCCGCGACCACCGCAAGGGCATCGACATCTCCGGCAGCACACTGAAGAACATCTACGAGGAGATGTCGAAGGGCGCCTACACCGTGACCGGTGAGGCCATCGGCTGGCTCAAGGTGCCGCACTCGGAGGCCTGGTACGGCGCCGGCAAGTGCGGCACGTACCCGCAGGACATGGCCGGCCACCCGGACAACCCGCGCGGTCCCGCGCAACTCGGCATCGACGCCGTCAACGTGCTGGCCCAGCAGAACCCGGACTTCCCCTGGGCCGACTACGACAAGGAGGACGTCGCCGACGCCGACGGCGACGGCAACTACGATGAGCCCGACGGCGTGATCGACCACCTGGTGCTGATCCACGCGGGCGAGGACAAGTCCGGCGGCGGCGGCGCCCAGGGCTCGTTCGCGATCTGGGCGCACTCCAGCACCATCCCCGGCGGCTACACCGTGCCCGGCACCAGCGTGAAGATCTCCAACTACATCGTGCAGCCCGAGAACGCCGGGGTCGGCGTGTTCGCGCACGAGTACGGCCACGACCTCGGCCTGCCCGACCTGTACGACTCCACCAACGGCGGCGACACCGACGTGGAGTTCTGGGACCTGATGTCCACCGGCTCCCACTCCGGGCCCATCTTCCAGTCCATGCCCGTCGAGATGGGGCTGTGGGACAAGTGGGTGCTCGGCTGGGCCGACCCCAAGGTGATCAACCCAGGCGACCGCACCCAGGACGTCATCGTCGGCCAGTCGTCGCGCACGCCGAAGCACACCGCGGACGGAGTTCGGGTCAACCTGCCCGACAAGCGCGTGGTCATGGCGACCCCGCACAGCGGCGGCGAGATGTGGTGGTCGGGCAACGACCAGGGCTGGGCCGACTCGCGGCTGACCCGCACCGTCGACGTGCCGGCCGGCGGCACCGACGCGAAGTTCTGGCTGTGGGACAACTACATCATCGAGTCCGACTGGGACTTCGGCTTCGTCGAGGTGTCCACCGACGGCGGCGCCACCTGGGCCGAGCAGAAGGTGTACGCCGAGGACGGCACGCTCGTGTCGACCGACGACGGCTACGCCGACCCGAACGGCCGCATGAGCGACTTCGGCGGCAAGAAGTACGGCCTGACCGGCAGCACCGGCGGCTGGCGGCACGACTACGTCGACCTGGCGCCGTACGCCGGGAAGACCGTGCAGATCCGGCTGCGGTACGCCACCGACGAGGCCTTCCAGGAGCGCGGCTGGTTCTCCGACGACTTCGCCCTCACCAGCGGTGGCGCCACCGTGTGGAGCGACGACGTCGAGTCCGGCGACAACGGCTGGACCGCCACGACCGGCACCTTCGCCGACACCACCGGCGCCGGCTGGACGCGGCACGGCGGCGTGGTGCAGAGCGCCCAGTACTACCTGGCCGAGTGGCGCAACCTGGACGGCTTCGACAAGGGCCTGCAGTACACCTACGACAGCACCTACCTGCACGACGGCGTGTGGAAGGTGGAGAAGGTCCCGTACAACGCGCCGGGTCTGCTGATCTGGCTCCGCGACGCCTCCTACGCCGCCAACAACGCCTCGGCCAACCTGTGGGCGGGGCCGTCGCTCGGCAGCAAGGGGCAGCTGCTGCTGGTCGACTCGCACTACGAGCCGCTGCGGCGCACCGGCACGGCCGCGGACAAGGACCCGTCGGTGCTGAAGAACATCCCGTCGCGGCCGCAGGCCTCCAACGCGGCGTTCGGCTTCCGCCCGACGTACCGGTTCAAGGAGTGCCTGGAGGCGCAGGACGAGCCGTTCAGCGAGTACTGCACCTCGTTCCGGCCGCAGCCGCCGGTGCGGAGCTTCACCGACGCCAAGACCTGGTACCCCGGTCTGGAGGTCCGTGACGACGGCCTGTACTACCGGCAGCGCGACGCCTCGGTGACCATGCCGTCCAAGGACGACCAGCCCTACTCGGTGCGCATCGTCAACCCCGACGGCAGCCCGGCGACGGACCTGTACGGCCAGACGATCAACGGGTTCACCCTCGGCACCGGCAACCCCGGCGACGTGGGCAAGCAACTCGGGGTCAAGATCCGGCTGCTGGCGCCGCTGCCCGGCAACCTGGGGGTCATCGTCCGGGTGACCCCGCCCGCCAAGACCGCCACGCCTTAGCGGGCCCGCCCGGCCGCGCACGCGCGGCCCGGGACATCGCCTCGACAGGGCCGTCCCCGGCATCCTCCGGGGGCGGCCCTGCGCGCGTCTGCCCGCTCCTGCGATGGTGCGCGCCCGGACCGCTCCGGCGTTCCCCCGAGCCTGCGGGCGCCGGCGGCGATGGCACCCGAGCATGCGTGTGCGCCTCCCCCGGAGGTCGGGTCCGGGAGAGGCGCACACGGTCTTACCGGCCGGATGAAGGGGGAGGTGTCCGGCCGCCCTGAGAGGGCTGTGCGGGGCCGCAGCCCAGGGTCAGGAAGGAATGCACGTCACCGGTGACGGAACGCCGTTCGCGCCGTTCCAGGAGCCGGTGAACCCGAACGTCGTCGACGTGTTGGGCGCCAGCGAGCCGTTCCAGCTCGCGTTCCGCACCGAGACGGCCGAGCCGCTCTGGCTCAGCACCCCGCTCCACAGCTGGTTGATCGTCTGCCCGTCCGGGAACGTCCACGTGACCGTCCAGCCGTCGATGGGTCCCGCGAAGCCCGTGTTGTGCACGGTCACCTCGCCCTGGAACCCGCCCTGCCACGAGTTGACGATCTTGTAGGTGGCCACGCAGGCCGAGTCCACGGTCGGCGTCACGGTCGGGGTGACCGTGGGCGTCACGGTGGGCGTCACGGTGGGGGTGACCGTGGGCGTGACGGTCGGCGTCACGGTCGGGGTGACCGTGGGCGTCACGGTCGGGGTGACGGTCGGGGTGACCGTGGGCGTGACGGTGGGGGTGGCCTCGGGTCCGGGAGCGTCGCCGTAGATCGGCGTCGAGCCGGAGAACAGCTGCATGTGCTCCACCGTGACCGGCGTCGAGCCGGGCGTGGTGGACACCCCGTCGTACGACCAGTCGTTCGACGGGTCCCAGTCGCCGGCGCTCGCGATGCGGAACTGCACCTCGCGGCGGCTCTCCGACTGGCCCTGCGGCGCGATGGTCTGCCCGGCGCAGCTCACCGTCACGTAGTAGACCCGGCCGGAGAACCGGGTCGGGCCCGTGGGCGCCGAGCACTGGTTGTAGGCCGACGTGAGGGTGATCTGGTCCGGCGTCGTGTCGCCGTCGAGCGTGAAGTAGTAGCGGAACGAGCCGTCGGTGAGGGCGCGGGCCGGCCACGCCGAGTGGTTGACCACCAGGGTCTTGATCTCGGTGAAGTTCGAGCCCGTGGCGTTCACGGACGCCTGCAGGTAGATCTCCGGCCCGTCCGGGGTCTCCTCGACCGGGAAGTTCGACAGCGGCGTGCCGCCGTACTCCTGGTAGAGCCGGGCCAGTGCCCCGGTGAACGCCGCGTTGTAGTCGTCGGCGACCTCGTTCATCACGTAGTCGCTGCGGCTGTCGGCGTAGGCGTCGTCGGGCGACTTGGGGCCGCCGACCAGCGCGCCGTACAGGATGTGGCGGCTCTGTTCGGGCTCCTGCAGGTTGTTGGACCAGGATCCGTGCGCGGTGCGGTGATGCGGGTTCTTCGGCGGGTTGTCGCCGAAACCGATCATGTACGACGAGTGACGCGGGTTGTCGCCCAGCGCGTAGTTGATCTGCCGGACCGCGAAGTCGTGATATCTCGCCTTACGGGTGGCGTCGCTGAGCCAGTCGCTGTAGATCAGCGCGACGAACGCCGTGTTCGCGGCGTACCGCAGCGACCCCCAGCTGTCCAGCACCGCCTCGCCGCCCGGCGAGTAGTTGACCTTCGAGCCGTTGACGCCGACCGTCCACCAGTCGAGCCACCGGTTGGCATCGTCGATGTACTTCTGCTTGCCGGTCAGCTTCGCCAGCAGCACGTAGGCGCCGTACGACTTGTCGTCCCACGCGATCGTCCACTTGTACGAGCGGGTCGTGCTCTGCGGCTCGGTGTTCAGGTTGTCGTAGTAGTTCTCCGCCTTCGCCAGGTACGCCTCGTCGCCGGTCGCCCGGTACAGCCAGATGGCGCCCCAGACCAGCTCGTCGTTGTAGCCGCTCCACGACTTGTAGTAGCTCGCCGCGTCGGTGATGCAGTCGCTGTAGACCTTCCGCACCGAGTCGGCGAACGAGTAGAGCTGCTTGGCGTGCGTGAGCAGCTTGTCCGCGTACGCCGAGTCGGTCGGCCGGAAGACCATGGACGACGCGGCCATCGCCGCCGCCGTCTCGCCGGCGAGGTCCGACCCGCCGCAGGACGAGTCGATCTTGTACGCGGGGCGCTGCATCGGCATCACCTCGGCCGGCCCCCACCACGCGTGGTCGGTGCCGCCGTTGCCCACCTGACCGTAGAGCACGTTGGGCGACGGGTGGGCCTTGATGAAGTAGTCGTTGACCCAGCGCAGGTTGTTCAGCAGATGGGGGAGCTGGCCCGAGGCCGAGTAGGCGGAGCGGTACTCCACCCCGCCCCAGGCGAGCATGGTGGCGCTGGCCGCCATCGGCAGGCCGAACTTCACATGGTCACCGGCGTCGTACCAGCCACCGGTCAGGTCGAGCCCGACGTCCTTGCCGTCGTCGAGCCCGGAGTCGCCGCGCCAGGAGACGCGGTTCCAGCTCGGCAGCTCGCCGGACTGCTGCTCCTCGTAGAAGAACAGCGATTTCTGCAGCGCCTCCCCGTAGTTGAAGCTCGGCGCGGCCGAGGCGGAGGAGGAGACGGTCAGGGGTAAGACGACGGCCGAGGCCAGCATCGTGGCCAGGACCGGGAGCGCGCGTCTGAATGACACGGAGACGACCTCTCAGACAAGTGGTCAGGTGGTTCACCCGCGATGGGGCTGATGTGCGGGCGGGGCGTGGTGATGGTTCAGGCATCACCACGCCCCGCCTCTTTTCTTCGGATCAGGGGCGCGTCGGCGGGTCAGGCGCCGACGCGCCCCGCACGGCTGTCAGGAGCCCCGGAGGGCGCCCATCAGGGGAACAGCCGGCCGTACTCGGCGAGCGCGATGGCGACATCGGCCTGCGCCCAGAACCGGTGGTAGTGGAACGTCGGCACCGGCCCGGTGCCGTCGAGGTAGTCCTGCACCTTCGACCAGTCCTGGTCGGTCTTGTACCAAGACCGGATGGAGATGAAGGTGGAGTCGGAGTTGATCGGGTCGCCGTTCGGCATCGTGCCGCTCCAGCCCGACGGGACGTAGATCGGGTCGTCGAGCCGGTCGTAGTCCGGCTTGGGCTCCTCCACCGAGACGCCCTTGGCGTCCTGGTAGTTGTCCATGATGCCGTCGAGCAGCGCCTTGGCGGTGTCGCGCGCCTGCGTGTCACCGGACTTGGCGGCGTAGTACATCAGGACCTTGGCGTACGCGCCGGCGACGCCCACGTCGTTCGTGGAGTCGACGACCGTGACGTGCAGGCCCGGGTTCGGCGGGACGGTGCCGCCGTTGTAGTCGCCGGCCGGGGCGCCGCTCCAGTGCAGCGTCGACGGGAACGAGTAGGTGCCGTCGGCGTTGATCGTGGTGTTATCGAGCGCCCAGTCGACCCACTTGTCCAGCAGCGCCTTGGCGTCCGAGTTGCCGGTGGCGTAGTAGTACTCGGCCACCCGCTCCATGCTCCACGCCTGGAAGCCGAACCACTGGTTGGACGGCGGGTCGTGGTACACCGGCTGCCAGTCGTAGGTCATGCCGTAGAACTGCGGCAGGTCCGACGGCGGGGAGGCGTAGTGGCCCTCCCAGCTGTTGGTCGCGCCACCGGCGATCGCGCCCTCGTCCGACTGCAGCCACTGGTAGAACTGGATCTGCCGCTCGAGGCTGGTGCTCCAGTCGGTGACCGCGGTCGAGCCCCTGGGCCTCAGCTCCGACACGTTCGACAGCGCCCAGGCCGCCAGCGGGTTCTGGTAGCCCGAGTGGTTGTGGCTCGCGCCGATGCGCCAGGCCCAGCCGGCCGAGGTGTCGAGCGCGCCGCCCCAGGCGTAGTACCAGGACAGCAGGTAGGCCGAGCTGTTCTTGCCGCTGCCGGCGGGGCAGGACGTGCTGGTGCAGCCCTGGGCCTTGAAGTACTTGTCGTACATGGCGTACCGCAGGTAGTCGCCCATCTTCGCGGCCTTGGCGACCGTCGAGGAGATCTGCGACTCCTTGCCCTGCGCCTTGGCCCAGGTCAGCGCCCAGTAGGCGGCCTGGACGGCCCGCGCGTCGGCGTCGGGGGCGTCGGTGTACTTCCACTGCCTGGCGTAGCCGCTGTCACCGGTGAACAGGTCCAGGTAGCCGTTCGGGCCGCCGAACGCGAAGTTGTCGCACGACGGCTGCGGGATGGTCTCGAAGACCGACTCCTCCGGGCCACGCTGGTAGGTGTTGATGTACGACGGCTTGGTGGTGCCGTCGCCGCAACGCCCGTAGCCGTACCGGTTGTCCACGTCGAGCAGCCAGTGCATGCCGTAGATGTCGTCGGTGCCGTAGGCGGACTTCAGCTCGTTGGCGATCGGGTCCTGGCCGACCGACACGCCGCTGTCCAGCTGGCTCGGGTAGTCGGAGATGTCGTTCCACTCACCGGCGTAGGTGGCCGGCTTGCTCGGGTCGTAGAACGAGTTGGTCGGCTGGTCCGCGTGCGACGGGATGATGTACTGCTCCATCGTCGCCCAGGCGTCGTTGAACTTGGACCAGTCGCCGGTCACCTGGCCGTAGACCGCCTCCAGCCACAGCCAGTAGCTGAACGCCTCGGACGTGGTCTCGTGCCCGTAGTCGGGCGCCTCGACCATCAGCGTCTCGACCGAGTGGTAGGGGATGCCCTGCGGCGAGAAGTACCCGTTCGCCGGGTCGTGGATCTTGTTGTAGAGCGTCAGGAAGTCCTGGACGTACTCGTTGTCGCTCGTGGGGGTGACCGTCGGCGTCACCGTGGGGGTGACCGTGGGGGTCACGGTGGGGGTCACCGTCGGGGTGACGGTGGGCGTGATGGTGGGCGTTTGCGTCGGGACGACACCGTTACAGGCGACCCCGTTGACCGAGAACGCCACCGGCTCGGTGTTGACGCCGCTGTAGCTGGCGTTGAAGCCGATCTGCGTCGACCCGCCGGTGCCCACGTTGCCGTTCCAGGGCATGTTGGTGGCGGTGACGGCGTTGCCGTTCTGCGACCAGTTGGCGCTCCAGCCCTGGGTGATCCGCTGGTCGCCCGGGAAGTTGAACTTCAGCGTCCAGTTCGACCACGGGTCGCCGTTGTTCTTGATCGTCACCTGGGCGGTGAAGCCGTTGTTCCAGTCGTTGTGCGTGTAGTCCACGTCACAGGCGACGGCGGCCTGGGCGGCGGTCGGCGTGAACACCGCCGCCAGCCCGGTGAACAGTCCGGCCGCGGCGACCAGCGCGACCCGGCGGCGGGCCCGCCTGTGTCTCGCCCTGTCGTCACTGGAAGGCCCCGGTGGGAGCGCTCCCGTCATGTGCCATCGTATTCGCATGCCAAGGTCCTCCAGGAGAAGGGACGGGGGGTTTCCCGGGCACGGCTAAAGGCGGCGGGGTCGACCCTGGCCCGCCTTGCGGCTGTGCGGGAAGAGAGTTGTGTACATGAGGCGATTTGTGCTTGGGAGCGCTCCCACACAGGATTAGCGGGCACCCGCGATCCGATGTCAACGAACCGCGCCTCCCTTTCGTTTCCGGGCGCCGGCCGGTCCTGCGGGATATGTCGTCAGCCTGGAGTTTTCGGGGACATGTCCCGGGTGTGATCACGGAACGTGATTGAAAGTTTCAATACGCGACAGTCAAACCAAGCCAGCGCTTGGTTTGTCACCGGCACGCGAGGCGTGGACGGGATTAATCACCCCATGTCCGGGTAGCGGCGCGGCATGACCGACAGCGAACCCCCGGGCACGCCAGAGGAGCCCGCCGTCACCGGTCAGATCACGGCGGGTGAGGTCGGGGTGCATCGCCAGTCGATGACCGTCCCCCTGCTCGATCCGGGTGACTCCCTCAACCAGGCCCCCCAGCGCCTCACGGGCGACCTGCTGCGCGACCACGCGGCGGCCCCGCCCCACGGTTCGGGCGTCCCCACGCCGCCGGAGCGGCCGGCGTCCCCCCCGGGCGGCGAGGCCGGGCGGCAGGCCGGGCAGAAAGGGCGGCGGACGGACCGGCGGGAGACGGCCCGAGACCGGACGGACCCCTCCGGCGAGCGGCCCGGCCCGGTGGCGGTGGCCGCCAAGATCGTGCTCCTGCTGATCCTGCGCAGGCTGATGCGGGGCGGGAGCACGCCCGGCGGCGCCCGTCCGGCCCGTCACCCGGCCCCGCGCCCCGCCGGGCGCCCGGCCCGGCGGTGGGGACCGCGGCGGGGACGGCGCGGGGAACGGGTAGGGTCGGCGGATGACGGATCCCGCACGCTCAAGGTGCCCGTTCTGCGAGGTGGCCGCGGGTGACGGCGCCGCCCACGTCGTCTGGAGCGACGACACGGCCGTCGGCTTCCTCGACGCCCGGCCGGTGTTCAAAGGTCACGTGCTGATGGTGCCGCGCCGCCACGTGGAGACCCTGACCGATCTGCCGGCCGGCCTGGTGGGCCCGTTCTTCGCCCGGGTCCAGACGATGGCCGCCGCCGTCGAAGCCGGCCTCGGCGCGGCCGGCACGTTCGTGGCGATGAACAACCGGATCAGCCAGAGCGTGCCCCATCTGCACGTGCACGTGGTGCCGCGCAACCGCAAGGACGGCCTGCGCGGCTTCTTCTGGCCCCGCACGAAGTACGCCGACGCCGACGAGGCCGAGGCGTACGCCGCGCGGATCCGTGCCGCGGTGGTCCCCGCGCGGGGGTAGGCTGCGGGCGCGTGGAGCCCGTACCGGCCATATTGGTCGTCCTCGCCCTGGTAGGCGTGCCCTCGGTGGTGCTGTGGCGGGTGTTGCGCGGTCGCCGCGACCTTGGCAGCAGCCGGGCCGAGCGCGCCACGTTCGAGACCCTGCACACCGCCTCGCTGGCCGCGCCGCCGCTGCGCGCCGGCCTTACCGCCGCCGGTGCGCTCAAGGCGTCGCGTCACCTGCGCGAGCTCCTCGGCTCCCCGGCGATCGCGATCACCGACGGCGACGACCTGCTGGTCTACGACGGGGTGGGCGACCACCACGCCGGCGACGCGTTCGAGCACGCGGCCGCCACGCTGAAGGACGGCCGGACCCAGGTGCTGGGCCCCGAGGTCGTCTCGTGCGAGCTGCCGGAGTGCCCGATCAGGCACGCGGTGGTGGTGCCGCTGACCACCGACGACCGGGTGGTAGGCTCGCTCGCGGCGTACGGCGACCACGCCTCGGCCGGGCTGGTGCGGGCGACGCAGGAGGTGGCCCGCTGGGTCGACTCCCAGCTGGAGCTCGCCGAGCTCGACCGGTCCCGCACGCTGCTGATGGAGGCCGAGGTGCGGGCGCTGCGGGCGCAGATATCGCCGCACTTCATCTACAACTCGCTGACCACCATCGCGTCGTTCGTGCGCACCGACCCCGAGCGGGCCCGCGAGCTGCTCATCGAGTTCGCCGACTTCACCCGCTACTCGTTCCGGCGGCACGGCGACTTCACCACGCTCGCCGAGGAGCTGCGCTCCATCGACCGGTACCTCATCTTGGAGCGGGCCCGGTTCGGCGACCAGCTGCAGGTCACGCTCCGCATCGCCCCCGAGGTGCTGCCGGTGGCGGTGCCGTTCCTGTGCCTGCAGCCGCTGGTCGAGAACGCCGTGCGGCACGGTCTGGAGGGCAAGGACGGCGTCGGCCGCATCACCATCGTCGCCGAGGACGCCGGGGCGGAGTGCCGGATCAGCGTCGAGGACGACGGCATCGGCATGGACCCCGACCGGCTGCGCCGCATCCTGGCCGGCGACGCCGTCGAGCGCTCGGGCACCGGCGTGGGCCTCGCGAACGTCGACGAGCGGCTGCGTCAGGTCTACGGCGACGAGTACGGCCTGGTCGTGGAGACCGACGAGGGCGCCGGCACCAAGGTGAACATCCGGCTGCCCAAGTACCACCCGGGCGTATCGGCCCGCTGACGGCCGACCGGCACGCGCCGGGCCGCTCGGGGAGGGGTCCCGGCTCGGGGGTGGCATGCTCGAAACACGGCGGCCCCTTGTGGTCGCGCGGTCCCGTGGCTTGCCGGCCCTGCGGTGCGCCGGCCCGGCTCCGGCCGCCCGGCCGCCAGGGCCCGCGTTCGATGACAGGGCTCGATGACGGGGCTCGATGACAGGGCTCGACGGCCCGTGGTCCGGCGGGGTTCGATCGGAGGGGAGCCGGGCGGCGAGGCGTCGGCGGGGCGGCCGGTACGGCGCGGAGGCGAGGGAGGCGGCATGGGCCAGGGCGGATACGCGGAGGACGGCCGGCGGCTTCCGGCGGGGCATGCCAGCCTCGCGCGGGGGGTGCCCGGCGCGGCGCCCGGCGTGCTCTACGCTCTGGCGCTGGGCGGCGGGGTCGCGGCGCCGCCGCGAGAGGGGCACACGATCACCTTCGGGCGCAGGCGGCGCGACGTGCAGGTCTGCGTGGGCGGCGACGATCACGCGGTCAGCCGCCACCACGGCCTGCTGGAGCGGCACGACGACCTGTGGTGGGTGCGCACCGTGGGCCGCCTGCCGGTGCGGCTGGGCGGCGGCCGGCTGCTGTTCCAGGGCGAGGATCCCGTGCCGCTGCCCGAGGGCTACACTCCGCTGTTCCTGCGCGGCTCGTACGGCCGTGAGCACCTGCTGGAGCTGTACGTCACGGGCCCCCGGGGCCGGGTGCCGGTGTCCAGGCACGACGACGCCACGCGGCCGCCGAGGACGTGGCGGCTGGACCCGGACGAGCGGCTGGCGCTGGTCGCGCTCGGCCGCAGGTACCTGCTGCACGAGGCGTATCCGCAGCCGCTGGCGTGGCGGCAGGCGGCCGAGCTGCTGGGCGAGCTGCGGCCGGGGGAGGGCTGGACGGCCAAGCGGGTCGAGCACATGGTGACGTCGGTGCGCGCGCGGCTGTCGCGTGGCGGGGTGGCAGGGCTCACCCGCGACGAGGTGGGCGAGCCGGTCGGCAATCTGCTGAACCACAACCTGATCCACGAGCTGATGGCGAGCACCACGCTGGTGCCCACCGACCTGCGCCTTCTTGACAATCAGGACGATTGTGACGTTATCTGACATTTAGCAATCGGGCGGACTCGTCGCGTTGAGCGTGGGACTGGTTGCGATTCGGGGTGCAGACCCTGCCCATCCGTTGACATCGCATGCCTGATTTATCACCCTCATGGCATTCGCGCATGACAGCATCAAGGAGTGATCGTGAGCGGCCTGCGCGTGCTGGCGGTGGACGATGAACTGCCCGCGCTGGAGGATCTGGCGTACCTGCTGCGGGCCGACAAACGCATCGAGGAGGTCGCGACCGCCAGTGACGGCGCGTCGGCGCTGCGCCTGCTCGACCGGGCGATGGCCGGCGGGCGGCCCATCGAGGCGGTGTTCCTCGACATCCGCATGCGCGGCCTCGACGGCGTGGTGCTCGGCCGGCTGCTCGCCCAGTTCGCCCGGCCGCCCAAGGTGGTGTTCGTCACGGCGTACGAAGAACACGCGGTCGACGCCTTCGAGATCAAGGCCGAGGACTACCTGCTCAAGCCGGTGCGCCCCGACCGCCTCGCCGAGGCGATCCGCCGCGTCTGCGCGGCGTCGCCCGAGGCGGCCGGTGCCGGCCCGGACCTCGGGCGCGGCGCCTCGCCCGACGGCACGGAGACGATCCCCGTGGAGCTGGGCGGCGTGACGAGGTTCGTGGCCAGCAGCGACGTGCGGTTCGTGGAGGCGCAGGGCGACTACGCCCGCCTGCACACGGTGTCGGGCAGCCACCTGGTCCGCATTCCGCTGGCCGTGCTGGAGGAGAGGTGGGCGGCCGCGGGCTTCGTGCGGGTGCACCGCAGTCATCTGGTGGCCCTCAAGCACATCGATGAGCTGCGCATCGAGTCGGGGCGCTGTACTGTCCGCATCGGTGACACCGAGATACCGGTCAGCCGCCGCCACACCCGCGAGCTGCGCGACCTGCTCGTGCGGCGGGCCAGGCGGGGCGGCGCGGGAGGGCCTGCGATGGGAGCACACGTGCGCGAGGGCGAGCGGTGAGCGCCGACGGGGCGCCGAAGGTCTCCGGGCTGCTCCCACGCGTGTCGGGGCCGCGCAGACGGGTCGTCACCAGCCCGCGCACCATCGCGGCGCGGCGTCCGCGCTACCCCCTGACCCGCGAGATCGACGAGCAGACCCGGCTCGGCGAGGTGTACATGCGGTCGCTGGTGCGCACCCAGTTCCGCCTCGCGCTGTTCGTGTGCTCGTTGCTGGGCTGCGTGGTGGCCGGGCTGCCGCTGCTGTTCGAGCTGGTGCCCGAGCTGCCGGAGGTGACGCTGCTGGGGCTGCCGCTGCCGTGGCTGGTGCTCGGCGGACTGATCTACCCGGCGCTGGTGGGCGGCGGCTGGCTCTACGTGCGGCACGCCGAGCGCAACGAGCGCGACTTCGCCGAGCTCGTCGACCGATCGTGACAGGGGCGGCGAGCCCATGGTGATGCCGGCCTACGGCCTGGTCGCCGTGCTGATCGTCATGGTGGCGACGGTGCTGGTCGGCGCCTTCGGCATCAGGCTGTCGCGCACCACGTCCGACTTCTACGTGGCCTCGCGCACCGTGTCGCCGGTGTGGAACGCTTCGGCGATCGGCGGGGAGTACCTCTCCGGCGCGTCGTTCCTCGGCATCGCAGGGCTGATCCTCGCCTACGGCGCCGACATGCTGTGGCTGCCGGTGGGCTGGACCGGCGGCTACCTGGTGCTGCTGGTGCTGGTGTCGGCGCCGTTGCGGCGGTCGGGGGCGTACACCCTGCCCGACTTCGCGGAGGCGCGCCTGGAGTCGATGCCGGTGCGGCGCACGGCGAGCGTGCTGGTGGTGCTGATCGGCTGGCTGTATCTGATGCCGCAGTTCCAGAGCTCGGGGCTGGTGCTGCGCACCGTCACGGGCGCGCCGGTGTGGGCGGGCGGTCTGCTGGTGGCGCTGGTCGTCGCGGTCAACGTGCTGTCGGGCGGCATGCGCTCGATCACGTTCGTGCAGGCGTTCCAGTACTGGCTGAAGCTGACCGCACTGGCCCTGCCGGTGATCTTCGTGCTGTTCGCCTGGCACACCGACGGAGCCCCGTCGCCCGCTACGGGCGGGCCGCCGGCGTTCCCCGAGCGGACGGACGTCCAGGTCGCCAACGATATCGTGATCAAGGTCGCGGAGCCGGTGCGGGTGACCGCGTCGGGCGAGGTCGACGGCCGGTCGGTGGGGGCGGACGGCGCGGCCGAGCCGCTGGCCCTCGCGCAGGGCCGGCACACGATCAGGCACGACAGCACGCTCACGTTCCCGAAGGGGGCGCGCGTGCCCGAGGCGGAGAACCTCCCGGTGCTCAACGCGCACGACTGGGTGCTGCCGCTGCAGAGCAGGGAGCACCCGCTGTACGCGACGTACTCGCTGGTCCTGGCGACGTTCCTCGGCACGATGGGGCTGCCGCACGTGCTGGTGCGGTTCTACACCAACCCCGACGGCCGCACGGCCCGCCGCACGACCCTGGTGGTGCTGTCGCTGCTCGGCGCGTTCTACCTGCTGCCGGCGATCTACGGTGCGCTGGGCCGGCTGTACACGCCGGAGCTGCTGATGACCGGCCGCACCGACGCGGTGGTGCTGACCTTACCGGGCCGGCTGGTGCCGGGCGTGGTGGGGGAGCTGCTGGGGGCGCTGGTGACGGCGGGGGCGTTCGCGGCGTTCCTGTCGACGTCGTCGGGGCTGACCGTGTCGGTGGCGGGGGTGATCGGGCAGGACATCCTGCGCGGGGGCGTGCGGTCGTTCCGCATCGCCACGGGGCTGGCGGTGGTGGTGCCGCTGGCCCTCGCCACCGCCTCGCGGACGCTGCCGGTGGCCGACGTGGTGGGGCTGGCGTTCGCGGTGGCCGCGTCGTCGTTCTGCCCGCTGCTGGTGCTCGGCATCTGGTGGCGGCGGCTGACCACGACCGGGGCCCTGAGCGGGCTGGTGACGGGCGGCGGGCTGGCCGGCCTGGCGGTGGCGGCCACGATCATCGGGGGGCCGTACTCGGGCTGGGCCGGGGCGCTGCTCGCCCAGCCGGCGGCGTGGACGGTGCCGATCGCGTTCGCCGTCATGATCGTGGTGTCGCTGCTCACGCCGAGCCGGGTGCCCGCGGGGGTGGCCCGCACGATGGTGCGGCTGCACACGCCCGAGACCCTGAACGTCAACCGCGGCGACTGGCGGCCGCGCTCGACCTGACGCCCCTGCGGCGGTGCCGGGCGTCGCCGGGCGGGGGAGCGGCGGGCGCCGGGCTGTGGCGGGCGTGGGCGGTGGGATGGCAGTGGTTCCGGGTCATACGGCCGCGTTACGGCCGTTCGCCGCAGATTTGCCACCTTTCACCGCAGTCCGTACCGGTCCGGCGCTGCCATGATGCGGCTGGGCGACTCACACCTGCTTCGTGCTCGAAATTCGGTCCCCGCCCCCCTACGTTTAGCCGTGACCCAGGTCACATCTGTCCGGATCACAGGCGCTGGAGGTGCCGTGGCCACTCAGCAAGACGAGACATCAGTTTACGAACGCCTCCAAAATAGTTCCGATTTCCAGGAGTTGCGTAGAAGGTTCCGAAACTGGGCGTTCCCGATGACCGCGGCGTTCCTTGCCTGGTACCTGCTCTACGTAGTGCTGTCCGGGTGGGCCCGTGGCTTCATGAACACCAAGCTCTTCGGCAACATCAACGTCGCACTGATCTTCGGTCTGTTGCAGTTCATTTCGACGTTCCTGATCGCGTGGGCCTATGCCAGGCACGCCAATCGGAAGCTGGACCCCCTTGCGCGCAAGCTGCGTAACGAGGCCGAGGGAGGTACGCAATGAGCCACGAGACCCTGGGGATCATCCTGTTCCTGGCGTTCGTCGCCGCCACTCTCGGGATCACGTTCTGGGCGAGCAAGAACACCAGGACCGCCACCGACTACTACGCCGGCGGCCGGTCGTTCAGCGGCGCGCAGAACGGCATGGCCATCAGCGGCGACTACATGTCGGCGGCGTCGTTCCTCGGCATCGCCGGCATCATCGCGCTGTCGGGCTACGACGGCTTCCTGTACTCCATCGGCTTCCTCGTCGCGTGGCTGGTGGCGCTGCTGCTCGTCGCGGAGCTGATGCGCAACTCCGGCAAGTACACCATGGCCGACGTGCTGGCGTTCCGGATGAGCCCGCGGCCGGTGCGCACGGCGGCCGGTGTCTCCACCATCGTCGTGTCGATCTTCTACCTGCTCGCCCAGATGGTCGGCGCCGGCGCGCTCGTGGGCCTGCTGTTCGGCATCGAGGGCGAGGCGGCCAAGGCCGGCACCATCGTGGTCGTCGGCGTCCTGATGATCGTTTACGTCGTGCTCGGCGGCATGAAGGGCACCACCTGGGTGCAGATCGTCAAGGCCGTCCTGATCATGCTCGGCGCGGCACTGGTGACGGTGCTGGTGCTCGGCAAGTACGGCTTCAACCTGTCGTCGCTGCTCGGCGACGCCGCCCAGCAGAGCGGCAAGGGTGACGCGTTCCTCGGCCCCGGCGGCAAGTACGCCACCGACGCCTCCGGCCTCACCGGCAAGCTCGACCTGATCAGCCTGGGCCTCGCGCTGGTCCTCGGCACGGCCGGTCTGCCGCACATCCTCATTCGCTTCTACACGGTCCCCAACGCCAAGGAAGCCAGGAAGTCGGTCATCTGGGGCATCGGCATCATTGGCACCTTCTACCTCCTCACCCTGGCGCTGGGCTTCGGCGCCGCGGCGCTCGTCGGCAGCGACAAGATCAAGGCGGCCAACAGCGCGGGCAATACCGCGGCACCCCAGCTGGCCGAGGCGATCGGAGCGGAGCTGTTCGGCGACGTGGGCGGCACGATTCTGCTGGCGATGATCACGGCCGTGGCGTTCGCGACGATCCTCGCCGTGGTGTCGGGCCTGACCCTGGCGTCGTCCTCGTCGTACGCCCACGACCTGTACGCCCACGTGTTCAAGAAGGGCAAGGTCACCGAGCGCCAGGAGATGCGCGTGGCGCGCCTCTCGGCGTTCGTCATCGGCGCCATCGCGATCGTGCTCAGCATCTACGCGCAGAAGCTCAACGTGGCGTTCCTGGTCGCGCTGGCGTTCGCGGTCGCCGCGTCGGGCAACCTGCCGGCGATCCTCTACAGCCTGTTCTGGAAGCGGTTCAACACCGCCGGAGCGGTTTCGGCGATCTACGGCGGCCTGGTGTCGGCCGTGGTGCTGGTGCTGTTCTCGCCGGTGGGTTCGGGCTCGGAGACCTCGCTGTTCACGAACGTCGACTTCTCGTGGTTCCCGCTGGCCAACCCCGGCATCGTGTCGATCCCGGTCGGCTTCCTCTGCGGCTACCTCGGCACCGTGCTCAGCAAGGAGCGCAACACCGCCAAGTTCGCCGAGATCGAGGTCCGCTCCCTCACCGGCGCGGGCGCCGAGAAGGCCGTCGCGAAGGGGGCGGCCGCGAAGAAGCCCGTCCTCGACTGACCCGGCGTCCCGGCGCGGGCTCCGGCCCCGCCACGAGACCTGGATCCGGCGCTGAGCCGGGTCCACCACGGACCGGCCCGGCCGCGGGGAGCCGCAGTCCCCTGCGGCCGGGCCCCACCACATGCACCAAGTGACCGGGCCCCGCCTCCGGCGGGGCCCGTCTCTTGTGCCCCTCTCTTGTGCCCGTCCCTTCCGGCCGGTTTCCGTGCCCGGCTAGGACGCCGGGGTCGCGGGCCCGGCCGCCGCGGCGGAGCCGCCCGGGCCGGTTCCGGGGCCGTCGCCGAGGCCGTCCGCCTCGGGGCCGCCCTCGGGGTAGTCGGTCTCGGCGAGGGCGATCAGTTCGGCCATGGCGTCGTGCAGGTGACCGATCAGCCGCTCGGAGCCGGGGGCGCGGCGCGGGCAGGCGACCACGCCGAAGCCGAGCGCGGCGTCGTAGGAGAAGCAGGTGATGTTGATGCCGCCGGTGATGTCGGTCAGCACCGACAGCGGGTAGTACGCCCGCACCCTGGCCCCGCACAGGTAGAGCGGGAACTGCGGGCCGGGCACGTTCGAGATGATCAGGTTGACCGGCGGGAACGCGCTCGCGGCCAGCCGGGACAGCCCCGCCGTGGCGACCCCGGCGAGCGGGCTCGGCACCAGCGCCGACAGTTCGCGCAGCCAGGTCGCCGGGGCCACGGCGAAGCGGCGCTTGGCCGTCCGCATGGTCCGCTCCATCGTGGCCAGCCGCTCCCTGGGGCTGTCGAGATGGGTCGCCAGCGGCGTGATCATCGCGGAGATCTGGTTGCCGACCGTGCGGGTGCCGGTCGACGAGCGCACCGCCACCGGCACGGCCGCCACCAGCGGCCGGTCGGGCAGCGCGTCGCGCTCCCGCAGCCAGGCGCGCAGCGCCGCCGAGCACAGCGTCATGACCACGTCGTTCACGCTGATGCCGAAGGTCTTGGCGACCCGCTTGACGTCGTCGAGCGGCAGCGAGCCGTACGAGAAGACCCGGTCGGCGCTGATGCGGCCGTTCAGCGAGGTGCGCGGCACGGGCGCGGGCGGCAGCGCCGGGGCCTCCTGGCCGGAGTCGCCGGTGACGAACCGGGTGAGCGTGCGCGCGGTGCGGGCCAGGGTGCGGGCGCCCGGCAGGGTGGAGGTGAGGGGCATGGTGTCGAGCTCGCCGGCGGCCCGTGCCAGCGACCTGGCGGCCCGCGCCGGATGGGTGACCGACCGGGTGACGGCACCGGCGAGCATGCGCAGCGGGTCGGGCGCGCGGGCGGCCCCGGCCCGTGTCCCGCCGGACGGCTCCCGGGCGGGGTCATCGGCGGGCCCGCCGGCCTGCGCGCTCGTCCGGGGCCCCGTGTCGGGGCTGAGGTCGAGCAGCGCGGCGAGGATCTCGGCGCCCGACACGCCGTCGACGGCGCAGTGGTGGACCTTGGTGTAGAGGGCGCTGCGTCCCCCGGACAGGCCGTGGATCAGGTGCATCTCCCACAGCGGCCGGCGGCGGTCCAGCCTGCGGCCGTGCAGCCGGGCGACCGTCTCGGTGAGCTGCCGTTCGCCGCCCGGCGCGGGCAGGGTCACCTCGTGCACGTGCCGCTCCAGATCGAGGTCGGGGTCCTCGATCCAGTACGGATGGTCGAGGCCGAACGGCACGTCGGCGAGCCGCATGCGCAGCGGCGGCGCGAGGTGCAGCCGGTCCCGCAGCAGCGCCAGCAGGCAGTCGCGTGTGACGGCTCCGCCGGGCGCCGGGTCGAGGATCGCGACCCCGGCGAGATGGGCGGCCGTCGTGGTGGTCTCGACCCGCAGGAACTGCGTGTCGAGCGCGCTGAGCTGACGCATCGTGAAGCCTCCGTACGGCGTGCCGGGCACGCGAACTAGGGCAATCTTCGCTGTCTCCCGTTGCCAGGAGGTTTCGCCGTGGTGTCTCCCCTATATTCGCTGGTCAGAACCGTCCCCGACCGAATTCTCAGGATATGTCCCGGGCGTTCGTGACTAGGCCCGCCCGAGGAACGCCAGCAGCCGGTCCAGCGGCCAGGTCGTGATCACGTCGTCGGTGGTGAGCCACCCCCGCTGCGCGAGGCCCACCCCGAACCGCAGGTTGCCCAGATGCGGCACCGCGTGCGAGTCGCTGTCGATGGCGAACTTCACGCCGTGGTGGCGGGCGCGGCGCACCAGGTCGGACGGCAGGTCGGCCCGGTCGGGGTAGGCGTCGATCTCCAGCGCGGTGCCGGTGCGGGCGGCCACGCGGAAGATCTCGTCCCAGTCGGCGTCCACCTGCGGGCGCTTGCCGATCTTGCGGGTCGTGGGATGGCCGATGATGTGCACGCCGGGGTTCTCGCAGGCCGCGATGAACCTGCGGGTCATCTCGGCGCGCGACTGGGCGAAGTGCGAGTGCACCGACGCCACGCACACGTCGAAGCCGGCCAGCCCGTCCCGGTCCCAGTCGACCGTGCCGTCGGGCGCGATGTTCAGCTCGGTGCCGTGCAGCAGCCGGATGCCCGGATGGCGCTCCTGCAGCCGGGCGAGCCGCTCCCGCTGCGCGAGCGCCTTCTCCAGGGTCATCCGCTGCATGAACAGGTTCGGCGCGTGATCGGTCACGGCGTAGTAGGCGTAGCCGCGCCGGACCGCCTCGGCCACCATCGCCTCCAGGTCGGCGACCCCGTCGGTGAGGTTCGTGTGGGTGTGCAAATCGCCCTTGACGTCGGCGAGAGTCACCAGATCGGGCAACTCGCCGCGCAGCGCCGCCTCGATCTCCCCGGCCGCCTCGCGCAGCGGCGGCGGCACCCAGGCCATGCCGAGCGCGGCGTAGATCTCCTCCTCGGTCTCCGCCGCGATCACCCGGTCGCCCTCGAACAGGCCGTACTCCGACAGCTTCCAGCCCCGCTTCACGCAGATCTCCCGGAGCCGCACATTGTGCTCCTTGGACCCCGTGAAGTACTGCATCGCCGCGCCCCACGACTCCGGCGGCACCACCCGCAGGTCGACCTGGACGCCCGGCGCGGCCAGCACCGACGTCTTGCGCTCGCCGCTCGCGATGACCTCCAGCACGTACGGCTGCCGCCGGAACTCCGCCATCAGCTTCGCCGGATCGGCCGCGGTGGCCAGGACGTCGATGTCGCCGATGGTGTCCTTGGCGCGGCGCAGCGACCCGGCGTACGCCACCCTGCCGGCGAGCGGGGCGAGCGAGGCGAGCACGGTCTCGGCGAGAGCCGTGGCGACCCCCAGATGCACCCGGGCGCCCGACCGCTGCAGCTGCTCGATGCCCTTGAGCAGGTTCTCCTCGGTCTTCGGGCCGAACCCGCGCAGCCCGGCGAGGCGCCCGGCCCTGATGGCCTCGGCGAGCGCGGCCGGCGAGTCGATGCCGAGCTCCTGGAACAGGAAGTAGGCCTTCTTGGGGCCCAGGCTGGAGATGCGGGTGAGCTGCCGCACCCCTTCGGGCACCCTCGCCCGCAGGTCGTCGAGCTGCCGGAAGCTGCCCCGCTCCAGGAACTCCTCGACCTTCTTCGCGATGGCCTCGCCGACGCCCGGCACCGCGCGCACGTCGATGCCCGAGATGTCGTCGGGAAACCCGGAGATCGCCTTGGCGGCCTTCTGGTAGCTGCGCACCCGGAACGCGTCGCCGCCGCTGAGCGCGAACAGGTCGGCGTACTCCTCCAGCGCGGCCGCGACCGAGTCATTGGCACGAGCCATGAGCCCAGGGTAACGAGCCGGGGGTAACGACCGGGGTTTTGCCTTCCCGCTGTGGGCAGATGGCTTAGGGCGAGTTAATGTGGTCTGACCTGCGATGATGCGGGATGAGCCGGTGGATGAGCCGATGGGAAGGGGAGCCCTGCCGGGGTGACATGAGCATCGACCGACGGGCGGACAGGCCGCTGCTGGAGTGGGGCTTCAGGTCCTTGCCCTTCGCGCTCGCGATACACGACGAGGAGCTGCGCTGCCTCGCCGTCAACGACCGCCTGTGCGCGATGTTCGGAGTGACCGAGGACCAGTTGCGCGGGCGGCGCCTGACCGAGACGCTGGGGCCGCGGTTCCGCTCCCTTGAGCGGCACATGCGCCGTGTCCTCGACACCGGCGAGCCCGAGCACCTGCAGACGTACCGTCAGGTGCCGCACGTGCCCGGGGAGCGGGCCTGGTCGCTGCACCTGTCGCCCCTGAAGGACGATGACGGCCACACCCACGCGGTGGCCATCGGGGTGCTCGACATCACCGAACAGATGCGCGCGCGGCAGCGGCTGTCGATGCTGAAGGAGGCCGGCACCCAGGTCGGCACCACCCTCGACATCGGGCGCACCGTGCGCGAGCTGGTCGACATGGTGGTGCCGGCCTTCGCCGACTTCGCCACCGTCGACCTGCTGGAGCCGCTGCTCAACGGCGAGGAGCCGGAGGAGGGCCCCATCATCGGCCCGGTGGCGATGCGCCGCGTCGCCCAGGGCTCGGTGGCCGCCGGGGTGCCGGAGGCCGTCATCGGCATCGGCGAGACGGGCGTCTACGCCGAGCACACGCCCACCACCCGCTGCCTGTCCGTCGGCCGGCCCCTGCTCCTCAACCGCGACGACCCGGGGTTCCTGGGCTGGAGCGACGAAGACCCCAGGCGGGCGGCCACGTTCCTCGAGTTCGGCTTCCACTCCGTCATCTCGGTGCCGATGATCGCCCGCGGCATCACCCTCGGCGTGGTGGTCCTGTTCCGCTGGGCCCGCCCCGAGCCGTTCGAGCAGGACGACGTGCTGCTCGCCGAAGAGCTCACCGCGCGGGCGGCGCTGTGCGTCGACAACGCCCGCCGCTACACCCGCGAGCGGGTCACCGCGCTCGCCCTGCAGCGCAGCCTGCTGCCGCAGCGGCTGCCCGAGCACGTCGCCATGACGTTCGCCAGCCGCTACCTGCCGGCCGAGAGCCACTACGGCGCCGGCGGCGACTGGTTCGACGTCATCCCGATCAGCGGCGCCCGGGTCGCCTTGGTGGTCGGCGACGTGGTGGGGCACGGCCTGCGCGCCTCGGCGACGATGGGCCGGCTGCGCACCGCCGTGCGCACCCTGGCCGACCTCGACCTGCCGCCCGACGAGCTGCTCACCCGCCTCGACGACCTGGTGACCCGGCTGTCGGCCGAGGCCGACGACGATGGCGACGGCTCGGGCGACATCGGCGCCACCTGCATGTACGCGGTCTACGACCCCATCTCGCGCACCTGCTCCATCGCCCGCGCCGGGCATCCGCTGCCCGCCATCGTCACCCCTGACGGCAAGGCCGACTTCCTCGACCTGCCGGCCGGCCCGCCGCTCGGGCTCGGCGGGCTGCCGTTCGAGTCGGCGCAGTTCGACCTGACCGAGGGCAGCGTCCTCGTGCTCTACACCGACGGCCTGATCGAGTCGCGCTGGCACGACATCGATGTCGGCCTGGAGCGGCTGCGCCGCAGTCTCTCGGAGCCGGCCGATTCGCTGGAGACCGTCTGCGACCGGCTGCTGCGGGCGCTGCTGCCCGAACGGCCCACCGACGACGTGGCGCTGCTGATCGCCCGCACTCACGCCTTCGACCACAGCCGCGTCGCCACCTGGCACGTGCCGGGCGACCCGGCCATGGTCGCGCAGGCCCGGCGCCAGACGCTGACGCGGCTGGGCGAATGGGGCCTCGGCGAGGTCGCCGGCATCACGGAGCTGCTGGTGAGCGAGCTGGTCACCAATGCGATCCGCTACACCGACGGGCCCGTCGAGCTACGGCTGATCTACGACCGCGTGCTCATCTGCGAGGTCTCCGACACCGGCAGCACCGCGCCGCACCTGCGCCGGGCCCACGCCTACGACGAGGGCGGGCGGGGCCTGCTGCTGGTGGCCCAGCTCGCCGAACGCTGGGGCACCCGGCAGACCGCCCACGGCAAGACCATCTGGGCCGAGCAGGCGCTGCCGCCGCACCTGCAGCCCGCCGCGCGCCAGGCCGTGCCCACCCCGCCGCCCGGTGGGGCACCGGGCCGGCCGGCCGATGCGGCCGGGCATCGGTAGCGCGCCGCCCGCCGCATCGCCGCACCGCGACCGCGGTGGCCGCCTACTCCGCCTCGGCGAGGTCGTCGAACTCGCCGTCGAGCACGCCGAGGCGGAACGCCTCCCATTCGGCGGGGGTGAAGTAAAGCCGCGGGCCATCGGGGTCCTTGGAGTCGCGCACGACGTACAGGCGGTCGTAGTCGGCCTTGTGGGCCGCTCCGTCGGCGAGGGCGATGGCCTCCGGGGAGTTGGGGTCCTTCGCGGCTTCCGCGCGGTCGACGATGCTGACCTCGATGCAGTTGGCACCGTCGCCGCTGCGCCTGGCCTTGCGCCACGGGACGCTGGTCAGGTCTTCGTCCATGTGTGTGACCTCCACCGATGTCGCTGCCGATGTCTCGGGCGCGCGCGAGCGTGCCGGACGGGCGGAAGACGGCTCCGTCTCCGCCCGGCGATCGTCGCATGCCCCTCGGTAACCTAGCGCCAACCTAACCCGAACCCGGCGGCAATCAAGGGCGAACATCGTCGCGGCGGCGCCCCGCTCGCCCGCCCGGCACGCCGATCCGGCCGTAACCTGGTGATCTGTCCCGTTCGCGTGTCCCAAAGCGGCCAGCCCGCGCCGGCGTCAGGATCCGCGCGGCCCGGTGCCCGGCCCGGACCCGCGGCGGCGACGCGGGGCCGCGTGCCAGGCGAGGCGGGGATCGGGCACCTGGCGCAGCTGCGCGCGCGAGAACCTCAGCACGGGCAGCCCCGGCACCCCGCCCGCCACCTTGATCAGCACCGAGCACCAGGCCAGGTCGTCGCCCGGCGCGCGGCGCACCGGGTGGGTCGCCGGCCAGCCCCGCCACGCCGCCGCCGGCAGCAGCTCGCCGGGCCCGGTCTCCAGCGCCCCCGCCTTCATCGTCCAGCCCCGGCCGCGCCGCCGCGACAGGAACAGCCGCGGCCCGTACGCCTGCCAGCCGGCGTACGCGGAGACCTCCTGGCACAGGTGGAACCGCAGCCACGCCCGCTCGCCCACGCCGCGCAGCGGCAGCCGCTCGGGCGCGGTGCGCAGCACGAACGTGGTGTCGCGCCGCCCGGGGGTGATCTCCAGCACCTGCGTGCCGGCGCCGTGCTCGACCGTCGGGTAGGCGGTGAGCCGGGCGTCGCCCGACGTGCGGACGATCGACCAGCCGGTGGCGACGTGTCCCCGCACCCCCGGGCCCACCTCGCCGGAGCGGCCGGCGAAGCCGCCGTTCGGCAGCAGGTTGCCGGGGCGTTCGTGGTCGGCGCCGTACACGTTGCCGTCGGCGATCAGCCAGCGCATGATCGGCAGCAGGGTCTGCGCCTCCGCCCACGCCGCGCGCGGGCCCGGGTGGACGCCGTCGGGCGGCAGCAGATCGGGCAGCCAGTCGCCGCCGGCGCCGCCCCGCGCCGCCGGGTCCTCCAGGTGCTCGTTGACGTCGGCGATCTGCAGGCCGGGGGCGGCCCGTGACCGGATCCAGTCGTTCACCGACTCGCGCACCGCGTAGCGGCGGTCGCCGCGCGGATCGGGGGCGCGCCACCCGAACTCGCCGGTGCCCGCGCGGGGCCGGATCGTGGTCAGCACGAGCGCCCGGCCGTCGCGGGCGATATGGTCGATGTGCGTGGCCAGGTCGGCCTCCAGCTCGCCGGCCGGGCGGAAGGAGTTGATGTCGTTGGTGCCGACCGACAGCAGCACCACATCGGGCCGCGTGGGCGCCACCTCCTCGGCCCAGCGGCGCAGCGTGCCCGGGTTGTCGGGGCCGAGATAGGTGGTGTGGTCGCCGGCCACGCCGTTGTTGGAGCCGCGCAGGTACCGGTGGTGCCGGGCGTCGCCCGGGTCGTGCCAGGTGTCGTCGTCGAACGCCGGGAACAGCGTCTTGACCCACGTCATCGCGCCCCGAGCCCGCCGCGCGAGCCGCGCCGGCGGCCCCGGCGCGGCGTACTCCGCGAACTGGATGATCGAGTCGCCGAGCGTGGCCACCCGGGGCCGCGTCAGCGGGAGGCGCGGCGCGTCGCCGCGCGCCGCCGAGGCCGCCGGCAGCCCCGCGACCCCGGCGGCCGCACCGGCGGCCAGGGCGTAGCGCAGCAGCCCGCGGCGCGAGGGCCCATCGGCCGAGTCTGGGGCTGGGGCGGGATCGGCGGGGGGATCGGCGGGGGGATCGAACATCACCCGATCATCCCAGCTCGGCGCCCGGCCCGATGCCCGCCCCGACGGTCACGCCGGTGCCGGGCCGGGGAAACGGCGGACCGGGCCGGGCCCGTACGGACGGCACGGCTCGGCGGGTCTAGTGGATCACCGGGCGGGGCCGGTAGGGCTCGGCGAGGTAGGCGAGCTCGTCGTCGCCGAGGTCCAGGGTGATGGCGGCGATGGCGTCCTCGATGTGGCGGTCCTTGGTCGCGCCGACGATGGGCGCGGTGACGCCCCGCTGGCGCAGCAGCCAGGCGAGCGCCACCTGGGCCGGGGGCACGCCGCGGTCGCGGGCCGTCGCGGCGAGCCTGTCGAGGATCGGCCGGATCTCGCCGGCGCTGCCGTACAGGACCTCGATGCGCGGGTCGGAGCCGGAGCGGGTGGTCGCCTCGGGCGCGCCGGCGCGGGCGAGGATGCCGCGCGCGAGCGGGCTCCACGGGATGATGCCCACACCCTGGTCGAGGCAGAGCGGGATCATCTCGCGCTCCTCCTCGCGGTAGACCAGGTTGTAGTGGTTCTGCATGGAGACGAACGTGGTCCAGCCGTTCAGCTCGGCCACGTGCTGCGCCTTGGCGAACTGCCAGGCGTACATGGTGGAGGCGCCGATGTAGCGGGCCTTGCCGGCCCGGACCACGTCGTGCAGCGCCCGCATCGTCTCCTCGATCGGCGTCTCGTCGTCCCAGCGGTGGATCTGGTAGAGGTCGACGTAGTCGGTGCCGAGGCGGCGCAGCGAGGCGTCGATGCCGTCCATGATGTGCTTGCGCGACAGCCCCGCGTCGTTGGGGCCGCCGCCCATCGGGAGCCGCACCTTGGTGGCGAGCACGTAGTCCTCCCGGCGCGGGAAGATCTTCCGGAGCAGCCGGCCGGTCACCTCTTCGCTGCCGCCCGTGGTGTACACATCGGCGGTGTCGTAGAAGTTGATCCCGGCCTCGGCCGCCTTGCGCACGATGGGCTCGCTGCGCTCCTCGTCGAGCACCCAGGCGGCGCCCCGCGCCGGGTCGCCGAAGCTCATCATGCCGAGGCAGATCCGGGACACCTTCAGGCCGGTCGAACCCAGCCGTACGTACTCCATCGCGTTCCCTTTCCACAGGCGGTCGACAGGCGGATCGGATCAGCGCCACGCTATCGGTCGCCCCGGCGCGGACTCCGACGGCCCGGCGACGCAGGCTGACCGGCGGCGTCATGGCGTCGGCCGAGGTGGAGCGCACACCCGTGCCCGCGAGCGCGGACCCGGCGTGGTGGGCAGAGCGGCCGCGGGGCGGCGGAGTCAGGTGCCGATGCCGAAGCCGCCGGGGCGCTCGAAGCCGCTCGGGCGGTGCTCGGCGACGATGCGCAGCGGGGCGTCGTCGCGGGCGGGCGGGCCGCCCTGCTCGCCGGGGCCGATGGAGGTCACGGCGATGCGCTGCTCGGCCAGCGCCTCCAGCAGTTCGAGGTCGTCGGAGGACACGAGCGCGGCGAGCGGCCGGCCATGGCGGGTGAGCACGACCCGCTCCCCGCTGTAGGCCACGCGGTTGACCAGTTCGGCCAGCTCGGCGCGTGCCTGCGTCACCGGGATCTCACGTGTCATGCGACCATGCTAGCATTCTGTACGTTCTAGCGATTATGTACAGAACGTACGTCAGGAGGGCCCGTGGAACCCAGCCCGTTCACCCCGCACAGCCGCGTCACCGAGATCGGCCGCAGGCCCCAGGAGTCCGTCTACGAGCGGCTGCTGAGCGAGCGCATCATCTTCATCGGCAGCGAGATCGACGACGAGATCGCCAACCGCGTGTGCGGCCAGCTCCTGCTGCTGTCGGCCGAGGACGACCGGCGCGACATCTTCCTCTACATCAACTCGCCCGGCGGGTCGGTGACCGCAGGCATGGCGATGTACGACGTCATGCAGTTCCTGCCCAACCCGATCAGCACCGTGACCATCGGCCTGGCCGCTTCGATGGCCCAGGTGCTGCTGTGCGCCGGCACCCCCGGCCGCCGCTACGCCCTGCGCCACGCCCGCATCATGATGCACCAGCCCTCCGGCGGCCTCGGCGGCACCGCCAGCGACATCAAGATCCAGGCCGAGCAGATGACGTACGTCAAGCGCACCACGGCCGAGCGCATCGCCCACCACACGGGCCAGAGCCGCGAGCAGGTCGAGCGGGACTGGGACCGCGACCGCTGGTTCACCGCCGAGGAGGCCAAGGAGTACGGCATGGTCGACCACGTCGTGCACCGCGCCGCCCAGGTGAACTCGACCGGCCCCGTCTCCTGAGCCGCCCCGGGCCGCCGCCGCGCGGGCCGACGGGGTCAGCCGGGGTACGGCGCGTTCGGCGGCGGCCCGTGCCGGCTCGTCCAGCGGGCCAGGTGCCGGGCCGCCTCGTCGCGGGCCCGGGCGGCGGCCTCGGCGGGCACGTCCGCGCGGTGCCATTCCTCCAGTTCCGCCAGCAGGCCGGTGGCGAAGCGCCGCCCGGCATCGGTCAGCCGATCGGACCCGGCCAGGAACCGCGCCACCCCCAGCGCGGCGTCGCGCCATCGGGCGAACCGGACGTTGGCCTCCAGCACCGCCCGCCCGCTGGTCTCGATGTGCCGCTGCCGGCCCCAGAAGGCGGCGACCCCGGCGAAGGCGTACGCGCCGTGGAGCAGGCCGGACAGCGGCCGCGGGTCCTCGCGCCAGGGCGCGTAGAACAGCTCGTGCGGCGCCGCCCGGACCAGCGGGAACAGGTCCATCAGGGCCGACAGCTTGGCGTGCCGCAGCTCGTGCGCGAACGTGACGGCGGCGGCGCGGTCGTCGGGCGGCTCGGAGAGGGCGACGCAGCCGAACGCCGCTCCCGACGACGCGCTGACGATGGCTCCGCGCGGTGCCGTGAGCGGGGTGAGCGTGGTGATGACGGCCGGCACCTCGGCGGTCACCTCCGCGTGGTGCCTGGCCAGCAGCTCCCATCCGGCGGCGACCGCCCCGGTGAAGCGGCGGGACTGCTCCGCCGACAGCCGCCCGTGGACGAGCTCGCTGGGGAACCGGTACGGGTCGAGGTCGTCGACGGCGAGCCGCAGCGGATCGGGCCGTCCGTCGTGCGGCAGCGACAGGACGCGCGTGCCCGACCAGCCTTCGCCGTCGGTGTCCGGCTCGTCGGGCAGGTGGACGCGTGCGCCGCCCGAGGACAGCAGGGCGCCGTCGGGTCCGGTGCGCAGCGCGACCGTCCCGCCGGTCGCGGACCCCGGCAGCACGGCCAGCCCGACGCCGGGCAGGGCGACGACGGGACCGTCGGCGTGCACCCGCAGCGTGGCCGACGTCCGGCCGCTGATCGCCGCGCTGGCGGCGATCGCGGTGAGCCGGGCGGGACGCGCGTCGAGGGGTCGCGGGCCGCGCAGCGCCTGGATGGTCCGGTACGCCCAGACGCCCACCGCCGGGTAGCGGATCACCGCCTCGACCGGGCCCGGCGCCAGCCGTTGCAGCGCGGCCAGCGTGTCGTAGGCGTCGGCGGTCTCCGCCGCCTGCGGGTGCCGGACCGTCTCCGCCTCGGCGACGACGAGCCGGAGCAGCAGCAGATGCTTGCTGAACTCGGCGGTGGCGAGCAGCCGCGCCGCCTCGGCTCCGCCGCCGCCCCGGGCGAGGTCGTCGAACACCTGCTGGCGAAGGCCGTGGCGGGGTGGGGGAGGGCCGGGCCGAGCGCGCCCGGGTTCGTTCTCGCCGCGCCTTCCCAAATGCGGCATATAGTGCCACCCCTTTCTCTGGCAGGGAGGAACGGCGGGTGACCGGGGGAGCGGTGCAATGGTGATAGGTCCGCGATCGATGATAGGTTAATGCCGCATGGCATGCATTAGCCGGATGCGCATGCTTTCGGCGGGAGTTTCACGTCGGGGAAAAGGCAGGTCATCGGTATGGGTTCCCCTAGATACGATCTAGAGTCCGACATAGTCGATGTCGCGGGTATCGGGCTGTACGGAACCGCCGGACTGTCGAAACGGGCGCTGAACGGCGCGCTCGACCGGATCCTGCACGACCTGGAATGTGGTTCGGCGGCACCACTGGTGCAGTCGAGTCAGCCGCCCCAAGATAAATGAAAACATTCGTTGACCGCCCCGGGCGGCCCTCCTACTCTGAGAACGGGTCCTACCCGGAGGAGGGCCTCGGGTCGCTTGCGTTTCAGCCGGGGCTCACCAGGCCCGCGGCCCGTGACGTCAGGTGATTGCGGCATTTCCGCCCACCTCGACCGGCGCGGGTGCGCGATGACGCGATGGGAGCGACGATGGGAGCCGATTCCAGCGGTCCTGGCCGGGTCCTGATTTTCTGTTCGGCCCGGGGCGGCGTCGGCCGCACGACCACCGTCGCCAACGCGGCGGTCATTTTGGCCAGGGCGGGCATGCGGGTCCTGGTCGTCGATTGCGAGCCACGGTCCCGCGACTTCCATCGCTATCTGCGGCGCTATCTGCCCGACGAGCCCGATCCTCGCGGCCGCGGGCTGTCCGACCTGATCGAGCGCAACGATCGCGATCCCGCGGCGCTCGAACTCCGGTCCGACCCGATCCGGCTCAATCTCACCGACGTGACCGACCGTGGCGCCATCGATCTGCTGACCTACGGCTCGGCGTCCCGATCCTCGTCCGAATCGCTGCGCTTGGCCGTTGATTCGGGATGGATAACGACATTTCGGTCATATTTGCAAACGTCCGGATATGACTACGTACTTATCGATGCGCCGGTGGGCTGGTCGGACGATGTGACGGCCTGGATCGCGGGGCTCGGCGACCAGGCGGTCGTCTGTTTCTCGCTGACCCGCGACTACGTCGACGAGCCCGCCGGGTTCGCCGCCGACATCCGCGCCGCCGGCCCGCACCCGCCGCGCGTCGTCCCGCTGGCCATGCGGGTCGACGGGTCCGTCCCGAACGTCGACGAGCCGCGCGACCTGGCCCTGCGCCGGTTCGGCCCCATCGCCGGGCCGGCCGGCGCCTCCGGCGATGCCCCCGGCCTCCCTCAGATGCCCTACGAGGCGTCCTCCTTCTCCGACGTCCCCGCGGTGCTCCAGGAGCCGACGGGGGGGCCGGGCGGTGTCCGAGAGGCGTGCGAGCGGCTCGTCGAGGTGCTCACCGACGGCCGGGTCTCCGCGATCGACCGCGTGCTCGTGGTCCACACCCCCCGCTACGAGGCCTGGGCCGAGTGGATCGCCGAACAGGTCGGGCGCGCCGGCGTACAGGTCGAGGAGATCGCCGTCGCCGGATTCGCCTGGGTGGCGAACGACCCGCACACCGCCGTCCTGCTCGTCTCCCCGCCCGGGCTCGACCGGCGGCTGAAACGGCGGCTCGCCGACCTGATCCAGCGTGCGAAGGTGCTGGCCGTGCGGGTCGACCGCGCCGGCTTCCCCGATCCGCCCGACGGCCTGGACGAGCTCGACCTGACCGACCTGCCCGAAGGCGACGCCCGCAACCGGCTGTACCAAGGGCTGCGCATCGGCGGGCCGCCATCGCCCGGGCGGTCCGGCGACTTCCCGCCCACCGGCAGACGCAGGTTCCCCCGGCCACCCGACATCGAGCGGCTGCCGGGCAGCAACCCGTCGTTCGTCGGCCGCGACGCGGTGATCCAGGAGCTGCGCGACTTTTTGACCGGCGATGGCGGCTCGGTCCGCTGGGCCACCCTGCGCGGCGTGGCGGGAGTCGGCAAGAGCCAGATCGCCCTCGAATACGCCCACCGCTACGCCGGCGCGTACGACGTGGTGTGGTGGGTGGCGGCCGAGACGGAGCAGACCGTCCGTGCCGGGCTCGGCGGGCTCGCCGCGCGGCTGGAGCTGCCCAGGGGCACCGACCTCGTCGACACCGTGCTCGACAGGCTGAAACACGACGGCGAGATGCGCTGGCTGCTGGTCTACGACAACGTCGAGGATCTGCGCGCGCTCGACGGCCTGATCCCCCGTGAGGGCACCGGTGACGTCGTGATCACCGCCCGCGAGGTCGAGCCCAGCGAGCGCGCTCGTCACATCGAGGTCAGGCCGCTGACCACGGCCGAGAGCCTGGAGCTGATCCGGTACAAGCAGCAGACCTGGCCGCACCTCGGCATCACGTTTCCCCGGGAGCTCATCCCCGACTCCGCCGCCGAGCTGCTGGCCGGCACGGTGGAGGGCTATCCGCTCGCCATCGAGCTCGCCGCGGGGTGGGTGCTCGACCGGCTGAGCGGGCTGCGCGAGGACAACGAGCTGCTGGCCGCCCAGGCGGGGAAGACGGTCGACGAATTCGTGACCAGATTCCGGCAAGAGGCCGGCTCCGTGAGAAGGCGTCAGCCCGCGGGGCGGGCCGCCCCGGTCCATCCGCCGGTGCACCAGGTGCCGGTGTACCAGGCGACGGTGCGGCTGGCGATGGAGCGGCTGCTCGCCGGCCCCGGCGGCGAAGCGGGTCGGCGGGTGCTGCGCATGTGCTCGTTCCTGTCGCCCGACGGCGTCGAGGTCGACCGGTTGAACTCCCGGGCGATGTGCGACGAGCTCGCCGATCACGGCGTCGGTTTCCACTACCCGGTGCTGGTCGACGCCGTGCTGTGGGCCATCGACCGGTTCGGCCTGGCCGCCGTCTCCTTCGCTCGCGGCGGGCGGCTGAAGATGCATCGTGTCATCGCGGAGTTCGTCCGGGCCGACATGACCGCCGAGCAGGCCGAGACGGAGCGGACCGCGATCTACCGCGTGCTCGCGGCGCACCGCCCGGCCCAGACACGCCCCCCGGCGGGGTCGGAGCAGGCTGCGGTATGGGACCAGGACGTCATGGAGAGCAGCGTGCACATCGACGCGGACTACGCCGGGGCGAGCACCGACCCGGCGGTCCGTCGATGGATCGTCGACCAGGTCCGCCGCCTTGTCGAGGTGGCCGACAAGACCGCCTGGGAGCGGGCCCGGCAGATCGGTGACTCGTGCGCGCGGAGCTGGGAGCCCGACGCCGACGCGCTGCTCAGGCGGCCGGAGCAGCCCGATGACGCCCTCGCGCGCAGGCTGCTGGTCAAGGTCGACCTGCTCATGGAGCTCGCCGAGGCCTGCCGCAAACTCGGCGCGTACGACCAGGCGCTCACCCACATCCGCACGGCGTGGCACTGGCACCGGCGCATCCTGCACGACCGGCACCCGCAGCTGTGGGCCACGATGTCGCGCTACGCCATCGTGCTGCGGGCCCGCGGCGCCTTCCAGGAGGCGTTCGGCTGGGACGACCGGGCCGTCAAGAACCTGCGCGAGGCCCTGGGGGCCGACCACCGCATGACGGGCCGGGCGCTCAACAACCTCGCCGCCTCGATGCACCTCAACGGCGACTACACCGCGGCCCTGAAGCAGGCGCGGGAGCGGTTCGAACGCACTCGGCAGGTGGCCGGCGAAGACGACGACGACGCCTGGTGGACCGTCGTCAACATGGCCGGCACCCTGCGCTGCCTCGGCGAGTACGAAGAGGCGCACCTGTGGCTGAGACGCGCTCTCGCCCGGCTGGTGCGGCGGGAGAAGGAACCCTTCGGCACGCGCAGCCTCGACCGGTTGCGCATCGAGTACGGCCTCGCGGTCACCGAGCGCGGGCTCGGCAAGGTGGCGGAGTCGCGGAGCCGTAATGCCGAGGTGCTGGAGCAGTATCGCCGCCTGCTCGGCGACGACGACATCCTCACGCTGCGCTGCCTCGCCAGCGTGGCCGCCGACCTGCACGCGCAGGACGACTACTCCGGGGCCGTCGAGCACGCGAGCCACTGCCTCGAACGGTTCCGCGCCATCCTCGGCGACCACGCGTTCACCTTCATGTGCCAGGCGAACCTCGCGGTCTACCTGCGCAAGGAGGGCCGGCGGTACGACGCGCTGCGGCACGGCGAGGAGAGCCGGCGCGGGCTGGCCGAGCGGCTCGGCGAGTGGCATCCCGTCACGCTCACCGCCACCGTCAACCACGCCAACACCGAGCTGCTCGTGAACGGCCCGCGGGCCGCGCGCGACCTGGAGCAGGTCGCCTGCGAACGACTGCAGTGGCTGTTCGGCGCCGCCGAGATCCGCGATCCGCGCGATCTGCGCATCGCGCGCGAGAACCTGCGGGACACCCTGTCGCAGCTCGACTCGAAGCCGCCGCAGGCGCGCCCACGCCACGGCACGCCCGGCGGCGCCGAGGCCAAGCCCGTTCGGCGCGACATCGAGATCGAGGTGCCCGGATACTGACCCCCATCGATCGTCCCTGCGAGGACGCACGGCACGGCCCCGGCAGGCGGAATGGAGCGGAGCGATGCCCGACATCGGCACGGTGCCGATCAGCGACCCCGGCGGCGAGGGCTGGGAGGATCACCAGGAGATCGTGGCCTATCGCGATTACACCTCACACCAGGGGATCTGCCGGGAGCGGCTGATCGACAGCGGGGTGGCGGATCTCACCGGCTACTTCTACAACGGGTTCCGCGAGTTTTTCCTCCGGCCGCCGTCGTCCGGAGAACTGCCCGCGCCGCACGAGTGTGAGGCGGCGTTGCGCCAGCTCGTCATCCAGGCCGAGATGTTCGACCGGGACCTGGCGGAGCTGCGCAGTGGAGAGCTGATGCGCACCGTGGTGACGACCGGCGCCGAGGGCGTCCACTGCGGCAGGGTGCGCCCCGACGAGTACCTGACCGCGCTCAGGCGGGGCGGCTCCGCCGCGGCCGGGCCCGCCGTCCGCGAGATGGTCGACGAAATGGACAAGCAGGCCTGCTACGCGGTCACCGACATCCGCCGCCACTACCGCCTGGACGAGGAGTATCCCGGCGGCTGGGGGGACCCCCTCCCGCCACCGGTGACGAGGACCGCCCACGTGACCGTGCACGCGGACGGGCTCGCCGGCGACGCCCGGGACCGCATGGCGGCCTTGTGCGAGGCGGCGCTGAACGTCGAGGACCTGCATTACGTCGCCTTTTTCCAGGGGCCGCGGCTGCTGTACTCGGCCGATGTCCTCGCCGATGCGGAGCTGGCCGAGCAGCCGTGGTTCGGGGAGCCGTTCGGCGGCTGGCTGACCGACGCACAGGCGTACCAGACGCAGCGCGACCATTATTGCCGGCTCGGCCGGTCGTTGCCCAAAGGGCTCGCCCAGGTCGCGCACGCGTTACACGCGATGGCCTGTGAAACCATCGAGTCGCTGGTCCTTGATGTGCAGCAAGGCGCTATTTATGTGCATGTGCTGCCATCGCTTCCCGGCCTGGCACTGGGGGTGACTCTTCATCAACACGCGGTCAGGCGCGCCGATCTGCGTTTCCGGCACCTGCTGACCGGCGCCCGCGAAATATTCACCGCCGGCGAGAACGGCCGAGCGTGGACCGCGTAAACATTCAGCGTACCGATGAGGTTTCCGGTTTCATAAGATCGGTTCACCTGTAACGAGCCGAGCTCTGCCGGTAAACTATCCATAATCGGAAAACTGATGAGGAACCGCCCTTTCGCAGCCTCGGCCGATCGCCGAGTCGGGTGACGGACGGGGCGGGCGGAGGTGCCGACGTGCCCACGCTGCGCACGATCATCACGGGGCCCGCCGCGCGGCGGCTCACGGCCACCGTGGGCATCGCCGTCCTCGGCTACGCGGTCGCGCGTGTCGCCGGCATGGGCGAGGTGGCGGACAGCCCGATCTACCTGCAGGCCATCACGACCCTGCTCGCCCTAGGCCTCTACGGCAGCGCCTCGGGCATCCCCCGCGCCGTCTACCGTGACCTGGGCACGGTGGTGCTGGCGGTCACGCTCGGCGTGCTGCTCAAGACCGCGCTCATCGCCGGCGTGATGTACGCCCTGTTCCGCGACCCCACGGCCCTCGTCCTGGGCATCGCCGTCGCGCAGATCGACCCGCTCTCGGTGTCCGCCCTGCTCGGCCGCTCCCGGATGTCCGAACGCGGTAAAGGGCTGCTGCTGGCGTGGGCGTCGTTCGACGACCCCATCACGGCGCTGCTCACCGTCTACCTTTCGGCGTGGGCGCTCGCCGCGACACCGGGCGGAGCGGGAGGCGTGGCGGCGGCCGTCCTCGGCGACACCGGGATCGGCTCCTACCTCGTGAACATCGGCCGCAACCTCGGTTTCGTGCTGGTCGTGTGGCTCGGCCTGCTGGTCGTGCGGCGCTGGGCGAGCCGCCGGCCCGCGCAGGCGCCGCTGCAGGCGCGGCCATGGGTCCGCGCCGGCTCGATCGCCGTGGTGGCGCTGCTGGTGGGCGTGGCCTCGTGGCAGTTCCTGCTGCTCGGCATCGCGCTGATCGGGCTGTTCCTCCGGCTCGACGAGCCGGTCGTCCTCGACCGCGCCATCTCGGTGGCGTTCGCCCTCGCCACGTTCGCGCTCGGTGTGCTGCTGCTCGGCGGCGTCCAGATCGTTCCCGGCCTGGCGCTCGGCGCCGCCGCCTTCGGCGCGCAGATCGTGGTGGGGTGGCTGATCGCCCGGCGCATGACCCGCACCGACCGCGTCTACCTGGCGCTGGGGCAGCAGAACGGCATCACCGCGATCCTGCTGGCGCTGGCGCTGGAGCCGAGCTTCCCCGACGCCGTCGCCATCGTCGCGCCGGCCATCCTGACCGTCAACGTGCTGCACATCGTGACCAACGCACTGTGGGACGACCGCCTGGACATTCTCGAGCGCATCGCCGGCCGGCCCCGGGGCCGCTACGTCTTCGGCGAACCCACCGGCGAGCCCATCGCCGAACCCGCAGGCGGGCCCATCGCCGAGCCCATCGCCGGGACCACCGGCGCACCCATCGCCGAGGACACCTGCGAGGACACCTGCGAGAACACTGCTGAGGACGCTGCCGAGCCCGGCTGTGCCCTCGACCGCAGGTCACCGTAACAGCAGCTCACGCACGCGCGAACCCAGTTGCTCCAGCGGGCCGGTGCCGGTGTAGGCATGCCTCCTGAACAGAAGCGGCAGCACGTCCTCGGCGGCCGACTCGTACATCCGGCAGATGTGGCGCAGCTCCTCCTCCCGCTCGGCGTCGCCTCTCCCGGTGCCGTCCTGCGGCCCGGCCGCGTACCAGCGCGCGACGGCGTCGCGGAACGCGAGCACCAGCTGCTCAGTCGTCCAGATGACGCCGATGTCCTCGAACCGGTCCCGGCGCATGGCCCGGCGGGGCGAAGCGGTCCGCTCGCCGTCGCCGGGCTGCCGGAACAGGTGGTCGAACGGGTGCTCGATGTCGCGGTCGACCGGGATCTCGTCCCGAGCGCGCCGGAACTCGTCGAGGACCTCGCGGGGCAGCCCTGCCACGGCGTCGTCGTCGACGTGCCCCGGCAGCGCCGACCCGGCCTGGGACGGGCCGGGTCCGGCGTCGGCCCCCTCCGCGGCGGTCCGCGCGCCGCTCCGCCGTCGCAGCCTGTCGATCGCGTGCTGCGTCCGTTCCTGCTGCCGGAGGATCTGCTCCACCGTGATGCGGATTTTGGCGAGGTCGTCGCGCCGGGCCTGGTTGTGCAGCCGCCGGTGGGCGTCGAGGAGCGCCGCGCGGAAGTCGTTGCCGAACCCCGTGCCCTGATGGATCACCGGGTTGCGCCCGATGCGCTGGACCACGGCGTCCCGAGCGGACCGCGAGACGTGCCCGTTGACCACGATGATGGTCTGACACGGCTGTGGTGAGGCGCGCAGCTCGGCGTCGCTCACGCGCCCGAAGAGCGTTTCGGCGTCCTGCCTGCTCAGCAGCGAGTCGGTCACGATGACCGCGATGACTGCGTCGTCGGCGTCGACCCAGAAGTCCACCGGCGGGCGCGACCCTAGGTGGTCGTCGGCCGGCAGCGGCCAGCCGTCGGCCTGCAGGATGTCGCGCGCGGCGCTCACGGCCTCGGGCAGGGAGAACCGCTCGTACTCCTGGTGGGCGAAGGCGCGGACGTTGTCCTCGGTCACCGTCACCTCCGCGTCACCCCCCGGCCTGGCGGCGGCCAGCCGGAACCCGCCCCGGCACAGCGAGATGACGCGGCGGGGGTTGCCCTCGCCGAGGTCGCCGACACATGTCACCGTGGGCTCGGGAAAGACCTCGTCCCCGCGCGACACCAGCCCGGACAGGTGCCCCTCGATCAGCCGCTCGGTCTCCGCGCGGTCGAGCGGCGCCAGCGAGACGTGATACGTGCGCTCCCGCAGGCCGCCGGACAGCCGGCCGATGGCCTGTTTCGACGCGGAGAAGACGAGCAGGCAGCCGGCGTCGATGAAGACGCCTGCGAGCCGTTCGAACGCCTGGAGCGAGGCGAGCCGTCCGACTTCCGTGTCCTCCAGCAGCTTCTCGAACTCGTCGACGATGAAGACGATGCGTTGGCCCCGGCGCCCGTGCAGGAACGCGAGGACGGCGAGCGCGTCGTAGGCCATCGATTCGGTGGCGATCGACGCCGTGATCCCGTTGTCGCGCAGCTCCTTCCCCGGGGCGTCACCGCGGAACCAGCGCCAGGCGGCGTCCCGCGACGGTGGGTCGAGCATCAGCGTGAGCGCCTTGGCGAACTCCCAGTGTTCGGCGACGCCCCTGAGCCGTGTGGCCAGCCGCGCCTCGATGTCGCTTGCCGACAGCAGGTACGCCTGGGTGACGCCCTCGGGGTCGAGCTCGCCCTGCCGCAGGCCGCGGGCGATGGCCCGCTTGCCGTCCTCCGCTTCGCTGCCGGGCGGGAACGGTACGTTCTCCACCCCCTCCGCGACCGTGTCGCCGTGGTAGTCCTTGAGCAGCTCGACGATGGCGTCCGGGTCGAACTGGCCGATGAGCTGGTCGCGGTAGGCCGCAGCGATGCCGCCGCGAGGCGCGTCCAGCAGGAGCAGCCGGACCTTCGCGCCGTGCTCCCGGGCACCGGACTCGTGGACGAGCCGCGCGATGTCGATGAGCTGGTGCGTCTTCCCGGACCCGTAGTCGCCGGACACCCCGAGCACCCTGCCCGACAGCGGCGGCGGCTCGGCCCCGGCCGCGCGTTCGGCCTCCCATCGGTCCGCCTCGTCGAGGTAGCTCTCCACATAGTCGCGGGCGTCCTCGGTCGCGGACGTCACGACCGTGAAGTCCGCGCCGGGCGGGGTGGTCAGCTGGAAAGGGGACAGACGCAGGGCGGGTGTCACCGGAAACGGATTCTGCATGCGCGGCATACGGTCGCCTCTCTACCCCTTCGTGCCCTTCGGGCCTTTGCGCCCGCCGTCGCGCCGGACCCTGCGCATCGCGCTGGCCAGGAAGAACTCCTGGCGCGAGTACTCCCTGTACAGCGCGATGTCGACGACGCCCGAGCCCGTGATCGCCACGTGGCACAGCTCGCAGAGGGCGCCGCGGAGCTGCTCCACCGTCTGGCCGGCGAAGCGCACGCACAGTTGCTCGATCACCTCGTCGGTGACCGTCACCCACGGGCGGCCGTCCTGAGCCGCGCGGTTCTGCCGGGCGGCGATGAACCGCCTGATGTCCGCGGCCGTCAGCATCCCGGTGCGCAGATGGGTGAACGCGGAGTAATGCATGCCCTTGACCATGCTCGCCAGGTCGGCACGGTCGGCCAGCGCGACGCTTTCGGCCATGAAGACCAGGCGCTTCCTGGCCATGCGCAGGTAGAAGTTCAACTCGCCGACCTTGTCGATGGGCGGCAGCAGCACCACGAGGACGGCGTTCTTGTCCTCCAGGGCGTCCGCCAGCTTCTCGTAGCCACGGGGCACGTCCGCCCGGCACCGCTGGTCGATGATGATGGCGTCCGTCCGCAGCCGGTCGGCCTCGGCCTCGGTGAGCTTGCGCTGGCTCTTGAGGTCGGCGATCACGGCTTCGTAGATGTTCTGCTCCTTCGTCCGCCCTTCGTCCAGCGGCGTCGCGTCCTGCGGGACAACGTTCAGGGCGTGGGCCTCGCTCAGGTCCGCTATCAGCGGCATCTGGCCGTCCAGCCGGCCGGGGAGCCCGCCGGACACGTCCGCCGGATCGCCTCGCGAGTATTTCGGGCTGGAGTAGGCCAGCAGCCCCGCGAACCGGTGGAGCAAGGCGCTCTTTCCCGTGCCCCGGGCACCGGTCACCGTGATGAGCTGCCCCTGCTCCAGCACGACGTTCGGATCCCTGAACCTGCCGCGGAACCTCTCGTGGCTCTCCGCGACGGCCGCCAGGACGACGTAGAAGTCGTGGTGCAGCCGGTTGCGCCACGGCCGCAGCATCGCGACGTGGTCGTTCGCCGTCGCCTCCTCCTGCCCGGGAGGCAGGTACGGGTTGCGGTGGGTCGCCGCGCCCGGCTGCGGGCCGGGGAGCAGGCTGGGAGTCGGGGGGTTCGACATGTCAGGCGGCGGGGTCCGTCGGCGCGGCCTTGAGGAGGCCGTCCCGAAGCGCGGCCTGGTAGCTCGCGGCGGAGCGACGGAAACTCAGCGGCCGGGGATGCTGGAGCGCGATGCCCAGCTTGTCCACGTCCCGCCGGAACATCTCCAGCCGATCCCTCATCTCGGTCGCGTGCCGATGGCGCTCGTCCTGCGTCTGCTCCGTCCACAGGGCGTTGTCGCCTTCCTCGAGGGCGGGGGCGTCGAGGAGCTCCAGGAGCTGGCGGGGCCGCCGCCAGTGCGGCTTGGCATCCTGGACGTCGCCCAGCTTGTTCCGCAGCTGCGAGCGAGCGTCGGCCAGCGCGTCGGCATCGGTGAATCCGGTGGTTTCCCAGCCGCGCAGATAGACGGAGAAGGCGTGGTGGAAGTGATTCGAGGCGGTCCGCAGCTCCTTGCCCAGCGCCTTACGCCCCTGCCACGACGACACGAACAGCGTGCCCGCGGAGCCGAACACCACCGCCGCGATCGTCTGGAGCAGCGTCGACCAGGTCCCGTCGCCGGAATCGTCTTTGGTTTTGTCGTCAAGGCCGAGCAGCGCGGAGCACAGCCGGTCGAATGTCCGTTCGTCGGTGGCGAGCCATTGCTCCAACGTAATATATCCCTTACCACGGCTCAGTTTGTCGGTGCCGATCAGACGCGGTGCGACTTTCTGCATGACGGCCGCACGGGCGAGGTCGTCGCGTTTCTCCTGGTCCAGGCAGCGTGCGTGACGGGCGGACGCGGTGAGGTCTTCGGGCGTGGGATCAGGGGTCGCCGACGCATACGCGGGCGGGCCGGGGAACAGCATCGATCCGATGCCTCCGATGACACAGTGGACGAGCAGCGTGAGCCCGAGGATGCGCAATCCCCACATCCGCCCCACCCTTCCGTTATCTGGTGGGAAAATATATCTCAGAGAGGTTGCAGCCTGGTATGCAGTTACTTGATCAATCGTCAATTACGACCCGTCTGTATGGGGATTTGGGCTGATATTAGCGGAGATGTCAATTAGTGCGCTGCGCGGCCGGGCCGGGCCGCTCCGGGGCCGCCCCCGCACCCGGAGGCGCGCCTTTACGTGATCGTGACTTGACGGGGTGTGTCCCTGGGCGGTTTCATGGTGCTCCCCATCCCGTAAACGTTTACAGGTCGCTGCGGGGGGCACTGTAAACGTTTACCGTAGGCTGAACCAGGGAGGAGCGCCCTTGAGCCGCGAGCCGACGATCACCACGATCGCGCACCGCGCAGGTGTGTCCATCGCCTCGGTGTCGCGTGTGCTCAACGGCCTGCCGACCAGGCAGGAGACGGTGCGCCGGGTGCTCGCGGCGGCCGAGGAGCTGGGCTACGTGCCCAACTCCGTGGCCAGGTCGCTGAAGTCGCGGCGCACCAACCAGGTCGCGTTCGCGATGGCCGACATCGGCAACCCGACGTACCTGGCGATGGTGCGCGAGATCCAGCGCGTGCTCAAGGCCGCGGGGTACCGGCTCGTGCTGCACTCGACCGACGCCGACGCCGCCGACGAGCTCGACGTGCTGCGGGCGCTGGGGGAGCGGTACGTCGACGGACTGATCATGTCCCCGCTGCGGGTGACCACCGAGCACCTGAAGGCGATCAGGGCGGCACGGGCGCCCGTCGTGATCATCGGCTCGCTGCCCGACGGCACCGGCGCCGACAACGTCAGGACCGACTCGCGCACGGGCGTGCGGCTCGCCGTCAAGCACCTGTACGCACTGGGCCGCAGGCGCATCGGGCTCCTCAACGGGCCGCTCGACACCGTGCCCGGCTCGGCCCGCGGCGCGGCCTATGCCGACGCGCTGGTCGCGCTCGGGCTGCCGTACGACGAGACGCTGACCGAGGTGGGGGACTTCTACCGCGCCGAGGGGGCCGCGGCGGCGCGTCGGCTGCTCGCCCGGGCCGGTGACCTGGACGCGCTGATGTGCGCCAACGACCTGATCGCGCTCGGCGCGCTCGACGTGCTGCGCGAGCAGGGCAGGCGGGTGCCGGAGGACGTGGCCGTGGTCGGCATGGACGACACCGACCTCGCCACCGTGACGTGGCCGGCGCTGACCAGCGTGTCGCTCGGCTCGGCCGAGCGTGGCCGGGCGGCGGCGGAGCTGCTGCTCGACCGGCTCGCCGACGGCGACCGCGCGGCGAGGGTGGTGACGGTCGCGCCCCGGCTGGTGGTGCGCGGCTCGACGGCCGGGACGGAGGCGCCCGCATGACCATGACGGCCTCCCGCGCGACCGGACCGGCGGACGCCAGGGCACGGATCCGCCGTGTGGCGGCCAGGCGGCGGCGCGAAATGCTGCTGCTGATGCTGCCTGCGCTGGTGCCGGTGGCGCTGTTCAGCCTCGGCCCGCTGCTCTACGGCGTCTACCTGGCCTTCACCGACGCCCGCTCCGGCCGCAACGCCGAGACGTCGTTCGTCGGCCTCGCCAACTTCTTCGACCTCATGTCCGACGGCGACTTCTGGTCATCGTTCCGCATCGGCATGATCTGGGCGGTCTCGGTCACGTTCCTGCAGTTCTGCGCCTCGCTCGGCCTGGCCCTGCTGCTCGACCAGGACCTGCGGTTCCGCGGCTTCGCGCGGGTGCTGGCGGTGGTGCCGTGGGCGATGCCGCCGGTCGTCATCGGGCTGATGTGGCGCCTGGTCTATCACCCCAACGCCGGCATCCTCAACGCCACGCTGCGCGACATCGGCCTGCTGCACCAGGACATCGACTGGCTCAACGACATCGGCCTCGCGCTCCCGGCGGTGATCGTCGTGGGCGTGTGGATCGGCATGCCGCAGACCACCGTCGTGCTGCTCGCCGGGCTGCAGAACGTCCCCAAGGAGCTGTACGAGGCCGGCGAGGTCGACGGCGCCCGCGCCTGGCGGCGCTTCTGGCACATCACCCTGCCGCAACTGCGTCCCGTCATCGCGGCCATCACCTCGCTCGACTTCGTGTGGAACATCAACCAGTTCGGCCTGGTGTACGTGCTCACCCAGGGCGGCCCCGGCGGGCGCACCCGGCTGCCGATGCTGTTCGCCTACGAGGAGGCGTTCCGGTACGGCTTCTTCGGCTACGCCTCGATGCTCGGCGTCGCCATCGTGATCATCGTGCTGGCCGTGCTCGGCGTCTACCTGTGGCACCAGTTCAGGGAGGCGAGCTGACATGCGCCGCGAAACGAGCGCCGAGGCGGGCGCGCGCACCGGGCCGCGCGGGCGCGGGGCCCGGCCCCTGCAGTACCTCGCCCTGCTGGGCTACCTGGTCTTCCTGGCGTTCCCGCTGCTGTGGCTGCTGTCGACGGCGCTGAAGACGCCGCAGGAGATGGCGAACCTCGACCCCACGTGGATCCCGCGGCACCCCACCCTCGCCAACTTCGCCGACGCGTTCGCCGAGCAGGACCTGCTCGGCAGCGCGCTGCGCAGCCTCGCCGTCGCCCTCGCCACGTCGGTGCTGACCGTCGTGCTGGCGCTGCCCGCGTCGTACGCCCTGGCCCGCTACCGCGGCCTGCTGAGCCGCCTGGCGATCGGCTGGGTGCTGGTGAGCCAGGTGTTCCCGTTCATCCTGATCATCATTCCGCTGTTCATGGTGCTGAAGAACCTGGACCTCGTGAACACGCTGCCCGGGCTCACCCTGGTGCACGTCACGTTCGTCCTGCCGTTCGCGCTGTGGATGCTCCAGGGGTACGTCCGCGCGATCCCGGCGCAGCTGGAGGAGGCCGCGGCCGTCGACGGCGCCGGCCGGCTGCTGGCGCTCACCAGGATCGTGGCGCCGCTGCTCGCGCCCGGGGTGGTGGCCACGCTGCTGTTCGCGTTCATCTCGTCCTGGAACGAGTTCCTGTTCGCGCTGGTCGTCCTCAAGGAGCCGGAGGTGGCGACGCTGCCGCTGACGCTGGTGAAGTTCACCGGCCCCGAGGGCGTCGCACGGCTCGGACCGCTCGCCGCGGCCTCGCTCATGGCGACGATCCCGAGCCTCGTCTTCTTCGCAATCATCCAGCGACGGCTGCGATCCGGCCTGATGGCCGGGGCCGTCAAGGGGTAGGTCCCGATGGGAGAAAGTCTGATGGGTGTGAGAAGGGCGCTGGCGGTCGCGGCCGCCGCGATCCTCGCGCTGACCGCCGGCTGCGGCTCTGGCGACGACGGCGGTGGCGGCGGATCCGCGGCGAAGGGCGAGACGGTCCACCTCAAGTTCCTCAGCCTCGCCTGGCAGAAGGAGTCCATCGCCGCCAACAAGGAGCTGGTGGCCGAATGGAACAAGGCCAACCCGGCGATCCAGGTGGAGTACGTCCAAGGCAGCTGGGACAACGTCAACGACCAGCTCGTCACGTCGTTCGAGGGCGGCGACCCGCCCGACATCATCCACGACGACTCCCCGGCGCTGGCCGGCTTCGCCGGCCGCGGCTACCTGCTCGACCTGAGCGCCAGGCTGCCCGCCGCGCTCAAGGACGACATCCCGCAGGCCGCCTGGGACACCGTCACCTTCGACGACGGCAAGGGCGGGCAGGGCGTGTACGGCGTGCCGTTCCTGCAGGAGTCGCAGGTCATCATCGGCAACAAGAAGCTGCTCGACAAGGCCGGCGTGGCCGTCCCCACCCCGGACGACCCGTGGACCTGGGACGAATTCCAGCAGATCTGCAAGAAGCTCACCAAAGGCGACACCCACGGCGTCGCCTGGGCGCTGAAGTCGCCCGTCAACCGGGTGCTCAACCTGGCCCTGAACTTCAACGGCACGTTCTTCCAGACCACCGGCGGCACGACCACCGTCAAGGTCGGGCCGGAGGAGCGTGAAGTGCTCCAGCGCATCCACGACCAGCTGTACAAGGACAAGACGGCCGACACGTCCGCCCTCGGCATGGGCACCGCCGACCCGCTGCCCGGCTTCTTCGCCGGCAAGTACGCCCTGCTGCCCGCCGGCGTCTACCTGCGCCAGCAGGTCGCCGAGCAGGCCCCCGACGGCTTCGACTGGGTCACCATCCCGCCGCTCAAGGGCATCACCGCCAACCAGGGCGCCACCTCGCAGACCCTGTCCGTCGCCGCCGACAGCGAGCACCCGGACGAAGCGGTCAAGTTCGTCTCCTGGTTCCTCAACGGCCCCAACCAGGCCAAGCTCGCCAAGGGCGACTGGCTGCTGCCCACCAGCCGCGCGGCCGCCCAGGACCCGGCGCTCACCACCGACGAGAACGGCTGGAACGTCGCCACCGCCTCGGCCCAGAACCTCGTCGTCGCGCCGTACCTGAAGATCGACGGATTCGACGAGTGGAAGAGCAAGGTGGCCACCCCGGCCCTCCAGGAGTACTTCGCGAACAAGGCCACCCTCGACGAGACCGCCAAGAAGCTCGTCGACGAGGGCAACGAGGTCCTGGAGCGGTACACCCATTGACCCCGCACCACCCGACCGACCGGCCCGGCCCCCGGCCCGCCCCGAGGGCCGGGCGGGCGGTCCGCGACGCCGCCCGCGCCGAGCCCGGGGCCACGCCCGTGGCCGGGGCGAGGAGCGAGGCGGGGGACCGTGCGGCCGTGCCCCGGCGGTCGCGGGCACGGGGCTGCCTGCTGGGCCTCGCCGCCGGCGACGCCCTCGGCCGGCCGGCCGAGAACCTCACGCCCGAGCAGATCGCCCGGCGCTGGGGCCGGCTCACCGAGATCGAAGGCGGCGGCACGGACGACACGGAGTACACCATCTTCGCCGCGTCCCTGCTGATCCGGCACGGCCGCCACCTGACCGCCGAGCGGGCCGAGGCCGCCTGGCGGGAACAGATCGTGGCCCGCGCCCACGGGCCCATGCGCGGCGCCGGGTTCTCCGAACTCGGCACCGTGCGGGCCCTGCGGCGCGGCCTGCACCCCCCGCTCACCGGCCGCGCCCACCCGCACGGCTGGTCCGACGGCCTGGCCATGCGCGCCGCCCCGTACGGCATCGCGGCCACCGGCGACCCCGGCGAGGCGGCCCGCCTCGTCGCCGCCGACGGCGCCGTCAGCCACACCGGCGAGGGCATCCACGGCGGCGTGGCCGTGGCGGCGGCCGTCGCCGTCGCCATGACGGGCGCCACCCCCGCCGAGGTGGCGGAAGCCGGCCTGCGGGCGGTCCCCGCCGACTCCTGGACCGCCCGCAACCTCTCCACGGCCATCGCCATCGCCGCCCGCCACCGCGGCCTGCCCCCGCACCCGGCGCCCGGCGCGCGGTCCCTGGCCGGCGACCTGCACGCCGCGCTGGTCGCCCACCACTACCCCTGGACCGACCTGGCCCCCGAGGCCGTGGGCCTGGCGTTCGCGGCGTACCTGGTGGCGGGCGGCGACGTGGCCGAATCCGTGATCACCGCCGCCAACCTGGGCCGCGACGCCGACACCACGGCCGCGATCGCCGGCGCCCTCGCCGGCGCCGGGGCCGGCGAACCGGCCGTGCCCTCCCGCTGGGCCGCCCGCATCGGCCCGGTGACCGGCCGCTGCCTCCCCGGTACCGCCGGCCGCCACATCCTCGACGTGGCCGACGAGCTCGCCGCCGCGACGGAAGGGAACTGACGCGATGACCTCGGGGGACCGCACGGACCGCACGGACCGCATCGAAGGGGCGTTCATCGGGCTGGCCATCGGCGACGCCGCCGGCTGGCCCGCCGCACGGCATCGGGCCGCGCTGCTGGCGCCCTGGAGCAGACGGCTGGCCCGGGAACTCGACACGTTCGCCGAAGACCACGCCGTCACGACACTGCCGGTGCCGTTCGCGCTGAACCAGCCCGTGGAGCCGCTGGCCGTCGGGCCGTCGGACGACGCCGAATGGCTCGCCTGGACGGCGCTGACCCTCCACGACGACCGGGCCGAGGCGTTCGGGCGGCTGGCCGCCCGGCGCGACACGCTGCGGGCCAGGATCTCGGTCCGCACCGCGCTCGACAACCTGGCGGCGGGCAAACGGCCGCCCGTGAGCGGGCACGACAACCCGCACTTCTTCGACGACGCCGCGGCCGTACGGGCCGTGGCGTTCGGGGCGGCGGGCGCCGACCCGCGCCCCGACGCCCACGTCACCAACGACGAGGACGGCGTGCTCGGCGCCGCGGCCATCGCCGCGGCCGTCGACGCGCTCGTCGGCGGCGCGCCGATGGCCACGGCCGTGGCCGCCGCCATGGCCGAGCTGCCCGGCGACACCGCCATCGGCCACGCCGCGCGCACGGCGCTGACGGCAGCCCGCGCGGCGGGCGACCCCTTCGCGGCCGTGCCCGCCCTCGACGCGGCACTGCTCGACCACGTGTACAGCTACGGCGTGTCGGCGGCGGAGACGGTGCCGGTGGCGCTGGCCCTCGCCGACGTGTCGGGCGGCGCACTGGCGGCGGCCGTACCCGCCGCCGCCTGCCTGGCGTCGCTGGCCGACTCGGCCCCCGCGCTCACCGGCGCCCTCACCGGGGCGGCCACCGGGTACGCGGCGCTGCCCGACCAATGGTGCACGGCGGTGCGCAGCCTGTCCGGGTGCGCCCTGCCGGACATGAGGGGAAAGGATCTACTTGACATCGCTCGGGGACTGGCAAGGGGAGACCGCCATGACGCCGCTTGAGGACCGGGCCACCGGATGCATCGCCGGCGTCGCCGTCGGCGACGCGCTCGGCGGCGCGACCGAAGGGTGGACGCCGGAACAGATCCGGCGGCGCTACGGCGGGCCCGTCGAAGGCATCGTGCCGCCGTACCACGAGAACTGGCGCGACGCGCGGCCCATCGCACCGTACCACAAGGGCGACGGGCACGTGACCGACGACACGATGATGACGCACGCACTGATCCGCGTGTACGAGCGGGTCGGCGGCCACCTGGACGCCTACGCCGTCGCCGACCATCTCGTGCCGGAGATGATGGACGAAAAGCGGTGGATCCCGGAACTGGAGACCGAGGCGCTGCCGCTCCACCGGGTGTTCCTCGCCGAAAAATGGCTCGTGCTGCGACTGCACTACGGGCACGTGGACCCGCGCGAAGCCGGAGTCGGCAACATCGTCAACTGCGGCGCCGCCATGTACATGGCCCCTGTCGGCGTCGTCAACGCCGCCGACCCCGACGGCGCCTACGCCGAAGCGATCGACGTCGCCGGCGCCCACCAGTCCAGCTACGGGCGCGAAGCCGCCGGAGTGATGGCCGCCGCCGTCGCCGAGGCCATGCGGCCCGGAGCCACCGCCGACTCCGTCGTCGCCACCTGCCTGCGGCTCGCCCACGACGGCACCCGCGCCGCCATCGACGCCGTCTGCACCGTGGCCCGCGACATCGGCCACTGGTCCGAAGCGGCGCCGCCGCTGCGCGCCGCCATGGCTCCCTACGACACCGTCGCCGACACCTACCGCGACCAGGGCCTCGGCGCCCGCCGGCCGAGCCGGCTGCACAGCATCGAAGAACTGCCGATGGCCCTCGCGTTCCTGCTCATCGCCAAAGGCGACTACCGCGACACCGTGCTCGGCGGAGTCAACTACGGCCGCGACGCCGACTCCATCGCCGGCATGGGCGGAGCCATCGCCGGCGCCCTCGGCGGCCTCGCCGCCGTACCCGCCGACTGGCTCACCGACATCGCCGCGGCCAGCCGCATGGACCTGATCGCCCCCGGCCTGGCCATCGCCCGCGTCGCCCGCGACGTCCACGCCCGCGACCTGGCCCGCCGCCGCGCCCACGAGACCGCGTTCGCCCGCCTCACCGAGGACGGCGCATAGTGGACGCCCACCTGCTCCGGCTCACCTGGGTGCAGCCCGAGGACCTGGTCGGCCACGAGCTACGCCAGGCCGCCGAAGACGGCCGAGACGCCCGCGCCATCGCCGCCCGCTGGCACGCGGCAGGCGGCCACGGCGCCCCACCCCGCGCCGGCGCATCACCCACCCCCGCCCCGCCCGGTCTCCGCCGCCTGGCCGAACAGACCCTCGACGAACTGGCGGCCCTCCCCTCCCCCCTCCCCGAACCCACCGACCTCCCCGCCATCATCACCGCCTGCCCCGACTGGCCCGCTCACCCGACCTCACCGACGACCGCCGCCTCACCCGCCGGCGACACCGGGCTCGCCGACCGGGTGCGTGGGGCCTGGGTGGGGCGGGTGGCCGGGTGCGTGCTGGGCAAGCCGGTGGAGAAGATCCCCCGGGAGGGCATCCGGGAGATCGCCGAGGCCACCGGCAACCGGCCGGTGCGCGGCTGGTTCACGGCCGCCGGGCTGCCGGCCGACGTGGCCCGCAGGTGGCCGTGGAACCGGCGCAGCGCCGCCAACTCGCTCGCCGAGAACATCGGCGCCGTGCCCGAAGACGACGACCTCAACTTCGCCATGCTCGCGCTGTCGATCCTGGAACGCCACGGCCGGGACTTCGGCACCGAGGACGTCGCCCGGGCCTGGCTGGACGAGCTGCCCGGCGGGCGGGTGTTCACGGCCGAGCGGGTGGCGTACCGCAACCTGCTGATGGGGCTGGAGCCGCCGGAGACGGCGACGTACCGCAACCCGTTCCGGGAGTGGATCGGCGCGCTGATCCGCGCCGACGCCTACGGCTGGGCCGCCCCCGGCGACCCGGCGACTGCGGCGGAGCTCGCGCACCGCGACGCCCGCCTCAGCCACACCGCCAACGGCGTCTACGGCGCGATGTTCGTGGCCGCGATGTGCGCCACGGCGCTGGTGGCGTCGTCGGCGGAGGAGGTCGTGGCCGCCGGGCTGGCCGTGGTGCCGCCCGGGTCGCGGCTCGCCCGAGCCGTACGGCAGGCGGTGGCCGACGCGGCCCGCGAGCCGGACTTCGAGCGGGTCGTCGACCGCCTGTACGAGCGGCACGGCACCCTGCACTGGGTGCACACGATCAACAACGCGGCCCTCATCGCGGCCGCGCTGACCCACGCGCGGGGCGACTTCACCGCCGCGATCGCCGGCGCGGTCACGGCCGGCTGGGACGCCGACTCGGCCGGCGCGACCGTCGGCTCGATCATGGGCGCCCTGCTCGGCGCCTCCCGCATCCCCCCGCAGTGGGTCCTGCCGGGCCCCCTGTCGAGCAGCCTGCCCGGCTTCGACGGCATCGGCTTCACCGAGCTGACGGACCGCACCCTGAAAGTGGCGGGAGCAGCCTGATGCCCGGCCCTCTCGACCAGGACCGAGCCCACGCACCACCCGCCCCGCCACGGGGAACGCGTCGCCTCGACGTTCGGCGCTTGGGGCCGGGGCATCGAGGATGGGACATCTGGACGGGCGTTCCCGGTCGGGCGCTTCATGGCCATGCCGGCCGGGAGGGCGCCGGGTGCGGCCCCGAGGGCGGGCAGGTTGGGATGGAGGTCGGATGACGGACCGTGTGATCTCGGTGTTCGGCAGCGCGAACATGGACCTGGTGGCGTACGTGGCGGTGGCTCCCGAACGGGGAGAGACCGTCACCGGTCGGGATTTTCGCGTCATTCCGGGCGGAAAGGGAGCGAACCAGGCGATCGCCGCCGCTCGTGCCGGAGGCCGGGTGACGTTCCTGGGGGCGGTCGGCGACGACGCGTTCGGACCACGGCTGCGCGACACGCTGACCTCGGCCGGCGTTGCCGTGGAACGCCTGCGGGTCGAGCCCGGCCCGTCGGGAATCGCGCACATCCGGGTCGACGACGAGGGCGGCAACTCGATCGTGGTCGTGCCGGGGGCCAACGGCACCATGACGGGCCCCACGGCCGCCGACGTGGCCGTCATGTCGGAGTCGGCGACGCTGCTGCTGCAACTGGAGCTGCCCCTGGAGGGGGTGGTCGCGGCCGCGCTGGCCGTGCGCGACGCCCCCACCCAGGTGATCCTCACCCCGGCCCCGGCCCGCGAGCTGCCGCCGGAGCTGCTGGACGCCGTGGACCTGCTCGTGCCGAACGAACACGAGGCGGCCGCCATCACCGGGCACACCGACCCCGGCAAGGCCCTCGACGCGCTGCTCGGCCGAGTCCCCGAAGCGATCATCACGCTCGGCTCCCGAGGCGCCCTCTACGGCTCGCGCGACGGCGCCCGGCTGCACGTGCCCGCCGTCCAGGTGCGGGCGGTGGACACAACGGCGGCCGGCGACACCTTCGTGGGCGCGCTCGCCGTGGCCCGCGTCGAGGGCCGCCCCCCGGCCGCGGCGCTCGCCTTCGCGTCCGCGGCGGCGGCCCTGTCGGTGCAGCGCGAGGGAGCCAGCAGCTCCATGCCCACCCGCGCCGAAATCGAGGCCGCCGCAACGGGCACCGGCTGAGCCCACCAGCCGATCGGAGAGCCTTCGACCACCTGCCCGACCTTCGGCCGCACGGCGGGCCTCCGCCACCCGCCGGGCCTTCGGCCGCTCGTGGGGTGCCGGCCTCCGTGGGGTCTTTGATCGCTTGCCGGCTCGGGTCACCCACCAGGCTCCTGGGTCGGTCGCCAGGTCTTCGGCCGGCCGTGGGACGTTGGCCGCTCATCGGGCCTTGGCCCCGTGGGGTGTCGTCGTTCGCCGGGCCTTCGGTCGGCAGCGGGCCTTCGGGCGTTCGTCAAGCCCCATGCCTTGGCCGGATGCCGCATGGGGACGATGACCGGAATCGACCCCGAATGGTGTTCCATGGAAGTGGACAGACAGCACGTTGCACAAGGAGTCATCGCGAGGAGGCGATCCCGCAGGAGACGCCATGGCCAGACGATCGCCGATGGTCCGGATTCGGTGGCGCGTTTCATCGGGCGCATGGCCACGTTCGATTCTGCCGAGCGGCTCGCATCGCCACCGGACGTAACGCGCGCCGTTGTTGCCCGGGTCCGTGCTCGGCCGTGCGCCCGCCGGGACGCCGATGCGGACCGTCACGAGGGGCCGGGGCGTTCATCGGTTGCCGGTGGTCTGGCAGGACCGGTAGAGGAGAGGGTTATGAAGATCAAGGCAGACACCAACGTATGCATCGGCGCCGGAATGTGCGCGCTGACCGCCTCCGACATGTTCGACCAGAGCGAGGAGGACGGCACGGTCATCGTCCTCACTCCCGAACCTCGCCCCGACCAGGAGGATCTGGCCCGCCGAGCGGTGCAGCTGTGCCCTTCGGGGGCCTTGTCCATCGAGTGACGTCCCGCCGGCTCCCTCTCGGAGGGGGAGCCGGGCCTCTCGCGTGGTGCCGCCGCGCGCCGGGCGGGCGCGGCACGCCCGCTGCGCGGGCCGCCTCACCGGCCGGGTACGGGCGCGGACCCCGGCACCGCCTTCCTGGCAGGGGGTGTGAGCTGGCCGGCCAGCATCGCGGCGAGCGCCAGCACGAAGCCGGCCACCTGCACCGGTGTGAGGGTCTGTCCGAGCAGCAACGCGCCGAGGGCCGCCGCGACGAGGGGCGAGAGCAGCCCGAGCAGTGAGGTGGCGGTGACGGGCAGGCGGCGGATGCCCGCGAACCAGAGGATGTAGGCGATGAGGCCGCCGGCCAGCCCGAGCCAGATGTACCCGGTCAGGGCGCGACCGTCGATGTGGGCGGGCACGCCTTCGAACGCGAGGGTGGGGACCAGGAGCACCAGTCCGCCGGCCGCGAGCTGCCACCCGGCGAGGGCCACGTCGCTCACTCCTTGGGGGCGTCCCCACCGTTTCGTGAGCACGACGCCCATGGCCATGGAGAACGACGCGGCCAGCCCGGCGATGATTCCGGCGGAGTCGAGGGCGGCGGCGGGGCCGAGCACCACCATGCCCACCCCGGCCACTCCGGCCACGCCCCAGCCGACCCGCCAGGTGGAGAGCGGTTCGCCCAGCACGGCCACCACCAGGACGGCCACGATGATCGGCTGGATCGCGCCCAGCGTGGCGGCGACGCCGCCGGGCAGGCGTTCGGCGGCGACGAAGAGCAGCGGGAAGAACAGGCCGATGTTCAGGGTGCCGAGCACCGCCGATTTCCACCACCAGGAGCCGCGAGGCAGGGCGCGGGCGAGGAGCAGCGCCGCGAGGCCCGAAGGCAGGGAGCGGGCCAGCGCGGCGAACATCGGATGGCCTTGGGGGAGCAGTTCGGTCGTGACGATGTACGTGGTGCCCCACACGGCCGGAGCGAGCGCCGTGAGCGCCGTGCGCCCCGCCCGCGCCCTGAGCGTCGCCGCCTGAGGCGGCGATGTCGTCGCGGTCATGGCTCGATCCTGCAACACGCCACACCGATGAGTCCAACACATGGTTGTCATGTGTATCCATCTACGTCATAGATCGATCGGCCCGGGCGAGGCGGACGCCGGCGTGTCCCGGACGAGGCGTGTCCCGTACGATTCGTGACCATGGTTTCGGACCAGGCGATCCCGGTGGGCGGCGCGGCGACGCCGCACGACCTGTCGGGCGACGGGGTGCTCGGCCGGGTGACCGGCGTGGCCCGGCGCGCGCTGCGGCGCTACGACCTGCCGCCGGACGCCGAGGTGACCCTGATCAACGTGTCGGAGAACGCAACGTTCCGGGTCGACTCCGCGGCCGGCACCACCATCCTGCGGGTGCATCGGCTCGGCTACCATCCGATCGACGCGATCCGGTCCGAGCTGGACTGGGTCGATGCGCTGCGGCGCGACGCCGGGGTGCGTACGCCCGCGATCGTGCCCGCGGCCGACGGGTCGCGGGTGGTGCGGGTCGACGACCCCGGGGCGGAGCCGCGACACTGCGTGATGTTCGAGTTCCTGCCGGGCACGCAGCCGCCGGAGCATCGGCTGGTCGAGGACTTCGTGGAGCTGGGGGCCATGACGGCGCGTATGCATCGGCATGCGCGCACCTGGCGCCGCCCGCCCGGGTTCACCCGGTTCCACTGGGACTTCGAGGCGGCGTTCGGCCGCGAGGCGCGCTGGGGCCGGTGGCGTGACGGCGTGGGGGTCGATCGTGAGGCCGCCGCCGTGCTGTCGCGGCTGGAGGAGACCCTGCGCGAACGCCTCGCCCGGTACGGCCGCGATCCCGCCAGGTACGGCCTGATCCACGCCGATCTGCGGCTGGCCAACCTGCTGGTGGACGGGCCGCAGGGCACGAGCGTGATCGACTTCGACGACTGCGGCTTCGGCTGGTTCATGTACGACTTCGGCGCCGCCGTCAGTTTCATCGAGCACGACCCGCGCGTGCCCGACATGCTCGACTCGTGGCTGCGCGGCTACCGGTCGGTGCTCCACCTGTCCGACGAGGACGCCGCCGAGATCTGGACGTTCGTCCTGTTCCGCCGCCTGCTGCTGATCGCCTGGATCGGCACGCACCCGGTCGCCGACATCGCCCGCGAACTCGGCGCCGGCTACACCATCGGCGGCTGTGAGCTGGCCGAACGCTACCTCAGCGGCGCGTGCTGAGCCCTTTTCCGGCCGGGTGAAACCCGGCCCGGGAACAGGCTGAAATTTTCCGCGGGTCCCGCTGAACCGGCCCGGCGACGGCGGCGTATCTCGCGTCGTAGGAGTTCGCGCGGGGCGACACACCCCCGCACCACACGCATGCGGCACCCCCAATCGTGCGAACTCGATGCGCATGCCACTGACATTGGAGGCCTGATGCGGCCACGCATCGTCACGCTCTGCGCAGCGGCGCTTGCACTGGGCATCACCGGTACTGTCCCGGCGCAGGCCGCCGCTGAGCGGTCAAGCAGCACATCAACCAACAGCACGTCCACGACGAGCGGCAAGGCGTACGACGAAATCGCCCTTGTCTCGGACATCAAGGGCAAAGCCCCGCTCACCGACGCCAAGCTCGTCAACCCGTGGGGCATCGCGATCGGCAAGACCCTCTGGGTCGCGAACGCCGGCACCGGCACGGCCACCGTCTACACCGGCGGCCAGGGATCGATCAAGAAGACGCCCACCACGGTGTGGATCCCGGGCGGTACGCCGACCGGCCAGGTCATCAACACCTCCGACGACTTCACCATCAAGGGCAAGGGCGGGAAGGGCCCGGCCACGTTCATCTTCTCCAGCCCGAGCGGCGCGATCACCGGCTGGAACGCGGAAGTCGATCCGAACAACGCGATCATCTCGGCGTTCACCAGGAACGCCGACTACAAGGGCCTCGCCCTGATGGAGACCAACAAGGGCAACTTCCTGCTCGGCGCCGACTTCGCGCACAACCGTGTCGACGTGTGGGACGGCGACTTCCGCAAGGTCAAGCTGCGCCACCATGCCTTCCGCGACCCCTTCCTGCCCAAGGGCTACAGCGCGTACAACGTGAAGATCGTCGGCGACGTGGTCGTCGTGGTCTTCGCGCTCCGCGACCAAAAGACCGGCAAGGTCGTGCCCGGCAAGGGACGCGGCTTCATCAGCGCCTTCACCCCCTCGGGCCGGTTCGTGCGCCGCCTGGTCAGCCGCGGCCACCTCAACGCCCCCTGGGCCGTGACCCTGGCCCCGAAGAACTTCGGCGCCTACTCCGGCGCCCTGCTCATCGGCAACTTCGGCGACGGCTGGATCAACGCCTACAACCCGCACAACGGCCGCTACCTCGGCGCGCTGCGCCGCTCCGACGGCCGGGCCATCGCGATCGAGGGCCTGTGGGACCTCGCGCCCGGCACCAAGGAGAACGGCGGCGAGGGCAGCATCTGGTTCTCCGCCGGCATCCAGAAGGTCCAGCACGGGCTGCTCGGCGTGATCCGCCCGGCCGGCTCCAGCGGCTCCAGCGGGTCCAGCGGCTCGTCCGCCCACAAGAGCGGCAAGTCGGGCGGCTACGGCTACGGCTACTGACCCCGGCCCGGTCCCCTGACCGATCCGGCGGGGAGCGGACCACGGCCGGCCGGCCGCGGCAGGGTTGCGCGGAACCCTCTGCGGCCGGTGTCGCCGTCTCCCGCACCCGGCCACGGCGGTGTGGACCCCGTCGGAGGACCCCGTCGGAGGAGGCCGGCGGAGGGGGCCGGCGGAGGAGGCCGGCGGAAAGCGACCGCAGAGGAGCACAAGCGGGGCCGTTCGGGGGAGCGGCGGCGAGACGACGTGCGGGTGCGGGCCCGGCCCGCACCACAAGGGCGAAGAGGAGGCCCGCCCGGATGGCGGTGAGAAGAACGGCCACGGTGACCCCCGGCGACCTGCAGGGCGACCGGGAGGAGGCCGTCCCCCCGGAGCGCCGTCGAACCAGGATCCGGACCTGGATCGACGGGATCCGGAGCCGCGCCTGGATCGGCCGGGCCAAGAGCCGAGCCCGGACCGACCGGATCCGAAGCCGGACAGAACCCGGCCGGGCCAGGAGCCGGACCTGGACCGACCGGGCCCGGAGGCAGACCTGGACCGACCGGGCCCCGGCCTGGACGCGGCTCCGGCGGTACCGGTACCACCTCCTGGCGGCGGGCTGCGCGGTCGGCGTCCTGTTGCTCGCGCTGTGGTTCGGCGGCGGCACCAGGGGAGGCGTCCTCGGGCTGCCGGCGGCCGGTCCTCTCGTCACGTGGGGCCTGCCGCTCACCCGCCTGATCCTGGACACCTGCGGCATGCTCACCGTCGGCGCCCTGACCACCGGCCTGCTGCTGATCCCGGCCCGCACGCACGACCTCCCGGGCCCGCATGACTCCCCAGGCCCGCACGACCTCCCGGGCACGTATGACTCCCCGGGCAGGCATGACTCCCCGGGAGCGGCCGAAGACGGGCTTGCGGGTTCGGCCCGGGACGGGGTCTCGGCCGCGGTGCGCTGCGTGCGGGCGGCCTCGGGCTGGGCCGTCGGCTGGGCGGTGGCCGCGCTGCTGGCCGTGGTGCTCACGCTGGCCGACATCCTTGGGGTGCCGCCGGCTCGGCTGGGCTCCGCTCCCGGCGTGCTGGGGTACGCCTGGTCGATCCCGCAGTGCCGGGCGTACGTCCTCGTGCTGGTGGCCGCGGCGGCCGTGGCCCTGCTCGCCCGGCGGGTGCCCGGCCTTGCCCGGAAGGCGCCCGGCCTTGTCCGGCGGGCCTCCGGCCGGGCGGCACAGGGAGCCGTACCCGGCGCGGGGCGGAAGGCCGGCGCGGTGGCCCTGGGGGCGGCCGTGTTCGCGCTGGTGCCGCCGGTCTACACGGGACATTCGGCGTCGTCGGCGGACCACGATGCGGCCGTGTCGGCGATGATCGTGCACGCCGTCGCCGTGTCGCTGTGGGTGGGCGGCCTGGCCGCCATCCTGCTCTGCCTGCGGGGCATGCCCGGGGGCCCGGTCGGTGAGCTGCCGGTGGTCGTGACGCGGTTCAGCGCGCTCGCGTCGGCCTGTTTCGCGGCGGCGGCCGTGTCGGGCCTGGTGGAGGCGTGGACGCGGCTCGACTCGGTGAGCCTGCTGTGGACGTCGCGGTACGGCCTGCTGCTTTCCGCCAAGATCGTCGCGCTGGCCGTGCTCGGCCTGTTCGGCCTGCTGCATCGGCGCCGCACCATCGCCGCGCTCGTGACCGGCCGCGCCGCGCGCCCGTTCCTGCGGCTCGCCACCGGCGAGGCCGTCGTGATGGCGGCGACCGTCGGGCTGGCCGTCGCCTTGTCCCGTAGCGCGCCGCCGCCGGGTGAGGCGGAGCCGACGTGGATCGGGTTGCGGCTCGGGTACGACGTGCCCGGGCCGGCCTTGTCGCGCCTGTTCGCCGAGTGGCGTCCCGACACGCTCGTGCTGACCCTGCTCGTGTGCGCGGCGGTGGCGTACCCGATGGGGGTCCGCGCCCTGCGACGGCGGGGCCGAACGTGGCCGGGGGAGCGGACGCTCGTCTGGTTCGGAGGGCTCGCCGTGCTGACGGCGGTGCTGGTGGGCGGCGTCGGGTCGTACGCGCGGGCGATGTTCTCGGCCGGTGAGGCGCAACTGCTCGTCGTGACCGTTCTGGCACCCGTGCTGTTCGTCTACGCGGCCCCCGCGACGCTCGCCGCCCGCATGGGGTGGGGCCGCGGCCTGGCGGCGGGGAGGTCGTCGTGGGCGGCCCGGCCGGAGGTCGTGTTCGCCTGCTACGCCGCGCCGTTCGCGGTCTACTACCTCACCGGCTGGTACACCGTGGCCCAGTGGAGCAAGGCCGCCCATCTGCTGACCGTGGCCGTCTTCCTCGGCACCGGCTTTCTGTACTTCCGGGTGGCGCTCGCGGCCGACCCGCATCCGGTCCGGGTGAGCCCCCGGGCCCGGGCCCGGCTGCTCCTCGCCGGCCTGTCCGTTCACGTGCTCTGCGCCGCCGCCCTGGCGAACGGGCCGCTCGTCGGGGCCGCCTGGTACCGCGAACTCGGTCTCATGTGGGGCGGCAGGGCGGGCGGCGGCCTGCCCGCCGAGTCGGCCGCGCTCGCCGCCGACCAGAGAGCGGGCGCGTTGATCGGCGGTCTCGGCGCCGTGGTGGTCTTCCTCGGCCTGCTGCTGCTCCTCACGGCCCGCACGACCGGCACGCGACGGGCCGCCGCCCGGCCGCGACGGCCATAGCGCCCACACCGAGCCCCGAGCACGGACCGGTCGAAAGGTGGGTTTCGCAAGATCACCGACTTTTCATAACGTTCTGGTACCAGAGTGTCCGCGGTGACGCTAGTGTTCTCATGCGCAGGTTCCGGAGGCCCCGGACAGGCACCCTCACTGCCGGTTCCCCTCTCACGAGGACGGGATGAAGGAAATGCGAGTGGTAACGACCCCGCGACGGTCGAGCGTCCCCACGCTCCTCCTGAGCGGGGGGCTGGCGGCTGCGGCCATGGTCGTCGGTGTCGCTGTGCGAGGCGTCGGGCTCCTGGCGTCCGTGCAGAATTTTCTCGAGTTCTATTCGGGCGTGTTCGCGCTCGTCGGCCTGAGCTGCACGGTCATGTGGGGGCTCGCCGCCACCGACCGGCTGGTTCTGTCGATTCGGCTCCGCATCGTCTTTCAGGTGGCCCATCGGATCATCACTCTCGTCGCCCTCGGGTTCCTCGGAATCCACGTCCTGCTCAAGATCGTCGCCGGTGCGGCGCCGGTGATCAGTGCGTTCGTGCCGTTCGTGGGGACCCGGGTCGCGGTCGGTCTCGGCACGCTCGCGGCGTTGATCTGGCTCGCGGTCACGGTGACGGGGCTGGCCCGTGTGCGGTTCGCGGACGTCCGGCCGTGGATCTGGCGGCTGATGCACAGCACCGCCTACCTGTGCTGGCCCATCGCCCTGGTCCACGGTTTGACGGCGGGCCGTCCGGCCGCCCTGTGGGTGGGGCTGAGCTACTCGGCCTGTCTCGCCGCCGTCGGTCTGGGACTCGTGGTCCGCCTTGTGGCGACGATGCGGCCGAAGGCGGCCGGCACCAGGGTCGTCCCGGTGGGCAGGCGCGTCGTCCCGGTCGGCCGGCGTGTCGTTCCGGTGGGCCGGCGCATCGCCGGGCTCAGGACCCGGCCCGTCCGTGAGCCCGGCGCCGCCGCGGACGGCGCGCTGGACGCCGAGTTCTGGGCCTCGCTGCGTGCGGAGGTGCGGCGCTGAGGGCGGCACCGGTTCGGATCGGCCGATCGGCGGGTGCGGCGACACGGCCGGAAACACGGCGAAAAGCGCCTGAAATGGGCGAGCGACCGCCTGGAATGCACAAATCGGGCAGTTGCTCGCACATCGACCAGGACGCGCGTCGTGTCCGTTGTGTCCGTTTATCCGGGTCGCCGGAGAAAACGCGGAAGAATGGTATTACCGGTCAGCCGGACGCGGGCACGTCCAGCAGATCCGGACCATCACTGGTGCGGAACTCGAAACGTTTGATCTGCGACTTGTCGAATGACGTGCCGCCGGTCAGGCGAAGCGGCTCGGGCTTGTTCTGCACGCCGTATCCCTGGCCCTCCTTGACCTGCCAGCTCATCACCGTCTCGGTCTCGCCGGAGCGCGACACGGCCACCAGCGTGCACCGCAGCGGCCCGCTCACCCCGCTCAGCTCGAACGACACCTGCGTGCCCCAGTCCTTGGGGCTGAGCGACACCATCGCCTGCACGTGCTTGTCGGGGCTGTACGCCGTGAAGGTCTGCGCGGCGACCTGCCCGCCACCGGGCTGCGCCGGCCACAGTTCGCGCACGGCGAGCGGCGTCAGCGCGGTCAGCGTGACGGCCGCCGCGGCCGCGAGCCACAGCCCCCGCGTGCGCTTGCGGCGCCGTCTCGCCACCCGGTCGAGGAGCGTGGCGACGGCCGCCTCCCCGGTGCGGCGCGGCGCCGGCGTGGGCGCGGGGCCGCTCTTGATCAGGTCGAGGGCCGCCGGGATCTCGTGCAGTTCCAGCAGTTCGGCCTGGCACTCCATGCATTCGAGCAGGTGACTTTCGAACGCCTCGCTGTCGGCGGGGTCGAGCACGCCGAGGGCGTACGAGGCCACCTCGAAGTGAGGTTCGAATCGAGGAGGGGTGAACATGTCAGGGCATCCCTCTCTCCTTCAGTGCCCCCCGCAGGGCGCGGAGGGCGTAGTAGACACGAGACTTGACGGTGCCTGGTGGCACTCCCAGTATGGCCGCCGCCTCGTTGATGGTGCGATCGCGTAGGTAGGTCTGCAGGAGCGCCTCCCGGTGCTCCTCCGACAAGGTCATGAGCGCCTCGGAGACCACGATCGACGACAGTGTCGAGTCGGACGCGTCGGGCACCCACGCCGTCTCCAGGCCGTCGGGCTCGACCTCGGGGGGGCGTGCGCTGCGCCGCCGCCGGCCGTCGATGACGATGCGCCGGGCCACGGTCATGAGCCAGGCCCACAGCAGGCCGGGCTCGCGGTTGAGTCGTCCGGCGTTGCGCCAGGCGCGGAAGACCGTCTCCTGGACGACGTCCTCCGCCCATTGCAGATCGCCGCCGGTGAGTCTGCGCACGTTTCTCAGCAGGGGGCCGCGAAACTCCTGGTAGAGCGCAGTAATCAGCTGCTCTTCCGGGTCGCCTTCGGCGGCCGCCTCCTGGGGGCTAATGCTGCGGTAACGCTGCACGCCCCACATAGTGCCATCAAAGACCGCCCGATACGCATAAAAGGAGCCACTTCGTACGAAGCAATATTTCTTCGCGGTTTGGGTGAACCGATCCGCGAATCCCGGCGTACCTCCCAGCGGGAAAAGGTCTGAGTAGCCGAAGGTGGTCGTAATCGTGGAAGGCACGAATCGCATCAAGGTCGTCGAGTTACTGCTGGTCGCAGCCTTTCTGGTCGTGGCCACGGTCGCGATCATCGTGATCTTGCCGCAGGCGGCGCCGGCCCTGGGCACCGGCGGCGACCCCGCGGTCCTGGCGCAGACCCAGTCGGGCCCCTTCACGACGGCCGATCGGCTCTTCCTGTACAAGATCCGGCAGGCCGGGCTGTGGGAGATCCCGTCGGGCACCATGGCGCAGACCAAGTCCAGCAACCAGAAGGTCAAGGAGGTCGGCCGCATCCTCGCCGCCGACCACCAGAAACTCGACGAGCAGGTACGCGCGCTCGCCGGCCAGTTCGGCGTGGTGCTGCCCAGCCAGGCCAGCCCAGCCCAGCAGGCCTGGCTCGCCGAGGAGGAGGCCGCCCCCGCGGGCGCCCAGTTCGACCGGGTCTTCGCCAACCGGCTGCGGCTCGCCCACGGCCAGGTGTTCACCTCCATCGCCCAGATCAGGTCCGGCACCCGCAACGACCAGATCCGCGCGTTCGCCGAGGTCGGCAACGCCTTCGTGCTCAAGCACATGAAGCTGCTGGAGAGCACGGGACTGGTGGATCACAGTCAGCTCCCGCAGCCTCCCGCCCCGTGACCCGTACCGCGTCCGTCCCCCCCATCGTCTGCCCTCGCGGAGGAGAACCACCCCATGAGACATCACCTCGCCGGCATCTTCCTCAAGCGCGCACGGTTCGCCGCCCCTCTCATCGCGCTCCCGCTCGCCGTGGGCTGCGGCCAGCCGGGCGCCGACGCCGCCGGGCAGAGCGGACTGGCCGCCGTGCCGGGCATGGCCGCGTCGGCCGCGGCCCCCCAGGCCAAGGTGATGAACATGAAGCAGCTCGCCAAGGCCATCGGCTGCGGTGCGCCGGTCATTCAGACCAAGGCGTCGGACATCACCTCCGGCTACTGCGACGCCAAGGACAAAAAGCAGCGCTACTTCCTCAACACCTTCCCCACCAGCGCCAGCCTCGACAGCTGGGCCGCCGAGGAACAGGGCTGGGGCTCGGTCCTGGTGGGCAACCAGTGGGCGATAGGCGTGGCCCCCGACAGCCTGCTCCCCGTCCTCCAGAAGAAGATCGGCGGCATCATCAAGGGAGCCCACGCCATGGGCGGCGACGGCTCCGGCATGATGGAACAGGGCGACGGCAGGAACATGTCCCACTGACCCCTGTACCTCACCCCCACAGCGCCGTCCGGCGAGGCCGGACCCGCCGCGACCGGACGGCCGGGGCGAGATGCCGGGCCGGCGGACGGAACCCCCGCCGGCCCGGTCCCCATGGACCCCGCGCCCGTGAACCGAGGCCGAGCCGCGACCCCGCCCGGCATCGCCCCCCGGCAGCGCCGTCGCCCCGAACCCGGCTCGCCGCCCTGATCGCACATCCGCCGGGCGACGCCGGGAAAGCGGCGCGGAGCGGGTGGTCAGACGCGGCGGACGGTGACGCCGGCCTCCTGGAGGCGGAGCAGGTCGGGGTCGGGCAGGCCGGTATCGGTGATCAGTAGGTCGACGTCGGACAGGTCGGCGTATTTGAGCATGCTCACGTGGCCGATCTTGCTGTGGTCGGCGAGCAGGACGCGGCGGCGGGCCGCGCCGTACATGAGGCCTTTGACGGTGGCCTCGGATTCGTCGGGGGTGGTGACGCCCCGTTCGACGGACATGCCGTTGGTGCCGAGGAACGCCACGTCGACCTGAAGCTCCGACAGGGCACGGGCGGCCCAGTTGCCCACTTCGGCGAGGGTGACCCCGCGGACCCGTCCGCCGAGGGTGTGGACGGTGAGGCGCGGCCGGCCGGCGAGGGACAGCGCGAGCGGCAGCGAGTTGGTGAAGACGGTCAGGTCGCGGTCGGCGGGGAACACTTCGGCGAGGCACATGGTGGTGGTGCCGTTGTCGATGAGCACGGCGCCGGAGCGGGGCAGCTCGTCGAGGGCGGCGCGCGCGATGCGGCGCTTTTCGTCCATGAACTCGGTGCGGGCCGAGACGGCGGGCTCGAACGTCAGCTCGTCGACCGCGACGGCGCCGCCGTGGACGCGGCGCAGCAGGCCGAGCCGTTCGAGCTCGATGAGGTCTTTGCGGATGGTCTCGGTGGAGACCCCGAATCGGTCGGCCGCCGCCGCGGCGTCGATTCTGCCGGTCGTGCGCACGGTGCGCACGAGAAGCTGCTGCCGCTCCGAGGCGTAGAGCGGGGAGTCGGCGCGGCGTCGCCCCCTTGGCGCGACCTTGGGGCCGGTGCCGGCCGTCGCCACCTCGTCCATCGATGGTCCCGTCTGTCCGCTCGCTTGTGTTCTTCGGCTCTGCCACCTGAGCTGCCATTGCGGCGCACCCAAGCGTACGGGAACGCCGCGCCCTGTCACGTCACACCCTCACGTCTCAGTCAGATATCCACCCTTGACATCCCAATCAAACGCAACTAGAACCAAGGATTACCAATGTAACTCCCAAGCAATATCAACTCCACGGAGCGTCCGATGGCCGGTCCCCGCGTCCACCCGACCCCTGCCCGGGCACCCCGCCGGTGATCGCCCGATGATCGTCACGGTCACCCCGAACCCCAGCCTCGACCGCACGTACCACGTGGACGAGCTGCGGCTCGGCGAGCTGCACCGCGCCGGCTACGAGGCCGTCGAGGCCAGCGGCAAGGGCGTGAACGTCTCCCGGGTGCTGCTCGGGCTCGGCGTCGCCACGGTGGCGGTGCTGCCGGTCGGCGGCAGGGAGGGCGGCGAGATCGCCGAACTGCTCACCGCCGACGGGCTCGACCATCGGGCCGTGCGGGTGGCCGCCGCCGCCCGGGTGAACATCACGATCACCGAGCCGGGCGGCCGCACCACCAAGGTCAACGGCTCCGGCGGCCCGCTCACGGAGGCCGAGCAGGACGCCCTGGTGGCGGAGACCGGGCGGGCGGCGGTCGCGGCCACCTGGGTGACGATCTGCGGCTCGCTGCCGCCGGGCACCGGCCCGGATCTCGTCGTGCGGCTCATCGACGTGGCCCGGGCCGCGGGGGCGCGGACCGCGGTCGATACCTCGGGCGAGGCGCTGTCGGTCGCCGTGGCCGCGGGCGCCGACCTGGTGAAACCCAACCGCGAGGAGCTCGCCGAGCTCGCGGGGCACGATCTGCCCGACGTGGCCGCCGTCGCGGCGGCGGCCGTGAAACTTTCGGAGACCGGGCCGGTGGTGCTGGCGAGCATGGGCGCCGAGGGAGCGGTGCTGGTCGAGGAGGGCCGGTGCCTGTGGGGGGTGGCCCCGCCCATCGAACCGGTCAACACCGCCGGCGCGGGCGACGCGCTCCTCGCCGGCTACCTGGCGGCCTGCCATCGCGGGCCCGGCCGTCCGGGGTCCGGCCGTCCCGGGCCCGACGTGGAGGGGCCCGACGTGGAGGGGCCCGACGTGGAGGGGCACGGCCGATCGGTGGCCGGCCGCGCCGGGCCGGGCCCCGGTGGCCCCGAGGGCCGGCTCGCCGAGGCGGTCGCGCTCGGCACGAGCGCCTGCCTCACCGCCGGAACCGTCGAACGGGCCGGCCGGTCGATCGCACCGGCCGACATCACCGTGCGCCGGCTCGGCAAGCACATGACGTCGGGGGCGTCGCAGGAACATCCGGTCACCGGTAGGGCGACCGGGCAGACCAGGAGGTCGACATGACGTCAGAGGGGCGTCCTCGCCGTCGTACGGCGAGGCTCGCGGGTGTGATCGCGGGCGTGGCCGCGCTGGCCCTGGCCGCCGGCGCGTGCGCCGGTGCGGGCGGCGGCGGTGGCGGCGGTGGCGGCGGGACGGACTCGTCCGGCGCCACGTCGATCAACGTCCTCATGGTGGGCAACCCGCAGATGGAGGACATTTCCAAGCTGACCGCCGACAACTTCACCAAGCAGTCCGGCATAACGGTCAACTACACGATCCTTCCCGAGAACGAACTACGCGACAAGGTGACCCAGGACGTCGCGACCGGCGCCGGCCAGTACGACGTCGTCACGGTGGGCGCGTACGAGGTGCCCATCTGGGCCAAGAACGACTGGCTGCACGAGGTCTCGTCGTTCGCCGCCAAGGACGCCGCGTTCGACCAGGCCGACCTGCTCGAACCGATGGTGCAGTCGCTGACGGGCGAGGACGGCAAGATGTACGCCGTGCCGTTCTACGGCGAGTCGTCGTTCCTGATGTACCGCAAGGACCTGTTCGACGAGGCCGGGCTGAAGATGCCCGAGCATCCGACCTGGGACGAGGTCGCCGAGTTCGCCGCCAAGCTCGACGACAAGAAGGCGGGCGTGGCCGGCATCTGCCTGCGCGGCCTGCCCGGCTGGGGCGAGGTGTTCGCGCCGCTGACGACGGTGGTCAACACCTTCGGCGGCACCTGGTTCGAGAAGGACTGGACTCCCAAGGTCAATGCGCCCGAGTTCACCTCGGCCGTCGAGTTCTACGTCGACCTGATCAAGAAGCACGGCGAGCCGGGCGCCGCCCAGGCGGGCTTCACCGAGTGCCTGAACACCTTCGGCCAGGGCAAGGCCGCCATGTGGTACGACGCCACCTCGGCCGCCGCGTCGCTGGAGGACCCGAAGACCAGCAAGGTCGCCGGCAAGGTCGGCTACGTCTACGCCCCGGTGAACAAGACCGAGTACTCCGGCTGGCTGTGGACGTGGGCGTGGGCGATGCCGCGCACCACGAAGAAGGCCGACGACGCCTGGAAGTTCATCTCCTGGGCGTCCGGCAAGGACTACGAGAAGCTGGTGGGCTCGCAGCTCGGCTGGTCGCGGGTGCCCGACGGCAAGCGCAAGTCGACGTACGAGATCCCCGAGTATCAGCAGGCCGCCAAGGCGTTCTACCAGGTGACGCTGGACTCCATCGCCAACGCCGACCCGGAGAACCCGGGCCTGCAGCCCAGGCCGACGGTGGGCGTGCAGTTCGTGGACATTCCCGAGTTCGCCGACCTCGGCACGAAGGTGTCCCAGCAGGTGTCCGCCGCCATCGCCGGGCAGACGACGGTGCGGGACGCCCTGGCCCAGGGGCAGAAGCTCGCCGAGCAGGTGTCCGAGAAGTACCGGTGATCACGCGCCGCTGAGGTCCCCGGCGCGGCGGCACACCCCGCCCGCCGCGCCGGGACCGACGGGAGACAACCATGACAATCGCCACATCCCCGGCGGCGCCCCCCGCATCGACGTCGCCGTCCGCGGGTCCCAGGCCGAAACGGCCGGAGCGCTGGACCCGGCGGTTCCCCCTCCTGCCCGCCCTGATCTTCACGATCGTCATCACCCAGCTCCCGTTCGTCGTCACCCTGGTGATCTCGACGCTGGGCTGGAACATCCTGCATCCCGGCGACCGGCACTTCGTCGGCATCGACAACTACATCACCGTCTTCACCAACGACCGGCTGCGCGCGGCGGTGCTCAACACCGTCGTTCTCACCGCCGGCACCGTGATCATCTCGATGATCCTCGGCACCGCGCTCGCGTTCCTGCTCGATCGCAAGTTCCGGGGCCGGGCCGTCGTGCGCACACTGCTGATCGCGCCGTTCCTCATCATGCCGATGGCGTCGGCCCTGCTGTGGAAGCACGCCATCTACAACCCGACGTACGGCCTGCTGACCGGCACCATCGACGCGATCGGCCGGCTGTTCGGCGACACCACGCCGGCGCGCGTCGACTGGGTCACCGACTATCCGATGACCGCCGTCGTGGCGTCGCTGGTGTGGCAGTGGACGCCGTTCATGATGCTGATCATCCTCGCCGGGCTGCAGAGCCAGGCGGGCGACGTCATCGAGGCCGCGCACGTCGACGGCGCGAACGGCTGGCAGATCTTCCGCGCCATCACCCTGCCGCACCTGCGCAAGTACATCGAACTCGGCGCCCTGCTCGGCTCGATCTACCTGGTGCAGACCTTCGACGCGGTCTTCACCATCACCCAGGGCGGCCCCGGCACCGCCACCACGAACCTGCCCTACGAGATCTACCTGACCATGTTCCGCAAGTACGAGTACGGCGAGGCCGCGGCGGCCGGCGTGGTCGTGGTGGTCGCCACCATCATCGTGGCGACGTTCGCGCTGCGCGTCGTGTCGTCGCTGTTCCGGGAGGAGTCGTGATGGCCGCTCTGACCTCGGCCGCGCCGGCGCCGGCCGCCGCGCGCCGCCGCGGGCGTCCCGGTATGGGCACGCTGTGGACCCTCCTGGCGTGGCTGGCCGCGGTGTTCTTCTTCTTCCCCGTGCTGTGGATGGTGCTGACGTCGGTGAAATCGGAGTCGGACGCCGCCGCCAACCCGCCGCGGCTGCTGGCCTCGATCACCTTCGACCAGTACGGCACCGTGCTCGACCGCGGCATCGTGCCGTTCCTCATCAACTCGGCCACCGCCTCGATCGTGTCGACCGCCCTGGTGATCGCGCTGGCGCTGCCCGCGGCGTACGCGCTGGCGATCCGGCCGGTGCCGGCATGGCGGGACGTGCTGTTCTTCTTCCTGTCCACGAAGATGTTGCCGGCCATCGCCGCGCTGCTGCCGATCTACCTGGTCGTCAAGGAGCTCGGCATGCTCGACAACGTGTGGACCATGGTCATCCTGTACACCGCGATGAACCTGCCGCTCGCGGTCTGGATGCTCCGGTCGTTCCTGCAAGAGGTGCCCACGGCGATCATCGAGGCGGCCCAGGTCGACGGCGCGCGGCTGCCGACGATCCTGACCCGCGTCATCGGCCCGGTCATCATGCCGGGCGTGGCGGCGACCTCGCTGATCTGCTTCATCTTCGCCTGGAACGAGTTCATGTTCGCGGTGAACCTCACCGCCACCCGGGCGGCCACCGCCCCGGTGTTCCTCGTGGGGTTCATCACCAGCGAGGGCCTGTTCCTCGCCCGCCTGTGCGCCGCCGCCACCCTGGTCTCCCTGCCGGTGCTGATCGCCGGCTGGCTGGCCCAGGACAAGCTGGTGCGCGGCCTGACCTTGGGAGCGGTGAAGTAGACATGAAGGCAGCGATCATCGCATCGCCCGGCGAGATCTCCGTCGAATCGGTGCCGGACCCCGTGCCCGGCCCCCGCGACGTCGTGGTGCGGGTCGCCGGCTGCGGCATCTGCGGCACCGACCTGCACATCCTCGAAGGCGAGTTCGCGCCGAGCCTGCCGGTGGTGCCCGGCCACGAGTTCGCCGGCGAGGTCGTCGAGGTCGGCGGCGCGGTCACCGAGATCGCCGTGGGCGACCAGGTGGCCGTCGACCCGTCCCTGTACTGCGGCGAGTGCTACTACTGCCGCCGTTCCCGCGAGAACCTGTGCGAGCGGTGGGCCGCCATCGGCGTGACCACGGCCGGGGGAGCGGCGGAGTACGCCGTCGCCCCGGTGAGGAACTGCTTCCGGCTGCCCGAGGGCGTGCGCACCGCCGACGCCGCCCTCATCGAGCCGCTGTCGTGCGCCGTGCGCGGCTACGACCGGCTGCCCCGCGACGTGGCCGCCCACTACCTCATCTACGGCGCCGGCACCATGGGCCTGATGATGCTGGAGCTGGCCAAGCGGGCCGGCGCCGCGTCGGTCGAGATGGTCGACCTCAACCCGGAGCGGCTCGCCACCGCCCGCACCCTCGGCTGCACCGCCACCGTCGCCTCCGCCGACGAGCTCGACCGCCCGCGCGGCTGGGACGTCGTGATCGACTGCACCGGGGTCGTGGCGGCGATCCAGGACGGCCTGTCCCGGGTCGGCAAGGGCGGCACGTTCCTGCAGTTCGGCGTGTCGGCGGAGAAGGCCAAGGCCGAGATCGAGCCCTACCGCATCTACAACCAGGAGATCACCATCACCGGCTCGATGGCGGTGCTGCACAGTTTCGAGCGCGCGGGCGAGCTGTTCGCCGAGGGCGTCCTCGACCCCGAGATCATGATCAGTCATCGGTATCCGCTCGACGAGTACGAGACCGCGATCGACCGGTTCAAGGCAGGCGTCGGTCGCAAGATCCAAATCAACCCCTGACCCGCGCCGCCGCGCCGGGGCCGCGCCCGCGCGCCCCTGGCGCGGCGGCCCCCGAACCCGTCCGATGCGCGGGTTCGGCCTGCGCGACCCGCCCGGGTGGGTTACCCTGCGTAGGGGGTTGGTCACGGCGGACCCATTGTTTCGTAAGCGATGGTCCAGGCCGCCGGGCCCCGCGTCCCGCTCGAAGGTGGTTGGTCAGATGCGCACCTACTTTCAGATCGACGAGCCCGACGAATTCGAAGCCGCCAAGAGCATGCTGGTGCGCCGCTGCGCCGCCTGGGCGGCCGAGCGCGGCCTGCCCGCCAACCCCAAGGTGCTGGAGGCGGCCGTGCTGTCGCGGCACCTGAGCGTCGACGGCCGCATCGCGCTGTGGCGGCCCCACGACGTGGTGCGGCTGATGCTCGACTGGATCCCCACCCGGGTGATCGCCGACGCCGCCGAGCTGGCCGACGCCCCCGACACGCTGCGCACCCTGCTCGGCTACCTCGCCGCCACCGGGCTGCGCGACCCGCGCGGCGGCCCCGACGAGCTGATCGAGTGGACGATCAACGCCTCCATGGGCCAGTTCACGGAAGCGATCGCCGACCCGTCCCGCTACGGCATGGTCAAGTACTGGTCGCTGATCGCCCGCGAGCACGGCGTCGACCTCGGCGACCCCGCGGCAGTGGACGGCTTCCGCGGCGACCTCGCGGCCGGTCGCGTCGACTACGACGCCGAACTGCTCGGCCGCGCCGCCGACAGGGAGCTGTGGCGCCCGCCGCCGGGCGCCGACCGCGCCTTCGCCCACCTGCCGATCACTCTGCCGCCCGACGACGAGCTCGCCGAGGCCACCGCCCGCAGCGAGATCGTGCGGCGGCTCGCCGTCCTCACCCGGTGGGTGGCCGAGGCGGGCAAGGCCGGCCGTCCCCTCACCCGGGCCGGCAACCTCCGACCGGCCGACGCCCGCCACCTGGCCGTCCTGCTCGGCACCGGCGAGGAGTCGCGGCCCGTGCGCAGCGGCGCCGAACTGCGCGAGGTCGGCCTCATGCTCGCCTGGGCCAGGCAGGTGCGCCTGGTGCGCCTGCGCAAGAACCGGCTGGTCGCCGTCGCCTCCCGCCTGCCGCTGCTCGACGACCCGCCGATGCTCTGGTCGTACGCCTTCGACACGTTCTTCCAGCTCGGCGACTTCATCTGCGAGCCCGCCCGCGGCGGCACGGCCCGGTCGGCGCTGTTCACGATCTTCCCCACGGTGCTGGTCGACATCCTGACCGCCATGTACGGCATGCGCACCCCGGCGCCCGTCGCCCGGCTCCGCGAGTCGATCTGGGTGACCCGCGGCAGGCGGTCCCGCGCCGGCGACGACACCGACGCCGCCATCCGGCGCCAGAAGGCGCACCTCGCCCGCGACCTCCAGCGTGCCCTCGACATCCTGGCCGCCCTGGGGGCCGTCGAGATCACCGAAGGCGTGCCCGACCGCATCTTCACCGACGATCTCGAACCCGGCGCCCGGCCCCTGCCGGGCATGCGCTCCCCGTTCTCCCCGGAGATCCGCGCCAGCCTCCTGGCCGATCTGAGCCGGTCGGGCCCGCTGGTGAGCCTCACCCCGCCCGCCCTGCGCGAGATCCGCCGCCGTCTGCTCGGCCAGGGCCGCGAGGCGGCCCTCGTCGGCGAGCTGGCCCACGCCCCGGCCGCGCAGATGCTCGGCGTCGTCTGCCAGCACTATTCGCCGGAGACCCGGGCGGTGGAGCTGACCGGGTGGCTCGCCGCCAACGACGCCGACATCGAGACCCTTCTCGACGCCGCCCGGGCCTGCCCGTTCCGCGGCCGCACCGCCTCGATCGTGAGCGCCGTCGCCGAGATCCACCCCCTTGGCCACCGCCTCCTGCACCGCCTGCGCTCCGACCCCCGGCTGGCCCCCACCGCCCTCGCCGCGCTGCTGGAGTCGAACATCCTCACCCGCGACGACCTGACCGAGCCCGAACAGCTCCTGGTCATGGCCGAGGGCTTCCTCAACCTGCTCGAACTCGGCGGCCCGGAGGCCGTGCACGCCGCCCTGGCCGAGATGCCCGCCTCCACCCCGGAGGACGTCCTCGATCGGGTCCTGCACTCCGGCCACCCCGACACGCAGGCCATGGAGGAGATCCGCACCCTCGTCGCCGCCCCCCTCCACGCCCTGGCCGCCCCCCGCCGCCTCCCACCCGCATGGCCCCGCACCCGTCATCGAGGCCCGCGCTTCGACGGCGAGCACTGATCCCGTCCGGCCCCGGAACCGGGAGCGGACGAGCCCGGCCGAACGCCACGGACCCCCGGCCCGGGAGGAGCCGGACGGGGCCGGGCGGCGGGCCGGCCACTCGGGTGTGCCCGGCCACTCGGGTGTGCGGGGCCGCTCAGACGTGGCCGGCCACGAGGAGGGCGACGAGGCCAAGGGCGGAAGACGCGGCCCGGGCGTGGTTTCCGCGGGTCCACTCTCCGGCCAGCCGGTCCCAGGTCTGCTGCGCCCCCGCCGCCGTGGGATCCAGGGCGGCGAGTTCGTTGTTGCGGGGCACGTTGTAGCCGGCCGTGATCACGAATCCCACCAGGGAGAGCACGCCACCGGCGATCCGGAGCGCCGAGGAGGCACCGTCGAAGCCGACGAGCTCGACGACGATGAGGGCCGCCGATGCGATGGCCGCGCCGAAGAACACCGTCATGAACGGCGGACGCACCGCCGCCCGGTTCACCTCCTGCATCGTGACGATCGCGTCGCCCGCGGGTCTGCGCAGCAGAGCGGGCATGACCAGGGCGGAGAACCCCAGGTAGACGCCACCGGCGAGCCCTGTGCAGACGGCCGCGATGATGGCGAAGGCGTCGCCGAGGGCCGTCACCGCCGCCACCGCCCTGCGCCGAAGCGCGGGGTGCGGACGCGGTGGGCGGGGTGCGGCAGGGTGCCGTTCCGGCCTCGGCCGCCGAGACCGCCGGGCCAGGAAGGGCAGGAAGGGGATGTTTCGGTCACGCCTTCCAGTTCATCACATCCCAGGGGATCGGCTGCCGACCGTCACACGGCGTCAGGTATCGGCCGGAGCCGGCCAGATTCGGAGAGAGGGATCGGCGGGGCATCGCCGACGAGAAGGTGGGCGAGGCTCGGGAGTCCGGAGCGAAAGGGCGGGGCAGGACATCGAGGCTCCTCCTGCGCAGCGGCCACATGGGCGACGCCCGGCGGCCGCACGCACTCTCGACGAGGCGATCGCGCGTGTGGCAGCCCGCCGAAGGACGGCGTGTCCGGGCCCGTCGGGCCGTTGCCGCCGGGAGTCGCCGGCGTCAGAGGCCGAGGCCGCCCGACTTCACGGCCGCCACGAGCGCGCCCCACTCGGAGCGGGTGAACCGCAGCGTGGGCCCGCCGGGGTTCTTGCTGTCGCGGACGGCGACCGTGCCGGCCGGGGCGGTCGCGACCTCGACGCACTCACTGTCGGCCGAGCCGCTGTGGCTGCTCTTGCGCCAATCGAGCCGCGCGCAGGTGATGCCGGGGCCATCATTTTCCGGAAAGGTGTTCGTCATTAATCCGCTCGCTCCATTTCTGCGCTGCGTTCTTGATGATGGTGAGGGAAAGGTGCCGGTTTTCGGCGTCTGCGCGGATCGCATCGTAGCGCGCCGATAATCGAGCGATGACCGATCGGTCGACGGTCGATGAGCCGCGGGGCTGGGCCTCGATCCACGCGTTATACGCAGTGCCGTTCATCTCGCCGATGTTGAAGGCGCCGAGCAACCCGATTCCCGCGCTGGGCGCGCCGTACGGAACAACCTGCACCGTAACGTGCGGAAGTTGTGCGATCTGCGCGAGTGTGATCAGTTGTTGGGCCATCACCTCCGGGCTTCCCGTTGGGCGGTAGAGCACGCCCTCGTCGATCAGGCATTGAATCGTGGGCGGGCGTTCTCTGGTCAGGATCGCTTTGCGCTGCATTCGATCCGCGACGCGCGTGTCCAGCTCGTCGGGGGTGATTCCGGGCGTGGAGCCGAGCACGATGCGGGCATATGCTTCGGTCTGAAAGGCGCCCCAGACGAAGACCGCGCTCCAGATGCGCAGGCTGGTCGCGGCCTGCTCCTCGGTCATCCAGTCGCGCAGGTGTGGCGGCGCCTGTTCCCAGGTCAGGGACTTGTAGAGGGCGAGGAAGTGGTCGTCGGGGGACGGGAGGATCTCGTCGAATCGTCGAATATGTGGCATTTGTGGCATGCGTCGGGCATTTTCCAGATGGGCGATGTGTGAGCCTGAGCAGGGCACCAGGCGGGCCAGTTCGAGTTGGGTGAGTCCGGCCTGCAGGCGGAAGCGGCGGAGTTCGAAGGCGAACAGGTGACGCGGGGAATCTCCGGGGTTGATCGTGCTCATAACCACCATTGGGGGATTTGTCCTTCTTCGCGCGAGAGCCTGCCCATCGGCCGTACCCCTCTACGGGAACTGTACGGCCGCTGGAGAATCATTCCATTACCAACCGTAACCCGATGGTGGCAGTCTGGTCCCGCGAACGCCCCAACAGATGTGAAGGAGGCGAAGTGCTGGAAATGATCGAGTTCCCCATGAGCACGGCGGGACACCGCTTCCTCGAATTCCCGGCGAACGTGACGCAGGTGCCCGATTTCCGGCGGCATATTCGGGACGTGCTGTTATCCCTCGGTCTGACCGATGCGGAGCTGATTCACACCGCGCAGCTGTGCGCCACCGAGCTGGTCGCGAACTCCGTGAAGGCCGCCCTCGCCGAAGGCGTCCTCGACCGTTCCGTGCGATTGACGGCGTACCGCTCCCGGGGGCAGCTGGTGCTGGAGGTGTGGGACGACTGCGCCGGCGTGCCCAAACAGGCGACGCCCGGCGAGCTGGACGAGGGCGGGCGGGGGCTCTGGCTGATCGACATGCTCAGCCACAGATGGGGCTACCACCGCCCCGCTGGCGGGGGAAAGGTGGTCTGGACGGAGATCTCCCTCGACGGGTGCCCGATGTCAGGGGGCGTGCCCGGCGGCGGGTGACGTGCCCGGCGGCGGGGACGACGAGGCGCCGGACCGCCGGACAGGCGGTCAGTGCAGGTGCGTGGTGGGCAGCAGCCGTTCGAAGATCTCGTAACCGGCGGCCATCACCAGGGTCGCCACGACCACGGCGAGGGCCAGCGCGCGCAGGGTCACCCCAGGCGACCAGCGGCCCGCGACGCTCATCGGCCAGTAGCGGCGGGGGTCGTCGGGCCCGGCGGCGGGCGGCGGGCCGATCGGCTCGGCCTCGGCGGACGGCGTCGCCGGGGCGAGCAGCTCGGGGTGATGGCTGAGGTAGCCCTGCGGGAACACCGTGACGCTCGCGCCACGGCACTCGGGACAGCGCGCGCCCGACAGCGGCGGCAGGGCCGGCAGGCCGTCGAGCAGCCAGAGGTCCATCTCGTTGCCGTGCCCGTCGGAGAGGTGGCGCACGGTGTACTCCACCTCCCAGACGTAGCGGCAGCGCAGGCATTCGAACGGCCAGACCTGGCGCTCGCCGAAGCCTTGAGCGTCGGAACCTTCGCGCATGACCACCCCCGTGGCATCGCCTCCGTTCCGAGTCTACGGCCGCCCTGAGATCAACACAGGGGGGTTGACAACCCTTTAGTATGACAAAGTAGTGACTTAACGCTACGTATCGTCACAGATGGTCTGTGCGGGCCGACTGGAGGGCGGCGAGCGCGGACCCCCGCGCCCCGGCCATGTCGAGGTCGCGGACGAGCGCCAGTGACGTGGTGGCCCGCTGCTCCTCGCGCAGGACCGTATGCCGCCGCACCTCGTCCAGGAACCACTCGCGGAAGTGCGGCGCCGCCTCGACCACGCCGCCGCCCACGAAGTAGGCGTCGGGGTCGATGAAGTTGGCCGCGATCGTGAACAGCCGCCCGATCGCCTTGGCCTGCTGCCCGAAGACCTTCAGCGCCATCGGGTCGCCCTTCTCGCCGTAGCCGCGCAGCATCTTGGCGGCCTTGCCGATGGGTTCGACGCGGCCGAGCTCGTGGTCGGGGAAGCGGGTCAGCCAGTACGGCAGCAGGTTCTTCGTGATCCCGGTCAGCGAGGCCACGCTCTCGGCGTCGCCGTCGAAGCCGCAGTTGCACCGGGGGAGCGGCTGGTCGTCCTCCAGCAGCCCGGCCATGGGGATGTGCACGTGGCCGAGCTCCCCGGCGGTGCCGGTGGCGCCGCGCACCACCTGGCCGGCCACCACGACGCCGCCGCCGAGGCCCGTGCCGACGATCGCGGCGGCCGACGAGCGGGCGGCCGCGTCGGCGCCGAAGTGCACGTGGTGGGCGTACAGCGTGGCGGCGTTGCCATCGTTGTGGTAGGTCACGGGGAGGTCGAGGGCCTGCTCGAGCGCGCCCCTGAAGTCGAACCCGGGCCACTCGGGGTGATCGCCGAAGTTGGTCGCGCCCTTCGAGGAGATCACCCCGTTCGCGCTCGCCGGGCCCGGTGTGTCCAGTCCCACGGCCCGCACGCGGTCACGGGAGACCCCTGTCTCCTTGAGCACGTTGTCGAACGCCTCGACGAGGGCCGCCACCGCCGTCGAGGGTCCTTCGCGCACGAAACTCGGCACCTCGACCAGCCGGTCCACCAGGAAGCGCCCCGACGAGTCGAGCACGGTCGCGTTGTTGGCGGTGCCGCCGTTGTCGAGCCCCACGACCACCCAGGAATCCGCAGTTGCCATAGCAGGAAGGGTACGGTTCGCCCGGCCCGTTCGCATAGATCATGATTGCCGCGCGTCGCCCTGACCAGGCCGATTCAGGGCAGTGCCTGGGGGTAGTCGATACGCCTGATCAGAAAGGGCGTGAAATGAACCAGGAACGACAGGAAATCCCACGGGCCGAGTGGCGGCCGTTCTTCGAGACCGTGACGAAGGACTTCCAGGGTTCCCCGGTCTCGGTCGAGGTGCTCAGCGGGGAGTACGGGGACCAGATGGAGGCCGATCGGCAGTCGCTGGCCTACATCGAGTACGACGAGCACGACGACACGTTCTCGGTGGCCGTCGCCAAGGGCGACGAAAGCGGCGACATCGAGGTCCGGCACATGGTCCGGAACCCCCGGACCATCTACGCCGACCCCACCATGGCCGACATCCCGTGGACCTTCGACGTCGTGGCGGACGACGGCACCCAGAGCATCATCACCCTGCAGCTCCGCGCCGCGCTCAAGGGCCGCTGACCCCGCGCCGCCAGGGCCGATCCGCGCCGGGCCGGCGCTCGGCCCGGCGGCGTTCGCCGGGGCGGCCTGCGGGGGGACGCGCGGCGCGCGGGAATAATCCACGGTGACGGGACGCTCACGTGATTGAAAATTCAACCGCCTGGTCCCGGTGCAGAGAATGGTGGACATGATGCAGTTCGGTATCTTCTCCGTCGGCGACGTCACCATGGACCCCACGACCGGCAGGACGCCCACCGAGCACGAGCGCATCCGGGCGATGGTCACCATCGCCCTCAAGGCCGAGGAGGCGGGGCTCGACGTCTTCGCCACCGGCGAGCACCACAATCCGCCGTTCGTGCCCTCCTCGCCGACCACGATGCTCGGTTACATCGCCGCGCGCACCGAGCGGCTCATCCTGTCCACGGCGACCACGCTGATCACCACCAACGACCCGGTCAAGATCGCCGAGGACTACGCGATGCTCCAGCACCTCGCCGAGGGCCGGGTCGACCTGATGCTGGGCCGCGGCAACACCGCGCCGGTGTACCCCTGGTTCGGCAAGGACATCCGCCAGGGCATCCCGCTCGCCATCGAGAACTACGCGCTGCTGCACCGGCTGTGGCGCGAGGACGTCGTCGACTGGCAGGGCCGGTTCCGCACCCCGCTCCAGTCGTTCACCGCGACCCCGCGGCCCCTCGACGGCGTGCCCCCGTTCGTCTGGCACGGCTCGATCCGCAGCCCCGAGATCGCCGAGCAGGCCGCCTACTACGGCGACGGCTTCTTCGCCAACAACATCTTCTGGCCCAAGGAGCACTTCATGCGCCTGATCAACCTCTACCGGGAGCGCTTCGCCCACTACGGGCACGGCACGCCGGAGCAGGCGATCGTCGGCCTCGGCGGGCAGGTGTTCATGCGGCCCAACTCCCAGGACGCCGTGCGCGAGTTCCGGCCGTACTTCGACAACGCCCCGGTGTACGGCCACGGGCCGTCGCTGGAGGAGTTCACCGCCGAGACGCCGCTCACGGTGGGCAGCCCGCAGCAGGTCATCGACCGCACCCTCGCCTTCCGCGAGTACTTCGGCGACTATCAGCGCCAGCTGTTCCTGATGGACCACGCGGGCCTGCCGCTGAAGACCGTGCTGGAGCAGATCGACATGCTCGGCGAACTGGTCGTGCCCGTGCTGCGCAAGGAGTTCGCCATCGGCCGCCCCGCCGGCGTGCCCGACGCCCCCACCCACGCGGCCCTGGTCGCCAGGCGCGACGCCGAACGCGCCTCCGCCGCCTCCTGACGACCGCCCCGAGCACCGCCGACCGGCACCCGCCCACCTACCTGCCCACTCACCTGCCCATCCACCGGGCCCGCCCGAGCCGCGGGCCCGCTCCCACGGAAAGGACCTCGTGCATGCGGCCCGTACGGATCGCCGTCGTCTCCGCCGGCCTCGGCCGACCGTCCACGACGAGGATGCTGGCCGACCGGCTGGCGGGCGCGGTCGTGTCGCGCGTGGAGCGGGACCGCCCGGCCGAGGTGCGCGTGATCGAGCTGCGCGAGCTGGCGACCGACATCGCCAACAACTTCGTCACGGGTTTCGCCGGCTCACGGCTGCGGGCGGCACAGCACGAGGTCGCCGAGGCCGACGCCCTCATCGCCGTGACCCCGATCTTCGCGGCCTCCTACAGCGGCCTGTTCAAGTCGTTCTTCGACGTGCTCGACCCGGAGACGCTGATCGGCACCCCCGTCCTCATCGCCGCCACCGGCGGCACGCTCCGCCACTCGCTCGCCCTGGACCATGCGCTGCGCCCGCTGTTCGCCTACCTGCGGGCGGTCGTGATACCCACCGGGGTCTACGCCGCGAACGAGGACTGGGGGAGCGGCGCGGCGTCCGCCGAGGCCGCCGCGCCGGCCGGCGACATCCAGGACGAGCGCGGGGACGCGCTGCGGACCCCGGCCGCGGGCGACCTCGCCGCGCGCATCGACCGCGCCGCCGGTGAGCTGGCCGCGCTGCTGACCGGCCGCCGAGCCGAGAGGGCGGGGGAGGAGGCCGCGGCGAAGGCCGATGGGGAGCGCCTGATCCCGTTCGAGGAGCAGCTCGCGGCCCTGGCCGTCGAGCCCGGCGGGCACCAGGCCTGACCTCCGCCACGCCGCAAATGAGGTGGGTTATGAAACAGGACGTCGGGTAACGAAACGGGAGGAATCTCTCGGGGGGAGATATGATCAAGACGCTGCACAAGATGGGAATCAAGTCCAACCACATGTACATGGCCGGCCTCGCCTCGGTCGCCATGTCCATGGCGTCGTGGTTCCTGTCCAAACAGTACGAGGCCAAGGCCGGTGTCGAGCGGGCCGACCGCTGGGGGATCTTCATCGGCGAGTGGGCTCCGACGTTCTTCGCCATGGGCATCGCCCTGCGCATCGAGGAGACGCACAAGCCGCGGCGGGGCGAGGAGTACGAGCACGAGGAGGCGGTGCCGGGCCACCGCGCCCCCGTGTCGGCCGGCATCGGCTGAGCGGACGGCGACGCCCGGCGCCTGGGACCCACCCCGCCGGGCGTCGCACCACGGTGACGCCCCGCCCAGGACGACCGCCCAGGACGACCGCCGGCGACCACCCACGGTGAGGCCTGACGGTGACGACCGACGGGTGCGCTCGGCGGGCGGCCTGACGAGGGGACCTGACGAGAGGGCCTGACGAGAGGGCTTGGCGGGTGGGTCACGGCGGCCGGTGGTGGCGCGGAAACGCAGGTGCCGCCGCCCGGTCCGTGACCGGCCTGTGATCGAAGTTCCGCATCATGCCGGTGACCAGGCCCATGAGCCTGCCCACGATCGAGCCCACGACCGGATCGCGAGCGCGACGCCAGCATGCCACGACCGCCGCGAGAGGCGATCCGGTATCTTTGTTTCCAAGGTCGAGAGGCGCTGCAACGGGCACGAGCCCGCCACGCTCGGCCTTGGTCTTCTGTCGCAAGGGCGCCTCCCCACACTACGGGAGGTGACCGATGACCAGCGCAGACCACGATGGTCGGCAGCACGACCAGCACCACGATCAGCAGACGGTTCCAGCCGGATCTCGACTTGGAGCGGGTGGCGTGTCCCAATCCCTGAGGAAATTGCTCGACGAACGCATTCTGGTGCTCGACGGCGCGTGGGGCACGATGTTGCAGGGAGCCGGGCTCGGGCCCGGCGACTATCGCGGTGATCGGTTCCGCGATCATCCGTCCGACGTCACGGGCGACCCCGACCTGCTCAACCTCACCCGGCCCGACCTGATCCTCGACGTGCACCGCCGCTATCTCGCGGCCGGCGCCGACATCACCACCACAAACACGTTCACGGCGACCAGCATCGCCCAGGCCGACTACCAGATGCAGGCGCACGTGCGCGAGATGAACCTCGAGGGCGCGCGGCTCGCCAGGCAGGCCGCCGACGAGGCGGGCGGCCGGTTCGTCGCCGGGTCGGTGGGCCCCCTCAACGTCACGCTGTCGCTGTCGCCGCGGGTCGACGACCCGGCCTACCGCACGGTGCCGTTCGACACCGTCCGGGCCGCGTACGCCGAGCAGATCGCCGCGCTCGCCGAGGGCGGCGTCGACCTGCTGCTCATCGAGACCGTCTTCGACACGCTGAACGCCAAGGCCGCCATCACGGCCGCCCGCGAGGTCGCGCCGCACCTGCCGCTGTGGATCTCGGTGACGATCGTCGACCTGAGCGGCCGCACGCTTTCGGGGCAGACCGCCGAGGCGTTCTGGCGCTCGATCGAGCACGCCGAGCCGCTGATCGTCGGCGTCAACTGCTCGCTGGGCGCGGAGGAGATGCGGCCGCACGTCGCCGATCTCGCCAACGTCGCCGGCACCTACACCGCGGCCCACCCCAACGCCGGGCTGCCCAACGCGTTCGGCGGCTACGACCAGACGCCCGAGACGACGGCGCGGCTGCTGCGCGAGTTCGCCGAGGCCGGCATGGTCAACGTCGTCGGCGGCTGCTGCGGCACCACCCCCGACCACATCGAGCGCATCGCCGCCGCCGTGTCGGGGCTGGCCCCGCGCCGGGTGCCCACACCCCCGCGGCGCACCCGGTTCAGCGGCCTGGAGCCGTTCGAGATCGGCGACGACACCGGGTTCGTCATGATCGGCGAGCGCACCAACGTCACCGGGTCGGCCAAGTTCCGGCGGCTGATCGAGGCCGACGACTACCAGGGCGCGGTCGAGGTCGCCCTCGACCAGGTGCGCGGCGGCGCCAACCTCATCGACGTCAACTTCGACGCCGACCTGCTCGACAGCGAGCGGGCCATGACCACGTTCCTCAACCTGATCGCCACCGAGCCCGAGATCGCCCGCGTGCCGATCATGATCGACAGCTCGCGATGGAGCGTGCTGGAGGCCGGGCTCAAGTGCGTGCAGGGCAAGGGCGTGGTCAACTCGATCAGCCTCAAGGAGGGCGAGGGCCCGTTCCTGGAGCAGGCCCGGCGCATCCGCGACTACGGCGCCGGCGTGGTCGTCATGGCGTTCGACGAGCAGGGCCAGGCCGACACCGTCGAGCGCAAGGTGGAGATCTGCGGCCGCGCCTACGACCTGCTCACCCGGCAGGTGGGCTTCCCGGCCGAAGACATCGTGTTCGACCCCAACGTGCTCGCCGTGGCCACCGGCATGGCCGAGCACAACGGCTACGCCAAGGCGTTCATCGAGGCGCTGCCGCTCATCAAGGAGCGCTGCCCGGGGGCGCGCACCAGCGGCGGCATCTCCAACCTGTCGTTCTCCTTCCGCGGCAACAACGTGGTGCGCGAGGCCATGCACTCGGCGTTCCTGTTCCACGCCGTGCGAGCGGGGCTCGACATGGGCATCGTCAACGCCGGCCAGCTCGCCGTCTACGAGGACATCCCGGCCGACCTGCTCGAACTCGTCGAGGACGTCCTGTTCGACCGGCGGCCCGACGCCACCGACCGGCTGGTCGCGTTCGCCGAGACGGTCCGCGGCGACACCACCAAGCGCACCGTCGACCTGGCGTGGCGCGACGCGCCCGTCGAGGAACGCCTCGCGCACGCCCTCGTGCACGGCATCGTCGACTTCGTCGAGGAGGACACCGAGGAGGCCAGGCAGCGCATGAAGCGGCCCCTCGACGTCATCGAGGGCCCGCTCATGGACGGCATGAAGATCGTGGGCGACCTGTTCGGCTCCGGCAAGATGTTCCTGCCGCAGGTGGTCAAGAGCGCGCGCGTGATGAAGCGCTCGGTGGCCTACCTGGAGCCGTTCATGGAGAAGGAGAAGGAGGAGGCGCTCGCCGCCGGGCGTGCCCAGGGCGGCGGCCACGGCAAGGTGGTGCTCGCCACCGTCAAGGGCGACGTGCACGACATCGGCAAGAACATCGTGGGCGTGGTGCTCGGCTGCAACAACTACGAGGTGATCGACCTCGGCGTCATGGTGCCGGCCGCGCGCATCCTCGACACCGCGATCGCCGAGGGCGCCGACGCCGTCGGGCTGTCCGGGCTGATCACACCGTCGCTCGACGAGATGGTCAACGTCGCGCAGGAGATGGCGCGCCGCGACATGAAGCTGCCGCTGCTCATCGGCGGGGCCACCACCTCGCGCCAGCACACGGCGGTGCGCATCGCCCCGGCGTACGAAGGCACCACGGTGCACGTGCTCGACGCCTCCCGGGTGGTGGGCGTCGTCTCCGACCTGCTCGACCCCGAGCGGGCCGAGGAGCTCAAGACGCGCAACCGCGAGGAGCAGCAGCGCCTGCGCGAGCAGCACGAGACCAAGCAGCGCAGCCCCATGCTCACCCTGGAGCGGGCCCGCGCCAACCGCGAGATCGTGCCGTTCGACGACCTGCCGGTGCCCGACTTCACCGGGGTGCGCATCGTCGAGCCCGACCTCACGACGCTGCGCGAGTTCGTCGACTGGCAGTTCCTGTTCCTCGCGTGGGAGCTGAAGGGCAAGTTCCCGGCGATCCTGGACCAGCCGGTGGCCCGCGAGCTGTACGACGACGCCAACGCCCTGCTCGACGAGATCATCGCCAAGGGGCTGTTCCAGCCGCGTGGCGCCTACGGCTTCTGGCCGGCGCGGTCCGAGGGCGACGACATCGTGATCGACGCCCCCGACGCGCCGACCGCCCGCGACGGCGTGCTGCGGCTGCCGATGCTGCGCCAGCAGACCGCCAAGCCGAAGGGCCGGCCGAACCGCTGCCTCGCCGACTACCTGTCCCCTGACGGCGACCACATCGGCGGGTTCGCCGTAGCCGTGCACGGTGCGGCGAAACTCGCCGCCGAGTACGAATCGGCCCACGACGACTACCGGGCGATCATGGTGAAGGCGCTGGCCGACCGGCTCGCCGAGGCGTTCGCCGAGTACGTCCACCTGGAGGCCCGGCGCGCGTGGTTCGAGCCGGACGCGAACCCGGACATGGCCGACCTGCACGCGGAACGGTTCCGCGGCATCCGTCCCGCGCTCGGCTACCCCGCGAGCCCCGACCACAGCGAGAAGGCCGACCTGTTCGGCCTGGTCGGGGCCGAGCGTGTCGGCATGGCGCTGACCGAGTCGTTCGCGATGACCCCGGCGGCGGCCGTGAGCGGCTTGATCTTCGCCCACCCGGGGTCGCACTACTTCACGGTCGGCCGCATCGGCAAGGATCAGGCGGAGGACTACGCCGCCCGCCGCGGCGTTCCCCTCAGTGAAGTCGAGCACTGGCTGCGCCCGAACCTCGCCTACGACGTGTCCTGACGGCCCTGACCCGGTCGCGCGGCGACCGGGCGGGTCCCCGGGCGAACGGGGCCCGGTCAGTGCGTGCCCGTGGCGCACGGGCGCGTACGGACGCCCGCCGTCCTCCTGCCGGGGTGGGATGGACCGCTCCAGGTGTCAGTACGCTCCAGGCTCTTGTATCGTTTCAACCCGACGGTTCTATATGCGTAATCTGGACACGTGAGGGTTGATGGCGACCACGAGCATCAGGGAGGTCGCCGAGCGGGCGGGTGTTTCCGTCGGCACCGTGAGCAACGTGCTGAACCGGCCCGAGATCGTCGCGCCCCGCACGCGTGAGCGGGTCTTCGACGCCATCCGTGAGCTCGGCTTCGTCCGCAACGAGGTGGCCAGGCATCTGCGGGTCGGCCGCAGCCGCACGGTCGGGCTCGTCGTCATCGACATCGTCAACCCCTTCTTCGCCGACGTGGCCCGGGCCGCGGAGGCCCCGGCCGCCGATCGGGACGTCATGGTGGTGGTGTGCAACAGCGGCGTCGACCTCGAACGCGAGCGGCGTCACCTGGAGCAGCTGGAGATGCACCGGGTCATGGGGGTGCTGCTCAGCCCGGTCGACGCCGGGGACCGGCACTGGCGCCGGCTCATGGAGCGCGGCACCCCGGTCGTCCTCGTCGACGCGCCGGCAGTGGGCCGGCAGTGCTCGGTCTCGGTCGACGACCGGTACGGTGGCCGGCTCGCCGGCGATCACGTGGTGGGTCTCGGCCATCGCAGGATCGCGTTCGCCGGCGGGCCGTCCGTCATCCGCCAGGTGGCCGACCGGCGGGCCGGCGTCCAGGCCGCCGTGGCCGACGCGCCCGAGCCGGTCCGGCTCATGGACCTGGAGGTGCCCCGGCTGAGCGGGTTCACCGAGGGCCATCGCACGGGGGAGCGGCTCGCCGCGCTGCCGCCGGAGGAGCGGCCGACGGCGGTGATCTGCGCCAACGACATGCTCGCGCTCGGGATGTTGCAGGCGCTGCTCGGCCACGGGCTGCGGGTGCCGCACGACATGGCCATCGTCGGCTACGACGACATCGAGTTCGCCTCGGCGGCGGCCGTGCCGCTCACGTCGGTGCGCCAGCCGCGCGAACTGCTCGGCCGCAGCGCCATGGACCTGCTGCTGGAGGAGGTCGAGTCGCCGGACCGGCATCGGCACCGGCAGGTCATCTTCCAGCCCGACCTGGTCGTGCGCGAGTCCACCGTCGCCCGCCGCGACCCCTAGGGGCGCGCGGGGGTGCGGCGCGGGGCGCGTTGAAAGGATTCAGTCCGCGGGCCCGGCCGGCGCTCAGGCGTGCCGCCACGGCCGCCCGGCGAGGTGAGATGCCCGTGTTCATTGACATTAATACGTTTTAATACTACCTTCGCACCACGATCGATCGGTTCACGCTTGTGATACGAACTGGGACAAACGGTGCAGCAGAACGACAGTGCCGGCTGGGCGGTCAAGCTCCAGTGGGCCTGCTCCCAGCTTACGTGGATGATTCGCCTCAACCTCCTCTGGATCGGATTCACGCTGGTAGGCGGCGTGGTCCTGGGCCTCGGCCCGGCCACGGTCGCGGCGTACACCTTGGCCAGGCGGCACGTCCAGGGTGAAACGATTCAATCTGTGGCGGAGTTCTGGGCGGTCTACCGCGCGGAGTTCCGGCGCGGCTCGCTGCTCGTGCTGCCGGTCGTCGTCCTGCTCACCGTGCTGATCGGCGACTACCTGTACTTCTCGGCCCTCGGGCCGGGGGCGACGGCGCCGCGGCTGGCGACCCTGGCCGCGCTGATCGTGGCGGTCGCCGCGGCGGCGTACCTGCTGCCGATGTACGTCCACTACGACCTGCGGCCCGGCGCCTGTCTGGCACGGGCGCCGATGTTCGCACTGGCCCACCCCGCCGCCACGATCCTGCTGCTGTTCGTCCTCGCGGCGGAGGCACAGGCGATCAAAACCCTGCCGATCCTCGCACCCGTGCTCGGGGCGGGTGCGTGGATCCACTTCGACACCTGGCTCTGCCTGCGCTTCTTCGCGGAGAACGAAGCGCGGCTTGATTCGAAAGGCAACCGATGAGCGCTACCCCCCGGCGAGCCGGCTTCCGGCCACTGGCCTGCGCCCTGGCCACCCTGTTGACCACCGGTCTGCTCGGCGCCTGCTCCGGCGGCGGCTCCGACGCCGACCAGAACGACAACACCCTGACCATGATGGTCCCGCTGTTCAAGACCGCCCCCGACCCCAACGGCGAGGTGCAGAAGGCGGTCGAGAAGCTCATCGGCGCCAAACTGAAGATCAACTGGGTGCCGAACGCCGAGTACGAGAACAAGATGAACGTCACCCTCGCCTCGGACGACTTCCCCGAGGCCATGGTGATCCAGGACACCAAGGCCCCCGCGTTCGTGAAGGCCGCGAAGGCAGGGGCGTTCTGGGACCTCACCGACAAGCTGGACAAGTACCCGAACCTGAAGCCGGCGTCCAAGCAGACCGCGCTCAACGCCTCGATCGACGGCAGGACGTTCGGCATCTACCGGGTGCGGCCCGAGCTGCGCTCGGCGGTCCTCTACCGCAAGGACTGGCTCGACAAGCTCGGCCTCGACATCCCCAAGACCACCGACGACCTGTACAAGGTCGCCAAGGCCTTCACCGAGCAGGACCCCGACGGCAACGGCAAGAAGGACACCTACGGCCTGATCCTGCCGAAGTGGCCCACCTCGGTCTTCGCGGCCTCCAGCCCGTACAACGCGGTCGACGTGTGGTTCGGCACGCCGAACAACTGGGGTGAGCGCAACGGCAAGCTCGTCCCCGAGTTTGACGTCCCGGAGTTCATGGACGCCAACAGGTTCCTCAAGAAGATGATCGACGAGGGCCTGACCAACCCCGACTGGGCGACCCTCGACACCGCCAAGTGGGACGAGCCGTTCGTCAACGGCAAGGGCGGCATCATCATCGACGTCAACGTGCGCGCCACTCAGCTCTACTCGGAGCTCAAGGCGGTCGACCCCGAGCACTACACCGAGAAGCTCGCCATGGGCGGCAACCTGTCCCGCCCCGACGGCAAGAAGTTCTCGCTGCCGTTCACCGGCTACAACGGCATCATCGCCATCCCCAAGCAGAACGTGCCCGACGAGGAGAAGCTCGACCAGGTGCTCAAGATCCTCAACAAGATCGCCTCGAAGGAGTGCGCCATCCTGATCACCAACGGCATCGAGGGGCGTAACTTCAAGCTCGAGGACGGCTACGCCGTGCCGATCAACCAGGACGACCCGGAGGTCAAGGTCATCGAGAACGATCTCGACTACGCGTTCGTCCAGCTCGGCATGAAGTACGGCGTCGGCTCGGGCGTCTACCAGACCAAGCCCGAGAGCGAGGCCGAGCAGGAGAACCTCAGGCTGCGCGACGAGCTGATGAAGCTCGACCTGCAGACGGCGGTGTTCGACCCGTCGATGGCCGTCATCTCGCCCACGCAGGTGGCCAAGGGCGCGACCCTCAACCCGATCGTCTACGACGCCCGGCTGAAGTACCTGGCCGGCCAGCTCACCGAGGAGCAGCTCAAGGCCGAGATCCAGCGCTGGTACGACAGCGGCGGCACCCAGGTCGCCCAAGAGATCAACGAAGCGGTCTCCAAGATCGGCGGCTGATTCGTCCCGAGGGGCCCGGACGCGCTTCCCGGGCCCCTCTCGACCGAAGGGAGGCCGCCGTGGCCACCGACCTCGCGACGCCGCCGGCGAAAGCCCCCGCCCGGCGCGCGGACCGCCCGGCGAAGGTGCCGCTGCGGGCCGCGCTGCTGCGCCACCGCTGGCTCTACCTGATGCTCCTGCCGGGCGTCGCCTACTTCGTCATCTTCAAGTACGTGCCGATGTACGGCGTGACGATCGCCTTCCAGGACTACGTGCCGTTCCTCGGCTACTCCGGCAGCAACTGGGTGGGCCTGAAGCACTTCCAGGAGCTGTTCTCCGGGCCCGACTTCGGCCGGCTGCTGTTCAACACGCTGTTCCTGGCCCTGCTGACGGTGATCTTCGTCTTCCCCGCGCCGATCATCGTGGCGCTGATGCTGAACGAGCTGCGCATCAGCGTGCTCAAGCGGTCCATCCAGTCGCTGATCTACATCCCGCACTTCCTGTCCTGGACGATCGTCGCGTCCCTGACGTACCTGCTGTTCGCGGCGGACTTCGGGGTGCTGTCGGGGTTCATCCACTGGGTGTCGGGAGGCGGGCCCAAGGTCGACTACCTGGCCCAGCCCGGCTGGTTCCGGCCACTGATCATCATGCAGTCGCTGTGGAAGAACACCGGCTGGGGCACGATCATCTACCTGGCCGCGCTCGCCGGCGTCGACCCCAACCTGTACGAAGCGGCCCGCATGGACGGCGCGGGACGCTGGCGGCAGATGTGGCACGTCACGCTGCCGGCCATCAGGCCCACGATCGTGGTCATGGCCATCCTGACGTCCGGCCACCTGCTCGACACCGGGTTCGAGCAGATCTGGCTGATGACCAACTCGCTGAACCGCTCGGTGGCCGACGTGTTCGACACGTACGTCTACTACATCGGCCTCACCCAGGGCGCCTACAGCTACGCGACCGCCGTCGGCCTGTTCAAGGGCCTGGTCGGCGTCCTTCTGATCTTCGGCTCCAACTGGCTGGCGAAGCGGCTCGGCCAGACCGGACTGTTCTAAGGGGGCACAGGCATGGCGACCACCACCGGCACGGCGCCGGACCGGACCATCGAGCCCCGCCCCGGCCGCGGCGTGCGGCACTTCGCGTCCTTCGGCAGCCGCCTGTTCGACACGGTCAACATCGTGCTGCTCCTCGGCATGGCGCTGATCACCGTGCTGCCGCTGCTGTACGTCCTCGCCGGGTCGTTCGCGAGCGAGGGGGAGATCCTCACCCGGCCGTTCTTCCTGTGGCCGAAGCAGATCGTCACCGAAACGTACGAGTACGTCTTCTCCACCAACACCTTCGTGCGCAGCCTGCTCACCACCGTCGGCGTGACCGCCGTCGGCACGGTGGTGCAGGTGCTGCTGACGATGACGATGGCCTACCCGCTGGCCAGGCGGCACCTGCCCGGCCGGGCGCTGGTGCTCAACATGGTCATCTTCACCCTGGTCTTCACCGGCGGCATGATCCCGACGTACCTGGTGGTGCGCGACCTCGGGCTGCTCGACAGCTACTGGGCGCTGATCCTGCCGCTCGCGATCAACCCGTTCTATCTGATCATCGTGAAGACGTTCTTCCAGCAGCTCCCGCCGGCCCTGGAGGAGGCGGCGCGCATCGACGGCTGCACCGACATGGGGGTGTTCTTCCGCATCGTGCTGCCGCTGTCCAAACCGATCATCGCGACGTTCTCGCTGTTCTACGCCGTCGCGATCTGGAACGACTACATGTCGCCGCTGCTCTACATCAACGACACCGGCAAGTGGACGTTGCAGATGCTGGTGCGGCAGGTCGTGTCGAGCGGCAGCGAGGCCAACGCCCTCCAGCAACTCGACGCCGGCTGGCTGCCGCCGGAGCAGGGCCTGAAGTTCGCGGTCATCGTCATCGCGACGCTGCCGATCCTGGTCTTCTACCCGTTCCTGCAGAAGCACTTCGCCAAGGGCGTCCTGATCGGCTCGGTGAAGGAGTGACGCACGACGGCAGGGCCCGCCGCGACGACCGGGACGGCCGGGGCGGCGCCGACGAGACGATCGACACCGACGATGGGGACACCGTGACGGATCGGCAGACCGACCTGCGCTGGCTCGACGTGCCGCGACGGCAGGGCGTGACCTGGGGGGTGCCGTGGCCGCGCGGCACGGTGCGGCCGGGGGAGCCGTTCGGGCTCGCCGACGCCGAGGGGCGTGCGGTGCCGGTGCAGAGCTGGCCGCTCGCGACCTGGCCCGACGGCTCGGTCAAATGGTCCGCGCACGCCATCGGCCCGCAGGACGCGCCCGCCGCACGCTACGGGCTGACGCCCGGCGCGCGCCCCGCCGCCCCCGACGACGTACTGCTACCCGAGGCTTCGTAGCCCAGGG
>JBIQJI010000066.1:0-35439 GCA_044507605.1 Actinomycetales bacterium | reverse complement strand
GTGGTGCGCCGCCAGGGACTCGAACCCCGGACCCGCTGATTAAGAGTCAGCTGCTCTGACCAACTGAGCTAGCGGCGCGAACTACGTAAACCCTATCGCACCCGGCGGGCCGGTCCGCACACGCTAGACTAGAACAACATTCGGTCGGTTGGGTGGCTGGGGAGGATATGTCTGGTTCATGGTTCGCGTCTCCCGGGGACGTGCGGGAACGGCTCGCCCAGGTGGGATACCTCGCCGACGGCGGTGCCGCGACAGCGGTGTTCCTCGCCGGGCGGCTGGGCAAGCCGCTGCTCGCCGAAGGGCCGGCCGGGGTGGGCAAGACACGGCTCGCCAAGGCCGTGGCCGAGGTCACCGGCGCCGAGCTGATCCGGTTGCAGTGCTACGAAGGACTCGACGAGGCGCGCGCCCTGTACGAGTGGAACTACAAAAAGCAGCTGCTGCGCATCCAGGCATCGGGCGGGCGGGAGTGGGCCGAAACCCACGACGACATCTTCAGCGCCGAGTTCCTGCTCGAACGGCCGCTGCTGAAGGCGCTGCGCAGCACCGGACCGACCGTGCTGCTCGTCGACGAGACCGACAAGGCGGACATCGAGGTCGAAGGGCTGCTGCTGGAGGTGCTGTCGGACTTCCGGATCACGATCCCCGAGCTGGGCACGATGCGGGCCGAACGGCGGCCCTACGTCGTGCTCACCTCCAACGCCACACGGGAACTGTCGGAGGCCCTCAAGCGGCGCTGCCTGTACCTGCACCTGGACTATCCGACGCCCGAACGCGAACGCGACATCGTGCTGGCCCAGGTGGCCGGCATCGAGGAGCGGCTCGCCGAGCAGCTCGCCCGCACCGCCGCCACGCTGCGGACCCTGGAGCTGAAGAAGTCGCCGTCGATCGCCGAGACCATCGACTGGGCGCGCACGCTGCTCGCCCTCGGGCGCGCCGAACTGGACGAGGAGACGGTCGCCGAGACGCTGGGCGTGGTGCTCAAGCACGCCTCCGACCACGCGCGGGCGGCCAAGGAGCTGGGGCTGCCGGCCGTCTCCGGCTGACCGCCGGTCGGCCGCCGACGCGTCGCCGGGTCGAGCGGATGAGGGAGAGAGGATGACGCTGGTCGAGCGGCACGTGGGGTTCGTGGCGGCGCTGCGGCGGGCGGGGCTGCCGGTGTCTCCGGCCGAAGGGCTGGACGCGGCCGAGGCGCTGTGCGCGATCGATCTCACGGAGCGGGAGACGCTCCGCGAGGCGTACGCCGCGACGCTGATCAAACGGCCGGCGCATCGGCCGGGGTTCGACGTGCTGTTCGACCTGTGGTTTCCGCCGATGATCTCCGGGCTCGCCACCGCGAACGAACCCGCGAGCGCCCCCGCGGACGGGCCGCCGGAGGGCATCGACCCGGAGCACGCCGAGGTGCCGGAGCTGCGGGAACGACTCGCCGAGCTGCTGCAGGGCGACGCGGACCAGCCGGAGTTCCGGGCGTTCGCACGGGCCATGGTGGAACGGTTCGGCGGGCGGCAGGCCGGGCCGGGACGGCAGTCGTGGTTCTCCTACCCCGTGCTGCGCACGCTGTCGCCCGGCACGCTCCTCGCCCGCATCCTCTCGGGGGCACTGGGCGACGAGCGACGCGGCGGGCTCGCCGAGCAGGTGCTGCGCGACCGGGTCACCGCCAACATCCAGCGGTTCGAGGACGCCGTGGCGGCGGACGTGCGGCGGCGCATCGCCGAAGACTCCGGCATCGAGAAGATCACCCGGTCGGCGGTGCGGCCGCCCCTCGACCGGCTCGACTTCCTGCGGCTCACCAGGGCCGACCTGGCGCGGCTGCGGCGGGAGGTGCAGCCGCTGGCGCGGCGGCTCGCGACCCGGCTGTCGATGCGCCGGCGGCTCGGGCGGCGGGGACGGCTCGACTTCCGGCGCACCGTGCGGGCCTCGCTGTCGAGCGGCGGGGTGCCGCTGGTCACGCGCCTGCGGCCCCGCCGCCCGCACCGGCCGGAGCTGGTGATCCTGTGCGACGCGAGCGACTCCGTCGCGGCGTTCGCGCACTTCACGCTGCTGCTGACCTACGCGCTGCGGGAGCGGTTCGGCAAGGTGCGGGCGTTCGCGTTCGTGGACGCCGTCGACGAGATCACCCCGTACTTCGCGCCCGGGGCCGACGTCGTCGAGGCGATCGCCACGATGACCGAGCGCGCCGACATCAGCAGGTTCGGGCGCACCGACTACGGCGAGGTCTTCGAGCGGTTCGCCGAAACGTACGGCGAAGCCGTCGGCCCGGACACGGCGCTGCTGATCCTGGGCGACGCCCGGTCCAACCACCGGCCGCTGGCGACGGGCACGCTGAAACGGCTGGCGGCGCGGGCGCGGCACGCGTACTGGCTCAACCCGGAGCCGCGGGCGCAGTGGGACACCGGCGACTCGGCGGCGACCGCCTACGGCGACGTCGTGCCCATGTACGAGTGCCGGAACGTGGCCCAGCTCGCCACGTTCATCGAGGACCTGGCCGCCCCGCCCGCGAACCGCCACGGCCGCACGCGGGCGGGGTAGCCGCCTCGGCGCGCCTCACACGTACATGCGCCGCATGATGCGTGCCGACGCCCGGGCCAGCAGCTCGACCTGCTCGTCGGTGAGCCGGTACTCGTCGGACTCGTGGGCGAGGATCCAGCCGGGCACCTTGCGCGGGTACGCCAGTGTGATGCCCTCCGCCGTCACCGTGCCGCGCGGCTCGGCGGAGGGCACGATCGTGCCGCCGTGCACGGCGAGCATGCCGGAGATCGTGATGTCGAGGCCCGTCTCCTTGGTCAGCAGGTCGGCCACGGCCGTCGTCATCTCCGTGAGCTCCTTGACCACCGGCGCGCCCGACTTCTCGCCGAAGAACAGCCGGGAGCCGTACTTCGCGATGTCGGTGTCGGGGGCCCAGGCCTCGTTGTCGACGATCCACAGCCCGCCGGGGCCGATCACCAGGTGGTCGATCGATGCCTTGCCGGGGATCGAGTGCCCGTTGATCACGGTGTAGCCGTATTTGCTCAGGCCACGCCGCAGCAGGCGTCCGGTGCGGTCCTCGCCCCTGCGCTGGCCCCGCCACACCGCCGTCGCCTCGTGCGACCGCCACGCGAGCAGGGCGTCGCCGCCGCCCACGATGACGGCGCAGGCCACGGCCGTCCAGAAGATCGACAGGTCGAACCGCAGGGCCAGCAGGATGCCTCCGATGAATCCCAGCCCGGTGAGCACGCCCCGCCGTTTGAGCCGGGCCTCGCGACCCTGCGCCCAGAAGCTTTCGTACATGACCTGGGGGGACGCGCCATTGAACTTCTCGTCGCGCCGGACATAGATCGATCCGTCGGCCACGTCAGGCCCTCCTCGCCTAGGGCTCATCGTGATTAGTGGGTTCAATACCCAATTGATGGTGCCAGCCGTCGATGGTGATAGAACAGCCACCCGCAAGCTACATTCCCGGTCGGGATTAAGATCCCTGACGACTCACGTTCGCGTCGACCGACCGGTCGGTACCATCCCTAGAGCACCAGGAGGCCGAAATGGGACGTGGTGGGACCCGGGGGCGGGCGACCGAGGAGCCGGTGCGGCAGCGGTTGCTCGCCGAGGCCACGCGGCTGTTCGCCGAGCGCGGGTTCGAGGGCACATCGGTGCAGGAGATCGTCTCGGCCGCCGGGGTCACCAAGGGCGCTCTCTACCACTACTTCGACTCCAAGGACGATCTGCTGCGGGAGATCTACGGCCGCCTGCTGCACATGCAGATGGAGCGGCTCACCCGGTTCGCCGACGCCGAAGGGCCGATAGCGGCGCGCCTGCACGCGGCGGCGGCCGACGTGATCCAGACCACCGTCGAGCATCTCGACGAATCGAAGATCTTTTTCCGGTCGATGCACCAGCTCGCGCCCGACACCCAGAAGGCGGTGCGCGCCGAGCGCCGCCGCTACCACGAGCGCTTCCGCGACCTCGTCACCGAGGGGCAGCGCGCAGGCGTCTTCGACGACTCGGTGCCCGCCGAGCTGGTCGTCGACTTCTTCTTCGGCTCGGTGCACCACCTCGGCAGCTGGTACCACCCCGACGGGCCGCTCAGCGGCGCCGAGGTGGGCCGCACCTTCGCCGACCTCCTGCTCGCGTCGCTGCGCCCCCGCTCGTCGGCGCCGCAGCACCCGTGACCGCGCATCGCAGCACGTGACCGACGGGTCGGCATGCGGGTCGGCCGTGCCACAAGACCCGACAAGGAGCGGCAAAAGGGGCGGATTATAAAATCGGCCGTGCCTGCGCCGACCGCTGGGGGGAATCATGACCGTTGAGGTGTTCGTGCTGGACGGTGTCCGTACCCCGATCGGCCGGTACGGCGGCGCCCTGGCCGGCGTCCGGCCCGACGACCTGGCCGCGCACGTCGTACGGACCCTCGTCGGCCGCAGCCCCGGCCTCGACCCCGCCCGTGTCGACGACGTCTACTTCGGCGCGGCCAACGGCGCCGGCGAGGACAACCGCAACGTCGCCCGCATGGCCGCCCTGCTCGCCGGGCTGCCCACCAGCGTGCCCGGCGCCACCGTCAACCGGCTGTGCGGGTCGGGCCTGGAGGCCGCGATCGACGCCGCCCGGGCCATCGCCGTCGGCGACGCCGACCTGATCATCGCGGGCGGCGCGGAGTCGATGAGCCGGGCCCCCTGGGTGCTGCCCAAGCCGGCCAAGGGCTTCCCGCGCGGTCAGCAGGAGCTGTACGACACCGCCCTCGGCTGGCGGCTCGTCAACCCCGCCATGCCGGCCGAATGGACCGTCGCGCTCGGCGAAGGCGCCGAGATCCTCGCCGACAGGTACGCCATCTCCCGCGAGGCGCAGGACGAGTTCGCGCTGCGCAGCCACCAGCGGGCCGCGGCGGCGTGGGACTCCGGCGTGTACGACGACGAGGTCACCCCCATCGGTGACCTGCGGCGCGACGAGTGCATCAGGCCCGACACCTCGATGGCGGCGCTGGCCAAGCTGCGCCCGGTGTTCCGTGCCAACGGCACCGTCACCGCCGGCAACGCCTCGCCGCTGAACGACGGCGCCGCCGCGCTGCTGCTCGGCAGCGAGGCCGGGGCCGCGGCCGCCGGTCGCGCGCCGCTCGCCCGCGTCGTCTCGCGCGCCGCGCACGGCGTCGACCCGCAGCTGTTCGGCATCGGCCCGGTCGAGGCCGCGCGCAAGGCGCTCAAGCGGGCCGGCATCGGCTGGTCCGACCTCGTCGCCGTCGAGCTGAACGAGGCGTTCGCCGCGCAGTCGCTCGCCTGCCTCGCCGAGTGGCCCGACCTCGACCCCGAGATCGTCAACGTCAACGGCGGGGCCATCGCCATCGGCCATCCGCTCGGCTGCTCCGGCGCCCGCATCCTCGGCACGCTGGCCCGACGGCTGCACGCATCGGGCGGCGGCTACGGCCTCGCGGCCATCTGCATCGGAGTCGGGCAAGGGCTCGCCGTCGTACTCGAAGGCGTCTGAGCGGCCCGGGGGAAGGGGGCGAGCATGCCGCACGCCGTGGTGGCCGGCGCCGGCATCGGCGGACTGGCGGCCGGCGTCGCGCTCGAACGGGCCGGCTGGACGGTGACCGTTTGCGAACGCGCCGCCCGCCTGGAACCCGTCGGCTCCGGCCTCGCGATCGCGCCCAACGCCCTGCGCGCCCTCGACACCCTCGACCTCGGCGCAGACGTGCGCAGGCTGTCCGCCATGCGCGGCGAGGGCGGGCTGCGCCGCCCCGACGGCCGCTGGCTGTCCAGGACCAGCGCCGGGGCCGCCCGCGAACGCTTCGGCGACGACACCGTGCTGATGCTCCGGTCGGCGCTCGTCGACCTGCTGGCCGCGCGGCTCACGCCGGACTCGCTGCGGCTCGGCACCACCGTCCGTTCCGCCGACCCCGCCACCGGCACGGTGACCACCAGCGCCGGAGACCTCGACGCCGACCTCGTCGTGGCCGCCGACGGCGTGCGCTCGCCGCTGCGCGCCGCCCTGTTCCCCGGCCATCCCGGACCCGTGTACGCCGGGGAGACGACCTGGCGGCTCGTCGTGCCCCGGCCCGACGGCCCGTTCCCGCTCAGCGAGACGTGGGGCCGCGGCCGCCTCTTCGGCATCACCGCGCTCGCCGGCGACCTCATGTACTGCTACGCCGCGGCTCCCGCCCTGTCCGGCGCGACCGCGGGTGACGAGAAGGCGGAGCTGCTCCGCCTGTTCGGCTCCTGGCACGACCCGATCCCCCGCCTGATCGCGGCGGTCGAGCCGAAGGACGTGATCAGGACCGACCTCTACTGCCTGGACACCCCGCCGCCGGCCTTCCACCAGGGCAGGGTCGCCCTGCTCGGCGACGCGGCCCACGCCATGACCCCCAACCTGGGCCAAGGCGCCTGCCAGGCCATCGAGGACGCCGTGGTGCTCGCGCACAGCGTCACCAAGGGCGGCGGCCTCCCGGCCTACTCCGCGGCCCGCCTCGCCAGGACCTGGTCCGTCGTCGAACGCTCCCGCCGCATCGGCCGCCTCAGCCGGTGGTCCAACCCCGTCGCGGTCGCGGCCCGCGAAGCGTTGCTGCGCCTGTCCGGACTCCTGGGCCCCAACGTGGCCCTCCGCCAGTTCGACGACATCTTCGGCTGGCGCCCCCCGGCCTGACCGGCTACGGGATGGGCGCCGGGGCCGGGCCGCTGATCGGCTGCTGCCGGGCGTGACGGGAGTGGTCGGGGGCGTGCCGGCCCAGGGCGATGGTGCCGGCGACGAGCACACCGGCGGCGAGGGTCGCGGGCACGATGGCCCCCACGCCCGACGGCAGCGGCTCGCCGAGCAGGCAGACCCCCGCCAGCACCGAGGTGACGGGGTCCACGACCTGCACGCCCGCATAGGCGATGCCGAAATGCCCCACCGCGTAGGTCTGCTGCAGGAGCACCACGGCGCACAGCAGCAGCACCGGGATCGCGAGCGTGAACCAGTGCAGCAGCCCGACCCGTTCGAAGCCGCCGCCCACGACCCGCACGAACGTGGACACCGACCCGGTGACCGACCCGGCCCCGATCGAGAGCACCAGCGCCCTGACCGCGCCCTTCACCCGGCGGGCCACCAGCTGGCTCACCGTCACCACGATGCCCACGACGCATAAGAACGCCACGGCCGACCTGTCGGACAGCTCGGGCATCACATTGTGGGCCGGGACGAGCAGCATGATCCCGAGCAGGCCGACCGCCACCGCCACGGACCCGAGAACCTCGGCGCGGTGCGGGCGCCTGCCGTACATCATGGCGGCCAGCGGCACCGCGAACACCAGGGTCGCCACACTGATGGGCTGCACCGCGATCAGCGGCGCGAAGCTCAGCGCCAGCGCGTGCAGGCACGCCCCGGTGAACCCGATGACCCCGCCGATCCACCAGCGCGGGCAGCGCACCAGCCTGAGCGTGGCGCCCGCGCGAACCGCCTCGAACTGCTGGAGCGCCGCACCCAGCGCATATCCGAACGCTCCGAACAGAGCGATCGACACGCCCACCCATGTCATGAGCGGTCCCGGACAGTGAACACGGGCATACGCCCAGGCAGGGCAGACGTACGGGTCATGGAGCCAGCTTAAGGGGTCATGGGCCCGCTGAGGGTGAAATGCCAGAGTCGCCCCAGACCATCACGATCGCTGCGGGCATACACAGAACAGGTGCCCCTCGGGATCGGCCAGCACGACCCAGCCGTCTCCGGGCTGGAAATCCGGCTTCGTGGCACCCAGCTCAAGGTACTCCTCCACGGCCTTCGCCACATCGGGAACCCGCAGGTCGAGGTGGAACTGCTTGTCCGGCCCGGGCCACGCGGCCGGCTTGCGCTCCGGCACCCGGCCGAAGAACAGGGTGTGCGTCCCGTCGCTGATCCCGGCGTACTCCTCCTCCGCGTACTGCACCTCGTAGCCGAGGATCGTCGCGTAGAACTCGGCGAGCCGCTTGGGCTCCGCGCAGTCGATGGTCACGGCGAACAGTGTCGCTTTCGTCGTCATGCCGGCCATCCTGTCCGGCATACCTGTCACTCCACGTCAGGTACGCCCGTCGAACCTTCAGGCGACCTCGGGACTCAGCCGAAGCGCCCGGCCAGCTCGCCGGTGTAGCGCGGCCAGGCGACCGGGTCATGGCCGGGGATCAGCGGGTAGCCGCGGGCGGCCGCCAACGACTTGAGCCGGCGGATCTGCTCCACCGTGTCCTCCGGGGTGCAGTCGACGAACCCGCCCACCGGCAGCTCCCGGTCGATGTTCTCGGTCAGGTCGGCGGCGTCGAACGCGAAAACGTACCCGCCGCCGCCCACGGACTCGTCGAGGTCCACGACGAAGCTCTGATGCCCCGGCGTGTGGCCGTACGTCGGGATCGCCGTCACCCCCGGGGCGATCTCGGCCTCGCCGTCGGCGAGCCGCCAGTCGATGCGAGGATCGTCGAAGTCGATGCGGAACACGCCGTTCTCCTCCGCCCGCGCCGAAAGACCGAACGCCAGCTCCCGGCGCTGCGCGTGCACCGGCACCCGGCCGGCGAAATGCTTCAGCCCCCCGGCGTGATCGACGTGCAGGTGGCTCACCGCGACGGCGTGCACGGCGTCCATCGCGACCCCCGCCTCCGCCAGGGCCTCCTCCAGCGGCTCGCCGGAGCCGGGCAGTTCGGGCAGGTGTTCGGGGTGGAACCGGCGGGCGAGCGCGGCGTCCCGGATCAGCGCGGTGTTGTAGCCGGTGTCGAGCAGCACCCAGCCGCCGTCGACCTCCAGCAGCACCCCCGGCACCGGCTCGCGCAGCCGCGCCCCCGACGTGTCGCCGTGCACCGACACCGTCTTCGGCAGCTCCTCCCAGCCGAGCGTCAGCAGCACGACCCGCCGCACACCGCTACCCACGTCGATCCTCCCTCCTGGCCGACCTGCACCCGGGCCGGCCGGCGTCCGCACCGGTCGGCGCGTCGCTCAGCGCCGGTGCTGCGGAACGGCCCGGCGGCGCAGCCGGGTGAGCTGGTCCCTGCTCGATCTCGCGGCGCCCTCGGGGTCGCCGGCCCGGACCGCGTCGGCGATGGCGACGTGCGCGCCATGGTCGACGCGGTGCACGTCCGCATCGCCGGCGAGACGCAGCATGTCGATCATGGCTCGGCGCACCCTCGGCACGAACGACTGGAAGAGCTCGACGAGCACGGTGTTGTGCGCGGCCGCCACCACGGCCTGATGGAACGCGATGTCGGCGTCGACGTAATCTTCGTCGCGCGCCTCGCGCGCCGCCACCGCGCGGGCGTCGAGCAGCGCCTCGATCGCGCGCAGATCGGCCGGAGTGCGCCGCTGCGCGGCGAGCCGGGCCGCCTCGGCCTCGATGGCGATGCGGCCCTCGATCACCTCGTCGATGTCGGCGCGGCGCAGCACCGTCTCCCAGTCCTGCGAGGCGTCGGTGGCCACCACGAACACCCCGGCCCCCTGCCGGCTCTCCAGCACGCCCCGACCGGCGAGCTCGCGCACGGCCTCCCGCACCGTCGAGCGCCCGACGCCCAGCTCGGCGGCGAGTGACGTCTCCCCCGGCAGCCTGTGGCCGAGCGGCCACTCGCCCGACCCGATGCGGGCGAGGATCACCTCCGCCGCCTGCTCGGCAAGGGGATGACGGCGAATCGCCCCAGCCATCGACACCTCTCAGCTCGTCCACTCCAAGCCTAGGGCGTCCGCAACCTGGCGGCGAGCCGACCCGCACCGGCCCGGACGCCTCTCACGGCCCTCGATCGGCTTCGCCGCCCCCGCGACTTCTCAGGTTGTCTGAGGAGTCAGTTCTGGTCTAGCCTGGTCCGCATGTCGTGGCGTGCGCTGCTTCTCGGCCGCCGCGGCGGGGCCTGACCGGACCGGCACCCCGCCGCGGAGTCGTCGCACGCGCCGGTCGCTCACCGCGCCGAGAAGGAACTCACGACAGTGTCCAAGCCCACCTGGTCAGCACCCACCTCCACCACGCCCGCTTCCTCAGGGCCCGCTTCCTCAGGGCCCGCCTCGCCCAAGCCCACCGCGCAGCCGGCCTCCTCGACCGCGACCGCGCCGGAGCCCTCGGCCGGGCGCGGCTCCGAACAGCCCGTGCCGGCCCGGCGGCAGGCCGGGTCCGTGGCCTTTCCCACGCTGCGCACGCCCGCCGGTGACATTCCGGCCGGTCAGCCGCGCTGGAACCCCCAGCGGCCCTCGCTGATGCCCTCCCACCGCTACCGCGACGTCTACTCCCGGGTCGCCGTGCCGCTCACCGAGCGCGCCTGGCCCTCGCGACGCATCACGGCGCCCCCGCTGTGGGTGCCCGTCGATCTGCGCGACGGCAACCAGGCCCTCGCCGAGCCCATGGACCCCGCGCGCAAGCGCCGCTTCTTCGAGCTGATAGTGGCGATGGGCTACAAGGAGATCGAAGTCGGCTACCCGTCGGCGTCCCAGACCGACTTCGACTTCGTCCGGCTGCTCGCCGAAACCGACCTGGCGCCCGACGATGTCACGATCGTGGTCTTCACCCCGGCGCGCACCGACCTGATCGAGCGCACCTTCGAGTCGATCAAGGGGATGCGCAACCAGGTCGTGGTGCACATGTACACCGCGACGGCGCCCGTGTGGCGCGAGGTGGTGCTCGGCCAGACCCGTGACGAGGTCATGTCGCTGATCACGTCGGGCGGCGCGGACGTGCTGCGGCTGGCCGGCGACGACCCCTCGATCAGGTTCGAGTTCTCCCCCGAGGTGTTCAACCTGACCGAGCCCGACTACGTGCTCGACGTCTGCAGCCGCATGACCACGCTGTGGGACGCCTCACCGGACCGCCCGGTGATCCTCAACCTGCCGGCCACCGTCGAGATCGCCACGCCCAACGTGTACGCCGACCAGATCGAGTACATGGACCGCAACCTGGACCGGCGCGACTCCGTCATCCTGTCGGTGCACCCGCACAACGACCGGGGCACCGGCGTCGCGTGCGCCGAGCTGGCCGTGCTGGCGGGCGCGCAGCGCGTCGAGGGCTGCCTGTTCGGCAACGGGGAGCGCACCGGCAACGTCGACCTGGTGACGCTGGCGCTGAACCTGCACGCCCAGGGCGTCGACCCGATGATCGACTTCTCCGACATCGACGAGATCCGGCGCACCGTGGAACACTGCAACCGCATCGCCGTGCACGAACGCCACCCCTACGTCGGCGACCTCGTCTACACCGCGTTCTCGGGCACCCACCAGGACGCCATCAAGAAGGGCCTCGCCGAGCACCGGCGCCGCGCCGACGCCGCCGGGGCCGACGTGTCGGAGATCCCGTGGGAGGTGCCGTACCTGCCGATCGACCCGGCGGACGTGGGGCGCGGCTACGACGCGGTCATCCGGGTCAACAGCCAGTCGGGCAAGGGCGGCATCTCGTACCTGCTGCAGACGGAGTACGGCCTGGACCTGCCGCGCCGGCTGCAGATCGACTTCGCCCGGCACGTGCAGCGGCACACCGACACCTCCGGCGAGGAGGTCACCGCCGAGCAACTGTGGCAACTCTTCTCGGCCGTGTACCTGGCGTCCGCCGACCCGATCGAGCTGGTGGACTGGCGCAGCGAGCGCGCCGGCGACGGGCGGGACCGCCTCACCGCCGAGCTCCGCGTCGCCGCCGGCACGGGCGAGCCGGGCACGGCGGGGGCGAAGGAGGGCGGCACGATCGAGTTCACCCGTACGGGGGACGGCGCGGTGCACGCGCTCGGTCTCATGCTGGCCGAGCTGGGCCGTCCGGTCGAGGTGCTCGGGCTGACCCAGCAGTCGATCGAGCCGGGCGACGACAGCGCGGCCGTCTGCTACCTGGAGTACCGGCACGCCGGCGGCACCGGCTGGTCGGTGTCCCGTGACCGCTCGGTGCTCGCCGCCGCCCTGCGCGCGCTCATCGGCGCCGCCAACACCGTGCCCGCCACCACCCAGGACGGCCCATGACCACCCATGACGGGCCATGACGGCTCATGACGGCACCGGCGCGGGCGGCTTCGAGGGCGCGCCCGCGCCGGTGGTCATCGGTCAGGCCGGAGCCGTCGGACGGGTCGTCAGGAGCAGGTCACGTTGGTCGGCTGGGAGAAGGTGCCGTTCGCGGTGAAGCCCACGTTGGCGGTGGCGCCGGGCCCCAGGTTGGGCGCCCAGCTCGGCGCCGTGGCCGTCCAGGTGTCGCCGCTCTGGGTGACGGTGGCGTTCCAGCCGTTGACGAGCGTGACGCCCGACGGCATCGTCCAGGTCACCTTCCAGTTGTTCCACGACGAAGAACCCGTGTTCTCGATGTCCACGTTCGCCTGGAAACCGCCCTGCCAGGTGTTGGTCGTCGAGAACGTGACCGAGCAGCGGTCACCGGTGGTGGGGGTCACCGTCGGCGTCACCGTGGGAGTCACCGTGGGGGTGACCGTCGGCGTGACGGTGGGCGTGACCGTGGGGGTCACGGTCGGCGTGGACGTCGGGCCGCCGGTGCTGCCGCCGCCGACCGGCGGGATCAGGTACGGCTGCAGGATGCTCTGCTTGGCCTGGTCGACGGTCGCCCAGTCGTCCTTGAGGATGCCGCCCGTGTCGCCCGAGTTGGGGTTCCAGGACCAGTACGTGAACGACATGCCGTTCACGCCGCTGCCCATGTACCTCATGAGTTCCTGGAGCCAGATCTTGTCGGTGTTGCTCGCGAGCGTCGTCCCGAATTCACCGACCATGATCGGGGCGATGTTCTGCTTGTAGATGTAACCCCAGAACGAGTCCCAGATCGCCGGCATGTTGTCCGGGTACGACGGGTCGTCGAACCAGTCCTGGTGGAAGACCGAGGTGGCGTACTCGTGCGGGGAGTAGACGAGCCGGTTGGGAACGTTCAGCCGCACCGGGTACTCGCCGGCCTTGGACAGGTTGCCGCCCCACCAGCCGCACGGCTCGTCGGGGATGTTGTCCCAGGCGTTGGCCTCGCCGCCGCTCGGGCAGCTCACGCCCTCGACGAAGATCAGCCAGTTCGGCTGCACGGACAGGATCGCGTTGCCGGCGCGCTCGGCGGCGAGCCGCCAGTCGCGGTCGGGGTCGCCGCAGCCCCAGCACGAGCCGGTGCCGTTGGGCTCGGTGCCCTGGGCGTGCGGCTCGTTGTGCAGGTCGGCGCCGATGACCGTGGTGTTGCCGGCGTAGTGCTGGGCCAGCGACTTCCAGTCGTTGATCCAGGTCGACTCGGGCACCGACGAGGTGTACCAGAGCGCGGTCTGCCCGGCCGAGGTCGGACGGTGCCGGTCGAGGATGATGCGCATCCCCTTGCTGCCGGCGTAGTCGACGACCTTGTCGAGGATCTCCATCGGCGACAGGCCCACCAGGTCGGGGTTCGAGTAGGTGTTGACGCTGGTGGCCTGCGCGCCGGGTTTGAGCGCGTCGTCGGAGAACGGCACGCGGATGGTGTTGTAGCCGAGGCTCGCCATCAGGTCGAGCTGGCTCTTCCACGGGGTGCTGGCCCACAGCCCGTGGAAGGTCTTGTTGTCGGTTTCCATGCCGAACCAGTTGATGCCGGTCAGCCGTACCGTCGCGCCGGTGCTGTCGACGATCTTGTTGCCGCTCGTGTGCAGGTAGCCGGTGCCGGTGCCGCTCGCCGCCTGTGCGGGAGCCGTGGCGATCGCGACCGTGAGCAGCGACACGGCCGCCGTGGTCGCGAGGGCGGTGAGCGTGGCCAGAAGGGCCCGCCCGCGCCCGTTTCTCATGCGTGTACGCACCATGGATTGCCCTTCGGGGATTCGTCCTCTGGGAGCGAGAAGTCCCGTCAGGATTCGACTCTCGGTTCGAGAGCGTCAATCCGATCGGCCCGTTCACCTGGTACGACCTGCGAAGGGCCCTGAAAATTACATGTAGAAGTAACACGAAATATACAAGAGCAGATTCTTTCGCTACCATGGCGAGTGGGAGCGCTCCCACGTTAAGGAGACGCAGGTGACCCACTTCGTTACGGAAAGCAGTTCACGACAGGACAGGCGGCCCGCACCCGCGCCGCTTGTGATGTGCCAGCGCGGCCTCCCCGGCGACGCGGCGAGCGCCGGCGCGGCCCGGGAGCTGGTGCGCAAAGAGCTGCGGAGGTGGGGTGTGAGCGAGCTGATCGATGACTGTTCGCTCATCGTCACCGAGCTGGTGACCAACGCCATCCGGCACGGTGGGAGCGCTCCCGTACTCCGCTTGAGCACCGACGGCCTCTGGGTCTACGGAGAGGTCTTCGACGAGGGCGATGGCATGCCACATGCCACCGAAGGCGGCCTCGACGCCATGGGCGGCCGCGGCCTGCTCATCGTCGGCGGCCTCGCCGACGACTGGGGTGTGGCCAGAATGCCCGAAGGCGGCAAGATCGTCTGGTTCAGAATGAGCTGTCCCGGCCCCGTCCTCGGCCTCGCCGATCCCCTGATCTGAAACCGTCTTGCCCCCGGCCCCTTGACCTCTGCCCACGCGCTCCTGACAACCCGACCCTCTGGCTCCTGACGGCCTCGCCCTCTGGCCCACCTGCTCCTGACCGCCCGGCCCTCCGGCCCGCTTCCCGGCCCCCTCCGGCCCCGACCTCGGCCCACGGCCTCGGCCAAGGCACCTTGCCGGTTAGGCACCTTGCCGGGCGAACTCCCCAGCCGGTCACACTCCCGGCCGGTCGAGTTCCCGGGCGATCCCCTTCTCCCCCTTCTCCGGCCCCGGCCCCCGGCCTGAGCGGCCCCCGCACGACCCGGCGTCGCGTTCGCTCCACTCCCCGATCGTCCGACGTTCCGGTGCGGCCACCGGTGTCACCGCCGGGTCTTCGACGTGAGCCGGCGCACGGCCCGCTCCCAATCGCTGCCGAACGGATTGTCCTGCACCAGGTAGGTCCACGTGGACGTGGGCCGCTTCAGCCCCGCGGCCGCCAGGTCCGCGCCCTCGGCCGTGATCTCGATCGTCTCGAACGTCTCCACCGAGCGACGCCGCACCTCGTCCATCAGGTCCCGGTACGCCCGCACCGACTCCTTGTGGAATTCGTCCACCGGGCTCATCCGGCCGAGCGCCCGCAGGTGGATGCCTTCGCGCAGGTCGGCGAGGAAGGCAAGGTGGTCGGTCCAGCACTCGTCCAGGTGGAACAGCACGATCTGCCGGGCGGCCTCCGTCAGCGTGTCCTCCCCCACGCTTTCGAGCAGCTCGGCGTAGCGTTCGGCGCACGCCTCGGCCAGGGCCTGGGCGGCGCCGTCGCCGCGCAGGGCCTTCTCGCGGTGCTCCAGCACCTGCGACCGCTGCAGCTCCAGCAGCCGGGTGTAGCGCCAGGTGTTGCGGTGGATCTCCAGGTTGACGCCTTCGGCGACCCGCTGCGCGTGGCCGACGATCTGCGCCGCGCGGCGGTGCCGGACGACTCCGTCCTCGTCGGGGGCGGGGGGCCGCTCCTCGGCGGCGTAGTGCGCGACGAGATCGTCCTCCAGGCTGACGAAGAACACCGAGCCGCCGGGGTCGCCCTGCCGGCCGGCGCGGCCGCGCAGCTGGTCGTCGAGGCGGCTGCTGGAGTGGCGGCCCGAGCCGATCACGTACAGGCCGCCCAGCTCGGCGACGCCCTCGCCGAGTTTGATGTCGGTGCCGCGGCCGGCCATCTGGGTCGACACGGTCACCGCGCCGCGCTCCCCCGCCTTGGCGATGATGGCCGCCTCGGCGGCGTCGTTCTTGGCGTTGAGCACCACGCAGTCGAGGCCTTCGCGGCGCAGCATGTCGGCCAGCCGCTCCGACTCGGCCACGTCGAGCGTGCCGACGAGGATGGGCCGGCCGGCGGCGTGCACCGACACGATCTCCTCGACCAGGGCGTGCTCCTTGTCGGTCACCGTGGCGAAGATGCGGTCGGGCTCGTCGACGCGGATGCAGGGCTCGTTGGACGGGATCACCGCGACGTGCAGGTCGTAGAACTCGCGCAGCTGCTCGCCGACGGCGACCGCCGTGCCCGTCATGCCGCAGATCTGCGGATAGCGGCGGATCAGCCCCTGCACGGTGATCGAGTCGAGGATCTGCCCGGTCTCGCTCGGCGACAGCGCCTCCTTCGCCTCGACCGCGGCCTGCAGCCCGTCGGGCCAGCGCTGCAGCAGCGTCACCCGGCCCCGCGACGGGTTGATCAGCTGCACCTTGCCGTCGCGCACGATGTAGTCGACGTCGCGGGTCAGCAGCGCGTGGGCGTGCAGGGCCAGGCTCACCTTGGTGAGGGTGTCGGCGTTCTCCTCGGCGTAGAGGTCGATGCCGCCGAGGGCCTTCTCCGCGGCGTCGATGCCCTTGGGGGTGAGGAAGACGTTGCGGCCCTCGGCGTCGGTCTCATAGTGGTAGCCCCTGACGAGCCGGCGCACCAGCGCGGCGGCCTCCGGCACGCTGTCGCCGGCCTCCGCGGCGCCCGCGAGCACCAGCGGCACCCGCGCCTCGTCGACGAGCACCGAGTCGGCTTCGTCGATCAGCGCCACCCCCGGCTCGGGCACGATCAGGTCGCCGGGGTCGGTGACCATGCGGTCGCGCAGCACGTCGAACCCGATCTCGCTCACCGAGCCGTACGTCACGTCGGCGGCGTACGCGGCCCGGCGTTCCTCGCGCGTCGAATGCTGCCCGATCCATCCCACGGTGACGCCGAGCGCCTCGTAGAACGGGCCCATCCACTCGGCGTCACGCTGGGCCAGGTAGTCGTTGACCGAGATCACGTGCACCTTGTGGCCGCGCAGGGCGAACCCGGCCGCGGCCAGCGCACCCGAGAGGGTCTTGCCCTCGCCGGTCGCCATCTGCGCCACGTGCCCCGAAAGCAGCGCCAGGGTGCCGAGCAGCTGCACGTCGTAGGGCCGCATGCCGAGCGTGCGGCGGGCCGCCTCGCGGGCGACCGCGCAGAACTCCGCGAGCCCGCTCGGGCTGATGTCGTCGGCCGGGGCCGGCGGCAGCTCGGCCGACTCGCGCACCCGCTCCTCCCGCGCGCCCGCCTCGGCGACCACCTTGGAGAAGGGCCGCAGGTCGACGCTCCCCGGCCGTTCCAGCAGCCGCCTGATCGCTTGCCCGATTGCCACGAACCCTCCAACGCGCGCGACGCCGACCCTCACGTTCTCACATAGCCCGCCCCCGCCCATGCGGCTGGGGGACGGACGACGGCGACCAGCCCAGACTAGCCGGTCGCCCGCGGGAGGCAGCGAGGTCGCGCCCGAGGTCATCGCGGTCGGCAGGATGATCGTCGGGGGCCTATGAAAGGTTCACGCGGCCGGCCGCGGGCCGGGACGGGTGAGGGGCGGGTCAGGGCCAGCGGGTCGCGGGGTCGCGGGACAGGTCGGGGGACGCGATGCCGAGGCGGTGCAGCAGGGTGAGGAAGGCGAAGGCGTACGGTGACGAGGACGTGATGGCGGCGACCCGGTCCCAGTCGACCTGTTCGCGGAGGGCGCGCACCATGGGCAGGAGGGCGCTGAAGTCGCAGCTGTGGCCGGAGAGCGGCAGCAGCCAGGTGATGACGAGGTCGGTGGCCTCCAGCACGGGCAGGTTGATCGAGGTGGCGGCGAGCGACTCGCTGCGTTCGATGAGCTCGGGGCTGACCGGGCGGTCGGCGATGCGGAAGATCAGGTCGACCAGGCGGCCGCCTTCGTCGTAGGCCTTCACGAGCCAGTCCTCGGGCGGGTCCTCCGTCGTGAAGCCGATGTCGCGCAGGGCGTCGAGGGCCGCCGGGACGTCCTCCTCCACCAGCATGAAGTCCACGTCGTGCAGTGAGGGCGCGGCGCCCCGGGCGAAGGCGGCGCAGCCGCCGGCGACCGCGAAGCGGACGTCGGCGTCTTTGAGCCTGCGGCCCGCGCGTTTCAACGTCTCCAGTATCGCGTCCGTCAGTTCGCTGCTGTGGCTGCCCATCTCCTGCTCTCTCCTGGCCCGCCCTCTAGCGGCGCGGGTCGGCGGACGCTGCGTACCCGAGGCCGCATTGTTCAAACCATGGCGCACCCGACAATTAGCGCATTCACTGGAGAAGCACCCAAATAACTACAATCCGGGATAAAAGAATGTTAAGCCCCGGAATGTGGGGGCAGAGGCCTTTCCATGGCTACCTTGCTCTGGATCATCGCGGTCGTACTCGTCATCGCCGGGATCTATGTGATCCTGGCCCGCCGGGACATCCTGTGGGGGATCGTCCTCATCGTGCTCGGATTCCTCGTGGGGCCCGGCGGCGTCAGCATCTTCAACCCGTAGTGCGCACGCCGCCCGTACGCGCCGTCCTCTTCGACCGTGACGGGACGCTCGTGGAGGACGTGCCGTACAACGACGACCCGGCCCGGGTACGGCCGATGCCCGGCGCCGTGACGGCCCTGCGCCGGCTCCGGCCGGCCGGCGTGCGCATCGGCGTGGTGACCAACCAGTCGGGGGTCGCCCGCGGGCTCATCACACCCGCCCGCCTGGCCGAGGTCAACCGCCGGGTCGAGGAACTGCTCGGCCCCTTCGACGTGTGGGCGATCTGCCCGCACGCCGAAACGGACGGCTGCCTGTGCCGCAAGCCCGCGCCCGGCCTGGTGCTCCAGGCCGCCCACCGGCTCGGCGTACGGCCGGGCGAATGCGTAGTGATCGGCGACATCGGCCGCGACGTCGAGGCCGCCGCGCGCGCCGGCGCCCGGGGCATCCTCGTCCCCACCCCGGTCACGCTCCCCGCCGAGGTCGCCGCCGCCCCCGAGAAGGCCCCCGACCTGCTCACCGCCGTCCGCCTCGCCCTCGCCCCGCACTCTCGCCCCCGGCCCTGACCCTGACCTGGACGGGCACCGGGCCCGGGCGACGCGGGCCGGGTTCAGGACGGGTCGGAGTCCGGGTCATCGCCGTCGAGGCGGTAGATCGCGTAGGCGCGGCCGAGGACCGGCAGCGCCACGTTCCGCACACGAATGCCGCCCGGCGTGAGCCCTTTCTCCACGCCGAGGTGGGCGTGCCCGTGCAGGATCAGGTCGGCGCCCTCGGTGTCGACGGCCTCGGCCAGCAGGTAGCTGCCGAGGAACGGATAGATCTCCGGCGGCTCGCCGGTCAGCGTGTCCTTCACCGGGGAGTAGTGGCTGAGCACGACGCGGTACTCGGTGTCGAGGTCCTTGAGCGCCGCCTGCCATCGCTCGGCGATGTGCCGGGTGTGCGAGATGAACGCCTTGATCTCCCGCTCGCCGAACTCGCTGGCGCTTTTGCCGGCGAACCCGCCGCCGAACCCCTTGCCGCCCGCGATGCCCAGCGGCGTGCCGCCGCACGACACCACGGTCGAGTCGTCGCTCAGCACGCGGATGCCGACATCGCGCAGCATGGAGGCGATCTCCCCCTGCACATCGCAGTGGTAGTCGTGGTTGCCCAGCACCATGACCACGGGGATCGGCAGGTCGCGGAACTCGTCGACGACGACCTTGCCCTCCTCCAGCGTGCCGTGCCGGGTGAGGTCGCCGGCCACGAGCAGCACGTCGGCCCGCTCCTCGATGCCGGCGAGACGGGGCCGGTAGCGGCCGCGCATGTCCTCCGCGAGATGCACGTCTCCGACGGCGGCGATCCGCAGGTTCGTCACAGCCGTTCCTCTCCGCCCGCCTCGCGGACCTCGACGACGGTGACCTCATTATGGATGATGATGCCCGGCGCGGCGTCGTGCGCGACTTCGGTGAGGTGAGGCAGCCGTTCCGCCGCGCCGACCTGGCCGCGCAGATACAGCCGGTCGCCGTGGACGTCCACCCGGATGCCGAGCTCGGTGGTGCGCTCGTCCTCGGCGAGGGCCTGCTGCACCCGTGCCGCCACGTACTGCGGGGCGTGCTCGCGCACCTCCCGACGCTGCGGGCGATGATGCGGGTCCGCGTGATGCGGCATCCGTCCCCCTCGCAGGTCATAGACCGCTCTGCGGCCTCTGGTCCATGCCGTGTTATGCGGCTTCTGCCCTTTCCTGTGCCCTGTCGTGTGCCCTGTGCCTGTGCCCTGTCGTGCCAGGTCGTTCGCCTGCCCGAGGCGAGGTGCACAAAACAACGTCAGAGGTTTGAGTCGCGTAAAGACGGAAAAACGCACAGATGAGAGCCGGTGCCTAGGACGCAGGCACCTCCCCCGCCTGTCGGAGTGGAGCGTGCATGCTGGAGGTCGGTTCCCGAATTCTCGTCGTAAGACTGGACAACCTGGGCGATGTCCTGGTGTCCGGGCCGGCGATCCGCGCGGTCGCGGCGCGGGCGTCCCGCGTGGTGATGCTCGCCGGGCCGCACGGCCGGGCGGCCGCCGAGCTGCTGCCCGGCGTCGACCACGTCATCGAGTGGTGCGCCCCCTGGATCGACCCCGAGCCCGGCCCCGTCGACGGCGTCGACGTCGATGGGCTGATCAAGACCATCGCCGAGGAGGACGTCGACGGCGCCCTCATCTTCACCTCCTTCCACCAGTCGCCGCTGCCGCTGGCGCTGCTGCTGCGGCTCGCGGGAGTGCCGTGGATCGGAGCGATCTGCGAAGACTATCCGGGTTCGCTGCTGGATCTGCGGCATCACGTGCCCGGCGACCCGCCCGAGCCGGAACGCGCCCGGTCGCTGGCCGAGGCGGCGGGCTTCCCGCTCCCTCCCGGCGACGACGGCCGGCTCGCCGTACGTGGGCCCCTGCCGTCCGTCGGACATCTCCTGGAAAAAGCGTCGATCGGGTCAAAAGCGCATCTTGTTGGAGAAGCAGGGTACCGAGGCTACATCGTGCTGCATCCGGCGACGTCGGTGCCCGCCCGGGCCTGGCCACCCGGCCACTGGACCGAGGCCGCGCGGCTGCTGAACGCCGCCGGAATGCGGGTCGTGGTCACCGGAACCACGGCCGACCGGGCCCTGACCGCCCGCGTCGCAGCCGACGACGGCCTCGACCTCGGCGGCCGCACCGGCCTCGCCGAGCTCGCCTCGGTGCTGGCCGGCGCCCGGGCCGTCGTGGTCGCCAACACGGGCCCGGCCCACCTGGCCGCCGCCGTCGGCGTGCCCGTCGTGTCGCTGTTCGCCCCGACCGTCCAGGCGGCCAGGTGGGCGCCCTACGGCGTGCCCCTGGTGCTGCTGGGCGACCAGGGCGCGGCGTGCGCCGGGTCCCGGGCCCGCGTCTGCCCGGTGCCGGGGCACCCGTGCCTCGGCTCGGTCACCCCGGCCGAGGTGGTGGCCGCCGTACGCCGCCTGACGAAGCCACCCGACGAGACGACCCGAAACGACGGCCGACAAGACGGCCCGGCGAAGCCGTCGCCGGGACCCGCCGCCGAGAGGAAACGCCGCTGAGAGAAAGCCGCATGAGCCGCGAATGAAGGAGGTCGGGTGAGAATCCTGATCTGGCATGTGCACGGGTCCTGGATGACCGCGTTCGTGCACGGGCCGCATGAGTACCTCGTGCCGGTCACGCCCAACCGGGGCCCCAACGGGCTCGGCCGGGCGACGACGTACGAGTGGCCGGACTCCGCCGTCGAGGTGCCGCCGGAGCGGCTGCGCGAAGAGCACGTCGACGTCGTGGTGCTGCAGCGGCCCCACGAGGCGCTGCTCGCCCGCCAGTGGCTCGGCCGCGACGTGCCGGCCGTGTACGTCGAACACAACACGCCGAAGGGCGAGGTGCCGCTCACCCGGCACCCCATGGCCGACCGAGACGACCTGACCCTGGTCCACGTCACCCACTTCAACGCGCTGTGCTGGGACTCCGGCCGGACCCCCGTACGGGTGATCGAACACGGCATCCCCGACCCCGGCCACCTCTACACCGGCGAGCTGCCCCGCGCCGCCGCCGTCATCAACGAACCGGTGCGCCGCATCAGAGTGGCCGGCACCGACCTGCTGCCGGCGTTCGCGCCGGTCGACCTGTTCGGCATGCAGGCCACCCACGTCGAGGGCCTTCCCGGGGTCACCCCGTACGAGGACCTGCCGCAGCGGGCATTGCACGCCGAACTCGCCCGGCGCCGCGTCTACGTGCATCCCAACCGGTGGACCTCGCTCGGGCTGTCGCTGCTGGAGGCCATGATGCTCGGCCTGCCGGTCGTGGTGCTCGCCGCCACCGAGGCGATCGAAGCGGTGCCTCCCGAGGCGGGGGCGCTGTCGACCCGGGTCGACGTGCTCGCCGAAGCGGCCCGCGCCTTCATCGCCGACCCGGCCCTCGCCCAGCAGGCCGGCAAGGCGGCCCGCGCCGCCGCCCTCGAACGCTATTCGCTGCACCGGTTCCTGCGCGACTGGGACCGGCTACTCCTGGAGGTGACCTCGTGAGGATCGCCATGGTCTCCGAGCACGCCAGCCCTCTCGCCGTCCTCGGCGGTGTCGACGCGGGGGGGCAGAACGTCCACGTCGCCGCGCTGGCCACGGCCGTGGCCGAACAGGGACACGAGGTGACCATCTACACCCGGCGCGACGATCCGGACCTGCCCGAGCGGGTGCCGTTCGGGCCGGGGGTGACGATCGAACACGTCACCGCCGGGCCGCCCAAGCAGATCCCGAAAGACGACATCCTGCCGTGGATCCCGCAGTTCGGGCAGTGGCTCGCGCAGCGCTGGGCCGCCGAACCGCCCGACATCGCCCACAGCCACTTCTGGATGAGCGGCCTCGCCGCCCTCGCCGGGGCCCGTGACCTCGGCATCCCGGTCGTGCACACCTATCACGCCCTCGGCACCGTCAAACGACGCCACCAAGGCGCCGACGACACCAGCCCGCCACAGCGCATCGACGCCGAGACCGTCATCGGGCGCAGCGTCGACACGATCATCGCGACCTGCGGCGACGAAGTGACCGAATTGCTGCGCATGAAGATCCCGCGCCCCGCCGCGTGCGTCGTGCCGTGCGGTGTCGACACCGACCTGTTCCGTCCCGCCGTCAATCCGCCCGAACGGCCCGACCGTCCCCGCCTGCTCTCCCTCGGCCGGGTCGTGCCCCGCAAAGGCGTCGAAACCGTCATCCAGGCGCTGCGCAACGTCAGGCAGGCCGAACTGGTCGTCGCCGGCGGCCCCGCCCCCGACGACCTCGGCACCGACCCCGAAGTGGCCCGGCTCCGCGCCGAGGCGCAGGCGGCGGGCGTCGCCGACCGGGTGCGGTTCCTCGGCCGGGTGCCCCGCGAAGAGGTGCCCGCCCTGATCAGGTCCGCGCACATGATCGTGTGCGTGCCCTGGTACGAGCCGTTCGGCATGGTCGCCCTGGAGGCCATGGCCTGCGGCGTCCCCGTCATCGCCTCGGCCGTCGGCGGCCAGAAGGAGACCGTCGTCAACGGCGTCACCGGCGTGCTCGTGCCGCCCCGGCACCCGGTGGCCCTCACCAAGGCGCTACGGCGGCTGATCGACGACCCGCTGCTGCGCACGGCCTACGGCATCGCCGGCGCCGACCGGGCCCGGTCCAGGTACGCCTGGCCCCGCATCGCGCGCGAAACCCTGGCCGCCTACACGCGGGTGCTCGCCGCCCGCGGCGACACCGCGGGCGTCCGCCACGTACGCCCGGCCACCACCGAAAGGAGAGCTTCGTGAGAGTACTGATCACCGGCGGCGCGTCGGGTCTGGGCGCGGCGGTCGCCGAGTCCGTCGCCAAACACGGCGGCCGCCCCCTCATCATCGACCGCCTCGCCCCCACCAGACGCGCCAACGGCCGCGCCCTCGACGCACCCCACGACGGCAGCGCCCACGCCGGCAGGGCGGCGGGCGGCGAGGCCCAGACCGGCGGAACTCAGGCCGGCAGGGCACAGGCCGGCGAGGCGGCGGGCGGCCGGGCCCGAGCCGGCGGGACGGCGGGCGGCGGGGTCCGCACCGACGTCGCGCGGAGCGCGCGTCAACCGCACGCCACCGGGGGCGCGCAGGCCGACCGCATCCCCGCCGACTACGTGCGGGCCGACCTGATCGACCGGCTCGCCACCGAACGCGCCGTCGCCGACCTGGCCAGGGCCGCCGGCGGCCTCGACGCCGTGGTCACCGCCGCCGGCATCGACTCCTGCGGCACGCTCGGCGACGTGCCCGCCGACGAATGGGAGCGGGTCATCGCGGTCAACCTGCTCGGCACGGCCGCGGTGGTGCGCGCCGCGCTGCCCCACCTGGAGGAGAGCCACGGACGGGTGGTGACGGTCGCCTCGACGCTCGGCCTGCGCGCGGTGAGCGACGCCACCGCCTACTGCGCCTCCAAGTTCGGCGTCATCGGCTTCACCCGGGCCCTCGCCGCCGAGACCGCCGGCCGCATCGGCGTCACCCTCGTGATCCCCGGCGGCATGAACACCGCGTTCTTCGACGAACGCGACGACAAGTACAAGCCGCCACCGGACCTGCGCCTGAACGACCCGCGCGAAGTCGCCGAGGCCATCGTGTTCGCCCTGACCCGCCCGCCAGGCTGCGAACTGCGCGAACTCGTCATGTGCTCCGACGAGGAGACCTCATGGCCCTGACCCCACCCCACCACCCGCCCCGGCCGCGAACCCGCGAACGGCCTGATCCCGGGCGACCACGACCAGGCACAGAACCGAAAACCTGACGAAAAGGACGCGGCGGCAATGACACCACCCCCGACCGGAACAGCCCACCGGCCGTCGGCGACACGCGCACAGGCCACGGGCGGCCGGGCCCGGACCGGAAGACCGAGACGAGCCGCACGGTGGACACGGTGACCTCGGCCCTGGTGCTGCGGGCGCTCGGAATGGGCGACCTGCTGACCGCGGTGCCCGCGCTGCGGGCGCTGCGGCGGCACGGGCTGCGGCTGACCCTGGCCGCCCCGCCGGAGCTACGCGACCTGGTGGCGCTGACCGGCGCCGTGGCCGCGCTGGCGCCGGCGTACGGGCTGGAGCCGCTGAGCCGGCGCGACCACGGCACCCCCGACCTGGCGGTGAACCTGCACGGCCGGGGACCGCAAAGCCACCGGATGCTGCTGGCCTTGCGCCCGCGCCGCCTGTGGGCGTTCGCGCACCCCGACGTGCCGCGGGTGAAGGGGCCGCAGTGGGTCGAAGGGGAGCACGAGATGCAGCGCTGGTGCCGCCTCGTCGGCTGGTACGGCGCGGTGCCCGACCTGGACGACTTCATGCTGCCCGTGCCCATGCACGCCAGCCCGGCGCCCGGCGCCATCGTGATCCACCCGGGCGGCAAGGGCACCGAGCGCCGCTGGCCACCGCACCGCTTCGCCGAGGTGGCCCGCGCGCTGCGCGCCCGGGAGGCACCCATCGTGGTGACCGGCACCCGCCGCGAACGCCCGCTCGCGCTCCACGTCGCCACCGCCGCCGCGTTGCCGTCCCGCGTGGTCCTGGCAGGCCGCACGCCGCTACGCGAACTGTGCGCCCTGGTGTCGCGGGCCCGCCTGGTGATCAGCGCCGACACGGGCATCGCCCACCTGGCCGTGGCCTACGGCACCCCCTCGGTCACGATCTTCGGCCCGGAGCCCCCGTCCCGCTGGGGCCCACCCCCCGACCGCCCCTGGCACCGCCCCCTCCACCGCGGCCCCGACCCGGCCCGCGTAACAACGGCAGAAGTCCTCAAAGCAGCGGAAGCCGCCATCTCCGCCGCCACCTCCCTCTCCACAACCTAAGAGCCCTTCCACGGCCACCACCATCGCCGGACCAGCCCCGACCCACCCACCGCGCCAGCCCTCCTGCCGGGCCGGTCACAGCCCTAGTGCACCCGCTGAGCCAAGCCGGTCTGGATTCGGCACCCCGCCGGGCACTGCCCGCCCCGGCCGCCCCCCATCCCGCCCCGCCCTCTGCAGGGCACCTGCACGCCCTGGCGTCGAGCCGACTTGGGCGCCGATACGGCGGGAAGGACGACGATGCGTGATCGGCGCCGAGGATCGCGGTGCGCGACCCGGTGGCATCCGGGCGGTCAGCTCAACAGGTCGGTGGCGGCTGCGGAGACTTCGTCGATGGTGACGTCGCCGACCCAGGAGACCTGGTGGCCGCAGTCGGGCGCCCCCCAATCCATGCCGCTGCGGCCGCAGGCGGGGCAGTGCAGGGTCCAGGAGATGGCGGGGCGGTGGCGGGTTCGGGTGAGGGGGCCGGCGTTGATGAGGTTGCCGCACCAGAAGACGCCGACGGTGGGGGTGCCGACGGCGGCGGCCAGGTGGCGGGGACCGGTGTCGTTGGCGATGACGAGGTCGCAGCGGGCGTATAACGCGGCGAGGGAGCCGAGGGTCAGTTCGTCGACGAGGATGCGGGCCGGGCGGTGCATGGCGTGTGCGACGGCTTCGGCCAGGGGGCGTTCGGGGCCGGTGCCGGTGATCACGATGGGCCGGTCGAGGCGGTCGGCGACGGCGGCGAAGCGTTCGGGGGGCCAGCGGCGTCTGGGATCGGTGGCGCCGGGGTGGATGGCGACGAGGCCGCGTGGCGGCTCCCCCACCACTTCGGCGAGCCCGGCCCGGTCCTTCTCGGTGAGCGCGACCGTGGGCTCCAGGTGGCCGGGTGCGACGGCGCCGACCAGGGCGGCCACTTCGAGGAAGCGCAGTGTTTCGTGCTGGTAGTAGATGTACGGCACCCAGCGGTCGAGGGGCGCGGCGTCGGGGGTGCGCAGGCCGGCGGTGAGGGCGGCGCCGATGCGGCGGATGAACGGGTTGGAGTAGCGGCCGCCGCCGTGGAGTTGCAGGGCGAGGTCGAAGCGCCGGGCGCGCAGCCGGGCGAAGAGTTCGTCGGGCGCGTCGCCGTCCTGGGTGTCGGGGCGGGACACGCCGCGGATCGGCGGCAGTTCGATGACGTCGTCGATGGGGCCGGACCGGTCGCGGAGGAACTCGCCGTGCCAACGCGTGCCGAGGAGGGTGATCGTCGCCTGGGGGTAGGCGCGCCGTACCGCTTCGATCGCGGGAAGCGCCATGATGTAGTCGCCTATGGCGTTGGCGCGGAGCACGGCGATGCGCCGTACGTCGTCGTTGCGCACCGTACTGTTTCCCGCCGCGTCGTTTCGTGCCGCGTCGTTGGGTGTGATCTGCGCGCTCACCTGCTACGGCTACCCGGCGCCACCTGGGGCAAACCGATGTTTGTGGAGGAGAAGCAGCGGTACTAGCGGCCTATGAAGGACTGCATCGATCGACTACAGATGGCACTTGAGCGTGTTCGTCCCGCTCTCGCGACCGTGGAGGTCTGGGGACGTCATCTGTCGACGGTGTTCGACGCCGATGGGCGTCTCTTGGCGTGCGGCAACGGCGGCAGCGCCGCCGAGGCCCAGCATTTGACCGCCGAGCTGGTGGGCCGGTTCGAGCAGGAGCGCCGGCCGTGCTCGGCCATTCCTCTGCATGCGGATACCTCGACGTTGACCGCGCTGGCGAACGACTATCCGCCGGATGAGCTGTTCGCGCGGCAGGTGAGGGCGCACGGGCGGCCGGGCGATGTCCTTGTGTGTCTGTCGACGAGCGGCACGAGCCTGAACGTGGTGGCGGCGGCGAAGGCGGCGCGGGAGCTCGGGGTGACGACGTGGGCGCTGACCGGGCCGGCGCCGAATCCGCTGAGCGCGGTCTGTGACGACGCGATCTCGGTGGACGCGCCGCGTACGGCCACGACGCAGGAGGTGCATCTGCTGCTCGTGCATGCGCTGTGTGCGGCCGTGGATCGGGCGTTCGGGGTTCGGAAAGAGACGGGCAGCAGTTGCTTCCTACCGTTTTCGTCCGATTTCTCCGGGTAGCGACTTCGCATGATCGAGCGATTCGCGAGCCTCGACGTCGTCGTCGTCGGCGACGTCATGCTCGACTCCTGGTTGCATGGCCCTGCCACGCGCATGGCCCAGGAGGCCCCCGTTCCGGTCGTCAGTGTCAATCACCGGGAGGACGCCCCCGGTGGGGCCGCCAACACCGCCGTGAACCTCGCCTGCCTCGGCGCCCGCGTCCACATGCTCGGCGTCGTCGGCGACGACGCGGCGGGCGAACTGCTCACCCGGTCGCTGCGGGCCTACGGGATCGACGGCCTGCTCATCGGGGACCGCCCCACGGCCGTCAAGCGGCGGCTCATGGCCGGCAGCCAGCTCGTCGCGAGGTACGACGAGGAGGACCGCGCGCCCATCTCCGATCGGCTCGGCCGCCTGCTCGCCGACCGCATCGACCACTTGGCCCGCCGGACCGACGTGATCGTCGCCTGCGACTACGCCGGCGGCGTGTTCACCGGCGTCGTCCGGGCCGCCCTGCGGGACCGGCCGCTGCTCGTCGTGGACGCCCACGACCTGCGTCCCTGGGCCAGGCACAGGGCCGGCGCGGTGCTGCCCAGCTACGCCGAGATCGTGAAGCTGCTCGGTGAGAGCGACGAGAACGCCGACCGCGTCGCGTTCCTCACCGGCCGGTCCCAGCGCATTCTCGACGTCACCGGGGCGAAGATCGCCGTCACGACGATGGACGGCGACGGCACGCTGCTGCACCGCCGGGGACGGGAGCCGTACCGGACACGGTCGGTGCCCGCGCCCGATCACATGGCCACCGGTGCCGGGGACACCTTCACCGCCGCCTTCTCGCTGAGCCTGGCCGCGGGCGCCGCCCCGGAGGAGGCCGCCGACATCGGGCAGGCCGCGGCGAGCGTGGTCGTCCGGCGGCCGGGCACCGCCACGTGCACCCGGCACGAACTCGTCCGGGAGCTCGGCCTGGCGGACGGCGGCGCCCAGGGGGTGTTCCTGGAGGAGGACGAGCTGCTGCGCCGGGTCGCCGAGCACCGCAGTCAGGGCCGGCGCATCGTGTTCACCAACGGCTGCTTCGACGTGCTGCACCGGGGGCACGTGATGTGCCTGGAACAGGCGCGTGCCCTCGGCGACGTGCTGGTGGTCGCGGTGAACGACGATGCCGGCGTGGCCCGGCTCAAAGGGCCCGACCGGCCCATCAACGCCGCCGGCGACCGGGTCGCGGTGCTCGCCGCGCTGGACTGCGTGGACCACGTCACGCTGTTCGCGCAGGACGACCCGAGCGAGCTGATCCGGCTCATCCGCCCCGACGTGTACGTCAAAGGCGGCGACTACCACCCGGACCTGCTGCCCGAGGCCGCGCTGGTGCGGGAGCTGGGCGGCGAGGCCCACGTGCTGGGGTACGTCCCCGACAGGTCGACCACGGCGATCGTGAACCGCATCAGGGGCAGGGCCCATTCGAAGACCTGAGCCGAATGGGGCTCCGATATACGGGTAGTGAGCGAACCCGAGCACATAATCCAGAGTTCTGGGGATATACACCGTGGTTGGCATCGTGCTCGGCGCGCTCCACTCGTCGACCGGCCGGCCCGGTCTGGAGGAGACGACATGGCCCAGCGGCCGCCGCAACGCCGAAACGGGCAGGAGCAGAAACCGCGAGCCGGGCGCCCCGAAGAGCAGGAGTACATACGGCGCGGCCGGGCCGAGGTGCCGGGGACGCCGCGCGACGTCATCCACCTGCTCATCGGCTCGTTCGTCTGCCCGGCGGCCCTGGTCCTCGCCGCGCTGGCGTTCATCAGCGGGGCGAAGGTGCTCTCCGGGGTCCTCGTCCTCGTCGCGATCGGCGCCGTAGTGGACATCGTGCTCGCCGTACGCAGACAGAAGAAGCTCGGCCGGGGCCCCCGTTCCCGTGGCTGAGGCCCGAGCCCCGCTCGACACAGACCTGCTCTCGACCCAGAGGGGTACCCATGCGTGACAAGGTCGTCGTCGTCACCGGCGCGAGCGGAGGCGTCGGCCGGGCCGTGGCCCGGCTGCTCGGCGCGCAAGGCGCCAGAATAGCGCTGCTCGCCCGAGGCGAGACAGGGCTCGCCGGCGCCGCCATCGACGCCGGCGCGGACGGCGGGGTGGCCAAGGTCTACCCCGTGGACGTCTCCGACTACGGCGCCGTCAACGCCGCCGCCGACGCCGTCGAACGCGACCTCGGACCCATCGACGTGTGGATGAACATCGCGTTCTCCAGCGTCTTCGCGCCGTTCTCCGAGATCACCCCCGAGGAGTACGAACGCGCCACGAAAGTCACCTACCTCGGCTTCGTCTGGGGGACACGCGTCGCACTCGACCGCATGCGGCCCCGCGACCGCGGCGTGATCGTGCAATGCGGCTCGGCCCTCGCCTACCGCGGCATCCCGCTGCAATCGGCGTACTGCGGGGCCGAACACGCCATCAGAGGCTTCACCGAGTCGGTGCGCACCGAGCTGCTCGGCGAAGACAGCGGGGTCCGGATCACCATGGTGCAGCTGCCCGCCGTGAACACCCCCCAGTTCGACTGGGTGCGGTCCCGGCTGCGCCGCCACCCCCGGCCGGTGCCGCCCGTCTTCCAGCCCGAGCCGGCGGCCCGCGCCCTCGTGTACGCCGCCGAGCATCCCCGCCGCGAGTACTGGGTCGGCGGCAGCACCGTCGGCACCCTGCTCGCCCAGCGCATCGCGCCCGGCCTGCTCGACCACTACCTGGCCCGGACCGGCCGCCGCTCCCAGCAGACCGACGCCCTCGCCCCCTCCGACCAGGACAACCTGTGGGAGCCGGCCGACAAGGACTTCGACTTCGGGGCCCACGGCAGCTTCGACACCAAGGCGCACCCGCGCAGCGTCCAGGCCTGGCTGTCACGGCACCGCCGCTCCCTCGGCGTCGGCCTCACGGCCGCCGCCGGCACCGCCATGGCCCTGGCCCGCCGCCGGCTCCGCAGGTGACGCGCCCGGCTCCAGGCGACGCGCTCGGCTCCGGGTCGATGCGATCGGCTCCGGGTCGATGCGATCGGCTCCGCCCGGCCGCGCAACGAGACGATCGGGTTCGTCTTCCCGTCGGCGCACCCGGCCTCATCGCCGTCGGCGGCCACGTGGCCGTCACCCGCCCCCGGACCCGAGCACCCGGCCACCGCCGCCGGGCACACTGAGGCCCGCCCGCTCGGGGCGGGCGGGCCTGGCGCGCGGGGTCAGCGGGAGCGGGACCTGGCGGTCGCGCGGCGGTTGGCCTTCTTGATCGCGTCGACCAGCTCCGTTTTGTTCATGTGCGAGCGGCCCTTGACGTCGAGGCGGCGGGCCGTGTCGTACAGGTGCTCCTTGGTCGCCGAGGCGTCGACGCCCTCTGCCGTCTTCGCCTCCCTGGACGAGCGCCGGCGCGCCCCGGGGTCTTTGGCCTGGGCGTCTGACGGGCCCTTCCTGGCCTTGGGCTCCCAATGGTCGCCGACCTTTTCGAAGGAGTGCTTGAGCGCCGCATAGGCGGTGCGGTGGGCGCGCTGCCCTTCGCCGTACGTCTCGATCGCCGAATCGTGCGCCTTGATCCAGGTCTCCTGCGCCTTTCTGGGCGAGCGCTCCAAAGTCGACGGCAGTTCCTTTCTACCGGGCATGGCTCCCTCCCTGGTTCTTCGCCGTACGCCACCTACTGCCCTGATTGCCGCCTTCCACGACCGCCGCCCGCGACGACTTCTCCGCTTCTCCGCCGACCCGCACGCACGGCACGGGGCACAGCAGGAAGCCACGGCTCGACGGCCCGCGATCGGCGGCGGACAGCGATGGAGCGATGGACAGCGACGTACAGCGGCGGACGGCCGCGTTTAGAGGCGGACGACCGTCAGAACCGGCCGCTCACGGTCACCGGCCGACCGTCGGCCACCGACGCCGTGACGGTGTAGGTGTCCGACCCTCGCGGCCGCGGCTTGTCCGGGTGATCGAACTGCGCGGCGAACACGTTGCCCTTCGGCCACGCCTGCCGCCCCGCCTTGAGGGTCCAGCGGTAGACGACCGCGTCGGGGCCGGGCCGCACCGACACGTCGAAGTCGCCGTTGGGCAGGTCGAGCCATGACCCTGTGGGCGCCACCCCGCCCGTCTGCGCGACGCGCACCGTGACGGTGAGCCGGCTGAGCGGGCGAGCCGCCGTCAGGATCAGGTCCTTTTCGGACCAGTAGGCGTTCGCGGCCGGGCCGGTGCGCGCCACCACGGTCACCGGCGCTCGGCCCTGTCCGTGCCCGCCGGTCGGTTCGGCGGTGGGGCGCTTCCCGGGATCGTCGGTGTGGCGGGTCGCCGAGGGCGTCGCCGTGGCGGGGTGCGGGGTCTGCGGGGGCGAGACGGGCGTCTGCACGACGGAGGCCGGCGTACCGGAGGTGTCGCCCGACGCCGAGGGATGCGAGGCGCCGGCCGCCGGGGCGGAGGCGGAGCCGCGGGCCGCCGTCGGCAATGTCGTACCCTGGTCCGGCCGCCACAACACCAGGGGCAGTGCGACGGCCAGCACCGCCGCCGCGACGGCCCCGGCGACGAGCCCGCGCCGCACCCGGCGGGGGCGGGCCTGGGCGGCACGCAGGCGGGCCAGCATGCGGTCCCGGTCCGGCAGGTGACCGCCCGCTTCCTCCCGCAGCGCCGTCTTCAGCCACTCCGGCGCCCCGTCCGCACGCTCGTCCGTCCTCACCGACCCCTCCTCCTGGTGGACTCGTTCGGCCGGGGCGCGGCCGCCGGCGCCCCCTGGACCCGTGCCGGGCCGAGCATCTTCACCAGCTCTGCCACCCCCCGTGACGTCTGGCTTTTCACCGTGCCCACCGAAATGCCGAGGGCTTCGGCGGTGTCCTCCTCCGATAGGTCGAAGGCGTACCGGAGCACCACGCACGCCCGTTTGCCCAGCGGCAGCCGCAGCAGCGCGGCCCGCACGTCGACCACCGCCAGCACGTCGGGCGAGTCGGCCCGGTCGTCCGTGCCGAGCACGGGTATGCGCCGCCGTTCCCGTATCAGCCGCCGGGTCCGGTTGCTGGCCAGGTTCGAGACGATTCCCCGCAGGTATGCCAGCGGGCTGGCCTTCGCGCGCACCTGCTCCCATTTGCTCCAGGCCACCGCGAACGCGTCCGCCGCCAGGTCGTCGGCGGCGTCGGGGTCGCCGCACAGCAGGTACGCGAACCGGGACAGCTCACTGTGGTGCCGCTCGAAGAGGAGCTGGAACTCGTCCGGTGCGTCTGCCGATCTGGGCATACACCAACGATCCCGTAATGACCCGGAAATTTCCGCGAAACCACGGCAACCTCAGCGGCTTCCCCGACCACTTCACTATGAGACGCCCGTGAGCCTGACCCTCCGGGCGAATCCGGTGCCGCCTGCCCTCCCCTCGTTCCGAGGACAGGCGGCACCGGCCATCGGCCACCGGCACCCAGCGGCCGCTCGCGATCCCCGGCCGGCCCGCTCGCGCCGCCGGTCACGGCACGATACGCAGCGCCGGACGCGGATCGGGCATGCCGAGCAGGGCCCGGACCCTGGCCACGGGCCAGGCCAGCTCCCCCGCGAGCGCCGGCAGCGTGAGCGCCCGCTCGGCCGCCGCCAGGTCGAACGCCTGCCGCAGCAGCACCGGCTGCTCCCCCGGATACGCGTCGACCGGCTCGCTCGTGAACCCCGGCTGGCCGCGCAGCGCGTTCAGCCGCTGGTACGCCCGGCTCGCCGCCGAATCGGACAGGATGCCGACCTCGCGGCAGCGGTACAGCAGCGAGTCGACCGACACCCCCCACACCAGCCGCAGCTCGGCCAGCCGCCGCAGGTCGGCGCGGCCCGGCAGGTCCGGCAGAATGCTGTCGCGCGGCGTGAGGAACTCCGCCGCGAACGCATCGGCCTCCCGCTCCTGCCTGCTGTCGCCGGGCGCGACGTCGCCGTGCAGCACCAGGTGCCCCAGCTCGTGCGCGGCGGTGAACCGGTGCCGATGCACGTCGTCGAACCTGTTGGCCGTGAGCACCACGAGCGGCCGGGGCAGATGCGAGGTGGAGAACGCGTCGACCGTGTCGGCGTCCGGATCGGGCGGCGGGAACACCACCACGATGCCGTGCGCCTCCAGGTGCCGCACCAGATGCCGCAGCGGCCCCCGGCCCAGCCCCCACAGCTCGCGCAGCGCCCGCGCCGCGTGCACCGGATCGGCCGGCAGCTCCACCCCGGAGTGCACCTCGCCGCCGGAAAAGCCCGGCAGGTCGATCGGCGGCAGCCGCACCCACTTCTCCAGGGCGTGCGTGAGCTCCCACACCTGCTCGGCGAACGCCACCGCCTTGGCCCGCTGGTGCACCCGCGTCGAGCGCAGGCTGCGGAAATGCGCCATGGAGCCGTCGAGCTTGCCGTGCGGCCGCCCCGACAGGAAGAACGCCGCCGGCACGTCCAGCGCCCGCGCCAGGCGGGGGATCAGCTCGGGACGCGGCCGGGTCATGCCCGTCTCGTACTGCCCGACCGCCGCCGCCGTCACCCCCACCCGCTCGGCGAGGTCCTTCTTCGTCAGCCCGGCCAGCCGCCGCGCCTGCGTCAGCCGCGCCTGGTCGAACGCGTCGGCCACCGCCTCCGCGCTCGGCTCGCGCACCGGCACGTCAGGCCCGCCGAACAGCGGAATCTGCCCATCACCGCTCATCGCTACCGGCCGGCACCGCCCGCGACGCCACGCCCGTCACCCAGGCCCGCCCCGGCCGCATCGTCGGCGGACTCGCCCGAACGCCGGGCCGTCAGCGGCACGCCGGGCTCCTCGTCGGCGGACCGGCCCTCGACGTATCCCGTCGCGACCAGATGCCGCCCGCTGTAGGCCGCGGGAACGAGCAGCGGAATCGGCTCGTAGTGGGTCCACCGGATGCGACCGAACTCGTCGATCAGCTCCGCCTCGCCCCAATACGCGTTGAACAACCCCGCGTGGGCGTTTCCGGCGTAGGCGATGAGCACCAGCCGCGTGTCGTCGGGCAGGCGCGCGAGCGCGGGACGCAGCGGCGGCACATCGGGCGTCTCCTCGTCGGCGAACAGGTCGAGGGCCTCCTGCTCGTACGTCGGCTCCGGACCGAACCGCCGGAACAACTCCCGGATCAGCCCCGAGACCCGCCCGTCGCTGATGCGGGCCTCGGCGATCGGCGTGCGGCCGTCCTTCGAGTAGCGGAACGGGAACAACACGTTGCCGTCGATGACGGTCAACTCGTGTGCCGACGCGTGCGGCTTGATCACCTGGACGTCGGGCCGCCCCCCGAACCGCGCCGCGATCGTCTCGTACCGCCGGGCCATCAACGTCGAGCCGTAGGCGTACTGCTTGTCGCTGCGCGACGACCGCTGGGCGTCCTGCGCGTCGCTCATCGCCTCCATCAGCGCCTCGGCGATCGACCGCCGCACATCGTCGGCATGCTCGCCGAACCGCCGACCCGCCCAGTCGAACGGCGGCGTCCGCACCCCCATGACCGTCTCCCGTCCACCGGTGACGCTTTAGTTTCTGGCACTCTACTCCCGCCAGCGCTCTAGTTGACCGCGCCGCCGCGCCGAATAGCATCACGGAATGACCACCCCGCCGGTACGCGTCGCGGCGTTCGCCGACCTCGACGTCACCACCCTGTACGCCCTGCTCAAGCTGCGCGTCGACGTGTTCGTCGTCGAGCAGAACTGCCCCTACCCCGAACTGGACGACCGCGACCAGGAGCCCACCACCCGCCACCTGTGGATCCCGGCGGCGGACGGCACCCCGCTCGCGTACCTGCGCGTCCTGCGGGAGCCCGACGGATTCCTGCGCATCAGCCGCGTCGTGACCGCCCCGCACGCCCGGGGCCGCGGCCTGTCCGCCCCGCTGCTGACCACCGCCCTCGACCTCATCGGCGACCGCCCCTCCCGCCTCTACGCCCAGTCACGGGCCGCCGCCCTGTACGAGCGATACGGCTACCGCAGAACCGGCGACGAGTTCCTGGAAGACGGCATCCCCCACATCCCCATGACCCGCCCCGCCCCGGCCCCCCCCCCCCGCCCCGCCGCGGGCCTCGCCCCCCCGTCCTGATGTGTTTGCGGGCTCCGGCCGCC
>JBIQJI010000135.1:0-5283 GCA_044507605.1 Actinomycetales bacterium | reverse complement strand
CCGCCCGTCGCGGCTCAAGGGCGCGGGCTTCTACGAGTACGTCGACGGCAAGCGCGTCGGCCTGTGGCCGGGCCTGGCCGAGACGTTCGGCGGCAACAACCTCGACATCCCGCTGCAGGACATGATCGACCGGATGCTGTTCGCCGAGGCGCTCGAGACCCAGAAGTGCATCGACGAGGGTGTGATCACCTCGACCGCCGACGCCAACATCGGCTCGATCATGGGCATCGGCTACCCGCCGTACACCGGCGGCACCGCGCAGTTCATCCAGGGCTACCAGGGTGAGCTGGGGATCGGCAAGGAGGCGTTCGTGGCGCGGGCCAAGCAGCTGGCCGAGCGCTACGGCGATCGCTTCAACCCGCCGGCGTCGCTGCTCAGCTAGCGGTTTTACGTGCAAGGCCCCCGGGATCCGCATCCCGGGGGCCTTCGCGTTGTGAGTTACGGTGACCCCGTGACGCGGGCACCGTCGGAGACTCGGCTGCGTATTCAGCAGGTGGCGCGGGAGTTGTTCGCCGAACAGGGCGTCGGCCGCACCAGCCTGCAGGACATCGCGAACCGGCTGGGCATCACCAAACCCGCCCTGTACTACCACTTCGACTCGCGCGAGGAGCTGATCCGCAGCATCCTGCAGCCGCTGGTCGACGAGGGCGAGGCGTTCGTGACCGCGCACGAGACGCTGCGCGCCGCCAAACAGGTCTCCCCGCGCGCGCTGCTGGAGGGCTACTTCGACTTCCACTACAAGCACCGCGCCGATCTGATGCTGGTGGTCTCGGAGCTGACCGCGCTGGCGGAGTTCGGCCTCGTCGACCGGATGCGGTCGTGGCGTGAGCGGTTGACCCGGCTGCTGTTCGGCGGCCGCCCGACGCTGGAGCAGTCGGCGCGGGCGACGATCGCGCTGCGCGGGCTGCAGGACTGCTGCCTGGAGTTCGCCGACGCCGACCACGACGAACTGCGTCGCGTCACCGTCGACGGCGCGATTGCGGCCCTGGGGCTGTAGCTCTCGCCGGGCCCTTAGAACGCGCCGAGATCCGACGACAGCCAGTGCTGCGGGCGCATGAAGATGACGACGCTCTCACCGTGCTCGCGGCGGGCGTACTCGAGATAGTCGTCGACCTTCTCGGGCGGCAGGTAGCGCTTGGTCACCTCGACGAGATGGTCGTCGGTGGCGGGTTCGATGCGGGTGACCGGACCGTCGACCGACACGTAGCGCACCGTGGGTTCGAGCCGCTGCACCATCAGCGTGAACTCACCCTGGGCCTCGATGAGCCGGTGCTTGCGGGAGCCGTTGCCGGTGAGCACCCAGGCCTCACCGCCGGGTTGGTACTGGTACCAGATCGGCACGGTCAACGGCCCGCGTCGGTCGCCCGCGCTCACCGACAGGGCCGCGACGTGGGGTTCGGCGAGAAACTGTTCGCGTTCGTCCTTGGACAGGGCCATGACGCCAGGCTAGTCCCGGAGCCCGACAACGAAAGCCGATTGCGTCAGGCGCCGATGCGGGAGAAGAACGCCAGCGAGATCAGGCCGATCGCGATCGCCATCGGGGTCTGTCCCATCGAGGCGGTGGCTACGACGCCGACAACCGCCGCGACCGCGATGAGAGCAAGCAGTAGGGCGTAGAACCAGCGAACGCCGATGGCGCCGCCGGGACGCACCGAGTGCCTGTCCATCCGGGTCATCGGATCACGGGGCACGATCGCCTCCTCTGTGGCTCAGGTCACATGTTCATCGAATGTGTGAGCCACACCATACAACAGGTTCGACCGGTGGATGAAGCGGTACGGGCAACGTCGCGGGCGCCGAAATTCCAGGTCCCGTCGGGTCACCGGCGCGTCACGGCGCTGCGGAGATGACGGATTTGACGTCTGCGCAGCATACCGATCATGGTGAGTGTGGCTAAGTGATTTGCGTGCCGGTTCGAGGCCGGATCGGGTGCGGCAAACCCGGCTCGCCTCCCGAATCCGGCGTGGCGGTGGCTTAGAGTCGGAAGCCATGCGCTTCGGACTGTTCATCCCGCAGGGCTGGCGACTCGATCTCGTTGATATCCCGGTTGAAGAGCAGTGGCCCGTGATGCGCGACCTCGCGCTCTACGCCGACGCCACCGAGGCGTGGGACTCCCTGTGGGTGTACGACCACTTCCACACCGTGCCGGTGCCGACCGACGAGGCCACCCACGAGGCGTGGTCGCTGATGGCGGCCTACGCGGCGACCACCTCGCGGATCAGGCTCGGCCAGATGTGCACCGCGATGAGCTACCGCAACCCGGTCTATCTGGCGAAGGTGGCGGCGACCACCGACATCATCTCCGGCGGCCGGGTGCAGATGGGCATCGGCGCCGGCTGGTACGAGCACGAGTGGCTGGCCTACGGCTACGGCTTCCCCTCGGCGCGGGAGCGACTGGCCCGTCTCGACGAGGGCGTGCAGATCATGCGCGACGCCTGGCGCGACGGCCGGGTCACCTTCGAGGGCAGGCACTACCACGTCAACGGCGCCATCGTGCAGCCGAAACCGTTGCAGGACGGCGGGATTCCGCTCTGGATCGCCGGCGGCGGGGAGAAGGTCACGCTGCGCATCGCCGCGAAGTTCGCCCAGTACACGAACTTCACCTGCGAACCGGGCGGCTTCAAGCACAAGTCGCAGGTGCTCGCCGACCACTGCCGTGAGGTGGGCACCGACTTCGGCGCCATCGTGCGCTCGGCCAACTTCAACGCCGTCATCGGCGAGTCCGAGGCCGACGTCCGCGACCGGGTGGCGCGGCTGCGGGCCCGCCAGACCACCAAGGTCGACGCCGAGGCCGTCGACGCCATGCTCAACTCGGTCACCGCGCCCGAATCCGCAAGCGGCACACCGGAACAGGTGGTCGAGAAGCTCAAGGCCATGCGTGACCTCGGCTGCGAGTACGCGATCCTGTACTTCCCGGAGGCCGCCTACGACCGGTCCGGGATCGAACTGTTCGCGCGCGAGGTCATCCCGGCGCTGAGCTGAGCCGCCGAACACGGCCCGCGACCGGGGTCGCCGGTCCTACGATCCGGCGTATGAACAAGACCTCGCTGACCGCATTGGCGCGCCAACAACTCGAAACCGCCCGCGGTGCCAGCAGCGGCCGCAGTGCGCAGACCGTCTACGGCGGCCACGAACACTCGCTGCGCCAGACGTTGATCGCGCTGCGCGCCGGCGCCAGCCTCGACGAGCACGAGACCAACGGCGAGGCCACGCTGCAGGTGCTGCACGGCAAGGTGCGTCTCACCGACCACACCGCCAACTGGGAGGGCTCAGCGGGCGATCACATCATCGTGCCCAAGACACGGCACGGGCTGACCGCCCTGGAGGATGCCGCCGTCCTGCTGACGGTGTCCAACCCCGTCGGCCCGCCCGTCTGACCGAGGCCAGCCCACCGGGCCGGCGTCGGGCATCGGCGGGGGAGGCGGGTTGGCGTACCAGCCCGGCGGCTCCGGCCCGGAGATCGGGTAGTAGCCCTCCGGCAGCGGCGGGCCGCCGCCCTCGGTGCCCGGCTGCGACGCCGGGGTCGACGACTCCGGTGCGGTGATCGAGGTGTAGCCCGGCGGCAGTGGCGGCGCGGGACCGGCCCCGGGCGGGGCGCCCGGCGCCATCGGGGGCATCCCGTCGGGGGTGCCGAACGGGTTCTTGACCTGGTTCCAGGCGTCACGCAGGAAGCCCAGCGGACCGTCCCCCGAGCCGTAGGCCTGGTTCTGCAGCTGTGGGACCGGCGGCGGGCCGGCGGGCGGCGGCGCGGGCGGCGGTGCCGGACCGTCGTCGGCGATCACCACCGGCTGCCCGGGCGGCAGCGGCTCACCCGGCGGCACCGTCGGCGCCGCGGGCTGGGCGAACGCGGGGGCCGGAAGCAGCCACGCGCCCATGCCGACGGCGACGCCTGCCACAGTCAGCCGGACGGCGCGCTTGTGCTGACGTCCTGTCATGGGTGTCGAGGCTAGCTCAGATCGCGGGGCCGAGCAGGTCGTCGGCGTCCTTGATGACGTATCCGTAGCCCTGTTCGGCCAGGAACCGCTGCCGGTGTGCGGCGTACTCGGCGTCGAGGCTGTCGCGGGAGACCACCGAGTAGAACACCGCGCCGCCGCCGTCGGCCTTGGGCCGCAGCAGCCGGCCCAGCCGCTGCGCCTCCTCCTGCCGCGAGCCGAACGTCCCCGACACCTGGACGGCGACGCTGGCCTCGGGCAGGTCGATGGAGAAGTTGGCGACCTTGGACACCACCAGGGTGGAGATCTCGCCGCTGCGGAACCTGTCGAACAGCGCCTCACGCTCGGAGTTCTTCGTCGACCCCTGGATCACCGGGGCGTCGAGCTCGCGGCCCAGCTCCTCGAGCTGGTCCAGGTAGGCGCCGATCACCAGCGTCTGCTCGCCCTTGTGCCGTTCCAGGATCGACTTCACCACCGCGATCTTGGTGTGAGCCGTCGAGCACAGCTTGTAGCGCTCGTCGGGTTCGGCGGTGGCGTAGAGCATGCGCTCGTTGTCGGTCATCGTCACCCGCACCTCGATGCACTCGGCGGGGGCGATCCAGCCCTGGGCCTCGATGTCCTTCCAGGGCGCGTCGTAGCGCTTCGGGCCGATGAGGCTGAACACGTCGCCCTCGCGGCCGTCCTCGCGGATCAGCGTGGCGGTCAGCCCGAGGCGGCGGCGCGACTGCAAATCGGCCGTCATCCGGAACACCGGGGCCGGCAGCAGGTGCACCTCGTCGTAGATGATCAGGCCCCAGTCGCGGCTGTCGAACAGCTCCAGGTGCTTGTACTCGCCCTTGGTGCGGCGGGTGATCACCTGGTAGGTGGCGATGGTGACCGGGCGGATCTCCTTGCGCTCCCCGGAGTACTCGCCGATCTCGTTCTCGGTCAGCGAGGTCCGGTTGATCAGCTCGCGCTTCCACTGCCTGCCGGCGACGGTGTTGGTCACCAGGATCAGCGTGGTGGCGCTGGCCTTGGCCATCGCCGCGGCGCCGACGAGCGTCTTGCCCGCCCCGCAGGGCAGCACCACCACACCCGAGCCGCCCTCCCAGAACGAGTCGGTGGCCATCTGCTGGTAGTCGCGCAGCTGCCAGCCGTTCTGCTCCAGCGCGATGGGGTGGGCCTCGCCGTCGACGTAACCGGCGAGGTCCTCGGCCGGCCAGCCGATCTTGAGCAGCATCTGTTTGACGCGGCCGCGCTCGCTGGCGTGCACGATCACGGTGTCGTCGTCGACGCGGGCGCCCAGCATCGGCGCGATCTTCTTGTTGCGCAGCACCTCCTCGAGCACCGCGCGGTCGAGGCTGACCAGCGT
>JBIQJI010000065.1:0-36414 GCA_044507605.1 Actinomycetales bacterium | reverse complement strand
TCCACTCACGGCACCTACCTCGTCGAGCTATTTACACCGCTCCGAGGACGCGACCTCGTAGGGGCGATGAGGACCTGACGTGGAGTGCGTCTTCTGCGGCCTCGCGCCGTGGTTGCGACCCCTCGTAGGGGCGATGAGGACTGCGCCGGCCGATGACGGTCCAGTCGACCCCGGTGCGGGGTTGCGACCCCTCGTAGGGGCGATGAGGACTCGTCCTGCTGGGCGCGGGCCGGGTCGTGGACCTCATGTTGCGACCCCTCGTAGGGGCGATGAGGACCCGCGACGGCGTCATTGGCACGCTGCTCGCGTACCCGCGTTGCGACCCCTCGTAGGGGCGATGAGGACCCGGCTCTCCCGGTGCCGGGAGGCGGCACCAGCACGGTTGCGACCCCTCGTAGGGGCGATGAGGACGCGTCCACCGGTCCATCCACCACCGAGTCCTCAGCGGAGTTGCGACCCCTCGTAGGGGCGATGAGGACGCAGGGGATCGCCCTTGAGGATCTTGAGGGTATCCGGTTGCGACCCCTCGTAGGGGCGATGAGGACCTGGCCGGACCCGTTTAGCGCCTGGACCGCGGAGCAGGCGTTGCGACCCCTCGTAGGGGCGATGAGGACCCCAAGGTAAAGTCCCAGGTCACCGGCTCTTCCGATGAGGCGATACGGCGGTGTTTTGCAGCGAACCTCCGGTCGTGCAGAAAACCCGGGAGGTCTGCTGCAATAACGTCCGGTTGACCATGATGCCACCGGCGCCGGTCCCTGTCACCGAGCCCGCCTGGGCATCTTTTGCTTTCCCAGGCCTGTGCAGCCAGATGCCATCCTGAGCCGCCGTCTGTCGGGGGTCAGCAGCATCCTCATGCTCCCTGCAGCCATAGGCGAGGGAATCCCGTTAAGCCTTGACATATCCCCTCAGGAGCATTCGCGGCACCGTCCTGTCGGTGGGGGTGGTTGGAGTCATCTCCGCGATGGACGAGGGGAGAAGAGTTGTCGACTATTCCCAGGACTCGCAGGCCAGGCCGTGCCGCCGTCAATGCTCTTCGAACGCTACTGGAAGAGCATGATCATCTCGTTCAGGAGATTGACGGCCAGAACGACTTCGGTGAAGACCTGCACGTCACCTTCACGGAGAGTGGACGCGTCACGGGTGACATGATCAAAATCCAGGTCAAAGGAGGGAACTCCTGGCGCAGGATAGGTGGTTACGGTGTTCCGGTTGGTAACCACGCCGACACCTGGGCCGATGGCAACGTGCCCGTGTTCTGTGTCGTCCACGACCCGGGGCCGGCGCCCTTTACTGGGCCAATGCCACAGAACAACTGCTTCTGGCCCGCCGGAAAGGAGAGGCTCTGACAACAATCAGGATCGACTCCGCTGATCGGCTGGACGATGCCTCTCTCGCCGCTTTCGTCCTGCGGCTCGACGGTACGCGAACCGCTACCAGGGTAATCAGGCGCTGCGTATACGGCTGGGTGAGATGGCGGGCGTCGAGTTCGGGGCGTCCGACTTCGTAATGCACTTCGTCAACCGCTGGGGTGAGGACCTGATCTTCTGGCAGCGTCGAGGTGAGGGGTACGCGACGTTGCTCCATAGTGACCTCGATTGGGAGCCCCGTTGCATCTGGCCGGCGGCTTTGCGGTTCACTAGATCTTTCCGATCAATTGGGGCCACGCCTATGGTCACAAACGTCATCCTCGACCCCGCGGAGGCCTTCTGGCTGGCCGCCTGCTTCGAAGCAACCGATTGGGCTCGCCAGCCCTTACCCAGGCGCGAGCCGCCCGAAGCTGAGACCGGGATTCGGGGCGAGTATGGATTTTCGGCTCGCGTCGGATGGCCGAGCGATAGGTTGACCTCCAGGAGAGAACTCGTTACAGCCAAGGAGCTTGTGGCGGGTGACCGGATTTACTGGTGGAGCCAACGTTGGAAGGAACGGGGACGGCTCGTCTCCGAGGTCTGGGACTGTACTGAGGTGCCCGGCGCTGTCTGTGTCCGCTTCGACCAATTACAACTGGGGGACACCTTCCGGCCAGTCGAGCGCTTCGCTCGTCTGAAGCAGGAACGTTAGATCCGATCAGCGGTCCTCGTCTTGATATGACGCCACCGCTAGCTGTCGAAGGGATGAGGTGGGAGAGGGAATCGATCGCTGGCTGAGTTCGTGTCACAGCTCTTACGACGTGCAATATGCATGCGATGATCACGGCGGTGACGGTGTTGTAAACATGCTGCACACCAGGTCGTAGACGGCATCGCCGCTGGAAAGGTCACGTACGCTAAAATGTCGGCTCAGCCTACCCGTGGTTCGAACCCTCGTCATTCGCTTCTTCGCGATCGTCAGTGCTATTCTGGGCGCCTAAGGACTCGAAGAAGTAGTCGGCGCACGGAATCTGCGAGCCGCCGTCGGTCCGCGGTTTCAAGGGCTCGACGTGGTGCAGTACCTTCGCCTGTTTTGGGATGTTCATGCCGGACGGCCGGGGTATCCTGTCGCGGCCGATGAGGGTGATGGTGTTCCATTGCCATGGGATCGGTGCGAACGCGCTCTTGGGGACGGCGTTGAGGCCCTCTTGGTCGCGGAAGGACGGCACTGCGGAGACGTTCACCATGAGACGAGCACCGGAGACCGGATCACGGCGGACAGCTGGTTCCGTTGCTTCAGGGTCCGCGTCAACACCGGTTATCTGGCGGACGGAAGCCTCGTCACCCTTACTGCGGACGGCATGGCGCCGGTCGACGGGCACCTGCACCTCAACGTCCGTCGCCGTGAGCATGTGTACGCGCTGGGCGACATCGCGGCGCTAGCAGACGCGAAGATGGCGACCCACGCATAGGCGCAGGCGATGGTCGTGGTCGAGAACCTCAGGGCGCAGCTGAAGGGCACGCTCTCGGAGGCGGTCTATCGGCTGGCGCCCATCCGCCGGGTTTTCCTGCCGCTCGGCAGGCGCGGCGGCGTCGGGCAGCTCCCGATGCCGGACGGCACGGCCGCTCAGGCTCCGCTGGAGAGCGTGATCGAACGCGAGGGGGCCGGTCTGTTCACCGCGCGCTTCTCCGGACGGTTCAGCCGAACCTGACGCCCGCGCGCGGCCCGCCGCGGCCTGGCGGCAGTGGCCCCTGAGCGGCCGGGGCGGCGTTCGAACGGTTCGCCCTACCATTGACGCGGGATTGGGCGAGCAGACGTGTCGTTCGTGGCGGGAATGACGGGGTCGATGAGGCCGGGCGGAGATCAGGAGCGTGCCACTGTGATGCTGGGATGCTCCTCTCGGGTCGTCCTGCGGCGGATGGCCGGCTCCGATGAGGACGAGTATCTGGAACGGGTCCGGGCCAGTGCCGACCTGCACGGGCCGATGATGTCGCTGCCGTCGACGCCGGAGGCGTTCCGGGCCTTTCTGGGCCGGTTCGACGCGGGCCGGTCCGCCGAAGGGCTGCTGGTGTGTCTGCGCGACACCGGCGTGATCGTTGGCACCATCAACATCAACAGCATCATTCGCGGACGCTTTCAAAGTGGCTCGCTCGGCTATGCGGCCTTTACGCCCTATGCCGGACGCGGATACATGTCGGAAGGTCTCGGTCTGGTGCTGCGTCACGCGTTCGAGACGCTGCGGTTGCACCGGCTGGAAGCGCAGATCCAGCCCGGTAATCGGGCGTCCGTGGAACTGGTGCGGCGGCACGGTTTCCGCTTCGAGGGGCACTCGCCTGATCTGTTGTTCATTGATGGCGCCTGGCGAGGTCATGATCGATGGGCCATCACCAATGACATGGCCGGCATCGTTCCGGATGCCCCGCATCCGACGCTGCCCGTCCGTTGACCATCGGCCATCGGCCGGCCATCGGCGCGTGGTGGGTGAACTGTTCGTGAGTCGCCGGCGCAGGGGTCGCCGTGCCGCGTGCCCGTTGCCGGTAACGCGTGCTCGTTCTCGGTGAACGGTGAACGGCGGGTGCGTTGGCTGGGTGGGCGCGTGGACCATCGTCGGGGACGGTCGGCGGATGGTTAGGGCGCCCGGTGCGGTGGTGTGTCAGGTGACGGGGACGATTTCCGCTGCGGTCAGGGTGCCGTTGGTGATGGTCAGCAGGCCCAGGGTGCCGTGGGGCTGGCGGCGGCGGTCGGTGGGGGAGCCAGGGTTGAAGATGCGCAGGTCGCCGTCCGACTCGTCCAGCGGGATGTGGCTGTGGCCGAAGATCACCAGGTCGGCTTCGGGGAAGCGGGTGCGCATGCGGGGGATGCGGCCCTTGGCCGGGCCGCTGTCGTGGATCATGCCGATGCGCAGGCCGTCGAGGGTCAGGGTGAGGGTTTCGGGGGCCTTGACGTCCGGGCCGTCGTTGTTGCCCTTGACCGCGTGTACGGGGGCGTAGGCGGCCAGTTCGTCGAGGACGGAGGGCACACAGATGTCGCCGGCGTGCAGGATCACGTCGGCGTGGCGCAGGTGGGCGGCCACGCGCGGCGGGCAGGTCTTCCAGCGGCGCGGTGCGTGGGTGTCGGCCAGTACCACCACGTTCATGGACGTCTCCTACCCGGCTCGCGGCTGCTTGTGGGTTCCGGCCTGGGCGTCGGGTGGGGTGGGCCGGGTGGGTAGGAGCTTATGTGCGGGCCGGGCGGGGGCTCACCTGTGCCGGTGGGGCGCAGGTGGGGAACCGTGCCGGGAGGGCGGTCGCGGGGAGTGCGCCGGATAGGGGCGTGGGCATGGACTGGTTGTGGCGTGGCGGCTGGCGGGAGGCGTTCGTCCCCACGACCGTGCTGGAGGTCATGGTCCGGGGCACGATCGTGTACCTGGTGCTGTTCGCGCTGTTCCGGCTGATCCTCAAACGGCAGTCGGGGGCGCTCGGGGTCACCGACCTGCTGGTGATCGTGCTGGTGGCGGACGCCGCGCAGAACGCCATGGCCGACGGCTACACGTCGCTGACCGACGGCATCGTTCTGGTCGCCGTCATCATCTTCTGGTCGTGGTTCCTGGACTGGCTGGGTTTTCGCTTCCCCAGGTTCCAGCGGCTGATACAGCCGCCCTCGCTGCCCGTCGTGCGCGACGGCCGGATGCTGCGGCGCAACATGAAGACGGAGCTGATCACCGAGGACGAGCTGCTCAGTCAGCTCCGCCTGCAAGGGGTCGACGATCTGGCGCGGGTGCGGCTGGCCGAGGTTGAGTCCGACGGTCAGATCAGCGTGGTGACCTACGACGAGGAGGAAAAGCCCCGGGCTCGCCGGCCCAAAGGGCTGTGAGTACACGGCTTTGATGCCCTGATGCCCTGATGGGGTGGGTGGCTGGGTACGCGCGGCAAGGAGGCTCAGGGGCGGGTTCCGGGCTCCCAGTACGCGACCGAGGCGTCGTCGCTCAGGGGGGTGCGGGGCCAGCGCCGGCCTGCCGGGTCGGAGTCCTCGGCGCTGCGGGTCTGGCGGATGGCCTCGGCGGGGCCGTGGCGGCTCAGCAGGGCCAGGAATTGGCGCCACGAGATCAGGCCGAAGCGGTCGACCAGGCGCGACGCGCCGTCGGACAGGAGGGCCGCGGCACGGGTCTGGGCGGCGGGGACCGAACCGGTCAGGGCCTGTTCGGCGGCCCTCGGGTCGCCGGCGGCGGCCCAGTAGGGCCGGTCGGTGAGGGTGCCGAGTTCGGTCGCCGCGTTGCCGGTCGGGGCGCCGGATCCTTGGCCGGTCACGACCCGTGGCATGGCGCGGGCGCCGTAGGTGGCGGCGAGCAGCGGGCGCTCGTCGTGGATCACCATGGGCTCGGGGAGGCCGATGTCGAGCACGATGACGGCGTTGGCCAGGACGAGGAAGTCGACGGCGTCGTCGGTGCGGCGCAGCATGACCACGGCCGCCGAGGGGGAGCGGGGGTGGGACAGGTCGCAGGTGCCGGCGTGGAGGGACCCGACCTGCGCGATGGCGTCGGTGAGGATGCTGGTCATGGACCTGCGGGTGTCGGGGAGCGTTCCGAGCAGGGCCGCGCCGAGAGTGCGCGCGTACCAGGGGACGCCGTGGCAGCAGCCCGAGCCGGGGCCGGGCGGGCCGCCGTCGCCGTCGAGCAGGACGATCGCGTTCGTGCTCGCGGCCACGTAGTCCTCGTTGTCCCTGTCGATGCCGTTGTGCTCGTCGGTCTCGCCGGCTCCGGCGGCGCCGGGACGCGCGGTCGCGGCGCCGCGATGGTCCGGGTCGTTCTCCGCCTCGCCTTCGCCCCGGCCGTTTCCGGCGCCCTCGCCGGCACCGGCCCGGTGGTTCTGGTCTCCCGGGCCGGTGGGCTCGGTCTCGGTGCCGTCGATCCGTGCGGCTCTGTCGCCGCCTCTGGGGTCGCCGAGGGTGTCGTCATGTGCCCCGGCGGGCGTGTCGCCGTTGAGGGGTTTGCGGCTTCTGGGCGCCGCTTGGGTTGCCAGGCTTATCAGCATTCCGTCCCGTCCCCACATGCTTGGGAGGTTGCCCGATACATCATGCTTGATGTCCATAAACAGCTATATGTAGTTAGAGAATCACGGGGGTCGGCCGGGGCCGTGCGGGGCGGGTCCCCGGCGGGCCCCGCCTGCCGCTCGATGTCCGGCAGGGCCGGGGGATCGGCGCGCTTGTGCCGGGTGTGACCAGACCGGCGCGGCGGGTGTTCTGTGGTCCTTGTCACTCTGTGGCACTGGTGGGAAAAGGGCCTAATCTGTGACGGTATGGAGAGTCGGTGGGTCGGCCCGGACGGGTTAGAGATCGTGCCCGCCGTACGGGGCGGCCGTCAGGTGCTACGGGTGCGGCGGCACGGCCGGCTCGTCGCCGACTGCACGTCGGTCGCGCAGGTCGCCGGGTACGTCGACCTCGCGGACCTCTGCGAGGTCATCGATATCCACAAGGCGGCGCGGGAACGCGCGGCGACCGTCGAGACCTGAGACGATCCCCTCGGTTCGATTCGCGTGAGGGGGATGCGATGAGGGTCGTCAACGGGGCGTTCGCCGCGGCCACGCTGGTCACGGCCGCCGTCGGCGGGCAGCTGGGGCCCGCACGGTTGGGGGAGACGCGGGCCGGGGCCACGCCCGCCGAGGGCAGGGCTGTGGTCCATGCGCGGGCGGGAGCCGGAGACGAGGTCCGGGCCCAGGCGGGCGCCGGAGAAGCGGTCGTTGGCCGTGCGCACGCGGGTGCCGCCGCGCATGCGGGTAGGCGTGGCGGGGGACACGTGTACGTCTGGAACCTGTACGGCGATGAGCGGGGCAGGCGAGACGAGCGGCCGGCGGGCCTGGTGGTGTCGGAGCACGCCAGCCTGACCCACCTGCACTGGAGCGGCTGGGGCGGGGCCGGGGCGAGCGGGACGGGCAGGTTCAGCGGCACCATGTGCATGCCGGACTGCCTCAAGCGGCCCTATCCCGCGTCGGTGACGCTCGGGCGCATCCGCACGATGCACGGGGCGCGCTACTACACAGGCTTCAAGGTCAAGGTGAAAGTGCCGGAGCACGGCCAGGGGCCATCGGCGCTCAACGGCACGCTGCCCACTCCCTGACCACGTCGGCCGCTCCGCTCACCGGGTCCGCGACCGCCGATCGCGTGACGATGGTCTCTTCGCGCTCTTCGCGCGTTGGGTCTTCGACCATTGGCTCTGTGGCCCTCGGGTCGGTGGCCATTGGGTCGGTGGCCCTCGGGTCTGTGGCCATTGGTTCGGAGGCTATTGGGCTTTTGGCCATGGGTCTTGGAGCTCGGGCTCCTGATCATCGGTCTGTGCGCCATCGGGCGTTTGATCAATGGGTTTGTGATCAGCGTGTGCATAAGACCATGGGCGCTTGTGCGTGGGTCGTCTGTGAGCTCGGGTTTCCGGCCGCTGGTCTCGTCGGCCGTCGGGTCCCCCGATCGTGGGGTCTGGGGCCGCCGGGGCGGTGGTCGCGTGCTCCTTGAGCGTGGGGTCGGTGACCACTGGGTCTGTGGGGGCCGGTCCGTGGCGGGATCCGGTGGATTTGATTTCGCGTCAGGGGCGGCGGCCGTGTATGGTTACACCTGTCCGCAGCGCGAAGCGCGCGTGATGTGCCCCTTTAGCTCAGTCGGCAGAGCGTCTCCATGGTAAGGAGAAGGTCTACGGTTCGATTCCGTAAAGGGGCTCCACGCCCCTTGGTCCTACTCGGAAGACGTTGCGCGAGTGGGGCCTTTGGCGTGCGAGGCCGGTCACGCCTATCGTGACGCGGTCGCATGGCGGAGTAGCTCAGTCAGGCAGAGCAAGCGGCTCATAATCGCTGTGTCGCCGGTTCAAGTCCGGCCTCCGCTACTACCCTCCCCGTTCACCCTCCAGGGCGGCGGGTGCGGGTCGTCCATCAGTCCCGAACGCAGAAAGGCACTCCCACGTGGCTGCCACAGACGTTAGGCCGAAGATCACGCTGGCCTGCCAGGAGTGCAAGCACCGCAACTACATCACGCGGAAGAACCGGCGTAACGACCCCGACCGGCTTGAGCTGAAGAAGTACTGCCCCAACTGCAAGCGTCACCAGCCGCACCGCGAGACCCGCTGAGGCCCGTCCCGATGTGTGTGGTCCGCACGCGTGCGCGGCGTGCGGGCGGGGGGCACATGCGGTGCGGCGCCACGCGGCGCCGGGTTCGGACTTCCGGGGGATGAGGCGCACCGCTCTGTTAGCGTCGGCGTGGTCGGCCCGTACTTCGAGGGGCCTGTTTCGTTCGAGGGGACTTCGCCACGATGGCTTTGAATCGTGACTTCGTCGGGCGCACCTATCCGCAGTCGGTGCCGTATGAGGTCAGCCGCGTGAAGATTCGGGAGTTCGCGACGGCGATCGGTGACGACAACCCGATCTACCGCGACACCGAGGCGGCCAAGGCGGCCGGGCATCCCGATGTGATCGCGCCGCCCACGTTCCCCATCGTGTTCACTCTGTCGGGCGCCGGTGACGTGCTCAGTGACCCGGATCTGGGTCTCAACTTCGCGATGGTGGTGCACGGGGAGCAGCGGTTCGAGTACCGCCGTCCCATTCACGCCGGCGACGAGCTGCTGTGCGCGTCGACCATCACCGAGATCCGCAGTGTCGGCCGTAACGAGTTCCTCACCGTGAAGAGCGAGGTCTCCACGGTCCACGGCGAGCCGGTCTGCACGGCCTATCAGACCATCGTCGAGCGCGGGGGAGCGGCGTAGATCATGGCAGCGACGGTCAAGTACGACGAGGTCGTGGTCGGTCAGGAGATTCCGGCCGTCGACTATCCGGTGCGCCGCGTCGATCTGGTGATGTACGCGGGCGCCTCGGGCGATTTCAACCCCATCCACTGGAACGAGCGGTTCGCGAAGACGGTCGGCCTGCCCGACGTGATCGCGCACGGCATGTACACCATGGCCCAGGGCGGCCGGTTCGTCACCGACTGGGTCGGCGATCCGGGCGCGGTGCTCGACTACGGTGTGCGTTTCTCGTCGATGGTCGTGGTGCCCGATGACGACAAGGGCGCCGTGATCAGCATCAAGGGCGTCGTCGAGAGCAAGCTCGACGACAATCGTGTCGTGGTGTCGCTGACCGCGAGGTCGGGCGACTCCCGGGTGCTGTCGAAGGCCCGCGCGACCGTGCGGCTTGCCTGACGGCGCGGGCGGCGTCACGATGAGCGACCGGTCGGCGGGGGTACGGCTCGCGCCGTATACGACGCTGCGGCTGGGCGGCCCGGCGGCGGCGTTCGCCGAGGCCGGCTCGGCCGAGCAGCTGGTGTCGCTGGTGGCGGAGGCCGATCGGGCGGGTGAGCCGGTGCTGGTGCTCGGCGGCGGCAGCAATCTGGTGGTGTCCGATGCCGGGTTCGACGGGCTCGTGGTGCGGGTGGTGTCGTCGGGGGTGTCGGTCGAGGCCGACGGCGATGACCGGGTGCGGGTGACCGTGCAGGCGGGGGAGGACTGGGACGGCCTGGTGTCCCGGTGCGTGGCCGAGGGCTGGGCCGGCGTGGAGTGCATGTCGGGGGTGCCGGGCCTGGTGGGGTCGACGCCGATCCAGAATGTGGGGGCGTACGGTCAGGAGGTCGCGCACACGATCAGCGCGGTGCGGGTGTACGACCGGGTGCGGCGCGAGGTGCGGGATCTGCGTGCCGCCGACTGCGGGTTTTCGTACCGGCACAGTGTCTTCAAGTCGGCGTTGGACCGTTACGTGGTGCTGGCGGTCGTCTACACGCTGGCCCGTACGCCGCTGTCGGGGCCGATCGGCTATCGGGAGCTGGCGAAGCGGCTCGGCGCCGACGGGCGGGTGCCGCTGGGCGAGGTGCGGGCCGCGGTGCTGGAGCTGCGCCGGGGCAAGGGCATGGTGCTCGACCCGGAGGATCCCGATACGCGCAGCGCCGGGTCGTTTTTCACCAACCCGATTCTGTCGGCGGAGCAGGCGGCCGATCTGGAGCGTGTCGCGCCGGGCTTTCCGCGCTGGGAGATGCCGGGCGGCAGGGTGAAGGTGCCGGCGGCCTGGCTGATCGAGCAGGCGGGGTTTCCGAAGGGGTACGCCCGGGGCCCGGTGCGTATTTCCACCAAGCACACGCTCGCGTTGACGAACCCGGGAGGGCTGCCCGGCGCGGACGGCTCGCACGCCCGGCCGGCGACGACCGCGGACCTGCTGGAGCTGGCGAGGGAGGTCAGGGACGGGGTGGCCGCCAAGTTCGGCGTGACGCTGGTCAACGAGCCGGTCCTGGTCGGCCTCGCCCTGTGAGCGCCGGCCCGCCCTGTGAGCGCTGCGCCCGGGGTTCGCGTGGTGGCGGCGGAATGCTAGCCTCGGGGGACACCGAAGGGGAGTAGTCCCGATCGTCTGATCGACATGCTGGCGCGCTGCGCCCGGTCAGGCGGGCCCGTGCGGCGGACGAGACCTTCGGCCTGGTGGACGTGTGTATGCGCGCGTCTGCGGGCCGGAGCCGTCGCGCCCCTGGGGGGACACACGAGCCGAGGCCCGGTCGCGTGGGAGAGAAGGGCGACGACCTCGGTGGATGCATTCTGGATCAGTCTCGGCGTGATCTTCGTGGCCGAGCTGGGCGACAAGAGCCAGTTGATGGCCATGACGTTCGCCGCCCGTTACCGGCCGCTGCTGGTGCTCGCGGGCATCACGGCGGCGACCACGCTGGTGCATCTGTTCAGTGTGGCGCTGGGCGGCGTGATCGGTGACGCGTTGCCGACGAGGGCGATCTCGGTCGCGGCGGGTGTGGCGTTTCTGGGGTTCGCGGTGTGGACGTTGCGGGGCGATGAGCTGTCGGAGGAGGAGGCCGGCAAGGCGCGGCGGTCGGCGCGCAGTGCGCTGCTGGCCGTGTCGGTGGCGTTCTTCCTCAGTGAGCTCGGCGACAAGACGATGCTGGCGACGATCACGCTGGCGACTCGATACGGCTGGGTCGGCACGTGGCTCGGCTCGACGGTGGGCATGGTGGCGGCCGATGCTTTGGCGATCGTCGTCGGCGGGGTGCTGGGCCGGCATCTCCCGGAGAGGGTCATCAGGTACGGCGCGGCGGCGGCGTTCGCCGTGTTCGGCGTGGTGCTGCTGGTGGAGCCGTTCGTGTGACGGCCCGCCGGCGCGGGTCAGCCGAGCAGGGAGGTCAGCCGAGCAGGGACAGGCGGTGGGCGGTCGCGGCGGCCTCACCCCTGGTGGATACGCCCAGTTTGCCGAGGATGTTCGACACGTGGACGCTGACCGTCTTGGCGGAGATCACCAGAGCGTTCGCGATGTCACGGTTCGATCGTCCTTGGGCGACGAGCCGGAGCACTTCCAGTTCGCGGGGGGTGAGCGCGACCGCCGGGCCGGGGGTGCCGGTGCCGGGCTCGTGGAGGTCGGCGCCGATGCGGGCGGCCAGGGCTTCGATCTCGGCGATGAGCGGCCGGGCGCCGAGTGCGGTGGCGAGGCTCAGGGCCGTTCGCAGCCGGGCGGCGGCGTCTGCGCCGGGCGGGGCGTGGCGGACGGCCTGCACGAGGCACCGGGCCTGGTTGTAGGGGTTGTCGACGCGTTGCCAGGCGGTGGCGGCGGCGTCGAAGTCGCCGGTGTACATGAGCCGGAACGCCTCGCCCACCGGCCCGTCCACGGCCATTTTGGCGATGAGGGCGTCGGCTCTGGCCCGCACGGCCCGCGCCCGTTCGGGGGCGACCGTGGCGGCGGCCTCGCATGCGGTGGCGATTTCGGCGGCGACCCACCAGCCGAGGATGCCCTTGCTGGAGATGGGGCAGCCGGAGAGGAGGTGTTCGGCGGCGTCGAGGGCGGCCAGGGGCCGGCCGCTCAGCAGGTGCCAGCCGATCTCCAGCCGCGCGTTGTTGAGCGCCTCCTGGGTGAACGTCTCGGGCTGCCCGCGCAGTGCGCCGACCTCGGTGAGGATGCGTTCGGTGAGTTCGGCGTCGCCGCGGGCCAGGGCGATCGTGGCGCGGACCCGGAGCAGGTGGTGGCGGTTGTGGACCGTGGGGTCCATGCGCAGGGCCTGGTCGATGGCCTGGTCGGCCTCGTCCCATCGGCCCATCGCCGCCAGCGCCTCGGCCCGGTTGTTGACGATGAACACCCCGGCGACGCGGTAGCGGCCGTACTCTCTGGCCAGCGCCTCGCCGGTGTGGGCGAGCCGCACGGCTTCGGCGGGGCGGCCGAGGTTGTTGAGGGTGTCGACGGTGTTGGCGATGGCACGCAGCACCTGCTGCCCGGAATTGGTGCGTTCGCCGAGTTGCCGGGCGCGGGTGGTGGTGGCGAGGGCGCTTTCGGAGTCGCCGCCGATGGACTGGCCGATGGCGAGGCTCAGCAGCAGGTCGACCTCCAGGCTTTCGTCGCGGAGGTCGCGGGCGATGCGCAGCGCCTCCTGGACGAGTGCCATGCCCTCCACCACGTCGTCGCAGATCATGGTGTGCAGGCTGAGCCGTTCGAGGACGTAGCCGCGGGCGGCGCCGGGCATCGGCACGAGCTTTTCGGCGCGGCGCAGATCGTCCAGCGCGCCCGGCTTGCCCCTTTCGACCTTGAGCCGGGAGCGCCGGACGAGCAGCCGGGCGACGCGTTCGGCGTCGCGGCCTTCGTCGAGGAGGTCGAGGGCCGCGTTGACGTACCTGATGCCGCGGTCGGTTTCGCCGCTGGCCAGGGCGGCGGAGGTGGCGCATTCGAGCACGGTGGCCTGGTCGACGCCGATGCGTTCGGCGGCGTCGGGCACTTTCGTCCACAGCGACAGCACGCGTTCGAGCAGCTGGATCTGCTCGGTGTAGGCGAAGGCCTTGGCCGCCTCGCCGGATGCCTCCCAGGCGGAGGTGAGGGCCCACAGGTCGTCGCGGGCGGAGTACCAGTGGTGGGAGATCTCGATGGCGGCGCGGCCCGGCGGCACGAGGGTGCGGTCGCGTTCGATCTCTTCGGCGTAGCGGGCGTGCAGCCTGATGTGCTCGCCGGGCAGCAGCTCGTCGTGCACGGCTTCGCGGATCAGGGCGTGGCGGAAGGCGTATGCGCGGCCGTCGGCGATCTGGATGACGTTTGCGGCGATGGCGGGCCGCAGGGCGTCTTCGAGTTCCAGGTCGGACAGGCCGGTGGTGGCGCAGAGCAGGTCGTGGCCGACGCGGGAGCCGCCGGCCGAGGCGACGCGCAGCACCTGCTGGGTCTTGTCCGGCAGCCGTTCGAACGCCCCGATGATCAGATCGTGCAGCGATTCGGGCACCGCGGTGCACGGCTGCCCACTGTCGATCATCGCCTCGACGAACAGCGGGATGCCTTCGCTGCGGTCGTACACCTCTTGGATGCTGGCGTACTCGGGCGTGGTGCCGAGGATGCCGGCCATCTGGGCGGCGACCTCCTCGCGGGTGAGGCGGGGCAGGTCGAGCCGGAGCACGCCTTCGGCGCGGATGAGGGAGGCGAGTACGGGGCGCAGCGGGTGCTGGCGGTGCAGCTCGTCGGAACGGTAGGTGAGCACCATCAGGACCTGCGGCACCAGCAGGTTGCGGCTGAGGAACGCGATCAGGTCGCGGCTGGACCGGTCGGCCCAGTGGATGTCCTCGATGATGAGGATGAGCGGGCGCTGCTCGGCGAGCCGTTCGAGCAGGGTGAGGAACTGTTCGAAGAGCCGGGCCCGCGCGGTCTCGGTCTCGCGGTCGCTCGTGGGTTCGCCGAACTCCGGCAGCAGCCGGGCCAGGTCGCGGGAGGCGCCGGTGGGGAGCAGCGCGGCGATCGCGTCGGAGCCGATCTCGCGGACGAGCTGACGCAACGCGGCGGTGAAGGGGGCGTACGCGAGGCCCTCGGCGGACAGCTCGACGCAGCCGCCGAGCAGCACGCGAGCGGGTGTGGGTGCGGCGTCTTCGGCGAACCGGGCGACGAGCCGGGTTTTGCCCACCCCGGCCTCGCCACCCAGCAACACCGTGGACGCGCCCCGCTCGCGGGCCTGATCGAAGGCCTCGCGCAGGGTCTGGAGCTCCGCTTGCCGCCCCACGAAGACGGGGCTCGCCGGCCGACCTAGCACAGATGCCAGCATTTCACGCGCTCCCGACATTTTTCGCGGCATTTATCGCTGGGCGTACAGCGTCAAGGCGGCCTGCCGCTGGCCCGGCCGGGAGGGAGGCTCCGGCCGGGCCTTCGTACCCCGGTCATGTGGTGCGGAACTTGCCGAAGGTCGCGCGCCGCCGGTGCCCGGCGTCGCGCGCGCGCCGGTCGGCCCGTGCCTCACGGGCTCTGCGGTAGCCGGCGGCCTCCTCGCGGAGTTCGGCCGCCCTGCTGACCATCAACTCGTAGTGCATCTCGGGTCCCATGTCGGGCTCCTCGTCTCCTCTCCGGCCGGTCCGTCCGGCCGCTGACGGTGCGGACGGGCCGGCAGACCTGTCCGCACATCTTCAGGGTCGGGCTAAGACCCCAGGTGACACATCAGGCGGATGCCTTATGTTTCGCCCGGCATCGGCCACTAAGACGTCCGGTCCACGGCTAAGACGATCAAGGAACCGCATAAGCGGGATAAGGCGGACGGGCAGGCCCCGGTTTGGAACCATTCGGCCGGGACGGCATGCTGAGGAGGTGTCACTTCTGACTACTTCGCTCGCGGAGGTCGGCGGCTCGAACGCGACGCTGCGGGCATTCCTGCAGGGCCTTCCCGGCGTCGACCGGGTGGGCGCGGACCAGCGGGCGGCGATGCTGGCCACCCGTTCGATCAAGACGACGGCCAAGGCGCAGGCCATCGACCTGGCCGTCTCCATGGTGGACCTGACCACGCTGGAGGGCGCCGACACCCCCGGCAAGGTCCGCGCGATGTGCGCCAAGGCGCTGCGCCCCGATCCCGCTGATCCCACCGTGCCCCGGGTGGCCGCGGTGTGCGTCTACCCCGACCTGGTGGCCGTCGCCGCCGAAGCGGTGCGGGGCTCGGGGGTGCGGGTCGCGAGCGTCGCCACGGCCTTCCCCAGCGGCCGCGCCTCCCTGGAGGTCAAGGTGGCCGACACCGAGCTGGCGGTGGCGGCCGGGGCCGACGAGATCGACATGGTGATCGATCGCGGCGCGTTCCTCGCCGGCGACTACCGCAAGGTGGTCGACGAGATCACGGCCGTCAAGGAGGCGTGCGGCGGCCGGCACCTGAAGGTGATCCTGGAGACCGGCGAACTGGCGAACTACGACGCCGTGCGCCGGGCCTCGTGGCTCGCCCTGCTCGCCGGCGCCGACTTCATCAAGACCTCCACCGGCAAGGTGAGCCCCGCCGCCACCCCGCCCGTCACGCTGATCATGCTGGAGGCGGTGCGCGACTTCCACGCGGCCACCGGCCGCAGGGCCGGCGTCAAGGCGGCCGGCGGCATCCGCACCGCCAAGGACGCGATCAGGTACCTGGTGCTGGTCAACGAGACCGCCGGCGGCGACTGGCTGACCCCGGAACGGTTCCGCATCGGCGCCTCCAGCCTGCTGAACGACCTGCTGATGCAGCGGCAGAAGCTGACCACCGGCAGATACGCCGGCCCCGACTACTTCACGGTGGACTGAGGGAGGGCGTGTAATGGGGTCGATGGGACTGGAGTACGCGCCCGCGCCGCAGAGCCGCGACGTGGTCGACATCAAGCCGTCGTACGGGCTGTTCATCGGCGGCGAGTTCGCCGAAGGCGGGGGGCAGGCGTTCAAGACGGTCAACCCGGCCGACGAGGAGCCGCTGGCCGAGGTGGCGTGCGCGTCCGAGGCGGACGTCGACCGTGCGGTGCGGGCCGCGCGGCGCGCCTACGACGAGGTGTGGGGGGCGATGCCGGGGAGGGAACGGGCCAAGTACCTGTTCCGGATCGCCCGCATCATCCAGGAACGCGCGCGCGAGCTGGCCGTGCTGGAGACACTCGACAACGGCAAACCGATCCGCGAGTCGCGTGACGTGGACATTCCGCTCGTCGCGGCGCACTTCTTCTACTACGCCGGCTGGGCCGACAAGCTGCGCCACGCCGGTCTGGGCGCCGATCCGCGGCCGCTCGGCGTGGCCGCGCAGGTCATCCCGTGGAACTTTCCGCTGCTCATGCTCGCCTGGAAGATCGCGCCCGCGCTCGCCTGCGGCAACACCGTGGTGCTCAAACCGGCCGAGACCACCCCGCTGACGGCGCTGCTGTTCGCCGAGATCTGCGTGCAGGCCGAGCTGCCACCGGGCGTGGTCAACATCGTCACCGGCGCCGGGGAGACCGGGGCCGCGCTCGTCGCCCACCCCGGTGTGGACAAGGTGGCGTTCACCGGGTCGACGCAGGTGGGCCGGGAGATCGCCCGGCAGGTCGCCGGCACCCGCAAACGGGTCACGCTGGAGCTCGGCGGCAAGGCCGCCAACATCGTGTTCGACGACGCCGCGATCGACCAGGCCGTCGAGGGAGTCGTCAACGGCATCTTCTTCAACCAGGGCCACGTCTGCTGCGCCGGGTCGCGGCTGCTGGTGCAGGAGTCGATCGAGGAGGAGCTGCTGGCCGCGCTGCGGCGCCGCGTGGCGCTGCTGCGCGTCGGCGACCCGCTCGACAAGAACACCGACGTCGGCGCGGTCAACTCGGCGGCCCAGCTGGCCCGCATCGAGGAGCTGTCGGCCGCCGGGGAGGCCGAGGGCGCGCGGCGCTGGTCGCCGGCCTGCGCACTGCCCGGCAAGGGCTACTGGTTCCCGCCCACGATCTTCACCGGGGTGGCCCAGTCGCACCGCATCGCCCGGGAGGAGATCTTCGGCCCCGTGCTGTCGGTGCTCACGTTCCGCACCGAGGCCGAGGCGGTCGAGAAGGCCAACAACACGCCGTACGGCCTGTCGGCCGGGGTGTGGACCGAGAAGGGGTCGCGCATCCTGTGGCTGGCCGAGCGGCTGCGGGCCGGGGTGGTGTGGGCCAACACGTTCAACCGGTTCGACCCGGCGTCGCCGTTCGGCGGCTATCAGGAGTCGGGCTACGGCCGTGAGGGCGGACGACATGGACTGGAGGCGTACCTCGATGTCTGAGTGGATGTCCGAGCGGATGCCCGAGGGGATGTCCGGGCGGACGCGCGAGTGCACGGAGGCCAGGCGGCGCCGCCTGGCCCGCCGGGCCGCCGCCGGCGCGGGCCACGGTTTCAACCGGGCCCACCGGGGGCGCCGGTTCGTTGTGCGGCTCGGCTGGTTCGCCCATCGGGGCGGGGTGTGCCGCTGCGGGCAGACCTACCGCCCGGCCCGGCCGTCCGCCGAGTCGCCGGCGACCTGGAGGCAGTTCCGCAATGACTGACACGACGGCGGCCGGGGCGGCGCGCCTCGCGGTGCGCAAGACGTACAAGCTGTTCATCGGGGGCGCGTTCCCCCGGTCCGAGTCGGGCAGGTCGTACCCCGTGAACGACGCCAAGGGCGGCTTCCTCGCCAATGCCGCGAAGGGGTCCGGCAAGGACGCCCGCGACGCCGTGGTGGCGGCGCGCCGGGCGTTCCCCGGGTGGTCGCGGGCGACCCCCTACAACCGGGGGCAGATCCTCTACCGGGTCGCCGAGATGATGGAGGGCCGGCACGCCCAGTTCGTGGCCGAGGTGATCGACGCCGACGGCGTGTCGCGGCGCAAGGCGGCCGAGCTGGTCGACGCCGCCGTCGATCGGCTGGTCTGGTACGCCGGCTGGGCCGACAAGATCGGCGCCGTCGCCGGGGCGGTGAACCCGGTGGCCGGGCCGTACCTGAACCTGTCGACCCCCGAGCCGACGGGCGTCGTGGCCGTGGTCGCGCCGCCGATGGGCCCGCTGTTCGGGCTGGTGTCGGTGGTGGTGCCGGTGATCGTGACGGGCAACACGTGTGTGGTGGTCGCCTCGGAGCGGGCGCCGCTGCCGTCGATCACGCTGGCCGAGGTGCTGGCGACGTCCGACCTGCCGGGCGGTGTCGTCAACGTTCTGACCGGTGCCACGGAGGAGCTCGCGCCCACGCTGGCGGCTCACATGGACGTCAACGCCATCGACCTGACGGGGGTGACGGATCCCGGGCTCGCGGTGCGCTGCGAGCGGGAGGCGGCCGGCAACCTCAAGCGAGTGCTCCGGCCGCCGGCGGAGGAGATCGACTGGGCGGCCGATCCGGGCATCGGCCGCATGACGGCCTTCCTGGAGACCAAGACCGTGTGGCATCCGGCGGGCGTCTGATGACCGGCCGGGGAAGGGTCGTCTGACGGAGGCTGTAACAGCCGAGGGCGAAACTGGGATCAAAGGTCTGGGAGTGGACCAAAGGAGCCTATGATGCCAGACGCGCTCGGTGCGGCGCTGGAGCTTACGGCGGCCTGGGCGGGATGCCCCGTCACCTCCACCCGGATCAAGGGCGGGCTGAGCCACGTGATCGCCCGGGTCGACACGGAGGACGGCCGCACCCTGCTGCTGCGGGTGCTCGATCCGAGGGTCGCCGAGGCGGGCCTCGGCATCCCGCTGCAGCAGGAGATGGTCAACACGATCCGGGCCGCCGAGGCGGGGCTCGGCGCGAGGGTGCTGTGCCAGATGCCCGGCGCGCTGCTGCTGGAGTACGTCCGTGGCAGAACCCTGGACGTCCACGACGTGCGCGACCCCGCCCTGGTGCCGGCCATCGCCTCCGCGTGCCGCCGCCTGCACCGCGGGCAGCGGTTCGTCAACGAGTTCTCGATCTTCCGTAAGCTCGACGAGCTGCTCGCGCTGTGCCGCAAGCACGACCTCCCCCTGCCCGACGGCTACGAGGCCCGGCTCGCCGCCGTCGAGGAGATCGAGGAGGCCCTCACCGTGCGTCCCCCGGCCACGGTGCCCTGCCACAACGACCTGGTGCCGCAGAACATGCTGCTGGAAGGCCGGCGCATCAGAATCGTCGACTACCAGTTATCGGGCAACAACGACCCGGCGTTCGAGCTCGGCGACATCGCCGCCGAGTCGGAGTACGACCCCGACCAGGTGGACCGTCTCGCCCGCGCCTACCTCGGCGGCCCGTCGTCGGCCTTCACCGCGAGGGTGCGGCTGTACGCCGTCGTGGCCGACCTGACCTGGACGCTGTGGTTCGCCGTCCACCACGGCCTGCTGACCCCGCCGGCCGTCGACTTCGACTACCGGTCCGCGGTCGGCGTCAGGTACGCCCGCGCCCTGCGCGGCCTGGACGACCCGGACTTCGGCCGGCTCCTCGACGCGGCGCGCGGACGGCCGGTGCCCCGCATGTGACCGGCACCGGCTACGGCGCGGCCTCGAACACGTCGGCGACCACCCTGCGCGTCTGGTCCATCAGCTCGCCGGGCGGGCCGGGCGGCGCCGGGGCGGCGGGGGCCGCCGGGGCGGCGGTGAGGTCGACGACGAAATGCCCGCCCCGATCGTGGTGCCGCGCCGGCCCGGCGCCCGCGTGGGTTCGCGGGTCGGCGAGTTCGCGGGCGATCGAGGTCATGTCGACGTCGGGCATGCCGCAGGGTACGGCGTAGCGCCACGGGGTCAGGTCGCCGTCGACGTTCAGCGCGAAGCCGTGGCTGGTGACGCCGCGGCTCGACCGCATGCCGATCGAGACGATCTTGCGGTCGGTGTGCCGGGTCCACACGCCGGTCAGCAGCTCCGAGCCGGGCGGGGTGTCGCGGCGTTCGGCCGGCACGCCGAGCTTGTCCAGGGCGGCGATCAGCCGCAGCTCGACCTCGCGGATGTAGTCGACGACGCCCTCGCCTTGCCGTAGCCGGATGATGAGGTAGCCGACGAGCTGACCGGGCCCGTGGTAGGTGAGCTGGCCGCCGCGGCCGGTCTGCACGACCGGGATGCCGTGGGACGGATCGGGCAGGTGCTCGGCGGGCGTGCGCCGGCCGACCGTGAACACCTGCGGGTGGCTGAGCAGCCACAGGGTGTCGGGCCGCTCGTCGCGCTGGCGTGCCTCGACGAGCGCGCTCATCCGTTCCATGGCGGCCGTGTAGTCGACCAGATCGTCCTGAATGAGTGCCAGCCGCCGCTCACGCATCTGATACTCCACTTATCGCTCCACCGGGCCGGCGATCCCCCAGCCGGCCCGCATCGAGCCTACGCCCCCGGCGGGACCTCACCCGCACGCGGCCGCCTAGTAACCCGTCGGGTAACCGTAGGGCGAGGGGTGGGGCCGCTTCGGGATCACCATCCACAGGATCAGGTAGATCACGAACTGCGGGCCGGGCAGGATGCAGGAGAGGATGAACAGCAACCGGACCATGGTCGGCGTCATGCCCCAGGACTCGGCGATGCCCCCGCACACTCCGGCGATGACGCGGTGTTCCCGCGAGCGATACATCGAGTTCCCCCAGCTTCTGTATGTATTGCGATGTATCTCGTCAACGACCGATCCGCGGCGATCGTTCCTACGAATCCGCGCTGTTGGCGATCTTCGCGGCCTCCACGGGCTCGCCCGCCTCGTTACCGAGGTCATCCGCGAGGTCATCGCCCGGCTCACCGGCATCACCGAGGTCGTCGTGCCCGGGCTCCCGCTGGTCGTGCCGTTCGGGGCGGTCACGATGTTCTTGGTGTTCTCGGTGTTCTTGGTGTTCGCGGGCCTGCGGCTCGTCGGCGTCGCCGCGCCGGAGGTTCATGAGCCAGGCGCGGGCCAGCTCCAGGTGGTCGTCGGTGAGGCCGGCCCGCTGATCGACCTCGACGAGCAGGAAATCGCCGACGCCGGGGTGGGCCTCCAGGTAGCGCTGGTCGCCGGCCCACAGCGCGTCGTCGAACCAGACGAACGGCCGCCCCCGCACGTAGCCGGCCACATGCGGGGTCTTGAACATCTCGCCGTAGGTCACGGGACAGTCGTCGCGGAGTTCGATCACCGGGAGCGACGGCAGCCCGACGCGTGGCGCGATCCACTCGTTGGCGCGGTGCTCCCAGGTCGTCGCCCAGACCAGCTCGGCGCCGGTCTCCTCGGCCAGCGCCAGCAGCTTCGCGCCGTGCCGCCGGTCCAGGAAGACCGTGTAGGTCTCGTCGTCCAGCGTCACCTCGTATCGGCGGAAGCCGCGTGTGCGCCGGCCCAGCGGATTGAGCACGCCGTCGACGTCGAGCAGAAGGAGCGGAACGGAAGGCATGGCGCGTGTTCTCACCGGCGATCGGGTCTCGTGTCCATGTCGCCGGCACCCCTCATAATTGACTAACCCTCTTGTCCCCATTCAACCGGAGTTCAGGTGGATTTCGGAACCTTTCAGGCACAGCGTCGCCTTCTCGTCCGGCAGAAGATCACCATGATGGTGAACCGCTACGTGGTGCACGCTCCGGCCCCTGACGGCTCGGAAGGCCCCATTGTGGCCTTCGCCGAGCAGAAGCGCATGGCGTTCAAGGAACAGGTGACGCTGTACACCGACGAGACGCGCGAGTTCGTGCTCGCCGCGTTCAAGGCCCGCAAGATCATTGATTTGGGAAGCGGCTACGACGTCACCGGCGGGGCGGGGGAGCCGATCGGCTTCTTCAAAAAGGACTTCGGTGCGTCGCTGCTGCGCAGCACCTGGCATCTGCAGCAGCCCGGCCTGCCCACGATCACGGGCCAGGAGCGCAACCTGGCCGTGGCCCTGCTGCGCAGGTTCGTCGACCGGCTGTCCTGGCTGCCCTACCACTTCGACTTCGGCGTGGGGGCGCAGATCGCGTTCTCGGTGACGCGGCGCAGGACCATCCGGGACATGTACGTCATCGACATCCACGATCCCCGGATCGACAGGCGGCTCGTCGTCGCGATGGCCGTCGCCCTGGACGCCCTCCAGGCCCGCTGACCTCTCAGGACGCGGCGCGCGCCGCCCGCGTCCCTCGTCGTCACGTCATCGAACAAAAATTCGATGCGGTATTTCTGAAACTCCGTCGATCCATTCCGGATTCTCAGCCGTATCTCAGGTTGCCAAGCACGGGGAGCGGCCAGCAGCTCACTTCGGGCGCCAAGGTGAGCCGGGCCGGCCTCAGCTGAAAATTTCAGCTGACGACATCGCCACCCGATCGTCACCGGGGCGGGGCAGATGCCGACCGCTATTCCCGAACCTGAAGACGAGGAGAGAAACCCTCATGACACAGCGGCAACCCGGACGTCCCCGGTTCGCCGGAAAAATGGTCGCGGCTCTCGCGGCCATGGCCGTCACCGGCGGTGGGCTCACCGCCGCGACCCCGGCCGCCGCGGCGACACCGTTCCACTTCCACCCGAAGTCACGGTCCACGGTCAGCTGCCCGTCCGTGGCGGACAAGCTGGGGGAGGTGCCCGCCCGCGCGCAGCGTGAGGTGAACCGCGACCTGCGCCTGCTCGACCGCCAGGTCGACGAGGCCAACCAGCGGCTCGCCCGGCTGCGCGGCAGGGACAACCCGGCGCAGGTGCGTAACGTCGTCCTCGGTCCGCTCAGGAACAAGCGCATCTCCGTGCTTTACCGCATCTCGGTAGCGATCCGCCGCGCCGGCGGCGAGCAGCCCCAGGGCCTCGGTGCACTCGTGGACTGCACCGTGAACCAGAACGGCGGCCAGAACAACGGCGGCCAGAACAACGGTGGCCAGGACGGAGGCCAGAACGGCGACGGCGGCCAGAACGGTGACAACGGCCAGAACGGCAACGGCGGTCAGGGCGACAACGGTGGCAACGGCGGCGGTGCCAACGGCGGCCAGGGCGGCGACGGCGGCCAGGGCGGCAACGCGGGCAACGGCGGCCAGGGCGGCGACGGCGGTAATGGCGGTAACGGCGGCCAGGGGGGTAACGGCGGTAACGGCGGCCAGGGGGGTAACGGCGGTAACGGCGGTCAGGGCGGCAACGCCGGTCAGAGCGGCGGCCCGACGCGCGACGACTTCATCGACATCCGCCGGGTACGCCCGAACGTGAACCGGCCGAGGTTCGAGCGCGGCGGCTCCCGCGGCACCTTCACCTCCCTCTGCGGCACCAACGGGAACCGTCACTTCAACTCCGACAACGTCATCACGTCGCCGGGCGTGAGCAACGGCGCGCACCACGTGCACGACTACGTGGGGAATCTGACCACGAGCGGTCAGTCCACCAACGAGAGCCTCGCCGCCAGCGGCACGACCTGCAGGAACGGCGACAAGTCGGCGTACTTCTGGCCGGTGGTGCGGCTGCGCGCCGGTTCGGACTTCGACGCGAACTCCGCCGGTGGCGGCCTCGACGGCAACATCGGCAAGATCCTGCGGCCTGCCTCGGCCGTCCAGACCTTCGTCGGCAATCCGAAGAGCAAGGTCGTGGCGATGCCGCAGTTCATGCGCATCATCACGGGCGACGCCAAGGCGTTCACCAACGGCACCGCCAACGCGAACGCGTCGTGGACGTGCACCGGCTTCGAGAATCGCAGGCTGACGGACAAGTATCCGATCTGCCCGCGGGGCAGCAGGGTGGAGCGCATCTTCGAGTTCCAGAGCTGCTGGGACGGCCAGAACGCCGACAGCGCCAACCATCGCACCCACGTCGCGTTCGCCCAGGACGACGGCACCTGCCCGGAGGGCTTCAAGGCGATTCCGCAGCTGGTGCAGCGCATCACCTACAGCATCCCGCCGGGGGCGATCTATGCGGTGGACAGTTTCCCCGACCAGGCGCACAAGCCCATCACCGACCACAGTGACTTCATCAACGTGATGTCGCCGCGGCTGATGCAGCGCGCCGTCGACTGCATCAACGCCGGCCGCCGCTGCTGACGCACCGGCCCGGCCGGGGCCCGAGTGTCCTCCGGCCCCGGTGAGTTCAGGCCCCTGAGCAAAGGAGGTGGCTCACACACACCGCATCCCATCCCCCGCCGACCCCCGTCCGGATCCTGGTCCGGACGGGGGTCGGTCGTTGTCGTTGGGTGCCGTCGCCTGGCGGGCGGAGTCGTGATCTCGGGCGCGCCGGGGCGGTCAGGCGCCGAACTCGTCGATGAGCGTCTGGCAGAAGGCCTTCAGGTCGTCGGGCATGCGGCTGGTGACGAGGACGTTCGGGCCCTCCCGGTCGATCACGACTTCGTGGTCGACCCATTCGGCGCCCGCGTTGCGCAGGTCGGTGCGCAGGCTGGGCCAGGACGTCAGCGTGCGGCCCCGCACCACGTCCGCTTCGATGAGCGTCCATGACGCGTGGCAGATCGCGGCGACGGGCTTTCCGGCGTCGAAGAAGCTCCGGACGAACGCGACGGCCTGCTTCTGGGTGCGCAGGAAGTCGGGGTTGGCGACGCCGCCGGGCAGCACGAGCCCGTCGAAGTCGTCGGGCCGCACCATGTCGACGGTGGCGTCGATCGGGAAGGTGTCGCCCTTGTCCAGGTGCTGGTACGCCCGGGCGTGTCCCGGCGCGGTGGAGATCAGCCGCGGCGTGCCGCCGGCTTCCTCCACGGCCCGCCACGGCTCGGTGAGCTCGACCTGTTCGACGCCTTCGGGAGCGATCAGGAACGCGATGCTCTTGCCCCGTATGGTCATTTTTCCTCCTCGGCTCGCGTGAGCTGCGCTTTCGTGCCGTAGGGCCCGCCTGCCCGGGCCGGACTGATGTATGCGGAGCGTGCTGCGTGTAAGGTGCCGCGCACGGACAGATCGCTTGATGTCCGGAAGGCCGGAAACAAGGGCGCGAAACAAGGGCGCGTTGTCGCCTGGTGAGGGGGCGTTGACCGCGACCGGCGCCGCCGACCGCGGCGTGGCGGCAGGGTCACCGTTTGGACACGATCAGTCGGCAGGAACGCGGTCCGGCCGGTTGCACAGAGAATTGGTATACAAGGACACTTATGCGGGCTTGGGGAGTCCTTTCCGTCTGGTTGTGCCGGGGGAGGCGCGAAAGGCGTTGGTAAGCATGGCGAGCGGGTCGTCGATGAGTGTCGAGGGGGTCGACCGCGCCCTCGGCCGTCGGCGGGACGAGCGCGACCGCATTTCGGGCGATCTGCTCGATCTTGAGGCGCATCCGGGGCATCGCCTGCTCAAGGGGGCCGAGCTGAGCGGCGAGACCCAGCGGCGGTGGGCCGAGGCGCAGGCCAGGCTGGCGACCCTGTGGTGGCTGTTCGACGCGTACGGGCGGGTCATCGACCGCGCCGTGGCGCTCAGGGGCGGCCGGGACGATCCCGGCAAGGGCGAGCTCGCCGAGCTGACCGCGCTGCTCACCGGGCCGTCGATCGAGCTGAAGGCCGAGGACGTGCCGGTCGAGCGGCGTTCCCTGATCTCCGCCTCCGGCGTCGAACGGCTCACTCTCGACGAGGTCGTGGCCCGCATGGACCAGGCGTATCAGGAGGTCGCCCAGGTCGTGGCCGGGGCCGACGCCGCGTGGACCGCCCTGCTGCCCGCCGTGGAGCAGGCCGACGCGGCACTGCGCGACGCCGAGCGGTCGTTGCAGGCGCTCGGAGGCGGCGACCCCGAGCTGGAGCGGCTGTCGCTCGATCTGGCCGACGTGCGCCAGGCCGTCCGCGGCGATCCGCTGTCCTTCGCGGCGGCCCCCGCCCCCCAGGGCGGCACGCCCACGTTCGACACGGCCCGCATCGACCGTGTCGCCGCCGCCATCGCCGCCCGCCGTGACGTGCTGCGCCAGGCGGCCGCGGTGCGGGCCGAGTTCGAGGCGCGGGTCCGCGAGCTGACCGAGCGGGTCGACGGCGTCAGGGCCGCCGAGGACGCCGTGCGCGCCGCCCGCGACGAGGTCCTGGCGAAGATCGCCGACCCGGTGCTGCCGACCCCGCCCGACCAGGCGGCCGCGCTCGGCGACCGCCTCGCCTCGCTCACGGCCCTGCGCGACCGGCACGCCTGGACCGACCTCGCCCGGCACCTGGCCGACCTGGACCGGGCGCTCGCCGACGCGCTGCGCCAGGCGCACGAGGCGGCCGCGGCCACCACGGCGCTCATCGACCGCCGCGACGAGCTGCGCGGCCGGCTGGACGCCTACCGGGCCAAGGCGCTGCGGCTCGGCCGGGCCGAGAATTCCGAGCTCATCCGGCTCTATCGGCACGCCCGCGACCTGCTGTGGACGGCCCCCTGCGACCTGCGTCAGGCGACCAGGGCGGTGGCCGGCTACCGACGGGTCCTCTCACAGATCGGGGCAGACGAATGACTGCGTGCTCCTTTCCCGGCTGCGCGGGCACCGTGCAGGACGGCTACTGCGACACCTGCGGCATGGCGCCACCGGCCCAGCCGGTCCAGTCCCAGCCGGTCCAGTCGGCGCAGTCTCAGCAGGCATGGTTCCAGCAGGCGCCGGGCGCGTCGTACGGCGGGCCGGTCATGTCGCCGCCCGGGTCCCAGGGGACGCCGCGCCCCCAGCAGGGCCACCCCGGCGGGTCGCAGCCGGCACCGCCCGGCGCGCCGGCGTGGCCGCCGTCGACCCCGTCGGGGCGGCCGCCCTCGACGTCGGGCTCGGCGCCGTTCCCGTCGCGGCAGTCGGCGTCGTTCCCGTCGGCCGCGCTGGGCCTGGCCACGCGCCCGTCGGGCACGGGACGCACCAGTTCGAGCACCCGGTCGCGGCGCGGCATGCTGGGCGCCGGCCTGGTCGAGGTGCCGCCGGTGCCGTACCGCGACCCGGCGCAGGTGGTGCTGCGCAACCCCGAGGTGCCCGAGGAGAAGCGGTTCTGCAACAACCCTTCGTGCATGAAGCCGGTCGGCCGGTCCCGGGCCGGGCGTCCGGGCCGCACCGAGGGCTACTGCCCGCACTGCGGCACCAGGTTCTCCTTCACGCCGAAGCTGCGCGACGGCGACCTGGTCGCCGGCCAGTACGAGGTGAAGGGCTGCCTCGCGCACGGCGGGCTCGGCTGGATCTACCTGGCGGCCGACCGCAACCTCGACGGCCGGTGGGTGGTGCTCAAGGGCCTGCTCGACACCATGGACGCCGAGGCCCTGGCCGCCGCGGAGGCCGAGCGCAGGTTCCTCACCGGCGTCGACCACCCCAACATCGTCAAGATCTTCAACTTCGTGCAGCATCCCGACCCGGGCACCATGGTGCCGGTCGGCTACATCGTCATGGAGTACGTCGGCGGTGAGTCGCTGCAGGACATGCTGCGCCGCCGGCTGCGCGAGACCTCGAACGCCGAGGCGCTGCGCCCGGCCCAGGCGATCGCGTACATGCTGGAGGTGCTGCGCGCCTTCGACTATCTGCACGACCGGGGGCTGCTGTTCTGCGACCTGAAGCCGGCGAACGTGATCCAGGTCGAGGAGCAGCTGAAGCTGATCGACCTGGGTGCGGTGCGCCGCAGCGACGACCAGGACAGCGCGATCTACGGCACGATCGGCTACCAGGCGCCGGAGGTCGCCGAGACCGGGCCGACGGTGGCGTCCGACCTGTACACCGTGGGCCGCACGCTCGCCGTGCTGAGTTTCCCGTTCAGCCCGGCGACGCGGGAGGGCCCGGCGGACCTGCCGACGCCCGACCAGGTGTTCGTGCTGCGCAGGTTCGACTCGTTCTACCGGTTCCTGCTGCGCGCCACACATCCCCGCCCCGAGGCCAGGTTCCGCGACGCGACCGAGATGTCGGAGCAGCTCACCGGGGTGCTGCGGGAGATCAGGGCGGTCGAGGAGGGGCGGCCGTTTCCCGCCTTGTCGCCGCTGTTCGGCCCGGAGCGTACGGCCGCCGGCACCGCGCTCGCCCCGGCGGGGGATGCGGGCGGCGCGGCGGTGTTCGAGCCGCTGGACGCCACGGACGCGGTGACGGCGCTGCCGGTGCCGCTGCCCGAGGCCGACGACCCGGCGGCGGCGTTCCTCGCCGGGTTGAGCGCCCGCAACCCCGCCGAGCAGATCGCGACGCTGCGTTCGGCGCCGCAGATGACGCCGGAGACCGATCTGACCCTCGCCAGGGTGCTGATCGAGCAGGGGCAGGGGGCCGAGGCCGACGAGCCGCTGCAGCGGGTCATCGCGGAGCGGCCGTGGGACTGGCGGCCGTACTGGTACTACGGTGTGCGGGCCCTCGCCACCGGCGACCACAACGAGGCGATCCGCATCTTCGACGAGCTGTACGGGCGGATGCCCGGCGAGGCCGCGCCGAAGATCGCGCTGGCGTTCGCCCGGGAACGCGCCGGTGACATGTCCGGGGCCGCCTTCTACTACGACATGGTGTGGCGCACCGACCACACGTACGTGTCGGCGGCCTTCGGCCTGGCCCGGACGTGTCTCGCCGAGGGCTCTCCGGAGGGCGCGACCACCGTGCTCGACCAGGTGCCGACGTCGTCCAGCCACCGGGTCGCCGCCCAGATGGCCACGGTGGCGATCGCCGTGCGGGGCCGCGAGACGGCCCGGCTCACCGCGCCCGAGCTCGTCGTGGCGGGGCAGCGGCTCACCGACATCGGTCTCGACCAGCACCGGCGCAACCTGCTCGCCGCCGAGGTGCTGGAGGTCGCGCTCGGCTGGCTGGAGACGCAGGGGTCGGCGGGCGGCAACGGGGCGACGCTGCTCGGCACCGCGCTGACGGAGCAGGGGGTGCGCAGCGAGCTGGAGCGGGTGTACCGGTCGATGGCCCGCGCCGCGCACGAACCGGACAAGCGGCGCGAGCTGGTCGACCGGGCGAACGCGGTGCGGCCGAGGACGTGGGTGTGATGGACCCGATCTGCCCCTCCTGCTCGGCGTCCGTCTACCCCGGCGAGTCGTTCTGCGAGAACTGCGGCAGCCCGCTCGGCGACGACCACTGCGCGTCGTGCGGCGCCGCCGGGGTCGCCGACGGCTACTGCTCCCGGTGCGGGCTGCGCCAGCCGAGCCCCCGCGACCACGTGGAGATCGACCTGCCCGGTGTGCCGATGGTGGCCGGGGTGAGCGACCGCGGCCTGCGGCACAGCCGCAACGAGGACGCCATGGCGATGGTGCGGGTCGCCGACGACACGGTGGTGGGCGTGGTGTGCGACGGCGTGTCGTCGTCGCCGCGGCCCGACGAGGCGTCGCTCACGGCCGCCGAGACGGCGGCGGGCGTGCTGACCAAGGAGCTGCGCGACGGCACCGACCCCGTCGAGGCGACCGGCCGGGCCGTGGCGGCCGCCGCCGAGGCGGTCGCGGCGATGGCCACCTCCGAGTTCGACGCCCCCGCCTGCACGTACGTCTCGGCGGTCGTCACCGGGCGGCACGTCACCGTCGGCTGGGTGGGCGACAGCCGGGCGTACTGGCTGATCGGGCCCGGCAGCAGCCGCCTCACCCAGGACGACGCCGGCGACAACCACGTGCTGACCGCGTGGCTCGGTGCCGACGCCGGCCAGGTGCGGCCGCACGTGCAGGTCTTCGCGCCGGAGGGCCCGGGCGTGGTGCTCGTGTGCTCGGACGGGCTGTGGAACTACTACCCCGAGGCAGCCGCCCTGGCCGCCGCCGTACCCGACGCCGCGGCGGCTCCGCTCGCGGCGGCCCGGACCCTGACGCGGATGGCGATCGAGGCGGGGGGCCGCGACAACATCACCGTGCTGACGATTCCGTTCCCAGGAGGCAGGCAACAGTGACCGAGCAGCCCCGGTTCACCATCCGGGTCGACCAGAACAAGTATCTTCCCATCGGCGGCGACGAGGTCCACGCGATCCTGACGGTCGAGTCGTCCGGTCCGGGGGTCGCCCAGGCGGTCGATGCGGCCGAGGTCATCATCGTCGACTGCTCCACCTCCATGACCGGCGAGCGCATCGCGGAGGCCCGCAAGGCCGCCATGGCGGCCGTCGACACGCTGCGCGACGGCGTACGATTCGCGATCATCGCGGGCACGACGCGGGCCACCATGGTCTACCCCGGCACCAAGGAGATGGCCGTCGTCACGCCGGCGACGCGCGAGGCGGCCAAGCAGGCGGCGTCGCGGCTCGTCGCCGACGGCGGCACCGCCATCGGCTCGTGGCTGCGCCTGGCGGCCGACCTGGTCGTGCCGTACCCCGGGGCGGTCAGGCACGCGATCCTGCTCACCGACGGCCACAACCAGCACGAGACCGCCGAGCAGCTCGACGCCGCGCTGCACTACTGCACCGGCAAGTTCGTCTGCGACGCGCGCGGTGTCGGCGCGAGCTGGGAGGTGGCCGAGCTGCGCAAGGTGGCCTCCACGCTGCTCGGCACCGTGCAGGACATTCCGGAGGCCTCGGGCCTGGAGGCCGACTTCCGGGCCATGACGCAGACGGCCATGGGCAAGGCCGTCGCCGATGTCGCGCTGCGGCTGTGGACACCGCAGACCGCGAAGATCAAGTTCGTGAAGCAGGTGTCGCCGACGCTGGAGGACCTGACCGGGCGGCGCACGGACGCCGGGCCGCAGACCGGCGACTACCCGACGGGCGCGTGGGGCGCGGAGAGCCGGGAGTACCACGTCTGCGTGCAGGTGACGCCCGGGGTCGTCGGGCAGGAGATGCGGGCCGGGTGGGTGAAGCTCGTGCTGCCCGACTCCGGCATGCAGCTCGCGTCGGGCAACATCCTCGCGCAGTGGTCCGACGACCCGGCCCAGTCGACCCGGATCAATCCGCGCGTCGCGCACTACACGGGCCAGCAGGAGCTCGCGTCGCTCATCCAGGAGGGTCTGCAGGCGCACAAGGACCAGGACTACGAGACCGCCACCGCGCGGCTCGGCCGGGCGCGCGGCATCGCCGAGGAGTCGGGCAACGAGGGGACCGCCCGGCTGCTCGACCGCGTCATCGACTTCGATCCGGCGACCGGCACCGCCAGGCTGAAGCGGAACATCGACCGGGCGGCCGAGATCGCCCTGGACGTCGGCTCGGTGCGCACGGTGCGGACCAAGAAGGACCCCAACGGCTGAAGCAGGACCTGAAGGAGGACCTCGTCATGCCCACCTGCCCGTCGGGTCACGACTCGGGCTCGAGCGACTACTGCGATGTCTGCGGCATGGCCATCGGCGGTACGGCGCCGGCCCAGCCCTCCGGGCAGCCCGGGCGGCCATCGGCCTCCTTCCCCGGCCCGCCGCCGGCGCCGCCGGGCGGCGGCGGGCTGTGCCCCGAGGCGGGCTGCGGGGCGCCGCGCACCGGCAGGTTCTGTGAGGAGTGCGGCTACGACTTCGCCACCGGCACCCCCGGGTTCGGGCCGAGCTCGGCGGCGGCGCGGCCCGCGCAGCCGCCGCCCATGACGGCGCCGGCGTATTCGGTGGGGCCCACCGGGACGGGCGTGATGGGCGGCACGGCCGCACCGGCGATGGGCCCGCCGCCGAGCCGGCCCATGACCCCGCCGCCGGGCCCCGCCATGAGCGGGCCCATGGGCGCCGGGCGGCCCGGGCCGGGCTACGCGGCCCGGCCGGGCGCCGCGTGGCATGCGGTGGTCGCGGCCGACCGGGCCTACTACGAGACCGTGATAGCGCAGGGCGGGCCGGACGCCGCGCAGATCCAGTACCCGGCGTACTGCCCGGAGCGGACGTTCCCGCTGGTGGGCCGGGAGGTGCGCATCGGACGGCGGAGCCGGTCGCGGGGGCTGAACCCGGAGATCGACCTGAGCGCCACCCCCCAGGATCCGGGGGTGTCGCACCTGCACGCCGTGCTGCTGGCGCAGCCTGACGGCACCTGGACGCTGGTCGACCCGGGCTCGGCCAACGGTACGAAGATCAACGACGGGGCCGATCCGATCGCCGTCAACGTGCGGGTGCCCCTCCACGACGGCGACCGGATCTATGTCGGCGCCTGGACCGTCATCACGATCCGGAAAGGGGACGTGCCGTGACGTCGACGAACGTGATGCCGGCACCGGCGGGCGCACCGGCCGCGCCCTCCGGGTCGCCGCCCGCGCCCGCCCAGGCGTCGCCGCCGGCCCGCGACCGGTGGCGCAGGCTGCGGGTGCGCACGGTGCCCGGCCGTATCCGCGCGTTCGCCGTCGTGTCGGTGATCGCGATCGCCGTGCTGTTCGGGGTGACGACCCTCGCGATCGGCCACGCCCGGGACGGGCTGCGCGTCATCGGCGAGGGCGCCGGCCCGCAGGTGGTCACCACGACCAACCTGTACTTCGCGCTGAGCGACATGGACACCCAGATCGCCAACGTGCTGCTGATCGGCAGGGACGGCCTCGGCCAGGGCCGCGACCACGCCCTCGCCCTGTACGAGCAGCGGCGCGGCGAGGCCAGCGACGCCATTGTGCACGCCGCCCACCTCGCGGCCGGCGACGACACCGCGGCGGCCACGGTGCGGTCGGTGCTGGACCGGCTCGGCGAGTACGAGCGGCTGGCCGCGCAGGCCCTGCAGCTGAACGACCAGGCCCCGCACGCCGCCGGGCCGCCGCGCGCCGACGTGATCCGGCTCTACCGGCAGGCCGGTGACGTGATGCGGCTGAAGCTGCTGCCCCAGGCGTACAACCTGGCCCTGAGCAACGGCACGACCGTGCGGCGCACCTACGAGAAGGAGCACTCGTCGGTGCTGCGGGGCCGCATCTGGGTGGGGGCCGCCGGGGTCGTCACGCTGGCGGTGCTGGTGCTGTTCCAGATCTACCTCACGCGCCGGTTCCGCCGGGTGGTCAACCCCGCGATCGCGCTCTCGACCGTCGCCGTGCTGGTGCTGACCGTGCTGTCGGTGTCGCTGCTGTCGCGGGAGGCGGAGGACCTCCGCGCCGCCAAGGAGGACGGCTTCAACTCGGTGATCTCGCTCTCGCAGGCGCGGGCCATCAGCAACAGCATGCACGGCGACCAGAGCCGCTACCTGCTGGACCCGGATAAGAAGGACACCTACGAGCAGGTGTACCTCGACAAGTCCAAGCGCGTCCTGTACGCCCCCGACAGCAGCAACCTGGACAAGTACTACGCCGGGCTGACCAAGGAGGTCGCCGGCTATCCCGAGAAGGACGACTTCCTCGGCTTCTTCGGCGACGAGGCGCAGGTCGTGACGACCACCCCGCAACGCTCGGCGCTGGCGGCCATGCTGCGCTCGTACCAGAAGTTCCAGCAGGACGACAAGCGGCTGCGCCAGCTCGTGGCGGCCGGGCAGACGAGCACGGCCATCACCCACACGATGGGGGCGCTGAGCGACAACTTCGAGAAGTACGACCAGGCCCTCGTGAAGCTGACCGACCTGCACCGCAAGGCGTTCGACACGGCCATCCGCGACGGCGGCGCGGCGCTCGGCGGCTGGAACGTCCTGCTGCCGGTCGCGGCGCTGGTCGCGGCCGCGCTGGTCCTCGTCGGCGTCGGGCCGCGGCTGTCGGAATACCGCTGAAAGGGGTTGCGCGTGAGGTTCGCAGGAAGAGGTGCCGGGGCGGGGAGGGGCGCCCTCGCGGCGGCCGCCGGTCTGGCGGCGGTGGCGCTGGCCGCCGCCGGGTGCGGGTCCGGTGGCTCGGTGGACTCCATCGTGGGCAAGGACCGGCTGGTGATCGGCGTCAAGCCGGATCAGCCGGGCCTGGGCATGCGCGACGACGACGGGACGTACAAGGGCTTCGACGTGGACGTGGCGAAGTACATCGCCAAGAAGCTCGGCGTGGCGAACCCGAAGTTCGTCGACGCGCCGTCGTCCAAGCGCGAGGCCCTGATCAAGGGCGGGAAGGTCGACCTGGTCGTCGCGAGCTACTCGATCACGCCCGAGCGCAAGACCGAGGTGGCGTTCGCCGGGCCCTACTACGTGGCGCACCAGGACACGCTGGTGCGGTCGAGCGACGCCGACGCGATCCACGACGTGCGCGATCTGCGCGGCCGCAAGCTGTGCGAGGTCACCGGGTCGAACTCGTGGCGGCGGGTGAAGGAGGAGCGGAAGGTCGCCGTGCAGCTGGTGCAGTCACCGTCGTACAGCGACTGCATGAGCAAGCTGCAGAGCGGCGCGGTCGACGCGGTGTCGACCGACGACCTGATCCTCGCGGGCTTCGCGGCGTCGGTGGGAGACTCGGTGCGCATCATCAACGCGCCGATCTCGGACGAGCGGTACGGCGTCGGCATCAAGCAGAGCGACGTGGACGGCTGTGAGGCCGTCAACAAGGCGATCACCGAGATGTACCAGGACGGCACGGCGGTCAAGCTGCTCAAGAAGTGGTTCGGCACGACGAGCCTGACCCTGGTCGACAGCGTGCCGCAGTTCGAGGGCTGCGGTCTCGGCGACGGGTAGCCGAGGACGGGCGTCGGCCGCGTCGGTCACGCCCGGGCTCGTCTGGGTTGCCTAAAAAGTAGCGCTGGGCCTGGCAAACCCGGTGTGCACACCCGCATTCGGGTCAAGGTGTCACGAGGCACCAATTGACCAGAAAAGTCCTGTTATGTCGAGTACGCGGGGCGGGTGGAGCATATGCCGAAAGCAGTGGGAATCGACCTCGGGACGACGAACTCCGTGATCGCCGCCACCGAGGGCGGTCAGGCGACCGTCATCCCCAACACCGAAGGGGCCCGGACCACGCCCTCCGTGGTCGCGTTCACCGACCAGGGCGAGCGGCTCGTCGGCCAGCTGGCGCGGCGCCAGTCGATCCTCAACCCCAAGGGGACGATCTACTCGGCCAAGCGGTTCATCGGCCGCCGCTACCGAGAGGTCGAAAGCGAGATCAACGCGGTCTCGTTCGACGTCGTCGAAGGGCCCGACGGCTCGGTCCGCTTCCAGGTGCGGGACAAGAGGTACGCCCCGGAGGAGATCTCCGCCCAGGTGCTGCGCAAACTCGTCTCCGACGCCGCCAAGTTCCTGGGCGAGAAGATCACCGAAGCCGTGATCACCGTGCCGGCCTACTTCAACGACGCGCAGCGGCAGGCCACCAAGGACGCCGGCAAGATCGCCGGGCTGGAGGTGCTGCGCATCATCAACGAGCCGACCGCGGCCGCCCTCGCCTACGGGCTGGACCGCAAGTCCAGCGAGACCGTGCTCGTCTTCGACCTCGGCGGCGGCACCTTCGACGTGAGCATCCTCGACATCGGCGAGGGCGTGCTGGAGGTGCGCTCCACCTCCGGCGACACCCACCTCGGCGGAGACGACTTCGACCGGCGCGTCGTCGACCATCTCGCCGACGAGTTCCAGCGGCAGGAAGGCATCGACCTGCGGCGCGACCCGCAGGCGCTGCAGCGGCTGTTCGAGGCCGCCGAGAAGGCCAAGGTGGAGCTGTCGTCGGTCACCCAGACCCAGGTGAGCCTGCCGTTCATCACCGCCGACGCCCACGGCCCCAAGCACCTCAACACCACGCTCATGCGGTCCACGTTCGAGCAGCTCACCGCCGACCTCGTCGACCGCTGCCGGGGCCCCGTCGAGACCGCCATGAACGACGCCAAGCTCACCCCCGACGACATCGACGAGATCATTCTCGTCGGCGGGGCCACGCGCACGCCCGCCGTACAGGACCTGGTGCGCCGCATGACCGGCGGCAAGGACCCCAACATGACCGTCAACCCGGACGAGGTCGTGGCCATCGGCGCGGCCACCCAGGCGGCCATCATCAAGGGCGAGCTCAAGGACGTCGTGCTGCTCGACGTCACCCCGCTGTCGCTCGGCGTCGAGACCATGGGCGGCGTCATGACGAAGATCATCGAGCGGAACACGACGATCCCCGCCCGCCGCACCGAGGTGTTCAGCACCGCCGAAGACAACCAGAGCGCCGTTGACGTCGTCATCCTGCAGGGCGAGCGGGAACGCGCCTCCGACAACCGGGTGCTCGGCCGGTTCCGGCTGGAGAACATCCGGCCCGCCCCGCGCGGCGTGCCCCAGATCGAGGTCACCTTCGACATCGACGCCAACGGCATCCTCAACGTGTCGGCCCGCGACAAGGACACCGGCGCCGAGCAGCGCATCACGATCAGCGAGAGCTCCAACCTCGACAGCGCCGAGATCGAACGCATGATCGCCGACGCCGAGCGGCACCGCGCCGAGGACCAGCGGCTGCGCGAACGGATCGACGCCCGCAACGAACTCGACTCGGTCGCCTACCAGGTCGAGCGACGCCTCGGCGAGCTCGGCGACGCGGTGGCCGTGCACGAGAAGGCCCGCGCCGAGACCCTCGTCGCCGACGCCCGCCAGGCCATCAAGGAGGAGGCCCCGCTGGACCGGCTGCGCGGCCTCACCGGCGAGCTCCAGCAGGTCTACCACGGCCTCGCCACCACGACCGGCGGCCCCGGCCCGCAGGGCCCCGGCCCCGGGACCGGCCAGGGACCGCGGCCCGGCGGCTCCGGCGACGAGGACGTCATCGACGCCGAATACACCCAGGAATGACCGCACGCGCCGGCCTGGACCGTGATCGCCCGACCGCACCGCGCCCGGCGCTCCCGACGCGGCGCCGCGGCACCGGCGAGCCACGCCGGCCAGTGCCGTTTCCGCCCCGCCCCGAAGAGGCTGATACGCGATGACCGACAAGAACACCAACGGCGAACCGTTTCCGGACCGCGAGGGAGCCTTCGGCACCGGCGACGACGACCAGCGCACCGACCTCGACCGCGGCCTCGCGGGCGAGGACGGCC
>JBIQJI010000064.1:0-37174 GCA_044507605.1 Actinomycetales bacterium | reverse complement strand
CGGGCCGGCGCCGGGCTGCGGCCGACGGCGACAGCGGCGGGCTCTCCGGCCACGCCGCCGATCGCCGGCGAGCGGCTGGCCTGGTCGCATGTGGTCGCGGCGTGCCGGGGGCTCAGGTGCGCTTCCAGAAGGCGCGGTCCGAGCGGTGCCGGGTGGCGGCGCCACCAGGGGTCGGGTCCTTCGCGACCCGGGCCAGCACCTCGACGGCGTGCCGCCACAGCCGGTCGAGGTCGGCGCCGGGCCGCACCCCCACCAGCTCCACGGCCAGCGCCATGAGGTCGGGCTGCCGGCCCGCCACCTCGGCCAGCACGACCAGACGGCTGCCGAGATCGGCCAGGTGATCGAGCCGCTCACGGACGCTCAGCGTCTCGGCCGCCTTCAGCCGGGCCAGCTCGTCCACGGCGACGGCCCGCGCGACCTCGTACGCCACCGGCCCCGCTGCGTCCCGCCGCCTGCGCGGACCCGGCGCGCGGCGCAGGCGCGGCATCGGGCGGGCGCCCGGCGCAGGAGCGCCCGGCGGGGGAGCGGCCGACGGGGCAGCGGCCGGCCGGGAGAAGCCCAGCCTGGGCGCGACCGGGGCGCCGGACGGCGGCCCCGCCTCGGCGGATGCGGTGAACGCCACGGGCGCGGCCGCCATCAGCGGCATCGCCGCCGGGCCGGGCTCCCAGCCGCTCGGCGGCTCGACCGGCTGGATCACCCGATGCTCCGGTCCGCCCTCTCCGGTGACCCGCGAGTCCACGGCCACGAACGCCGTGAACCGGCACAGCACGCCGAACCGCAGCGAGGTCGCCACGATCGCCTGCTCCAGGCTGCGGTCCCCGATGGCGTACCGGTCCTCCAGGTCACGCAGCCGCGCCCGCGCCCACGCCGCCCGGATCGCCGCGCCCGCCCCGGCCGCCTCGGCGGCGCCAGCGGCCCGCGGGCCCGCCTCGCCCATGACCCTGTCGCCGGACCCGTCGCCGGACCGGTCGTCCGCCCGGTCGCCGGCTGTGTCGGCAGGCCGCTGGGTGGGCCGCTCGTCGGCCCGGTCGGTGGGCCTATCGGTGGGGTCGCCGGTGATGCCGGTGCCCTCGTCGGCGGCGGCCTGGGTGCGGGCGCGGCCGGTGCGGGCGTCGATCGCCTGGCCGGGGACGTTCCGCTCCCACGGCCCGCCGTCCCAGGCGGTGCCGTGGACGGTGATCGAGCCGGTGGGCGCGCCCCGGAAGCGGCCGGAAACGGTGAGGGGGACGCCCGGGAAGAGCGAGCCGAGGTGGGTGAGCGTGCCGGGCACCAGGTCGAGGCCGTCGGCCTTCAGCGACAGGTCCGTGACGAGCGGCGCGCCGATGCGGCGGTGGATGTGCTCCATCGCCTCGTCCAGCCGGTCCTCCGACTCCACCAGCTCGCAGCGGCCCGAGCCGACGGCCGCGAGCCTGCCGAGGAACCCCGCGTTCACGGCCCGGTCGACGCCGACCGTGTGCACCCGCACCCCGCCGAGGCGCGCCCCCGCCCGCTCCAGGATCTGGTCCTCGTTGCCGACCTGCCCGTCGGTGACCAGCACCAGCACACGGTCGCGCCCGGCGGTCTCGCCGAGCAGCCCGATGGCGTCCTCCAGCGGGCGCAGCAGCTCGGTGCCGCCCCGGGCGTCCAGCCGCGCCAGGTGCTCGACCGCGCGGTAGCGGTTGCGGTCGGTCGCGGGGACGAGCGCGTCGCCGAGGTCCGGCGGCCGCTCGACCACCGAGTCGAACGCCAGCACCGCGAACCGGTCGGCGGCCGTGAGGCTGTCGACGATCCGCGCGGCGGCCCGCCGCGCCGCGATCATCTTCCAGCCCATCATGCTGCCCGACCGGTCGAGCAGCAGCACCACGTCTTTCGCGGCCCGGACCATCCCGCCGTTCTCGGCCCCGGCGGGGCCGTTCGCGCCCGCCCGCACCGTCTCCCCGTCGGGCGGCAGCACCGTCAGCGCGAAGGTGCCCTCGGGCTCGGTCGACTCGCCATCGCCCGGGACGCGCGTGAGGTCATCGTCCGGCACGAGGACGAGGGAGGTCGACGAGTCGAGGCGGAGCCGCAGCACGAAGTCGCGGTCGAGCCGCTCGCCGGGCTCGATGCGCAGCGTCTCGCCCGCCGGCGCGGCCTGTCCGGCGGCCTGTCCGGGGTCCGTCTCCCGGACCACGGCGTGCAGGCTGGACCGGATCTCGCGCAGCCCGAGCCCGGCGGGGTCGAGGTGGACGGTGATCGAGAGCCGCACCGGGTCGGGGAAGCCGGGCAGCAGCACCGGCGGCGTGATGCGGCTGGCGTCGGGGGCGGCGTCGGTGTCGGGCAGCACGCCGTCGCCCGCCTGTGCCCCGGGCAGCGGGGAGCCGGGGATGTATCGGGGGGCCACGACCAGCGGGAAGCGGAAGGTCGCCTCGCCGTCCTCGTACGGCAGCGGCCCGCAGAGCGTGAGCCGCGCGGTGACCCGCTCGCCCGGCTCGATGTTGCCCACGCGGATGGTGAAGACGTCGGGCCGGTCCTCCTCGGCGATCGCGGCCCGCCGGCCCTCGGCCAGCGCGCGGTCGTAGTCGGCGCGGGCCTGCCCGCGCTCCTTCAGCACGCCGTCGATGACGTGGCCGTCGGCCTCCAGGCGGAACGCCGTGACGGCGGCGCGGTCGGGCAGCGGGAAGACGTACGTGGCCTCCAGCCGCACGTCGAACGGGTTGCGGAAGACCTGCGCCACGTCGACCCCGGCCGTGAGGCCGGTGATGCGCGCGGTGACGTCGACGCTTTCGAGCGGCAGGTTGCCGCTCTCGGTGCGCAGGGCGCCCAGGCCGGCGTCGGGCAGGGGCGGGCAGTCGGCCGCCGGCAGCGGCCTGATGGGCGGCGTGCTGGAACGCCTGGTGGAAGTGCTCATGCCGAAACTCCTCCGTCCGGATCGCGCGATGTGCGAAGCCCGCGCTCGCGGAGCACGTCGAGCAGGGGGCGCGCGGCGGCGGCGATCGCGCGCAGGTCGTCGTCGGTGGGCCGATGCCGCGCGGCCCCGAGCAGCAGGGTCACCTCGGGGGTGAGCCCTACCCCGTGCACGATCCGCGGATCCGCGGACGCGCCGCCGGGTTCCCCGGAACGCCCGGCCGCGCGACCCCCGTCGATCTCGGCCGGCTCGAACGGCTCGAACGGCTCGAACGGCTCCGCGAACCCGCCGTCCCGCGCATCCCCGGAGCGGGGCAGCCCGGCCCCGGATGACGGGGCTCCGGACGGCCCGGCTCCCGGCGGCACGGTTCCGGACGGCCCGGCACCTGATGGCCCGGCCCCGGACGACCCCCAGGTCCCCGCGCGTTCTGGAGCCGCCGGGGCCGCCATGCCGCGCCGGGGCTCGGGAGGGTCGGGGAAGGTGATCGCCATGGTCTCGTGGGGCCGGCGGGTTCGATCGGGCTCCTGGGCTCGGCCGGTCGGGCCCGGCGCACCGTCGCCGCCGTGTCCGGGGGGCTCGGCGGGGCGGCGGGCCCAGAAGCGGGAGTCCGGAACGGCCGTCCGGACGGTGCCGGTCGTGCCCGGCTCGGCGGGCGGGGAGGGGAGGGCGCCGGGCGGGAGCTGGGCCACGGCGGCGAGGGTCGCGTCGGTGGCGCCTGCCAGCTCGGTCTGGATCTGCGCGATGGTGCGGCCGTCGGCCTGACGCCGCTTGATCGCGACGAGCTGCAGCAGATGGCGATGCCCGTAGAGCGCGACCCGGCCGCGCCGGGTCAGTGGCGGGTCGAGCAGGCCGATGGTGGTGTACCAGCGGATCAGCCGCTCGCTCGGCACGTCGCGGACCCGTCCGTTGACCTGCGGCAGGGCGCTCAGCACGGCCGTCGCCCGCTGCGACAGCTCGCCGATCGTCCAGGTCCCGCTCATACTGTCAGTGTGACACTGTAATCGTGACAGTGTCAATGTGTGGTGGGGTGAAATGTGGTGCATGGAGGTGAATGAGGAGGGTAGGGGCGGTGGGCAAGCGGCCGAGGAGTACGGCGGATGACGCCGGTCGAGGCCGGCGATCGACCGCCCAACTCAGCTCAACTCACCAAGGAGAGGGCATTCGACATGGCCACGATCACCAGCCCCCTGCAGTCCGACGCCAAGAAGGTGGTGGGGGAGTGCCTGCAGGGGGCGCTCATCGACCTCATCGATCTGTCGCTGGTCGCCAAGCAGGCGCACTGGAACCTGATCGGACCCCACTTCCGCTCGCTGCATCTGCAGCTCGACGACATCGTGGACATCTCGCGCAAGCACACGGACGTCGTCGCCGAGCGCGCGATCACGATCGGCGTGAACCCGGACGGCCGTTCGGCCACGGTCGCCAGGGACACCGCGCTGCCCCAGCCCGAATACGGCTACATTCAGGACACCAAGGTCGTTGAAATGTTCACGGATCTGCTGGACGGGGTCGTCAAGCGGATGCGCGAGCGCGTCATGCAGACCGAGGAGCCCGACCCGGTGACGCAGGACCTGCTCATCGAGGCCGCCCAGGACCTCGAGCAGCAGCACTGGATGATCCAGGCGCAGCGCTGACGGCGAACGTGGCGGTGCCGGGCGAAGAACACCTGGGGCGCCGCCGGTGGTTTATGGAGAAGGCGGGCCGGTCACGCGCGTAGCCTAAGTTCTGACGTCAGGAAGGACCGAGTCCTGACGGGCAGGACGGTGAGCATCGTTCGGGTGCTCAAAGGAGGCACGCTCATGTCGCGCGGCACCACCGGCGCGGGCACACTGAAGGCGCGGGCCCTCGCCATGAGCGGCCCGCTCTGGCAGGCCGCGCGGCGTGGCGGGATCCGCCCCGCCGTTCCGGGCCCGTACGGCCCGCTCGGCCCGCCCGGTGAGCACGGCGTCGCTCTTCCCGCAGGGTTCAGGTGCCGCGTCGTGGCCCGTTCCGGTGAGAAGGTGGCGGGTGTCGCCTGGCACGCGGCCCCCGACGGTGGCGCCTGCTTCCCCGACGACGATGGCTGGATCTACGTCTCCAACTCGCAGGCGCCGCTTCTGGGCGGGGTCTCGGCGGTGCGGTTCGCGGCCGATGGCGGTGTCCGCAGCGCCTACCGCGTCCTGTCGGGCACCAACTTCAACGGCGCCGGGTGCGCCACACCGTGGAACACCTGGCTGTCGGGCGAGGAGATCCTGTGCGGGCGCGTCTTCGAGTGCGACCCGTACGGCGCCGAGGCGGCCCGGCCCCGCCTGGTCATGGGCTGTTTCAAGCACGACGCGATCGCCTGCGACTCCGATCACCACGTGCTGTATCTCACCGAGGACGAGAACGACGGCTGCTTCTACCGGTTCGTCCCCGACGACTGGGGCGACATGACGACGGGCCGGCTGGAGGTGCTGGTGTGCCCGCCGGGCGGCCCGGTGTCGTGGGAGCGGGTGCCCAGCCCGGCCGCGCTGGTGGAGCCGACGCGCGCCCAGGTGCCCGGCGCCAGGAGGTTCAACGGCGGGGCGAGCTGCCACTACGACGACGGCGTCTGCTATTTCGTCACGACCGGAGACGGCCGGGTGTGGGCCTACGACGTCGACGGCGGGCGCATCGAGGAGGTGGCCGGCATCGGCGAGCTGATCGCCCGGCAGCCCGGCGACCTGTACGTCGCGCGCGACGACACGGGCAGCGGCATGGGCATCGACCTGGTCACCGCCGAAGGCGTGGCGCCGTTCCTGCGGGTGACCGGCCAGGAGGGCGGCCGCATCACCGGCCCGGCGTTCTCACCCGACGGCGACACGCTCTACTTCTCCTCCCGCCTCGGCGTCACCTACGCGGTGACGGGCCCGTTCCGCGGCTGAGCGGGGCCTCGCGGCGGGCGCGCGGGCGGGCGGCGGCCCGGCGCGTCACAGCTCGCGGGACCAGATCTGGTTGACCATGTCGTGGCCGAAGGCGCGTTCGCGGTGCTCGCTGTCGAGGGTGAACCCCGCGCGCTGGTAGATGCGGCGGGCGTCGGCGAGCGGGTCGTAGGTCCACAGCGTCATCCGCCGGTAGCCCGCCCGCCGGGCGAAGCGCAGGCACTCGTCGACGAGCCGCGTGCCGATGCCCATGCCGCGCGCGCCGGGCTCGACCAGGAACAGCCGCAGCTGGGCGGTCAGGTCGTCCTTGCGCATGCAGGCGATGAACCCCACCGGCTCACCGTCGAGCTCGGCCACCCAGGCCGCCTTGCCCTTGGGGTCCTGCGCGGCGTACTCGGCGATGATGCCGGCGACGAGGGCCTCGAAGGTCTCGTCCCAGCCGTACTCTTCGCTGTAGAGCACCCCGTGCCGGTGCACCACCCAGCCGAGGTCGCCCGGCCGTGGCGGCCGGATGACGTACGGCAGGGCCTTGGGCGTCTCGCCGAGGAGGCGCCGAATGGTCTCCATGGCCGAGACCAGGCGCCGCCGGTCCTCTTCGCCGAGCGGGCCGAGCAGCTCGGCGATCTGGTCGCTGGAGCGCTGGTCGAGGGTCTCCCTGAGCCGGCGGCCGCTCTCGGTGAGCCGGATGATCTGCCGCCTTCCGTCGAGCGGGGAGCGCTCGCGGGTGATCAGCGAGTCGGACTCGAACCGGGAGAGGATGCGGCTGAGGTACCCCGCGTCGAGGTCGAGCAGCCGGCGCAGCTCGCCGCCCTCGCATTCCTTCCGGGCGCCGAGCTCGAACAGCACGCGGGCTTCGGTGAGCGAGTAGGAGGTGTCGACCATGCCGGAGCGCAGCAGGCCGATCACCCCCGTGTAGAAGCGGTTGAAGGCACGTACGGCCGCCACGTCGTCCATTGACCACCTCAACTGAATCTTTGATTGAGTCAATGATAGCGCGGGCAGGGTAACATGGCTCACAGCGTATGGTCTAGACCAATGCCGACGACCTGCGGCAAAATGCGTGGAGGCATCAGGGCGCGTCGGGGGAAAGTCGGAAACGCCCACATGGGGTGGCCCGGACCAGCACCATAGTCTGAATCTGAAAACCCATCGGGAGGAAACCCGCAATGCGTATAGGAGTGCTCACCGGAGGCGGCGACTGCCCCGGTCTCAACGCCGTCATCCGCGCGGTGGTCCGAAAGGGGGTCGGGGTCTACCAGCACGAGTTCGTCGGCTTCCGCGACGGCTGGAGGGGGCCGCTCGAAGGCGAGACCATGGTGCTCGACGTGCAGGCGGTCCGGGGCATCCTGCCACGCGGCGGCACCATCCTCGGCTCGTCCCGCACCAACCCCATGAAGATCGAGGGCGGCGTCGAGAAGATCAAGCAGAACCTCGCCGCCGCAGGCGTCGACGCTCTGATCGCCATCGGCGGCGAAGACACCCTGGGCGTGGCGCGCCAGCTCTTCGAGCGCGGGGTGAACGTCGTCGGCGTGCCCAAGACGATCGACAACGACCTCAACGCCACCGACTACACCTTCGGCTTCGACACCGCCGTCAACATCGCGATGGAGGCGATCGACCGGCTGCACACCACGGCCGAGTCGCACCACCGTGCGCTGATCTGCGAGGTCATGGGCCGCCACGCCGGCTGGATCGCGCTGCACGCCGGCATGGCCGCGGGCGCCAACGTCATCTTGATCCCCGAGAAGCCCTTCGACATCGACCGCGTCTGCGCCTACGTCGAGAGCCGGTTCGAGACCCGCTACTCGCCGATTCTCGTCGTCGCCGAGGGCGCGCACCCGGTCGAGGGCCAAATGGCGCTGCAGGACTCCGAGCTCGACGCCTTCGGCCACGTCCGGCTCGGCGGCGTCGGCGAGCTGCTCGCCAAGGAGATCGAGAAGCGCACCGGCAAGGAGGCCCGCACGACCGTGCTCGGCCACATCCAGCGCGGTGGCACGCCGACGGCGTTCGACCGGGTGCTCGCCACCCGCTTCGGCCTCCAGGCCATCGACGCCGTGCACGACGGCGACTTCGGCAAGATGGTCGCCCTGCGCGGCACCGACATCGTCCGCGTGGGCCTGGACGAGGCGACCACCGAGCTCAAGACCGTCCCGGTGTCCAGGTACGAGGAGGCCGAGGTCTTCTTCGGCTGATCCCCCGCTCTACTGCGATCGGGGGTCGAACAGCGTGGGATGCCCGCCGGACGCGTCGGCGCCCGGCGGGTACAGCTGCCCCCAGGCCCGGTCGCCGGCCGCCTCCTGCGTCTCGGGCCGGTCGCTCAGGGCCCCGTGCTGCGCCAGGTGCCGTGCCCCGTACCGGGTTCCGTACGGAGGAGCGGGCTGGGCCCCGGTCCGGGTTCCGGGCCGGGCCTCGTTCCGCGCGCCGTTCACGGACCCGGGGGCGCCGTTCCACGGCGTGCCGTACGCCCCGGAGTCGCCGTTCCGGCCCTCGCTCTGGGCCGGGGCGGCCGGGGTCGCGGTGTAGCGCGCCCTGCGCTCCTCGATGCGGGCCAGTAGTTCGGCGTCCGACCGCATCTCCTCCTCCGAGGGCGTCAGCATGACCACCATGAGCATGCCGATCGTGACGAGGCTGATGCCGACCAGCAACGGCACCAGGAAGTCGATGGCCTCCGCGCCCCTGGGCAGCCGGGCCGAGCCGGGGCCCGAGACGCTGATGGCGAACATGCCGGTGTAGTGCATGCCGGTGGAGGCGATGCCCATGACCAGGGCGGCGCCGATGGTCGGCATCATCCCTTTGATCCGCAGCGTGAACCACAACGCCACCGTCGAGGCCACGACCGCGATGGTGATCGACAGGGCGACGAGCAGCAGGTTGTAGCGGATCGTGACGGTCATGTTCATCGCGGCCATGCCGAGGTAGTGCATGCCGGCGACGCCCAGCCCGGTCAGCAGTCCGCTGACGAGGAGCCGGCCCGTCCGCTCGCCGTACCGGGACACGACGAGCGTGCCCGCGCCGACGACGACGATCGCCGTCACCGCCGACAGCGCGGTGAGCGGGACGTCGAAGCGGACCTCGGCCGCGGTGATGGAGAACCCCATGATCGCGATGAAGTGCATCACCCAGATGCCGGTGCCGCCGATCGACAGGGCGGCGCCGAGTAACCAGCGGATCCGGGCCGGGCCACGCGCACTCTGTGCCCGCGCGGTGAACATCAGCCCGAGCAGAGAGCCGATGACGGACATGAAGTAGGAGAGGAGGGGGGTGATCAAGCCATGGGAGAAATGGTTGATGTGGTGCATCTTGCGGCTTTCTCGACGTCCGAGTCGACAGAATACGATTCGGGACTGGGGTTGGAGTATGGCAGGTCAGGACGCCTGTCATCGCGCCTGTCAACAGGCGACTTTTGACTCTTTAGCCACTTGTGACCATCATGTCGGGGTCGCCTGCCTCCGGCTCACACGTGCACCGATGGCCGCCGAGCCGGGATAGATTGAGAAGCGCCATGCCCGCCGGCGTCCGGCCCGCGCCACGCCGGTCGGCCACGTGCCATCCATCGGCCGGAGGAGACCATGTCCCTGACGATCATGTCCGCCTTGGGGGAGCCCTGTGTGCTGCTCAAACTCGGCGAGGTGGTCCTCAAGGGCAAGAACCGCGAACTGTTCGAGCGTCGCCTGCAGGGCAACATCAAGGCCGCCCTCGCCGGCCTCGGCTTCCGGGTCGACGTGCGCCAGCGGCACGGCGTCATCGCCCTGTACCTGCCCGACGGCGCCACCGAGGACCAGGCCGAGGCCGTGGCCCAGCGCGTCTCCGACGTCATGGGCCTGGTCTGGGTGCACCGCGCCTGGCGCGTCGCCAAGGACCCCGAGGCCGTCACCAAGGCCGCCATCGAGCTGCTCGCCGACCGCGACGACGTGCGCGCCGGCGTCTCGTTCGCGGTGCGGTCACGGCGCCGCGACAAGCGCTTCCCGCTGCGCTCCAACGAGCTCGACCGCATGGTCGGCAGCGCCATCAGCGACGTCTACCACCTGCCGGTCGACCTGAGCCGGCCCGGCCTGACCGTGCACATCGAGGTCGACCGCGACGAGGTCTTCGTCTTCACCGGCGGCCTCCCCGGGCAGGGCGGCCTGCCCGTCGGCACCAGCGGCCGCGCGCTGGTGCTGATGTCGGGGGGCATCGACTCCCCGGTGGCGGCCTACCGCATGATGCGCCGGGGCCTGCGCGTCGACTTCCTGCACTTCTCCGGCATCCCCTTCACCACGTCGGAGTCCATCTACAAGGCCTACGCCCTGGTCCGCGCCCTCGACCGGTTCCAGGGCAGGTCCCGGCTGTGGGTGGTGCCGTTCGGCAAGGCCCAGCAGTCGCTGAAGGCGTCCGGGGCCGACCGGCTGCAGGTGGTCGCCCAGCGGCGGCTCATGCTCAAGACCGCCGAGGAGGTCGCCCACCGGCTGCACGGCGCCGCGCTGATCACCGGCGACTCGCTCGGCCAGGTCTCCTCGCAGACCCTCGCCAACATCACCGCCCTCGACGACGCCGTCGACCTGCCGATCCTGCGGCCGCTCATCGGCTGGGACAAGACCGAGATCATGGCCGAGGCCCGCCGCATCGGCACCCTGGAGATCTCCGAGCTGCCCGACGAAGACTGCTGCACGCTGCTCACGCCGCGCCGTGCCGAGACCCGCGCCAAGATCGACGACCTGCGGCAGATCGAGAGGCGGCTCGACGCCGAAGAGCTCGCCGTCAAGCTCGCCGACTCCGTCCAGGAGTACAAGCTGGAGTCCTGATCGCCGGGCGCGTCTCCTATGCTGGCCACGGAGCAATGGTGATGGACGACGTGCCCGGAGGAGACGACGTGAGCGGGCCCCAGGGTGAGCCGGTCGTGCTGGACGGCGGAGACAGGCGCTGCGTGCGCCTGCTCATCGAGCTGCGCGACCTGAGCCGGCGCTGCGCACCGGGCACGGTCATCCATCTGATCACCACCGACCCGGCCGCCACCATCGACCTGCCGGCCTGGTGTCACATGACCGGCCACACCTACCTCGGCGCCGTCCCCGGCCCCGGGCGGCCGACCTTCGCCGTGCGGGTGCCGGCGGTCGTCAGGGCGACGCGCGAAGACGCGCCCTGGCACGTCGTCGACGACTGAGCGGCGCGCCGGAGCCGGTCCGCGGGCGGGCCCCGCGCGCTCGGGGCGGGGGCGGTGCGGGCTCATTTCACGGGCGGTGGGAGGATGGCCACCGTGCCGGATCCTATGGAGGAGCGTGAGGGCAGGTCCCGCCTGCCGCCGGGCCAGTACGTGTCGCGTGGCCGTCCCGTCATCCACTATGGCCGCGTGCCGCAGTTCCGGCCGGAGCGGTGGACGTTCCTGGTGTTCGGGGCCACCGCCGCAGGTGAGGACCGCATTCTCGACTGGCGGGAGTTCGCCGGGCTGCCGCGTGTCACGATGCTCGCAGACTTCCACTGCGTGACCAAGTTCTCCACCCTGGGCGTCGAATGGGGCGGGGTCGCGACCCGCACGCTGATGGAGCTGGTGCCGCCGGCCCCCGACACCCGGCACGTGATGATCTGGGGAGAATACGGCTACAGCGCCAACGTGCGCATGAGCGACTTCGCGGCGCCCACCACGCTGCTGGCGACCGAGCTCGACGGGCGGCCCCTGTCGGACGAGCGCGGCCGCCCGGTCCGCCTGGTCGTCCCGCACCTGTACGCCTGGAAGAGCGTCAAGTGGGTCCGCGGCGTGGAGTACATGCGGGAGGACCGCAGGGGGTTCTGGGAGGAGCGCGGCTACCACAACATCGGCGACCCCTGGGCCGAGCAGCGATACTCCTACCAGGAGAACCCTGGCGAGGGTCCCCCTTGACCTGACCGGCCACACCGGGTGGATTTTTTACTATCCGTGGCGTGTCGGTTGCGATCAGCGGTGGCCGGCGTCAGCGTAGGGGCATGCTACGTCTACTGGCCGTCGACGACGAAGCCCCAGCGCTGTCCGAGCTCGCCTACCTGTTGCGGCAGGATGAGCGGGTCGAGCACGTGGCGACCGCGTCCGACGGCGCCACCGCCCTCAAGGACATGGTCCGCATGATCGGCAACGGGGAGCGGCTCGACGGCGTGTTCCTCGACATCCGCATGCCCGGCATCGACGGCCTCGCCCTGGCCGGCCTCGTGGAGGGGTTCCCCGATCCGCCCAGGCTGGTGTTCGTGACCGCCCACGAGGAGTGCGCGGTGCAGGCGTTCGACCTGGCCGCCACCGACTACCTGCTCAAACCGGTGCGCCCGGAGCGTCTCGCCCGGGCCGTGGGCCGTGTCGTGGCGGCGGTCGCCGCGCCCGCCGACACCGCCGAGGAGGAGATCGTCCCGGTCGAGCTGGGGGGCCACACCCGGTTCGTGCCCCAGCGCTCGATCATGTACGTCGAGGCGCACGGCGACTACGTGCGCCTGCACACCGAGGAGGGCGTCTTCCTCGTCCGCATGTCGCTGGCGTCCCTGGAGACCCGTTGGGCGGGCGCGGGCTTCCTGCGGGTCCACCGCAGCATCCTGGTGGCGATCAGGCACGTCGACGGCATGCACTACGAATCCGGCCGCATCATGCTCCAGGTGGGCGGCCGCCGGCTTCCGGTGAGCCGCCGCCACAGCAGGCAGGTCCGCGAGCGCCTCACCCGCCCCCGCGAGCCGAGGTCGCACGATCAGCGGCTCCGGGCGGGGGGCGTGCGCTAGCTCCGCCGTTCACACAGCTGACGACCGTTCGTGGCGGAGATCCGACCGTTCATCGCGCGACTACTCTCCGCACATCGATGACCGCATACCGTTGGTCGACCGCCCGTTGATCTGTGTTTCCTCGACCCTGGTCATCGCCATAGAGTTTCTCGCGTCGGAAACACCACAGCGAGACCGGCCACCGAGGGGCTCATGACCTCGGGAAACGGTCTTCGGGTGGTTCCGCCGGTCGACCGTCCTGGGAGGGGTGAGGGCGGACTCGTCCGGCGGCCCACCGCGGCCGGCGGGCCCTTGTCGGGGGACGGGCCCGCCGGCCACCGCCGTGTCCGCAGGTGCCTCCCGGGGCCTGTCAAGGGCGGTGTCAAGGGCCTGTCAAGAGTCCGGCTCCTCGGCGCGCAGCCGCTTCAGCAGGTCGATGTCCGCGCGGTGCCGCTCCGGCTTGCCGGGGGTCTCAATGCACAGGGGCACCCCCGCGGCGGCCGGATGGCGCATCAGCTCGGCGAACGCCCGCGTGCCGATGTGCCCGGCGCCGATGTTCTCGTGGCGGTCGCGCTTGGAGCCGCAGGGGTCCTTGGAGTCGTTGGCGTGCACCAGCCGCAGCCGCCCGGGGGCGATCTCGTGCAGGGCGTCGAGCATCGCGGTCACGCCGCCGGGCGCGGCGAGGTCGTGACCGGCCGAGTACGCGTGGCAGGTGTCCAGGCAGACCGCGGCCCGGGGGTGGCCGCCGAGAGCGGCGAGGTACGGCTCCAGGTCCTGCACCGTGGCGCAGAGCATGCGGCCCTGCCCGGCCATCGGCTCCAGCAGCAGGTCCGGCCCATCGTCGGGGATGGCGTCGAGCAGCGGCAGCAGGTGCTCGCGCACCTGGCGCATGGCCGAGTCGTGGTCCTGGGTCACCGCCGACCCGGTGTGCACCACGACGCCCCGGGCGCCGAGCTGCGCGCCGCGCCGCAGCGCGTGCTCGACGCTCACCACCGACCGTTCCAGCGTCTCGGGGTTGGGCGAGCCCAGGTTGACCAGGTAGGGCGCGTGCACGAACACCGGCAGGCCCGACTCGCGGAGCCGGTGGTCCTCCTCGGGCCGCCCGGCCGACAACGCCCACCCCCGCGGGTTGGTCACGAACACCTGAACGACCTCGGCCCCGATGCGCTCGGCGTACGCGAGCCCGCCGGTGGCCAGCCCTCCGGAGACGAGGACGTGCCCCCCGATCGGCCCCGGCCCGTGTTCCTCTACCGCCATGATGGGTCAGCGTAGGGGACGCGCACCGGCGGGCACGCCATGACCGCCCCGGCCCAGGCCCACTCTTTGGGGCGGGCCTTACTATTTCCCCGTGCGTACCTCTCCCTCAAGGCCGCGTCAGGCGGCCCGGCCCCCGCGCCCGGCGGGCACGCGCCCGCGCCCGGCGGAATCGACGGCCTCGTGACGGCGCCACGCGGGCATGTCGTCGTCGCGCCCGACAAGTTCAAAGGGTCGCTCACGGCCCCCGAGGTCGCCGCGCACGTGGCGGCGGGGCTGGGGGAGCGGGTGACGACCGTGGCGCTGCCGGTGGCCGACGGCGGTGACGGCACCGTCGACGCCGTGGCCGCCCGCGGCTACTCCCTCGTGCCGGTCGAGGTGACCGGCCCGACCGGCGAGCGCGTCGCCGCGTCGTACGGCCTGCTGGCGGGCGACGGCGTGGCGGTCGTCGAGCTGTCGGAGGCGTCGGGGCTGCGGCGGCTGCCGTCGGGCCCGGCGCCGCTGACCGCGACCAGCCGCGGCACCGGCGAGCTGATCGCCCATGCCGTGCGGCGGGGCGCACGCCGTGTGGTGCTGGGCCTGGGCGGCAGCGCGTGCACCGACGGCGGCGCCGGCATGGCCCAGGCGCTCGGCGCCCGGCTGCTCGACGCCGACGGGCGTGAGCTGCCGCCGGGCGGCGCGGCGTTGCGCGACCTGCACCACATCGACCTGTCCGGGCTCGCCGCCCTGTCCGGCGTCGAGTTCGTCGTCGCGAGCGACGTGGACAACCCGTTGCTCGGCCCGCACGGCGCGGCCGCCGTCTACGGCCCGCAGAAGGGCGCCACCCCGGCCGACGTGGCCGTGCTGGAGGCGGGGCTGGCCCGCCTGGCGGCCGTCGTGCACCAGGTGCGGCCCGCCACCCCGCCCTTCGCCGACCGCCCCGGCGCGGGCGCGGCCGGGGGCGTGGGGTTCGGCGCGATGGCCTTCCTGGGGGCGCGGATCCGGCCCGGCATCGAGTACCTGCTCGATCTGCTCGGCTTCGACGAACACCTGGCGGGCGCCGCCCTGGTGATCACCGGCGAGGGGTCGCTGGACGAGCAGTCGCTGCGCGGCAAGGCCCCCGTGGGCGTCGCGGCGGCGGCGGCCCGGCGCGGCGTGCCCGTGGTCGCGGTGTGCGGCCGCCGCACGCTGACCGACGCCGAGCTCGCGGCGGCCGGCATCCGCGCGGCGTACGCGCTCACCGACCTGGAGCCCGACCCCCGGGTGTGCCTCGCCCATGCGGGGCCCCTGCTGGAGCGGCTGGCCGCGCGGGTCGCGGCCGCGGAACTCGGCGGCTGAGCGCCATCGGCCGGCGCCCGGGGCGGCCGGTCAGCGGCGGCCGGTCAACGCCACCGGCCGCCGGTCGGCGCCGCAGGTCCGCCGGTCAGTGCCACAGGTCGATGGTGGCGCCGGGCGCCGCCTGGCCGAGGGGGTTCTGGCCGACGACCCGGTCGGAGCCGGCGATGGTGACCTTGTGCACCCTGACCTTGAAGCCCCGCTGCTCCAGCTCGCGCCGGGCGTCATGGATGTTCTTGAACCGCTCGTCGGGCACCTGCACGGTCTGCCCGTTGTTGTCGGGCCCGCCACCGGTGCACAGGTTGCCGAAGCAGATCACGTCGCCCTGCTTGGCGATGGTGATCTGCACGGTGGCGCCGGGGGTCACGGGGTCGCCGGCACCGGGCTCCTGGGCGATGACGGTGCCGGGCGTCGCGTCGTCGGCCTGCTCCACGAACTGCGGGTTGAGGCCCTTGTTCCGCAGCACCTGCTCGGCCTGGTCGCGCGGCATGCCGGTGACGTCGGGCATGGCCGGCCCGGTGCTGAGCACGATGGCGACGGTGCTGTCCTCCTTGACCCGGGAGCCGATCTGCGGGTTGGTGCGGATCACCTTGCCGCTCGGCACGGTGTCGCTGGCCTTGCGGCTGACCTTGCCCACGGTCAGCCCCGCCTCACCGATCTTGGAGCGGGCGGCCGCCTCGTCGAGCCCGGCGACGTTGGGCACCGGAATGGTGACCGGGCCGGCCGAGGCCACCAGCGTGAGCGCCGAACCCTTGACGACCTCGGTGCCCCACACCGGGTCGGAGCGCAGCACGAGGTCCTTGGCGACCGTGTCGCTGTTTTCGGCCTTGGCGACGGTGACCTTGAAGCCGAGCTTCTCGGCCTCGACCGTGGCGGCCGAGATGTTCTTGCCGATCAGGTTCGGCACGGTGGTGTGCCGCCCCTGGGAGAAGTACCAGCCGGTGAACACGATGCCGAGGACCATGACCAGGGCCAGCCCGCCGACCGCGAGCCACTGCACGGGGACCCGCCGCGTCGTGCGCCGGCCCCCGCCGGAGCCGTGCCCGGCCGGAGCGAGCCGGGCCGGCCGGGACGTCGGGAGCTCAGACACCGGCTGGATCATGGTGGCGTTGGGCGGTGCGGCCATCGGCCGAGGTGGCGCGGTGTGCGCGCCGGAAGCGTGGCGGCCGGTCGAGTGCCCGAGCGTGATCGTGGTCGGCGGCGGCGGTGGTGGTGTGCCGCCGCCGGCGGGCAGCTCGCGATGCGCCTCGACGGCGGCGACCAGCAGCGCCGACGCGTCGGCCGGGCGGACGGCGGGGTCTCGGGCGGTGGCGGCGGCGACGAGCTCGTCGAGCTGCCGCGGCACGTCGGGTTCGAGGCTGGAGGGCGCCGGCACGCTCTCGTGCACGTGCTTGTACGCCACCGACATGGCGTTCTCGCTGGAGTAGGGCTGCCGGCCGGTCAGCAGCTCGAACAGCATGATGCCGGCGGCGTACACGTCGCTGCGCGCGGTGGCGCGCCCGTCGGTGACCTGCTCGGGCGACATGTAGGCGATCGTGCCGATCATCATGCCGGTGCGGGTCTGGTGGTTGGAGCCCTCGATGGCCCGCGCGAGCCCGAAGTCGACCACCTTGATCCGGCCGTCGTCGGCCAGCAGGACGTTCTCGGGCTTGACGTCGCGGTGGACGAGCCCGGCCCGGTGCGCGGCGCCGAGGGCGGCCAGCACCGAGATCATGATCTCCAGGGCCTCGCGTGCCGGCAGCCGCCCCCGCTCGCGCAGCACGTCGCGCAGCGTGCGGCCGGGGACGTACTCCATGGAAAGGTAGACGAGCTCGCCGTCGGTGCCCTGGTCGAAGACGTGCACCACGTTGGGGTGCGACAGGCTCGCGACGGACTTGGCCTCGCCGATGAACCTCTGCACGAACGAGGGGTCCTCGGCCAGGGAGCGATGCATCACTTTGACGGCGACGGTGCGATCGAGCCGGACGTCCAGGGCAAGGTACACCGCAGCCATGCCACCCCGGGCGATCCGGGACTCGACGCGGTAGCGCCCGTCCAGGAGCCGCCCAATCAGAGGGTCGGCCAGCGTCGTGTCCACGGCCCCGAGTTTACGGGTGGTTTGCGGGCCGGAGCGTGCCGACGTCCCAAACCGATGCCGAGACGTGCCTCTTTACCCTTCTCTGTTCGATCTGTGCGGCCGATCGTCACCGTGCCGGCCCGTCGTCACCGTGCCGGCGACGAGGCCTCGGCGTAGCGCCGCTTGGGGATGCGCCCGGCGAGCCGTGCCCGGCGCCCCGCCACGACCGCGTCGCGCATCGCGGCGGCCATGAGGCCCGGCCGTTGCGCACGGGTGACCGCGCTGGCGAGCAGCACGGCGTCGCAGCCCAGCTCCATCGCGAGGGCGGCGTCGCTGGCGGTGCCGATGCCGGCGTCCAGGATCACCGGCACCCCCGCCGACTCGACGATGAGCTCGATGTTGTGGGGGTTCCGGATGCCGAGGCCGGAGCCGATGGGCGAGCCGAGCGGCATGACGGCGGCGCAGCCGGCCTGCTCCAGGCGGCGGGCGAGCGCGGGATCGTCCCCGATGTAGGGCAGCACGGTGAACCCGTCGGCCACCAGCCGCTCGGCGGCGTCGAACGTCTCGATGGGGTCGGGCAGCAGGGTGCGCTCGTCGTTGATCACCTCCAGCTTCACCCAGGAGGTGCCGAGGGCCTCGCGGGCCAGCCGGGCGGTGAGCACGGCCTCGCCGGCGGTGTAGCAGCCGGCCGTGTTGGGCAGCGGCGCGACGCCGTGCGCCCGCAGCACGTCGAGCACCGAGCCGCGCGCCGCCGGGTCCAGGCGGCGCATGGCGACGGTCGTCAGCTCGGTGCCGGACGCCTCCAGCGCCTGCTCCAGCACCTCCAGCGACGGCGCGCCGCCGGTGCCCATGATGAGCCGCGACGAGAACTTCCGCCCGCCGATGACCAGCCGGTCGTCGGCGGGCGCGGCGTCGGCCATCCCTCCGGCGGCGGGCGCCACGGTGACGGATGCGGTCTCGGTCATGTCCTCAGCCCCCCTGCACCGCGGTCAGCACCTCGACCCGGTCGGCGTCGCTGAGCGTCGTCGACTCCCACGACGTCCGCGCCACCACCTCGTCGTTGACGGCGACGGCGACCCCGCGCGTCTCCGGGGTCAGGGCGCGCACCGCCTCGGCGACCGTGGCGCCGGCGGGCAGCTCGCGCGCCTGCCCGTTGATCATGATGTTCATCGTTCGTTCCCCACACTCTCGAACCGAAGGGGTGAGCAGGCCCGTTCCAGGTCCGGCCCGCCGGGGAACGGCGCGCCGGTGAGCAGGGCCTCGGCGGTCAGCGGTGTGAGCAGCACGCCGTTGCGGTAATGGCCGGTGGCCATGAGCAGCCCGTCGACACGCGTCGGGCCGATCACGGGCAGGTTGTCGGGGGTGCCGGGCCGCAGCCCGGCGACCACATCGGCCAGCTCCAGCTCGGTGATGCCGGGCACCAGCTCGCGGGCGTCCCTGAGCAGCTCCCACAGCGCCCCGGCGGTGACGCGGGTGTCGAAGCCCATCTCCTCCTGGGTGGCGCCGAGCACCAGCTCGCCGTCGCCGCGCGGCACCAGGTACGCCGAGGACCCGTGCACCATGCCGCGCACGCAGTGGCCGAGCAGCGGCCGGGGGGAGCACAGCCGCATGATCTGGCCCTTCACCGGGCGCACCGGCGGCAGCGATTCGGGCGGCAGCCCGTCGATGGAGCCGGACCAGGCCCCGCCGGCGAGCACGACCCGGTCCGCGCCGAGGGTCCGGCCCTCGAGGGTCACGCCGGTCACGCGGCCGCCGCCGGGGGCCATCGTGACCCCGGTGACCCGCTCCCGCAGCACCGGCACCCCGGCGCGGTCCAGCGCGGTCAGCAGGGCGGCGGTGACGCGCCTGGGGTTCACCCAGGCGTCGCCGCGGGCGAGCAGCCCGCCCCGCACGGCCGGCGCGAGCATCGGCTCGACGCGACGGCACTCGCGGCCGGTGAGCCGTTCGACGGGCAGCCCGAGCTTGTCCATGAACGCCGCCAGCTCGCCGAGGGCGGCCAGGTCGTCGCCGCCGAAGGCGACGACGAGGGTGCCGTCGGCGCGGTAGTCGAGGTCGTGCCCGGAGGCCTCGGCGAGCTCGGCGGCGAAGCCCGGCCAGCGCTCCAGCGAGGCGAGGCCGAGCCGCAGCAGCGGCTCCTCGGTGTAGGTGACCTCGCTGACGGGTGCGAGCATCCCGGCGGCCGCGTGCGAGGCGCCACTGGCGGGCGCGGGGTCGGCGACGGTGACGGCGAGCCCGGCCAGTGCGCCGCGCCACGCCACGGAAAGCCCGATGACCCCGCCGCCGATGACGATCACATCGGGTGTCCGGTCGGCCGGTGCGCCCATGTCGCTCCCTTCGCCGGCATGATCCGGATCAGGTTCCTGCGGTCGAGGGCCGAGCGCCCTCCTCTCAGCCCGGTTCGCCGGACTCCCGCGCGTTTGTTCCCTTCCCAGCGTATTCCTAGGTGCCCTGTGGACGGTCCCGGGGTGGCTCGAACGCTTTCGCTATGAAAGGGCGATTGGCGGGCCGGCGGCGCGGGCGCTTAAGGTCGGCGTGTGAATCATGTCGTTGTGGTAGGCGGGGGTCTCGCCGGGCTGCGCAGCGTGGAGGCGCTGAGGGCGCGCGGGTTCGGCGGCACGATCACCCTTATCGGCGAGGAACCACACCGGCCCTATGATCGGCCGCCCCTGTCCAAGGCGGTCCTGCTCGGTGAGACCGACTCCACGGTGATCGACTCCGACTTCGACGCGCTCGGCGTGGAGCTGCGCCTCGGGGTCGCCGCGACCGCCCTGCGCGAGGGCGTGCTCGTCACGTCGGCCGGCGAGGTGCCGTACGACGGCCTGGTGATCGCCACGGGCGCGCGGCCGATCCGGCTGCCCGGCGACGGCCCCCAGCACGTGCTGCGGACCATCGACGACGCCCTGGCCCTGCGCGCGCTGCTGCGGCCCCGCACCGGCGTGGTGATCGTCGGTGCCGGCTGGATCGGCGCCGAGGTCGCCACCGCCGCCCGCAGGGCCGGCTGCCAGGTGACCGTGCTGGAGGCCGGCCGGGCCCCGCTGGAGACGGCGCTCGGGGCCGCCGTGGGGGCCTTCACCACGCCCTGGTACGCCGAGGCGGACATCAAGCTGATGCTGGAGGCCAAGGTGGCCTCGGTCGACCCGGGCGGGGTCACCCTGGAGGACGGCACGGCGATCGAGGCCGATGTCGTCGTCACGGGCGTGGGCGTGCGGCCGGCGATCGGCTGGCTGGCCGGCTCGGGCGTGGAGCTCGGCGACGGCGTGCTGACCGACGCGCACCTGCGCACCACCATGCCCGGGGTCGTCGCCGCCGGCGACTGCGCGTCGTGGTGGTCGCGCCGGTTCGCCACCCGCATGCGCGTCGAGCACTGGGACACCGCGCTGAGCGCGCCCGACGTCGCCGCGGCGACCCTGCTCGCGAGCGGGCCCGCGGACGTGACCTACGACCCGGTGCCGTACTTCTGGTCGGAGCAGTTCGGCCACATGGTCCAGTACGCCGGGCACCGGCAGGCCGAGGGCGCCAGGCGCATCTCGCGCGGCGACCCGTCGGCCGGCGCCAAGTGGGGGGTGTGCTGGGTGGCCGGCCCGCCGGGCGGCGAGCGGCTCGTCGCGATCCTCACCGTCGACCGGCCGCGTGACCTGGTGCAGGGCCGCCGCGTCATCGAGTCCGGGCGCGCCGTGGACCCGCTCCGGCTGGCGGATCCGGCGGTCGCGATACGCGATTGCGTCGTCGCGTGAAGTGACTCGGTAGATCGTGTGTTCTGATGTTCCCCTAGGGGTGTTTGATCCCTCGGGTGGCGTGGTAATGGTGGTTCCGTGACGCTTTCTGTTGTACAGATCGACCGGGAGACCGATCAGCTCGTCGGCGAGTGGCTTCCGTTGTCGGAGGTGGCGGCGCGTCTCGACCTCACCATGGGCCGGGCCAAGCAGCTGCTGCGGGACAAGAAGCTCATCGGCGTCCGCAGAGAGGGCGGGGAGCCACAGGTGCCCGCGGTGTTCATCGCGGGCGGCGAGGTGCTCAAGGGGCTGCCCGGCACGCTCACCGTGCTCGCCGACGCCGGATACGACGAGGTCGAGTCGCTGCGGTGGCTGTTCACCACCGACGACTCGCTGCCCGGCGCTCCCATCGAGGCGATCGCGGCGGGGCGGCACACCGAAGTGAAGCGGCGTGCACAAGCGCTCGCTTTCTGAGGCCCGCCTGTATCTGTGCACCGGGGCGCGCCGCCGCGAGGGCGACCTGGTGCAGTTCCTCGACGCCGTGCTCGCCGCCGGGGTCGACATCGTCCAGCTCCGCGAGAAGGGCCTGGAGGCCCGCGAGGAGCTGGAGCTGCTGGAGATCTTCCGTGATCGCTGCGATCGGCACGGCGCCCTGCTGGCGGTCAACGATCGGGCCGACATCGCGTTCGCGGCGCGGCCCGACGTGCTGCACCTCGGCCAGGACGACCTGCCGGTCCCGGTGGCGCGCGACATCCTCGGCCCCGACGTGCTCATCGGCAGGTCGACCCACTCGGCCGCCGAGGCGACGGCCGCCTCGGCCGAGGCCGGCGTCGACTACTTCTGCTGTGGCCCGGTCTGGCCGACTCCGACCAAGCCGGGCCGCCCCGCGCCGGGGCCGCCGCTGCTGCGGCACGCGGCCTCGCTGGGCGGCGACAGGCCGTGGTTCGCGATCGGCGGCATCGACCTCGGCAACCTCGACGAGGTGCTGTCGTACGGCGCCCGCCGCGTCGTGGTCGTCCGCGCGATCACCGAGGCCGACGACCCGGCGGCGGCGACCGCCGAGTTCGCCCGCCGCCTGAAGGAGGCCGACCCGCTCGGCGTGTGACGGCGTGCGGCGGCGTGAGACCTGCGCCGGGGGCGTCGGCACCCGGCTCCACCGGGCCATCGAGTTCACCCTGGCCCGCCTGGCCGGGCGATGCGCGACGCAGGCGCGGCAGCCGCCTTTCGCCGAAGCGGGTCCGCGGGCCGGCCCCGGGCCGGGCCCGCCCGGCTTGGTTCGCCGGGCAGGGTGCGGGCCGGGGGTGCCGGTCGGGCGGCCCGGTCAGGCGGTGCGGGAGGTGGCGGCGATCGCCAGCGCGGCCAGGTTGGCGCGCGACTCGCCGGTGATGGGGGAGCGGTCGAGGGCGTGCAGGGCGAGCTGCAGATACTCCTTGATCATGTTCTCGCAGTCGATCAGCGCGCCGGTGTCGGCGATGATCTCGCGGAGGCTCTCGACACCGGCCGCGTCGAGCGCGGGGTCGCCGAGCAGGCGGCGCACGGTCGCGGCCTGTGCGGGGGCCGCCAGCGCCAGGGTGCGGGCGATCAGCATGGTGCGCTTGCCTTCGCGCAGGTCGTCGCCGGCGGGCTTGCCGGTCTCGGCGGGGTCGCCGAACACGCCGAGGACGTCGTCGCGCAGCTGGAAGGCGACGCCGACGCGCTGCCCGAACTCCACGCAGAGCCGGTCGATCCACCCCTCGGTGCCGCGCCGCGCCAGCACCAGGCCGAGCCGCAGCGGATGCTCGACGCTGTACTTGCCGCTCTTGTACAGCGCCACCCGCAGGGCGCCGTCGAACGTGCTCTCCCCGCCCGCCTGCTCGACCAGGTCGAGGTACTGGCCGCACATCAGCTCGGTGAGCATGCGGTCGTGCACGGGCTGGGCGGCGGCCAGGGCGTCGGCGGGCAGGCCGCTGCCCCGCCACATCTCGCCGGCCCACACGAGCATCAGGTTGCCGAGCAGAATGGCCGCGCCCTCGCCGAACTGCGCGGCCGAGCCGTGCCAGCCGTGCTCGTCGTGCATCGTCTCGAAGCGCCGGTGGGCGGCCGGTCTGCCCCGCCGCAGGTCACTCGCGTCCATCACGTCGTCGTGGATGAGGGCGCTGGCCTGCAGCAGCTCCAGCGACGCGGCGGCGACGCGGATCTCCGGGCCGTCCTCGCCGCCGGCGCCCTGCCAGCCCCAGTAGCAGAAGGCCGGGCGCAGCCGCTTGCCGCCGGTCAGCAGGTCCTCCGCCGTCTCGATCACGGGTGCGAGGGCGGGGTCGGCCAGCAGGGGACCGTACTGGGTACGGCGCTGCCCGATGAACGATCGAAGTGCTCGATCCACCTCGGAACGGATGAAATTCAGCGGGCCGGCAACATTCATGATCCAATATTACCGGGCAATTCATCTCTAATCGACAAACAAAGGAGTATGAGTGGCAAATCATGACAATGACTGTCGGGGAACGTCTCAGTGGAGAGGCGGCGTATCGTGAGACCCATGGTTCTGGGACGCTCTTCGCTGATGCCGGGCCGGGTGCCCACCGTGCGCGACCTGCTCGCGTCGGGGGGCCGGTCGTTCTCCTTCGAGTTCTTCCCCCCCAAGACCGACGTGGGCGAGCAGCGGTTGTGGCGCGCGATCCGCGAGCTGGAGGCGCTGCTGCCCACGTTCGTCTCGGTGACGTACGGAGCCGGCGGCGGCACCCGCGACCGCACGGTCGCCATCGTCGAGCGTCTCGCCCACGAGACCACGCTCACGCCGGTGGCGCATTTCACCGCCGTCAACCACTCGCTGCGCGAGCTGCGCCACCTCATCGGCCGGTTCGCCGACGCCGGGGTGCGCAACATCCTCGCCGTGCGCGGCGACCCGCCGGGCGATCCCACCGGTGAGTGGGTCAAGCACCCCGAGGGGGTCGAGTACGCCGAGGACCTGGTGCGGCTGATCCGGCAGGCCGGCAACTTCTGCGTCGGCGTGGCGGCGTTCCCGTACAAACATCCGCGCTCCCCGTCGATCGAGTCCGACACCGAGTACTTCGTGCGCAAGTGCCGTGCCGGCGCCGATTACGCGATCACCCAGATGTTCTTCCGCGCCGACGACTATCTGCGCCTGCGCGACCGGGTCGCGGCGGCCGGTTGCGACACGCCCATCATTCCGGGAATCATGCCGGTCACCCAGATGAGCACGATCGCCCGGTCCGAACAATTGTCGGGCGCGCCGTTCCCGCCCGAGGTCGCCGAGCGGTTCGAGGCGGTGGCCGACGACCCCGAGGCGGTGCGCCGGCTCGGCATCGAACACGCCGCCGAGATGTGCCAGACACTGCTCGACGAGGGCGCGCCCGGCATCCACTTCATCACCTTCAACCGGTCCAGCGCGACCCGTGAGGTGTTCCAGGCCCTGGAGCTGGATTCGGGCGGGCAGGCCGGGCGTCAGCCGCCGGCCAGCGGCAGCCTGGCCCCCACGATCGCGTAGCGCTCGTACCCGCCGGGGAACTCGAAGCCCGTGAGCAGGTCGATGAAGCCGAGGTCGGCGTACAGGTGCCGTGCGGCGGTCGGCCGGTCATGGGTGGACAGCACAGCGGTGCGCTCGCGGCGCCCCTCGCACAGCGAGCGCATCGCCCGGCGGCCCACCCCTTCACCCTGGTGATCGGGGTGCACGTGGATCTCGGCGATCTCGAACGCGTCGCCGAACCACGCCGACGCCACCTGCTCGCCCGACTGCTCGGCGAGCGCCCCGCGCACCACGTCGTGCCACCACTGCCCGGGCGAGCCGTGGAAGCCGTAGCAGAACCCCACGACCTCGCCATCGGGCGTCTGCGCGAACCGGCAGGTGAAGCCGGGATAGGTCGCATGGTTGCGCATGATCGCACCACGGCCGGTCAACTGGTCGGCGGGCGGACGCATGGCCGCGGCGTAGATGCCGATCACCGTCTCCAGCGCGCCGGTGAACTCGGTGCGTCCGACCTGTCGCAGTTCGATCACTCAACGTACGGTATCAGCCCGCGCGGTCGCCGGACCGGCAGGCCGGCGCGGGCCACGGCGGCGCCGCCGGTCACTCGACCTCGGTGGGCGTGCCGCCGGTGATGCGCACGAGCTCGTCGAACGTCGACGGGAACACGGTGTGCGGATGGCCGCCGGCAGCCCACACCCGCTCATGGCGGCGCAGCCAGGTGTCGACCAGGGTGCGCACCGGCGCCGGGTGACCGACGGGCGCGACACCGCCGATCGCCTGCCCGGTCGCCTCGCGGACGAATTCCGGGGTGGCCCTGCGGACCTTCGCCGCGCCCACGACCCGGGCGACCAGCGCCGTGTCGACCCGGTGCGCGCCGCTGGTCAGCACCAGCAGCGGAGCGCCGTCGGCGTCGAAGATCAGGCTGTTGGCGATGGCGCCCACCTCGCAGCCGAGCTGAGCGGCGGCGGCCGCCGCGGTCGGCGCCGCCTCCGGCAGCACGATGATCTCGCCGGGGACGCCGAGCTCGCGCAGCGCCCGCGCGACGCGCACGACGTTGGGATGCGAGGGCGTGGACGGTGGGGTCTCGGGCTGCGGTGGCGCGGTGTGCGCCGCCTGGAACACGTTCTCGGGCACGGAGCCACTCTAGAGGAACCGTCCGGGCGGCACCCTGCCCCGGGCGGCCCCGGCGGGTGTACGGAGGTACGGATCACGTGCCGGTGACGATCGATCACGGCTCGATGACCACTGGCAGGGGTTCCGTTGACCGTGCGCTAAGTTGCCGTATCTACTGGAGAAGCGGGCGATTTGAGGGGGTCTGGTGGTAATGGGGGGCGGACGGCGGCCACGCGCGGTGGCACTGATCACGGCGGGGCTCGTGCTCGCCTCCGGCCTGACCACCGCCGCGCACGCGGAGACCATCCTGCCGGCACGGGAAGGCCTGCCGCTGGTCGCGCCGGAGGGCGCGGCGGCCGGCATCGCCCGGGCGGTGACCGGCGGCACGGTCACCCGCGGCACGGTGACCGGCGGCGCGGTCACCGGCGGCGAGGTCACCGGCGGCGCGGCGGCCGAACCGGTCAAGGCGCCGCGCAAGACGCTGCGTCCGGGGGCCAGGGGCGGGCCGGTCAAGTGGCTGCAGACCCGGCTGACGGAACTGGGCTACGTGCCCGGCAAGATCGACGGGCGGTACGGCGGCAACACCATGATGGCCGTCTGGGCGTTCCAGAAGGTGCAGGGCATCAAGCCGACCAGCACGGTCGCCGCCCGGACCTGGCGGGCGCTGGAGGACCCGAAGGCGCCGAAGGTGCTGGTGCCCGGCGGCCGGCCGGACCGGGTGGAGATCGACCTCACCAAGCAGCTCGTGGTGCTGTACCGGCACGGCGAGGTGCGGCTGATCAGCCACGCCTCGTCGGGCAGCGGCATCCCCTACACCGAGACGACGGTGTGGAACGGAAGGAAGCAGACCTTCACCGGCAGCGCGACGACGCCGACGGGTGACTACAAGACGACCTGGCGGGTCTCGGGCTGGCACACGTCCTACCTCGGCAAGCTGTACAACCCGATCTTCTTCAACGGCGGGATCGCCTTGCACGGCGCGCTTTCGGTGCCGCTGCGCCCCGTCTCGCACGGCTGTGTGCGGCTGCCGATGCCGGTGGCCGAGATCCTGCCGGGCCTGCTCGGCAGGGGCGTTCCGGTGCATGTGCGGGGGCACTTCAGGGGCTGAGTCGATCTTGCTTTGACCGGCTCGACCTGGGCAAACGATCGTTCGGTGTTCGGTGTTCCGCTTGACACCGGCAGTCGGTCGAATCTATGTTCGATCTAGTGGGGACGGGACTCGCGGCCCGTCCCCACCGCACGGGCGCCGCCCGTCCGGGCCGGACGGGGAGAGGGGAAGCTCCTCGTCCGGCCGCCCCGGCGCCGCGAAAATGTCGGTGGGACCTGCGATTGTGGCCTTGCCGGTGGGCACCACCGGCGGCGCCGTCAGTCAAGGAGGTCCCGATGACCAACGCCGACGATCGTGGCCCCGGTGATCTGGGCGGGCCGCGCCTTTCGAGCGCGGTGCTCACTCACCTGTCCGACGCGCGGGCTCATCTCGCCGAGACGGCCGGGGCGCGTGGCCCGGCGGAGCGTTACGTCTCGGCGCATCTGGCCGCGCTGCGGGCGGCGGCGGCGATCCTGGCCGCCCGGCCCAAGCCCATCGACGGCAGGCGCAGGAGGCTGCGCAGCGCGTGGGAGCTACTGCCCGAGGCCGAGCCCCGGCTGGCCGACTGGGCGGTCTACTTCGCGATGAGCGCCCGCAAGCGGGCGGCGGCCGAGGCCGGCATGGTGCGCGTCGTCTCGGCGGCCGACGCCGACGAGCTCACCGCCGAGGCGCAGCGCTTCGTCAACGTCGTCGAGACGATCCTCGGGCTCCCCGGCCAGCCCGCGCTGCCGATCACGCTCGCGGGCTGAGCCGGTTTCGAGAGCCGGTTCGAGGCCGGTGCGGCGGCCGGTCCGCCGGCCGCGATCCCAGGGTCGCGGGTCAGGGCCCCGCTGCCCGGTGCCGGGTCCTGTGTCAGGGCGGGGTGACGGGCCCGATCAGAACGACTCCATGGCCCGCCGGGCCTCCGGGTCGAGCACGCCCCACCCGATGAGCTCCTCGGTGAGCTCGCCCGGCGACTTGTCGTAGATCACCGCGAGCGAGCGCAGGTCCTCCTGGCGGATCGACAGCACCTTGCCGTTGTAGTCGCCCCGCTGGCTCTGGATGGTGGCGGCGTAACGGGCGAGCGCGCCTGCCTTGTCCTTGGGCAGCTGGGCGAGCCGCTCCAAATTGATGACCAGCTTCGGCGTCGGGCCGAGCGGGCTGGGAGCCGCGCCACCGGGCAGCAGCTCCGAAACGGGCACCCCGTAGAAGTCCGCCAGCTCGGCGAGCTTCTGCACGGTGACGGCGCGGTCGCCGCGCTCGTAGGAGCCGACCACCACCGCCTTCCACCGGCCACGGGACTTCTCTTCGACTCCGTGCAGGGACAGGCCCTGCTGGGTGCGGATGGCGCGGAGTCGTGCACCCAGAGACTTGGCGTAGTCAGACGGCATTTTGTGTGGCCCCCGGCTTTCTATGTCTGCTCTAGTTTGATTGTGCGCCCTTGCCCTGAGTGCACCGTCCACTGGGTTGCTGCCCGGGGTAGGCACCAACCGTGACCGTTGCGTCGGGTTTTACCCGGGAAGGTCGCGAGTTGTGGTTACGGACAGTGACGGTAAAGGGGGAGGCGGCCAAGGTCAAGCTGATTGGAAAAAAGATGTCGAATCCGACCTGATTCGATCAGACCTCGGCACGTTCCAACGGGCAGCTCATACAGCGTGGCCCGCCCCTTCCGCGCCCCAGCTCGCTGCCTCTGATGGTGATGACCTCGACCCCTTTCGATCGAAGATGATGGTTCGTGGTCGTATTGCGGTCGTATGCGATCACCACGCCCGGCTCCACCGCGAGCACGTTGCAGCCGTCGTCCCACTGCTCCCGCGCCGCCGCGTGCACGTCCTGGAGGGGGGTGAGCACCTCGATGCCGGGCAGCCCGAGGGCGTCGGCGATGGCCTGGTGCATCTTCTCGGGCGGGTGGTCGGTGACCTTCAGCTCCCGCTCGCCGCCGCCCGGCTCGATGGTGTACGACGGCAGCATGCCGAGCCCGGCGTACTTGGTGAACACCCCGGTGTCGACCTGGGTCAGCACCGTGTCCAGGTGCATGAACGCCCGCGCCTTCGGCAGGGTGAGCGCGACGATGCGGCGCACCGACCCCGCGGCGAACAGCCGCTGCGCCAGGATCTCCACGGCCTGCGGCCGGGTGCGCTCGCTCATCCCGATGAGCACCGCGCCGTTGCCGATGACGAGCACGTCGCCGCCCTCGATGGTGGCCGGGGCGCTCGGCGTGCCCTCGTTCCAGACGTGGAAGCCGCCCTCCTCCGGGCGGCCGTAGCCCGCCGCGAACAGCGGATGCCAGCGGTAGATCGCCTCCATGTTGACGGTCTCGGGGCGGCGCGCCTTCCTGCGCATCGCGTTGATGGAGACCCCGTCGTACACCCAGCACGAGGTGTCCCTGGTGTACAGATGGTTGGGCAGCGGGGGCAGCACGAAATCGTCCATGCCGAGCGCGTGGAACACCACGCCCTTGGGCGAGGCGCCGAGCTCCATGGCCTCCCGCTTGGTGAGGCCGCCGGTCAGCGTCTCCTGGAGCGTCGCCGCGTCCATGGAGTCGAGCACGTCGTAGACCGCGTCGGCGGCGAGCGGGCCGAACCACCGCTCGTCCACGATCCGGCCGAGGATGTGCTTGCGCGCCTCGGGGATCTCGACGGTCTCGCGCAGCAGGTCGGCGAGCAGATGCACCACGACGCCGCGCTCCTCCAGCGCCCGCTGGAACTCCTCGTGCTCCTCGATCGCCCGCTGCACCCAGGGGATGTCGTCGAAGAGCAGTTCATCCTTGTTGGCCGGTGTCAGCCGTTTGAGCGCCAGTGAGGGGCGGTGCAGCAGCACCTGCCGGAGCCGGCCGACCTCCGAGCCGACGCGGAACGCCATGCGTGTCCTCCCGGGTGAGCAGGGGCGAACCTGATCGCCGGGCCTGAGAGCTCGGACGGGCCCGGAGGCCCGGGTGACTCCGAACCTACCCTGCAGCCTGATGTGCCCAGGGACGTATGGGGCGAAACTGGCCGGTTGAGCTGGCCTGGTACCGTGAGGGGAGCTCGGCTTCCTTTAAGACCCGTCCCGTGAGGCGGGAAAGGTGGTGACCATTTTGTCCGATGCGGTCTCGCGTGCCCGCACACCTGTCCGAGCGGTCCTCGAAGGCCCCGACATCAACCGGGCACTGATCAGGATCGCCCACGAGATCCTGGAGCGCACCAAGGGCGCCGACGACATCGTCCTGCTCGGCATCCCCACCCGGGGAGTCCCGCTCGCGGCCCGGCTGGCCGGGCACATCCGGCGGTTCGAAGGCGTGACCGTCCCCCAGGGCTCGCTCGACGTCACGATGTACCGCGACGACCTGCGGCTGCGCCCCGCCCGCGCGCTCGGCACGACCCGGCTGCCGCCCTCCGGCATCGACGAGAAGATCGTGGTGCTGGTCGACGACGTGCTCTACTCCGGGCGCACGGTGCGCGCCGCACTCGACGCCCTCAACGACCTCGGCCGTCCCCGGGTGGTGCAGCTCGCCGCCCTGGTCGACCGGGGCCACCGGGAGCTGCCCATCCGCGCCGACTACGTCGGCAAGAACCTTCCCACCGCCACCTCCGAGACCGTGAAGGTCTACCTCGACGAGATCGACGGCCGAGACGCCGTGGTGCTGTTCAAGCAGGAGCGGGGCGAGGGGGAACCGGGAGACAAGGAGGCCGCCGAATGAAGCGGCATCTGCTGTCGGCGGCCGATCTGACCAGGCACGACGCCCTGCTCATCCTCGACACCGCCGAAGAGCTGGCCGGAGTGTCGGAGCGATCCATCAAGAAGCTGCCCACGCTGCGCGGCCGCACCGTGGTCAACCTGTTCTTCGAAGACTCCACCCGCACCCGCATCTCGTTCGAGGCCGCCGCCAAGCGCTTGTCGGCCGACGTCATCAACTTCTCGGCCAAGGGCTCCAGCGTCTCCAAGGGCGAGAGCCTGAAGGACACCGCGCTCACCCTGGAGGCCATGGGCGCCGACGCCGTGGTGATCAGGCACAGCGCCTCGGGGGCGCCGCACCGGCTGGCCGGCTGGGTGCGGGGCAGCGTCGTCAACGCCGGCGACGGCACCCACGAGCATCCCACCCAGGCGCTGCTCGACGCCTTCACCATGCGCCGCCGGCTCGGTTCGCTCGACGGCCGCAAGGTGGCCATCGTCGGCGACGTGCTGCACAGCCGCGTGGCTCGTTCCAACGTGCTGCTGCTGCACACCCTCGGCGCCGAGGTCACCCTGGTCGGGCCGCCCACGCTGCTGCCGGTCGCCGTCGAGGCGTGGCCGTGCGAGGTGTCGTACGACCTCGACGCCGTGCTGACCAAGTGCGACGCGGTGATGATGCTGCGCGTGCAGCGCGAGCGCATGAACGCCGCCTACTTCCCCTCCGCGAGGGAGTACAGCCGCCGCTACGGCCTCGACCGCGACCGGCTGGCGCGCATGCCCGACGACGCGATCGTGATGCACCCGGGCCCGCTGAACCGCGGCATGGAGATCGCGGCCGACGTCGCCGACTCGGCCCGCTCGACGATCGTCGAGCAGGTGGCCAACGGCGTGACCATCCGCATGGCGGTGCTGTACCTGCTGCTCGGCGGCGCCGACCTCGAAGGGGGAACCGACCGGTGACCGACCACACGACCGACTACCTGATCAAGGGCGCGCGCGTGCTCGGCGGCGAGCCGGCCGACCTGCTCGTGCGGGGCGGGGACGTCGCCGAGACCGGCGCCGGCCTGTCCGCCGGGCCCGGCACCGAGGTGATCGACGCCGACGGGCTGATCGCGCTGCCCGGCCTGGTCGACCTGCACACCCACCTGCGCGAGCCCGGCCGTGAGGACGCCGAGACCGTCGAGACCGGCACGGCCGCCGCGGCGCTCGGCGGGTTCACCGCCGTGCACGCCATGGCCAACACCAGCCCCGTCGCCGACACCGCCGGCGTCGTCGAGCAGGTGTGGCGGCTCGGCCGCCAGGCCGGGCACTGCGACGTGCGGCCCGTCGGCGCCGTCACCACCGGCCTGTCGGGGCGGGAGCTCGCCGAGGTCGGCGCGGTGGCCGACTCCGCGGCCCGGGTGCGGGTGTTCTCCGACGACGGGGTGTGCGTCTCCGACGCCCTGCTGATGCGCCGCGCCCTGGAGTACGTCAAGGCGTTCGACGGCGTCATCGCCCAGCACGCCCAGGAGCCCCGCCTCACCGAGGGCGCGCAGATGAACGAAGGCGAGGTGTCGGGTCGGCTCGGCCTCACCGGCTGGCCGGCCGTCGCCGAGGAGGCGATCATCGCCCGCGACTGCCTGCTGGCCGCGCACGTCGGCTCGCGGCTGCACGTCTGCCACGTCTCCACGGCCGGCTCGGTGGAGATCATCCGCTGGGCCAAGTCGAAGGGCTGGAACGTCACCGCCGAGGTCACCCCGCACCACCTGCTGCTCACCGACGACCTGGTCGAGTCCTCGCCGCACGGCGCGTACAACCCGATCTTCAAGGTGAACCCCCCGCTGCGCACCCGCGACGACGTCGAGGCGCTGCGCGCCGCGCTCGCCGACGGCACGATCGACTGCGTCGCCACCGACCACGCCCCCCATCCGGTCGAGGCCAAGGAGACCGAGTGGGCCGGCGCGGCCATGGGCATGATCGGCCTGGAGACCGCGCTGCCCGTGGTCCAGCAGGCCATGGTCGAGACCGGCCTGCTCGACTGGGCCGGGGTCGCCGACCGCATGTCGGTCCGGCCGGCCCGCATCGGCCGCGTGGCCGGCCACGGCCGGCCGATCGAGGCCGGCCAGGCCGCCAACCTCACCCTGTACGACCCGGCCCCCCGCCGCGTCGTGGATCCGGCGGCGTTCGCCTCGCGCAGCCGCAACACCCCCTACGCCGGACTGACCCTGCCGGGCCGCGTGATGGCCACGTTCCTGCGCGGCCGGCCAACCGTTCTCGAAGGGAAGTCGCATTGACCGCCGTACTCGTGCTCGAAGACGGCCGGACGTTCCATGGCGAGTCGTTCGGCGCCGAGGGCGAGACGTTCGGCGAAATGGTGTTCAACACCGGCATGACGGGCTACCAGGAGAGCCTGACCGACCCGTCGTACCACCGCCAGATCGTCGCCATGACCGCACCCCACATCGGCAACACCGGCGTCAACGACGAGGACCCCGAGTCCTCCCGCATCTGGGTGTCGGGCTACGTCGTGCGCCAGCCGTCCCGGCTGGTGTCCAGCTGGCGGGCCGACCGCTCCCTGCCCGACGAGCTGCGCGCCCAGGGCGTCGTCGGCATCGCCATGCCGGGCACCCGCGCCCTCACCCGCCACCTGCGCGAACGGGGGGCCATGCGGGCGGGGGTGTTCTCCGGAGCCGCGCTCGCGCCCGTGGACGAGCTGCTGGCCAGGGTGCGGCGCAGCCCGTCGATGGTGGGCGCCGACCTGGCCCGCGAGGTGTCCACGCCCGAGCCGTACGTCGTGCCCGCCCACGGCGCGACCAGGTTCCGGGTTGCGGCCGTCGACCTCGGCATCAAGGCCATGACTCCCTACCGCATGGCCGAGCGGGGCTGCGAGGTGCACGTGCTGCCCGCCACCTCCACGGCCGCCGACATCCTGGCCCTCAAGCCCGACGGGGTGTTCCTGTCCAACGGCCCCGGCGACCCCGCGGCCGCGGGGTACGCCGTCGAGGCGCTGCGCGGCGTCATGGACGCCGGGCTGCCGGTCTTCGGCATCTGCCTGGGCAACCAGATCCTCGGCCTGGCCCTCGGGCTCGGCACCTACAAGCTGCGCTACGGGCACCGTGGCGTCAACCAGCCGGTCCAGGACCGGCGCACCGGAAAGGTGGAGATTTCGGCGCACAACCATGGTTTCGCGGTCGAGGCCCCGCTCGACGGGCCCTTCGACACTCCGTACGGCAGGGCCGAGGTCGGCCACGTCAACCTCAACGACGATTGCGTGGAGGGTCTGCGGCTGCTCGACTACCCGGCCTTCAGCGTGCAGTACCACCCGGAGGCCGCGGCCGGCCCACACGACTCGCGGGGGCTGTTCGACGAGTTCTGCGACCTGATGGGAGGCGCCCGTGCCCAGGCGTGACGACATCGAGTCGGTGCTGGTCATCGGCTCCGGCCCGATCGTGATCGGGCAGGCCTGCGAGTTCGACTACTCCGGCACCCAGGCGTGCCGGGTGCTGCGCGCCGAGGGCTTCCGCGTGGTGCTGGTCAACAGCAACCCCGCGACGATCATGACCGACCCCGAGTTCGCCGACGCGACGTACGTCGAGCCCATCACCCCCGACACCGTCGAGAAGATCATCGCCAAGGAGCGGCCCGACGCCCTGCTGCCCACCCTGGGCGGCCAGACCGCCCTCAACACGGCGGTCGCGCTGCACGAGGCCGGGGTGCTGGAGCGGTACGGCGTCGAGCTGATCGGCGCCGACATCGCCGCGATCAAGGCCGGCGAGAACCGCGAGCTGTTCAAGGGCATCGTGGCGAAGGTCGCCGCCGAGCACGGCCTGAACGCCGAGTCGGCCCGCTCGGCCATCTGCCACACCCTGGACGAGTGCCTGGCCGCCGCCGGCGACCTCGGCTACCCGATCGTGGTGCGGCCGAGTTTCACCATGGGCGGCGCCGGCTCCGGCATCGCCCACGACGAGGCCGGCCTGCGCCGCATCGCCGGGGCCGGGCTGGCCGCCTCGCCGACCACCGAGGTGCTCCTGGAGGAGTCGATCCTCGGCTGGAAGGAGTTCGAGCTGGAGGTCATGCGCGACGGCGCCGACAACGTCGTCGTGGTGTGCTCCATCGAGAACGTCGACCCGATGGGCGTGCACACCGGCGACAGCGTCACCGTGGCCCCGGCCATGACGCTGACCGACCGGGAGTACCAGAACATGCGCGACGTGGCGATCGCGGTGATCCGCGAGGTCGGCGTCGACACGGGCGGCTGCAACATCCAGTTCGCCATCGAGCCCCGCACCGGGCGCATGATCGTCATCGAGATGAACCCGCGCGTGTCCCGCTCCAGCGCGCTCGCCTCGAAGGCCACCGGCTTCCCCATCGCCAAGATCGCCGCGCGGCTCGCCGTCGGCTACACCCTCGACGAGATCCCCAACGACATCACCAAGGAGACCCCCGCCTCGTTCGAGCCGACGCTCGACTACGTGGTGGTGAAGGTGCCGAGGTTCGCGTTCGAGAAGTTCGCGGGCGCCGACCAGACGCTCACCACGCACATGAAGTCGGTGGGCGAGGCCATGGCGATCGGCAGGTCCTTCCCGGAAGCCCTCCAGAAGGCCCTCAGATCGCTGGAGAAGCGCGACGCCTCGTTCACCTGGGCGATCCCGCCCGGTGACCGCGCCGAGCTGCTGAGCGCCTGCCGCACGCCGCACGACGGGCGGCTGCGCACGATCCAGCAGGCCATCAGGGCCGGGGCGACCATGGCGGAGCTGTACGAAGCCACCTCGATCGACCCGTGGTTCCTGGACCAGCTCTTCCTGATCGACGAGGAGGCCCGCGCCATCGCCGATGGCGACCTCACCGTCGAGCGCCTCACCCGGGCCAAGCGGCACGGCTTCTCCGACGCGCAGATCGCCGGCATCCGGGGCGTGTCCGAGGCGCAGATCCGGGCGCTGCGGCACCGGCTCGGCGTCCGGCCCGTCTACAACACCGTCGACACCTGCGCCGCCGAGTTCGCCGCGCGCACGCCCTACCTCTACTCCACCTACGACGAGGAGACCGAGGTCCCGGCCGGTGACCGGGAGAAGGTGATCATCCTCGGCAGCGGGCCCAACCGCATCGGCCAGGGCATCGAGTTCGACTACGCCTGCGTGCACGCGTCGTTCGAGCTGTCGGCCGCCGGCTACGAGACCGTGATGGTCAACTGCAACCCCGAGACGGTCTCCACCGACTACGACACCAGCGACCGGCTGTACTTCGAGCCGCTCACCCTCGAGGACGTGCTGGAGGTCGTGCACGCCGAGCAGGAGACCGGCCCGGTGGCCGGGGTGATCGTGCAGCTCGGCGGGCAGACCCCGCTCGGCCTCGCGCAGGCGCTCAAGGACGCCGGCGTGCCGGTGGTGGGCACCCCGCCCGAGTCGATCGACCTCGCCGAGGACCGCGGCGCGTTCGGCCGGGTGCTCGCCGAGGCGGGACTGCTCGCGCCCCGCCACGGCACCGCCACCACGGTGGAGGAGGCCCGTACGGTGGCGAACGAGATCGGCTACCCGGTGCTGGTGCGCCCCTCCTACGTGCTCGGCGGCGCCGGCATGGCCATCGTGTACGACGACGACACGCTCGCGGCGTACATGGCCAAGGCGTCCGGCGAGCACCCGGTGCTGGTCGACCGGTTCCTCGACGAATCCATCGAGATCGACGTCGACGCCCTGTTCGACGGCGAGGAGCTGTACCTCGGCGGTGTCATGGAGCACATCGAGGAGGCAGGCATCCACTCCGGCGACTCGGCGTGCGCGCTGCCGCCGATCACCCTCGGCAGCCTGGACATCACCCGCATCAGGGCCGCCACCGAGGCCATCGCGCGCGGTGTCGGCGTGCGCGGCCTGCTCAACGTGCAGTACGCCATCTCCGCCGGCGTGGTGTACGTCCTGGAGGCCAACCCGCGCGCCAGCCGCACCGTGCCGTTCGTGTCCAAGGCGACGGCGGTGCCGCTCGCCAAGGCCGCCGCGCGGATCATGATGGGCGCCACGGTCGCCGGGCTGCGCGCCGAAGGCATGCTGCCGGCCGAGGGCGACGGCGGCGCCCTGCCGCTGGACGCGCCGATCGCGGTCAAGGAGGCGGTGCTGCCGTTCAACCGGTTCCGCGGGGTCGACACCGTGCTCGGGCCCGAGATGCGCTCCACCGGCGAGGTGATGGGCATCGACGAGGTCTTCGGCACGGCGTTCGCGAAGTCGCAGGCGGCGGCGTACGGCTCGCTGCCGACCAAGGGGCGCGCCTTCGTGTCGGTGGCGAACCGCGACAAACGCGCCATGATCTTCCCGGTGAAGGCCCTCGCGGACCTCGGATTCGAGATCCTGGCCACGGAGGGCACCGCCGAGGTGCTGCGCCGCAACGGCGTCCATGCCAAGATCGTGCGAAAACAGAGCGATGGAACCGGCCCGGACGGCGAGCCGACCGTGGTCCGGCGCATCCTCGACGGTGAGGTGGACCTGGTCGTGAACACGCCGTTCGGCAGTCCCGGGCAGTCGGGGCCGCGGCTCGACGGCTACGAGATCCGCACGGCGGCCGTGCTGCGGGGCATCCCCAGCATCACGACCGTCTCGGGACTCGCGGCGGCGGTTCAGGGCATCCAGGCCATCGTCAGAGGGGATGTGGGCGTACGGTCACTCCAGGAGCACGCGAGGCGGCTCAGGGGCTGACCGAACCGCCGGGAGGTGAGACAGACTGGCTGCCAGTCCGGTACAGGTCACGGGGACGGTGCTGACGACCCGCAAAGTCGACGCCTACCACGCCCTGACCGTCGTCGCGCCCGGCATCGCCGAACGCTTCCGTCCCGGCCACTTCGTCACCGTGGCCGTCGGCGGGCCGCTGTCGTCGCTGCAGGGCCGCCGTGCCTTCTCCGTCCACGACGTCAAGCCCGACTACGGCGGCACGGTGGAGCTGGTCTTCGCCGTGCGCGGCAGGGGCACGGCCTGGCTGGCCGACCGCAAGGCCCGCGACACGCTGGACCTCGTCGGCCCGCTCGGCCGTCCCTATCCGCTGCCGCGCGACCCGGTGCACTGCGTGCTGGCCGGCGCCGAGCACGGCTCGGCGAACCTGTTCGCCCTCGCCGACACGCTGCAGGCGCGCGGCTGCCGGGTCGACTTCGTGCT
>JBIQJI010000063.1:0-37182 GCA_044507605.1 Actinomycetales bacterium | reverse complement strand
CGCGAGGCCGGTGTCGCGCGGGGCGGCGGGGACTGCTTCTCGGCCGGCACGGGCGAGCATCGCTACCCGGGGGTGGGGCCGGCGAAGGGGCGGGTGCTGTGCTTCGCGAAGGGCGCCACCCGGTCGCTGGTCTGGACCGACGCGGCGGCGCGCACCGTGGCGCGTGCCGTCGTGCCGGCGTCGGCCGGGCAGGGCCCGCCGCGCGCGTGGACGGCGTGGCTGGGCGAGCCGCTGTTTCCGACGGACGATGAGCGGACGCTGATCGACCTGATGGAGGCGAAGGGCTGCAGGCGGGTGCGGCCGGGCGACCTGGACGAGTTCCCCGGCGCCGTGGCGGGCGTCGAATGCGATCCGGGGAAGGGGGCCGGGGCCGCCACCGTCACCTACTTCCGTTTCGCCGAAGCCGCCGCGCTGCGCCGCGCCTACAGCGAGCGGGCGAGCGCCGTGCGGGCGCCGTACGGTGTGTACTGCGGCGACGACCCGGCCGGGTTTCTGGGCAGCCGCCGCTACGATATCAGGAGCGCGGAGCTCGGCAGCGTGCTGTGCCATCCGGAGACCGGCGGCGGGTTCGCCGTCGAATGGAGCCTGGAGCCGTTCCTGGTGCTGGGCCGGGCGACCGGCGAGGACTCGGCGAAGCTCGCCGCGTGGTGGGACGCGAACACCTACCCCTCTGCCGAGAAGGTCACCCGGGCGGTCAACGCGCAGGCGAAGCCGGCGTTCCCGACGGCGGCCGAGCAGGCGCTGCTGGACCGTATCCCGGCCGGGTCGCGGGTCAACTGCCTGCGCCCGTCGAAGCGGCAGATCGCGACCAACGTGCACGACACGTCGATCGTGGGGGTGGTGTGCGGCCCCACGAAGGGCGCGGCCATCGTCTTCTACTACCAGTTTCCCGACAAGGCGTCGATGCGGAAGAACTACGAGGCCGACACCGCGAGCGGCGGCGGCGCCTGCGACACGTTCCCGAAGGGTTTCCTCGGGGAGGGCCCGTACACCATCGACGGCAAGACCGTGGGCCGGCTCGCCTGCAACGGGACGGGCGACAGCCCGTACCTGGTGTGGACGGACGAGCGGCTGAACATCGAGGCGTTCGCCTTCCACGGCGAGGACCCCAAGACGCTGATGGCCTGGTGGCGCGACGATTCGGGCCCGGTGCCGCCGGGCGACTAGGCGCGGGTCCGCCGCCGGCCGGGGGATGCCGGGTCGCCGTCCTTCACCGGACGGTTTCAGCGCCGGCCTGGGCGTGGGCCGCCAGGCCGGGCCGTTGCGGATTATCCGGATCGGGACGTTTCGGTAGGCTGGGGGCATGACCGCCATGGCACCTGGTCGCACGGCCCCCGACCTGTCGTACCTGCTCGACCACAGCAGTCACGTGCTGCGTACGAGGATGGCCGCCGCGCTGGCCGAGATCGGCCTGACGCCGCGGATGCACTGCGTGCTCGTGCACGCCCTGGAGGAGGAGCGCACGCAGATCCAGCTCGCCGAGATCGGCGACATGGACAAGACGACCATGGTGGTCACTGTCGACGCCCTGGAGCGGGACGGGCTGGTCGAGCGCCGTCCTTCCAGCACCGATCGGCGGGCGCGCGTCATCGTGGTCACCGAGCGGGGCGCCGAGGTGGCCGAGCGCAGCCAGCGGATCGTGGACGGCGTGCATCGCGACGCGCTGGCCGCCCTGCCGGAGGGGGAGCGGGAGGTGCTGGTCGCGGCGCTGCGGCGGCTGGTCGAGGGTCATCTGGCCACGCCGGTCGAGGCCGCGCCGAGCGCCCGCCGGGCGAGACAGTCCCGCAAATGAGTCCGTAAGGGATCGTCTACAACAAAACTATCTGTTATGGTCTCTTCGTTCGTTCTCGAACAGGAGAGACCATGTCCGTTCCCTCGTCCTTGCCCGCTTCCTCGTCTCGTGCCTCGTCCCGGACGCCGGCGCTGATCGCCCTGTCGGCGACGAGCCTGATGACGATCCTCGACGGCAGCATCGTCACCGTCGCCATGCCGGCCATCCAGCGCGACCTGGGCTTCTCCCCGGCAGGGCTGAGCTGGACCGTCAACGGCTACCTGATCCCCTTCGGCGGCCTGCTGCTCCTGGCCGGCCGGCTGGGCGACCTGATCGGCCGCAGGATGATGTTCCTGGCCGGCACCCTGGGCTTCACCGCCGCGTCGCTGCTCGCCGGCCTGGCCACCACGCCCGGCCTGCTGATCGCCGCCCGCTTCCTGCAGGGGGTGAGCAGCGCGATGGCCTCGGCGGTGCTGCTCGGCATCCTGGTGACGCTGTTCCCCGCTCCTGGCGAGCGCGCCAAGGCCATCGGCGTGTTCAGCTTCACCGGGGCGGCCGGGGCCAGCATCGGCCAGGTGCTCGGCGGCGTCCTCACCGACGCCCTGTCCTGGCACTGGATCTTCTTCGTCAACCTGCCGATCGGGCTGGCCACCGTCGCCCTGGCCGTACGCTCCGTGCCGGCCGACCGAGGCGCGGGACTCATGGCGGGCGCCGACGCGCTCGGCGCCGTGCTGGTCACCGGCGGCCTGATGCTGGGCATCTACGCCGTCGTCACGATCGGGGAGGACGGCCGGCTCGGCGGGCGCACGCTGGGCCTGGGCGCGGTGTCGCTGGCGCTGCTGGCGGGCTTCTTCGCCCGGCAGGCCACGGCGCGCACCCCGCTCATGCCGTTGCGGGTCCTGCGGTCCCGCAACGTCAGCGGCGCGAACCTGGCCCAGATGCTGACCCTGTCGGCGATGTTCGCCTTCCAGATCCTCCTCGCCCTCTACCTGCAGAACGTGCTGGGCTACACCGCCCTGGAGACGGGCCTCGCCATGCTGCCGGCGGCGGTCGGGATCGGCGCGATCTCGCTGTTCGTCTCCGCCCGGCTCAACGCCCGGTTCGGGCCGCGCGCCGTGCTGGTCGCCGGTCTGGCGCCGCTGCTCGCCGCGATGGCCCTGCTCACCCGGGTGCCGGTGCGGGCGTCGTACGTCCCCGACCTGCTGCCCGCCATGCTGCTGATCGCCGGGGCCGGCCTGGTGCTGCCCGCCCTGGCCACGCTCGGCATGTCGGCCGCCAGGACCGACGACGCGGGCCTCGTCTCGGGCCTGTTCTCCACCACGCAGCAGATCGGCATGGCCCTGGGCGTCGCCGTCCTGTCCACCCTGGCGGCCTCCCGGACGGGCGACCTGCTGGCCCGGGGCGCGTCCCGGGCGGTGGCCCTGACCGAGGGCTACCGCCTGGCGTTCACCGTCGCGGCCGGTCTCCTGCTCACCGCGATCGTGGTCGCGGCGGCCGTGCTCCGCGCCCCCCGGCGTGCCGCGGCCCCGCAGGACCCGGCCGGTTTCCGCGGCCGTCGCCCCGCCGGCTCGGCCGGGCGCGCGGCGGGGCGGCGGCTCACCCGGCTCACCGTGAGCCGGGGAGCCGCGAGCCGGGGGCTTTCGCGAGGAAGAGCGAGATCGCGTCGTCGATGAGGGCCTCGCTCTGCGGTGTGGTGATGCGCCGGGAGGTGACCAGCGCCGAGATGCCCTGGACGGTCGCGGACAGCAGCAGGGTGAGCCGGGCGGTGTCGGCCGCCGGGTAGGCGCCCGCGTCGACCCCCGTCCGCATGATGTCGGTCATGGTGGCGAACAGGCGCTCCGCGGCGCGGCGCACCGGCTCCGAGGGGTCGTCGACCTTCGCGGCGAACATGAGGTCGAGCAGCGCCGGTTCCCGCGCCGCGAACGTCACGTACGCCGCGCACGCGGCGCGCAGAGTCCGCGGGAAGTCGCCGGGCGCGCGGGCGTCCGCCTCGCGGATCTCGTCGGTGAGGCGGGTGAAGCCGCGTTCGGCCAGGGCGTCGAGGAGCGCCTTGCGATCGACGAAATGGCTCCGGGGGGCCGTGGCTGACGCCGGCCTCCCGGGCGAGCTCCCGCAGGGACAGGGCGTCGATGCCGCGTTCGCGCAGCGCCGTCTCGGCCCGGTCGAGCAGCACGGCACGGAGATTTCCATGGTGGAAGGGGCGATCGGCCACGGGCCTACTTCCTGCCCGCCGCGCTCGCCACCGGCGCCTACCGGGCCGCCCCTGCGGCGACCGTCGTCGGCCACGGCCTCGCCCGCGTCCCCGACGCGCTGCGGCGGCTCCGCGACGGTGTCCGCCGAGAAGCTCGTCGTCACCGTCTGAGCCCCATCGCGTCGCCCGGGCCATTCTGGACGTTGTTCGGAGCGCATCGGGTGGAAGTTTCGGAGCCCGGCCCCTCGATCGCGCGGCGAAAGAGCAGCTTATACCCGGATTGTCGGGCTGAACTCTCCGAAACTGTTGACGGTGTGTGTTCGGAACACGTACGGTTACAGCGGTTCAGTTCAGGGCAGGCACGGGGGCGCACGCAAGCGGAGCGTGCCGCGGCTACGCACACTCCGCGCGGGCGGCGACCTGGGCCCGGACCTGCCGGCGCCCCGAGCCCGGACGACCGAGTCCGGACGAGGTGCCGTGTGACCGCCACCACAGTGAACCGATGGAGCGAACAACCGGTGTCCGACTCGACCGCACGGCGGGTCACCGTCGCCGACATCGCCGCCGAGGCCGGCGTGTCGCGGGCGACCGTGTCGAAGGTGCTCAACGGCCGGTCGGACGTCGCTCCGGCCACCCGGGCCCAGATCGAAAGCATCCTCGTCCGCAGCGGCTACGTGCCCACCAGACGCACCAAACGGCCGGCCGTCGCCGTCGCCCGGGCCGGACACGGCGGTCTGATCGAGATGCTCTTCAACGACGCGAGCACCCCGTGGGCCGTCGAGATGATCCGCGGCGGGGAGGCGACGGCCCGCGCCGCCGGGGCCGGCACCGTCGTGTCGGTGCTCGGCAGCGGGCCCCGGCGCGTCCAGCAGTGGCTGGAGGCCGTCGCCGAACGAAACCCCCGGGGGCTGATCCTGGCGCTGTCGGAACTGTCGGCCGCCGACCACAGGCGCATCGCCAAGCTCCGCGTCCCGGCCATCCTCGTCGACCCCGTGGGCGCCGCCGAGTCCGAGATGCCGTCCATCGGCGCGGGCAACTGGGGCGGGGGCGTGGCCGCCACCCGGCACCTGATCGAGCTGGGCCACCGGCGCATCGCGACGATCACCGGCCCCATGCGCTTCCTGTGCAGCCAGGCCCGGCTCGCCGGCTACCGCGCGGCGCTCGAACAGGCCCGCCTGCCCGCCGACGACCGGCTCGTCACGCACGGCGACTTCCGCTACTCCTCCGGCCTGAAGGCGGCGCTGGCCCTGCTCGACCAGCCCGACCCGCCCACCGCCATCTTCGCGGCGAACGACGAGCAGGCCGCGGGGGTCTATGCCGCGATCAGGCAGCGGGGCCTGTCGACGCCGGACGATGTGAGCGTGGTCGGCTTCGACGACGTGCCGATGGCGCAGTGGATCTCACCGGCCCTGACCACGGTGCGCCAGCCCGTCGCCGAGTTCGCCGCGCTGGCGGTGCGCGGGCTGCTCGCGGCGTCCGAGGGCGTCGAAGACCTCCCGGAGGGCCGCGTCGAGCTCTCGACCAAGCTGGTGGTGCGCGACAGCACGGCGCCCCCGCCCGCCCGCCGGGCAGCGGCCAAGACGGGGAAGTGACGCGCTTGCGCATCGTGGAGATCGTGCCGTGGCCGGTCCGATCCGGCGTCTCGTTCTGGGGCGAGTTCCCGTTCGTCCAGGCGCGCACCGACGAGGGCCGGCCCGGCGCGGCCGGACGTCCGCCGCCCGCCGAGGCCGGGCGTCGCCCCCTCGCGGAAGCCGGGCGGCGTCACGACGCCGCCCGGCGCGAGCGCCGCCAGGGCGAGCCGGTGCCCATGTTCGGAAACATTTCGGCACCTGAGTGAAACTTCATAAGTATCGGCAACGTAGACCGAAGGGCCGGGTACGTCAAGGGTGCGTGCCCGCAGCAAGGCGCCCTGTCCCGGCATCGGTGCTCGTCAGCACGGTCCGAACACATCGAAGCGCCGGCACCGAAGTTTCGACAAGGTTTCGACCCGGTATGGTCGTGGACGTGGTGCCACACGGGGCAAGGCGGTGGATCTGCGGGTGTGGCCCCGCACCCCGCACCGGGAGGTGGAGACGACCGCGCCCGGGGCGGACACTCTGGTGTGCACGGGGCGGGCGCCCGCCCATGTGGCGCCCGTGCACGCCGACGATCCGGGTGGGGTCTTCTATCGGCCCGGCGAGGGCATGCCGTTCGCGGTCCGTGTGCTGGCCGAGGGCGGCGGCGTCCGCATCGCCAACGCCGACCTGGCCTGCTTACCTTATCCCCGTCTGCGCCGACGTGCCCGACCTGGACGTCCACTTCCTCGGCCGTCCCGACATGAGCTTCACGCCCACCGGCGTGCGCGGCCTCGCCGAACTCGGCTGCGTCGGCTCCGCCGCAGCCATCGCCAGCGCCGCCGGCAGGCGGATCCGTGACCTGCCCATCACCCCGGACAAGCTCCTCGGCCGAATCGGGACGACCCGGCGGGCCGGGGTCTCAGGAGGCGCGCAGGTAGGTCACCCGTTCGGCGGTCTCGATCATCTTGGCGGCGAACGCGGCGGAGTCCGGGCAGTTCAGGGCGTCGGCCAGCGCGCCGATGGGAACGGTGCCGCGGGGGCCGAGGGCAAGCGGGGCGATGCCCGGTTTGCCGACCTGGCCGGGGGCCGGGAGTTCCACGCCGAGATGCTGGGCGGCCGGGGCCTGGTGCAGGTCGAGCCGGGCGAACACGCCCTCGAACAGGCAGAGCAGGATGTCGGGGGCCAGCCGCTCGACGCGGACGGCGGGCAGGGGCGTCGTGCCGTCGGCGGTGGGGTAGGCGTCGACGCGCAGGTCGGGATAGCCGGAGATGAGCGCCGACCGGATCAGCGCGCCGGACATGCCGGGGACCGCCACGGGCGGCGGCTCGGCGCGGTCCCGCTCGGCGTCGGCGGCGGTGAGCCGGCCCACGCTGTAGGCGCCGTCGACCAGGGCGGCCACCCACGCCTCGTCGACCTGGAAGAAGCGGATCGTCTCGACCGGAAGGAGTCGTTCGTCGGGGACCAGGTAGCCGAACGGCACTCCGCGCAGCAGGGCCAGGTCCGACAGCAGGGCCAGGGCGCCCGGCGGCGGGGTCGTGTCGATGTCCGCCACGGCCAGCGGGTGATCGTCGGGGATGCGGGCGGCCACGCGCTGGGCCCGGCGGCGTTTCCACGCGTACAGGGCGGTGGCGGCGGCCGTGTGCCGCAGCGCGGTGAGCCGGCCGAGCTGCCAGGCCGCGGCGTAGGAGACGTCGAGCATCCCGGTCGCCGGGTGGTAGCGGAGCAGGGCGTCGGCGGTGCGGACCGCCTGCCGCGGCGCGGCGGGCACCGGGCCGGTGGTGAAGGGGCCGCGATACCAGGAGATGGTCCGGCCGCCCTGCCGCAGGGTGTGCCGGATCGGGACGTACCCGTCCCGCAGGTGACCGTCGGCGGCCGGCTCCCCGGTGTCGGGCAGCCGGTACGGGCTGCCCGAGCGGGCCAGGTCCCGGGCCAGGTAGGGGAACGTGTGCTCGGCCGACAGGCAGGCGAAACGCCAGCTCGCCAGGGTCACCAGCCGCACCAGGGCGCCGGGACGGTCCGGGCCCAGATCGAAGCCCGACGCGGTGTAGCGGCCCTCCACCGACACCAGGTGCGCCGTGCACGACACACCCGGCGTGGGCAGCCGGCCGCCCACGACGACGGCGGCGTCGCCGGCGTCGGGGGAGCGGCGCAGGTGCGCCAGGAACGCCAGGTCCGCGGGGCCGGGCATCAGGTCGGCGAGCAGCGCCCTCGGCACGTCGATCACATTCACCGGGTCGTCGGCGCTTTCGTGGCCCTCCAGCAGGGGGGCCGGGCAGTAGGCGGGGCCGCCGCCCAGCGCGCCGAGCGTCGTGGTCTGCTGCTCGGGCCGCTCGTCGCCGCAGAACAGCAGCAGCACGAGCCACGGCCCGTCGGCCTGCGGCCCGGCGTCGCCGGGAACGCCGGGCCGGCGCTCCCACGGCAGCGACGTGCGGGACAGCACGATGTGCGGCAGCGCCGACGAGTGGTCGCCGAGCGCGCCCTCGGGCGGGAACACCGAGCGGATCGACCCGGGTGGCAGCGTGAAGCGTTCCCCGGCGACGGTGAAGGTCCGGCTCGTCGTGGAGGGGGTGGGGTCGAGCGAGACGGTCTGGGTGACGGTGACGCGGTAGTCGCCGCTCGGCAGCGGCGGGCGCTGGTGGCCGGTGAACGTCAGCGTGCCGGCGGCGGGCTGGGGGGAGCGGTCGTCAGGCATCGGCGGTCACCACCTGGGGAGGTTCGAGGAAGTCCGCGGCGGTCAGCCCCGCCAGGTCGATGGGCGCGTCCGGCAGCAGCTTGCCGGCGATGGTCAGGCGGGCGTCGGCGCCCTGGGCCGGGTCGAACGGGTCGGCCACGGCGGTGTAGGTCCGCACCGGCCGCCAGTCGAAGGCGTCGGCCTCGGTGAACAGGGCGGCCGGCGTGGGCGCCGGGATCGTGACCGGGGGAGGCTCGTCGGGCGGGAGCGGCCGGATCACGTACCCGGTGAGCAGCCCGGTCATCAGGGCCGGGCCGGTGAGCGTGGGCGTGCGGTCGAAGCCCCACTGCGCGGCGGGCAGGTTCTTGCCGACGGGCTCGAACACGAAGTCCGCCTCGGCGGACACGCCGTCACGGGTGATCGTGATGGTCTGCACGGAGTCGAACCCGTCGCGGAGCCCGACCGGCGCGATGCCGAAGGGCGCGCCGTCGCCGAGCGCGGTCGTGCCCGCCTCCCCTCGCGTGCAGGGGATCGCGGAGTCGGTGACCAGTTCGAACCGCAGCGGGTCGAGCACGCCGAGGTCGTCGCCCGATCCCGGCCGCAGCACCCCGCTCCGCGCGGCCACGGTCGTGACCGTCTCCGGCAGCTGCGCGGCCCGGAACCGCTGCCACGGCACCGGCTCGGCCGAGGCGCCCGAGGCGGAGCCGAAGTCGATCGTGAACGAGACGACGTCCAGGTCGATCGTCGCCGTGCCGCCGAAGTCGGGCCCCCAGAACTGCACGTCGGTGCCCACGTGCACGGTGACGGTGTGCGTGCCGAAGAACGAGAACGTGTACGAGGCGCCGACCGCGAGGTGGAAGGCCGCCTCGTAGTGGTACGGCTGCCACGCGATGATGAAGTCCAGCGAGGTGTCGAACCAGGCCCGCAGCGAGTCGTCCTGGTACACCGCGCTCAGCTCGCCCCCGGCCATGAGAGCCGCCGGGGTCAGCGCGTAGTAGGCGGTGCCCTTCATCGTGAGCTGCGGGGTCACCCGCCAGTTGAACCCGAGCCGGGGCACCCTGGGGTAGTGCGCCGGCACGGTGAAGTGCGGATGGTAGCCGCCGGCCGTCAGCACGAAGTCGCCCGGCAGGCCGCCCGCGCCGTCCCCGAACCAGGTGACGAGGGCGAAGCCGCCGGTGAGCCGGCAGGACCGCGACAGCAGGTAGGAGTCGCTCGTCAGGCTCGCGAACAGCGCGAAGTAGCCGTCGTCGGGCGAGAACGTCGCCTTCACCGCGACCTGGATCTCGGCGACCGGGGTGACCCCGGCCGCCGCGGCGTCCGGTGCGGGCAGCACGAGCGTGGACAGCCCGAGCACGTTTAGCTCGAACCGGTGCCCGAAACCCGCGGTGACCAGCAGGAACGTGTCGATCATCTCGAACGAGGTGAAGTGCACGCCGATGGCGAGGAAGTAGTCGCCCGGCGAGACCTGTACGGCGTCACCGAGCCGCCGCAGCTCGTCGGCGAGCCCCGCGGGCTGCTGCGCGCCGACCGCCTCGGCCACCAGCGGGAAGTCCGCGACCCGCTCGACCGGCGGCGCGACCAGCCGCCGGTTGTAGCCGAACCCGGCGGCCAGGCCCCGCACGAAGAAGAACGCGGGCCCGCCGATCGGGTAGTCGAGGAACGCGTACACGTACAGCGACGGCCCTTCGTCGAGCTGCACGTACGAGCCGAGCGCGCCGGCGCCGAACGCGCCGGTCTCGATGACCGCCCTGCCGCTGTACGCCGGGTAGGTGCGCCCGTCGTACTCGATCGTGTCCTTCAGGAACGCCCCGCCGATCCGCACCGGCCCGCCGGTGTAGTCGAGCCCGAGCCCCGCCAGGTCGAAGGTGGGGCGGGCGTCCGGGCCGGTGAGCGGCAGCGTGGCCGACAGCCCGTCGCATGACAGGGTGAGCCCGCCGACGCTCACCGAGGCGTCGAGCAGCACCGCGAGCCGGGCGGGGGCGCCGGGCTCGTGCCGGTACGCCAGCCCGACGCGGGCGACGCGGATCGGGCCCAGCGACGTCTGCGCCTGGTACCAGACCACGTCGTCGGTGGTGGTGGCGGTGCCGTCGGTGACACGGGCCTGCTGATCGCCGCTCGCGGGGGGCTGTGCCGGCACGGTCACCGGCAGCAGCGTCGGCGTCTCCAGCGGGCCGAGCCGCAGCCGCCCGGCCAGGGTGAAGCCGTACGGGAGGTCCTGTTCGGGCAGCGGGGTCAGCTCGGCGGGCAGCAGCCCGTTCACTTCGGCGACCGCCGTCGACGGCAGCGCGGCGCTGGCCGCGATGACGCGCAGCGGGTCGAACCCGACGACCCGGTCGCCGGTCAGCCGTGGCCCGACCACGGGCAGCCCGGCGAGGTCGATGGTGGCGGCCAGGTCGACGCAGAAGACGTACGCCCGCCGCTCGGTGTCGCTTTCGACGGCCAGCACGGCGTCGTCGATGGCGACGCGCAGCCCGTCGGGCAGCCATCGGGCGGCCGACGGGGTCAGCGCCGCGACGAGTTCCTTGACCGTCAGGTCGCCTCCGTCGTGGGTGTAGGTGACCGCGAAGCGGGTCGACTCGGGCGCCTGGTGGTTGAAGCGGGCGGTGAACTCCAGCCGCGTCCCGGTGGGCGTGGTGGCCGCGATGCCGCCGCCGAAGGCGCCGCCGGCGGGGTCGATGCTGACGGTCAGGTCCACGGTGGTGTCGTCGATGGGGAACCGCGCCGCCCCCGCGAAGGTGATATTTGCGGGGGAGGTGGCGCCCGACACGGCCAGGTCGCGCAGGGTGACGTTGGAGATCGGCGCGGGAAGGGCCAGCCCGTCGAACGCCGTGGCGAGGTCGGCGACGAGCGCGCCGATGGGGATCTCCTGGTCCGGCAGCGTGCCGCCGCTGAACCGCCACCCCTCGTTCGTGTCGTAGGAGGCCGTGATGTACAGTCCGACGCCGCTGACCACGATCTCGGCGGACGCGACGAAGTCGGTGGTCTCGGCGGTGCGCAGCTCGAACTTGACGTCGTCGACGTGGATGCCGTCGATCAGCTCCCATCGGCCGGCCAGCTCGATGAGCCCGTGCGCGGTGAGCGGCCTGCCCTGGGCGGGCAGCTCGACGAAGAGGTCGAAGTGGGTGACGACGAGGTCGTCGGGCAGGTGCGTCGCGTCGGTCACGCCGTTGAGGTCCTGGTACACCTCGCGGATCGTCAGCGGATCGTCGCCGGCCCGTAACGCGCCGCCCAGGGTGACGGCACCTCCCGTGCCGGCACCGGCGCTGATCTCCAGGGTGCCGTTCGCGCCGATGCCGAACAGCCCGTTGACGTTCACGCCCACCCGGGCGTCGCCGAGCGGGTCGTCGACGCGGCACAGCACGTCGATCGCCTGCACGACGAACAGCCCGGCGTCCCACTCCTCCTGGGTCTGCACCAGCACCGACACCGATTCGAGCGCCGGACCGGTGGGCGAGACGACGACCCGCACCTCGGTGGGCAGCACGGGGGCGGTGATGTCGAAGTCGTACGGGATGGACAGGGTCTGCCCGACGAACCGCTCGATGTCGGCGAACGCCACCTGCCCCACGTCGCTGAGGTCGGTGATGAACATCAGGCTCTCGGCCCAGTTGACGATCTCGGCGTTGATGAGGACGGAGTGCTCGGCGCCGCCGGCCTCGAACGGCAGGGTGCCGGTGAGCACCACGGTGGCTTCGGTGTCGAAGTCGCCCGTCGCGTAGTTCACCACCGGATCGGCGAGGATCTCGTAGCGCAGCCCGGTCAGCCGGAACAGGCCGAGGTCCACCTCGGCGCCTTCGGGGCCGTACAGCAGGACGTCCGGCACGGGGGTCCACGTCAGGTCGGTGTCGGGCACCTCGGTGACCATGTGGATCTCGCCGGTGATCGTGTGCGTGACGCCCGGCATCAGCAGGTCGAGCGGGGCTGTGTGCGTGGTGATGACGAGGGTGCCGGTGAAGGTCACGCCGGGGGTGTCGGGGGCGAGCCGCAGGGTCGGCGCCTGGAACGACAGCGTGTCGAAGATCGTGCCCTTGAGCTGGGGGTAGCCGTCGGAGAACGACCACCTCTCGTCGCCCGTCCCGGTGATCGTCGGGCCGTCCACGGCGAAGTCGGCGGTGACGGCGAGCCCGTGGAACGGCCCGCCCTCGCCGGTGCCGGTGACCCGGACGCCGCCGGCGGTCTCGGTGCGTTCGGCCGAGGTCAGGGTGAACACCTCGCCGAGCTCGGCGACCAGGCCCGGCACCTCGAGCGCCGCCACCTGCAGGTCCAGCCGGTCGCCCGTCAGGACGACGATCTGTCGTAGCCGCTCCGGAGTCATGTGTCCGCGTCCATCTTCGAGGGGTCCTTGACGGCGTAGTGGTAGGTGCTCCAGGAACCGGTGATGTAGACGGGCAGGTCGATGAACTTGCTGCTGTACACGTAGCTGCCCATGCCGCCCTGCTTCCAGAAGAAGATCTCGTGCTGCGGCACCGGCAGCAGCGGGTCCAAGACGTTCAGGTACCGCCGGATCACGGGCCAGCTCGGCAGATGGTCCTTGACGACCTTGCGCCCGGCGCTCACGACTACCTTCCAGGGCGCGACGCAGTTCACGTACTCCGGTAACGACGAGGTGCGGGCGCTTCCGTGGTGGCCGGCCTGGGCCACGGTGACCCTCTGGATCCGGTTCTTGTGCTGGTCGAGCAGGTAGCGCTCGGTGCTGCGGGTGGCGTCACCGCACATCAGGATCCGCTGGCCGAACACTTCGATGAGGGTGACCACGCTGCCCCGGTTGGTCACGTTGCTGTTGTCCCTCTCGTAGTCGACGGCGACCCCGCCGGCCAGCAGGGAGATCTTGCAGTTGGGCTCGTCGATGATGCGGATGCCGCCCTTACCGTCCAGCCGGTCGATGGTCTTGGTCTCGGTGGCCGCGGCGACTTTCTTGTCGCCCAGTTTGATGACCTGTACGCCTTTGTTCTTGTGGTGCAGCACCTGGCTTATGGCGGCGCCCTTCGCCAGATGGGCCCTGATCCAGCCGCTGGTCCCCCCCTCGCTGTACTGGTGCGCGATCGCGCTGTGGTAGACGGCGTTGAACCGCACGTCGCCGTCCAGCACCTTCCGAAGATGGTTGTAGTGGTCGGTGTCGGGATGCGTGAGGATGAGCGCGTCGACGGTTTTCGACCCCTTCAGGAACTTCTTGTTGTAGAGCACGCCGCGCACACGCTTGAGGAAGGTCTCCTCCTTCTGCTCGCGCGAGTCGGAGCCGCAGTCGATCATGACGATCCTGCCCTTGGGCGTTGCCATGATGCAGCAGTCGCCCTGCCCCATCTGCACGAACGTGATGTAGAAGGAGCCGTCCCCGCGGCTGCCCTTCGGGGCGGGCGGCCGGTTGGCCAGCGCCTCCTCCCGCCGTCGCCGCAGCTCTCTCTGCTGTCGTCTCGCCTCCCTGCGCTGTTCCTTCAGGAGCCTTTCCCGCCGCTTTTTGGTCTGCGACCTGGTCACGGGCTTGCGGATCGCCGGCGCCAGCCGTTGCACGGGCTTGCGGGACCGCGTCCGTTTCTTCGTCTTGGCCATCGCTCACCTCAGCTCGGGTAGTGGATGCGCCAGCGTCCCTGGTTGATCCGGGTTTTGGGTCGCCAGGTGAACACGCGTCGCCGGTCGTCGTCGTACGGGTCGTAGTCGGCCGCGTAGATGTACTCGCCCTGCTTCACGTTGTACAGGTCGAACTCGAGCTGCCCGGCGGCGAGCTTCTGCAGGACACGCAGCTCGTGCTCGCCGATGGTGACCGAGCCGATGCGCAGCTCGGCGGCGGTGACGCTGCCGATCCGACCGGCGGCGAGGTCGTGCAACGTCCCGAGCTCGCGTTCCCCGATGGCGACGCCGCCGATCTTCAGTCCGGTGGCGTTCACCTGCGCGGCGTAGATGTTGACCGGATCCTCGTAGTCGAGGTTGCCGGTGCGGAACAGGAACCCTTCGGGCCGGCCCTCGATGCGGTGCCAGAACTTGTAGCTGTCGTGGAAGCGGATGCACGGGTAGGTGCCGGCGGTGCCGGAGGTCTTGTCCTGGTACAGCTCCAGGAACAGCACCCTGCCGCCCCCTCCGTGGCTCGATTCGCGCCTGAGCTGCAGGTGCGAATTCTCGGCGCCCACCGTGAGACGGACCCCCGACTGCGCGGTGGGCACGCCCACGGCCACCGAGCCGTGGGCCGGGTTGAGCGACAGCGGGCCGGGCCCGTCCGACTGGATCCACGCGTAGTCCTTGTGCCGGCCGAGGCGCAGGCCGCCGGGGGAGAGCCTGCCGATGACGAGCCCCGACTTTCCGTTCGCGTCCTCGTCGGGGGAGAAGATGTGCAGGCCGCCGCCGGGGGTGGCGGTGCCGATCCCGACCCGGTCGGCGGTGAACAGCAGCGGGGCCCGCTCCACCTGCACGGTCAGGGTGCCGTCGGCGTATCCGGGGATGTTGCGGTACTCCACGACGATCGGCGCGTGCCCCGCCTGCGGCAGCCCGTAGATCTCGTCGAGGGTCAGGGCCAGGAAGGCGCCGGGCGCCAGCTCGGTGTCGGCGGTCGGGGTGAGCGTCCACTGCACGCGCTGGCCGAGCTGCCGCTTTTCGACCCGCCACCCCTCGGGTGCGGCCAGGGTGGCCGCCTCGGCCTGCTTCGTCGTGGTCAACGCCCACGGCCGCTCCTCGCCGGGCTGCTGCACGTCGAAGGAGACGGTGAACGACGAGGCGGCCTGGACGTCGGCACCGCGCAGCGGGATGCTCGGGCCGTCACGCAGCACGTTGGTCAGGTGCAGGACCAGCCTGCCGGCCGTGCTGCCGTCGCTGAGCACGCGGTCGCCGCCCACCGGCCGCAGGTCCAGCGGGATGTCCCTGCGTCCCCGGTGGTTGACCACGTCGAGGAACTGCATGCGCGTGCCGGTCAGCTCGGTCGCCTCGCCGGTGTAGCGCACGTTCCGGTAGTCGAGCTCGACCCTGGTGCCGCGCGTGCCGGCGGCGCCGTCGGCGTTCATACCGTCGATCCGGACGGTCACCGACGTGCCCGGCGCGATCCGGCCCGGGGCCGCCCACGTGAGGTAGACGGCGGTGCCGTCGGGTTCGGAGAGCAGGCTCCAGCCGGGGTCGACGACCCGCGGGTCCAGCCCGGCGGGCAGCGTGCCGAGGCGGAACCGCAGCGCGAAGTGGTACGCCGACGGGGACGCCGCGCCGGCGGGCAGCGGCAGCGCCTCCACCTCGCGCCGCGAGGTGTTGGTGATCTGCAGCGTCATCTGCTGCCCGCCGGGGGAGTCGTCGATGAACAGCACCGGCTGCAGGTCGCTGTTGACGAACGAGAACCCGAGCGGGTGCGTGCGCACGAACGACTCCAGCGCCGCCTCGTCGTCGGCGATGTCCCGCTTGATCTCGGCGGGTGTGAGCGCGCCGTCGTAGACCCGCAGGTGCGCCAGCCGCCCTGGGAGGTAGGTGCCGGGGCCGCCGCCCTGCCCGACCAGCAGGGGCGACTGGTGGGGGAGGCGGCCGCCGGTGAAGGGGTGGGCGGAGGCCTCGACGCCGTCGAGGTAGATGCGCGCCACGCGGCCGTCGTTGGTGACCGCGACGTGCCGCCACTGCCCGTCGGGAAGCGCGCCCGGGTCGGTCCGGTGCGCTTCGTCGGGGCGTTGGCTGGTGGCGAAGCGGTGCTCGATGGTGCCGTCCGCGAGGAGGACCACCTGGTGGTTCTGGTCGGCGGTGCCGAACAGTCCGATGGCGTCGCCGCGGGGGATGTCCGCCGGCCGCACCCACGCCTCGATGGTGTAGTCCTGGATCTCGGGCGCCTCGGCCGTCGTCACCCGGTCGTCGACGCCGTCCAGTTCGAGGCAGCTGCCGACCTTCGGGTCGGCCACGTTCGCCGGGTCGCCCTCCACCACGCCGTTGATCTTGTTGGGGGAGACGTCGAGGGCCTGGCTCTGCGCCGTGACGGCGTCCAGCGGCCAGTGCAGGACGAGCGCTGTCACGCCGACTCCTCGCGGGTCACGGCGGCCAGCCCGAGCTGGGCCTGCGCCTGCTGGTGGAACTTGCCGATCAGCTCGTACACCTCGGCGTACGGCAGTCGCCCGAGCGCCTCCAACACCACGTTGGCCTCGGGCACCGTCAGGGTAAAGGTGATCTCCTGTGACATGCGGGTTCCTCGCTGGTCGTCGGTCGGCACACTGGTGGGGTCGGGCACGCTCACCGGTCGGGCGTGCTCCCGGGGTCGTCGGGGACGAGGGTCAGCCAGCCCTCGCGCAGGACCGGCCGGTCGGGGAACGCGGCGTCGGGCGGGGCGTCGACGACCGGGACGTCCGTCCAGCCGGTCGGGCCGCGCGACCGCCACTCCCAGCGATGGCCCGCCTCGCCGGGCACGGGCAGCGCGACCGTGTCGCCGCCGGTGAGGACGGGCGCCGTGAGGAACGTCACCCGCATGCCGTCCATGGCCGGGCGATACTGCTCGGGCGGGATCTCCAGCGCCTTGGCCGGCAGGATGCCGCAGGTGAGGTGGACGGGGGCGCGCGGGTCGACGAGCAGGGTGAGCCGATGCGGCGGCTGTGCGACGGCCACCTCGACCTCGGCGGCGCCGGCCCGGAACGTCCCGCCGTCCCACAGGCCGGCCAGCCCGTCGTTCAGCCGGTCGCCCCCGCCGCCGATCCGCACCGGGAACCGGACCAGCGGGAAGTCGTCGTCCTCTCGGCTGGTACGCCCCAGGTCCTGGCGGAAGACGTTCCAGTCCTGATGGATCGCCGGCAGGCCGATCAGCTCCAGCCCGATCTCGGCGCGGGTGACGGCCAGCGGACGGGCGGTGAGGACGCCCGGCCGGTGGTCGGCCGGTTCGATCCCGGCGAGCGTGTCGTCCAGCCGGGCGACCCACCCGGCCAGCTCGTCCGGGCCGAGGGCCCGCAGCCAGGTGACGACGCCGCGCAGGTGCGGGTCGGCGATGTCCTCGACGGTGCGCACCGGGCCGCCCGGCGCCGGGCTCCAGCGCGCCAGGCCCGGTTCGCCGGGGTCGGGCACCGCCGACAGCAGCCCGAGCGGCCGGCCGGCGGCGTCGTGCACGCCGACGCCGGCGTCGAGGTCGTCGGGCAGCAGCCAGCCGCACACCGGCGAGGTCACCGGCACGTCGTTCATGTGCCGCAGCTCGTGGTCGGAGTCCAGCCAGCGGGCCGACAGCCGCGCAGGCTGGGCCAGCCGGGGCGGCATCGCCACCCAGCCCGGCAGGCCGGGCACCCGCAGCCGGGTCGTCGTCACCACGTTGTCGGTATCGACGTCCCTGGCCCGGCCGAAGTTGTCGACGATGCGCAGCCGCCGGATCCGCAGCGCCCCGGCACGGATCGGGTTGAAGTCGCTCAACGGGTGCGGCGCGTGCCGCGTGGCGTCGCCGACGGCTTCGGCGACCCGGGCGGCGAACTCCTGGTAGCCGGGAAAGCCGAGCGGGTCGGCGATCGGGAGCTGCCTGGTGAGCCGGCGCATCAGCAGGGCGTCGTTCAGGCCGCCGAGCGCCTGGGACAGGCTGTTGTCCGACTCGTGGGCGGCCAGGTGCCGGTAGATCCGCACCAGGGTCAGCAGCCGCGGGTCGGTGCCGTGCTCCTCGTACCAGGTCAGCACCTGTTCGGGGTCGTCCTGGAACTCCCGGGCGGTGACGTCGGCGGAGGTGGCGTCGCGGTACGTGTCGAGGACGGCGCCGGCGAGGTAGCGCAGGACACGACGCGACAGCACCGGCCGGGCGCCCGCGGTCAGCACCGTGTGGCCCTGGTAGACGTTGGCCGCCTTGCCGTAGACCTGCCGGCCGGGCCGCGGGACCAGGTCCACCTCCGACAGCTCGTAGTTGCCGGTGATGTAGGCCGGGTCGTAGGCGCCCTCACGGGAGTTCAGGTTGCCGCCGGCCGCCGTCGGGAAGAACTCCACCTCCCACTGCATCAGCACCGGGTGCCACAGGTCGTCCTGCCACATGTTCGCGCCCAGCTCCCAGACCGTTTGCCGCGCGTCCAACGCCTCGCGTACGGCGTCCGGGGCGGTCAGGGCGGGCAGGTCCAGCACCGCGCAGCCGAGCGTGCCGTCGCGGCCGTGCCGGTCCGAGGGCCGGGCGGCGTCCCCGGTGAGCAGCACGACCGGTTCGGCCGGCTGGTAGTAGGCCGGGGCGGCGACCGTGTCGGCTACGAACACGGTGCCTGACGCGACGGCGTGCGCCTGGTTGAAGGTGTCGAGCGCCTCGTCCAGGTTCGCCTTGGCGCGTTCCAGCTCGTCGTCGAGCACGGCCGCCTCGGCGGTGCGCTCGGCGAGGGCGGCCAACTGCCGCTCCAGGTAGTGGCGGACCAGGTCCGGGTCCGGGTAGGTGTCCCGGCGCGTCTCGTACGGGTAGGCGCACAGCAGGTACCTGTACCAGTCGGCGAACAGCCGTTCGCGCAGGTCGGCCAGCACGGCGCCGGCCCGGTCGCGCGCCGCCTGCGCGATGTTCAGCGCGTCGAGCAGGTCGCCGATCCGGTGGGGGAGGGCCAGCGCCTCCCGGCGTTGGCGTTGCGCGGCGTCGGCGGCCGGGTCGTTGTCGGGCCGTACCGTCCACAGGGTGCCGGTGGGCACCGGCCGGAACCCGGCCCGCTGCCGCTTTTCGGCCAGCCGCACCCCCACGTCGAGGGGGTGCGCCTCCAGTTCGTCGGCGAACGCCAGCGCCTCCAGCAGGTTCTCCACCTCGTCGGGGGTGTCGCCCGGCAGCACCGAGCCGAGGTGCGCGGCGAGCGCCTCCGTCGCGGTCACCCCGACGTAGACCCCGGTGGTCTCGGCGTCGACCCCTTCGCTCCTGGGAACGGTCCGGTCGGTCGCGGGGAGGGTGAGCCGTGTGTAGCACACCAGGCGGACGGGCCTGGGGGAACCATCGGGAACGTTCCAGCGGAAGCCGTCGCGCAGTGCGTCCACCCAGCCCTCGGCGGGCAGCCCGGCGACGGGGTCCTGGGCGGGGTCGGCGTACCAGCCGAGCACGTCGTAGAAGGTGCCGGGAGCCGGCGGGTCGGGGTCGTACAGGCCGAACACGCCGCGGCAGTTGGGGTACAGGGCGGCGAAGGTCGGCTCGCCGTAGCCGACGGCGGTCAGCTCGGGCAGCCGGTCGGCGGGGTCGTCGGGCCGCCACAGGGCGAACGGTATCGTGCGGCCGAGCCGCCGGAACGGCACCGGCCCGTCGACCGGGAACGGGACCCCGTCGCCGTCGTCGCCGATGGGCGCCAGGTAGTCGCTCTCGACCACCCACTGCCGGTCCGTCACGTGCGGCCCGGCGCGCGTCACCAGCCACCGGTTGGGCACCACCGGGACCCTGGTGCCGCCCGCACCGTCCTGGACGAGCCTGGTCAGCGCGTCCGGCAGCGACCAGTGCAGGTGCACCCCGGGTTTCAGCCGCAGGTTCTCGTCCTGGAACGGAATCGGCAGGATCCGTTCGCTCAGGTACGGCGAGTCCGCGTGCCGGTCCCGCCTGTCCAGCGGATCGACATAAGGCAACCGGGAGAAGTCGGCGGCCGCCTCCACGACGGCGGTCTCCTGGTCCAGCACAAGCGCGTCGAGCCGTACAGGCACGATAAGAACATTTGCCATACGCCCCCCCTCCAGGCCAACTCCCCGCAGGTTACTACTTTTCCGAAAGTCCGGGAAGAACTGGATTTGCCGGATAGCACAGATTCGGTGGTCCGGCAAGGTGAGGTTTCAGTGCCTGTCCTCCGTGTATCGGGTACGCGCGCTTTCCCGAGGCGCCCCACCTGGAAGGGTCCGCTGATCGGCCAAAACAATCCTGTTTGCCAAAATTCAGGCGCGTATAGTGGCTTATGCGTAGTGTACGGTGGAATGAGAAGTTCATGGCTTATCGGATGACTTCGGGTAATCCAGGAATCACCGCGAAGGCCGCCCCGAGGCTGTGCTCGCCGGAATTCCTTGACGCCACGCGAGGCCGTTCTTATCGTCGTGTTCGTCGCCCTTCGCAACGGCGAGGGCCCCACCTGCCGCTCGCGGCCCCGTCGCCTGCGCGGCGAGATCAGCCGCCGACAGCCCCGAAGGGACCGTGACATGGACGTCGAGCAGGCCGGGCGCATGCTGGCCATGCCGAGCAGTTACCGCGACGAGAGCCGGTTGCACGAGGCGCTCACGCTGCTGCGGCGGGAGGCGCCGGTGACCCTGGTCGACGCGCCGGGGTACAACCCGTTCTGGGCTGTCACGCGGCACGCCGACATCATGACCGTCGAGCGTGACAACGCGCTGTTCATCAGCGAGCCCCGGCCGTTGCTGGCCACCGCCGAGCTGGACGCCGTGCGGGAGCGGCAGCTCGTCGAGGGAACGGCGTTGCGGACCCTGGTGCACATGGACGATCCGGACCATCGGGTGATCCGGGCGATCGGGGCCGACTGGTTCCGGCCCAAGGCGATGCGGGCCCTGGAGCCGCGCATCGCCGAGCTGGCGCGGCGCTACGTCGATCGCATGGCCGAACTGGGGCCGACGTGCGACTTCGTGCAGCAGGTCGCGGTGCACTACCCGCTGTATGTGATCTTGTCGTTGCTCGGGTTGCCCGAGTCGGACTTCGACCGCATGCTGCTGCTGACGCAGGAGCTGTTCGGCGGCGACGACGAGGAACGACGGCGGGGCATCGCGCCGGAGGACCGCATCGCCTCCCTGCTCGACTTCTTCGCCTACTTCCAGGAGCTGACGGCCGCGCGCCGCGCCGAGCCGACCGAGGACCTGGCCTCCGCGATCGCCAACGCGGTCGTCGACGGCGAACCGCTGTCGGACCTCGACACCGTCTCCTACTACGTCATCATCGCCACGGCCGGCCACGACACCACGAGCTCCACCATCTCCGGCGGCCTGCACGCGCTCATCGAGCATCCCGGCGAGCTCGCCCGGCTGCGCGCCGACCCCGGGCTGATGCCGTTCGCGGTCGACGAGATGATCCGCTGGGTGACCCCGGTCAAGGAGTTCATGCGCACCGCGACCGCCGACACCACCCTGGCGGGGGTGCCGATCGCGCGGGGCGAGTCGGTGCTGCTGTCCTACCCCTCCGCGAACCGCGACGAGGCGGTGTTCGACGACCCGTTCCGGTTCGACGTCGGCCGCGACCCCAACAAGCATCTGGCGTTCGGGTTCGGCGTCCACTACTGTCTCGGCGCGGCGCTGGCCCGCATGGAGGTCCGGGCGTTCTTCGCCGAGCTGCTGCCCAGGCTGTCCTCGATCGAGCTCGCGGGGCGGCCCGAATGGGTCGCCACGACGTTCGTGGGCGGCCTCAAGCACCTTCCGATCACGTATGCGCTGCGCTGATCCGACCGCCCGCCGGACAGGAGCCCGGGCCGGATAGAAGCGCGGGCCGCCCGATCGGGCCCGCCTGGAGGGGTGGGGCCCGCCTGCGGGGCCGTCCTTTCGTGCGGGGTCAGGGGGGAAGTGGCGGCGCACGGACGGGGTCGTCGATCCTCGTCCAGGGTGGGCCGGGGCATGATGCGTTCCGGAACGACCCCCGTCCTGTGGAGGAACGATGCCCTCGGCACCCTCGCATGTGCTCTGGTACGCGCGGCCCGCGCGAACCTGGATGGAGGCGCTGCCCGTGGGCAACGGGCGGCTCGGCGCGATGGTGTTCGGCGGTGCCGCCGAGGAGCGGCTGGCGTTGAACGTGGACACCCTGTGGTCGGGGGGCCCGCACGGCGCGGGCGTCGAGGACGGGCCGCGCGTCCTGGCCGAGGTGCGCGAGCAGCTGCTGGGCCGCGGCGACCGGGCCGCTGCCGGCCGGATCTCCCGGCGGCTGCAGGGCCCCGACAGCGAGTCGTACCAGCCGCTCGGCGATCTCCTCATCGGCTACGGGGCCTCCCCCGCTGGGGCGGGGGACGGCGGGACGGCCGCCGGCGGGTATCGGCGGGAGCTCGATTTGGGGCGGGCGGTGGCCACCACCTGCTGCGGCGGCGTCACCACCGAAGTCTTCGCGTCCCATCCCGACGGGATTCTGGTGGTGCGGGTGACGGGCACGGCGGTGGATCTGCGGGTGCGGCTGCGCACCCCGCACCGGGAGGTGGAGACGACCGCGCCCGGGGCGGGCACCCTGGTGTGCACGGGGCGGGCGCCCGCCCATGTGGCGCCCGTGCACGCCGACGATCCGGGTGGGGTCTTCTATCGGCCCGGCGAGGGCATGCCGTTCGCGTTCGCGGTCCGCGCGTCGGCCGAGGGCGGCGGCGTCCGTGTCGCCGGCGAGGAGCTGATCGTGTCGGGGGCCGATGGGATGACGCTGCTCCTGGCGGCGGAGACGGCGTTCCGCGGCTGGGACGCCGAGCCGGGCGGCGACCCCGGCGAGGCCGTCGCCCGGTGCCTGGCCACGATCGCGGCCGCCGAGGCGTACGGCGTGGACGGGCTGCTGGAGCGCCACGTGCGCGACCACGCCGCGCTGTTCTCCAGGGTCGAGCTGGTCTTGGACGGACGCAGGGCATCTGGCGACCTGTCGCCTACCGAGGCGGCGGGCAGGCCGCAAGGCGGGGCGACGCCCGGTGTGCGACCGCCGGGGGAGGAGACGCCGGCCCATAAGGTGCCGGGCGATGGGGTGCCGGGCGATGGCAGGTCGGTCGATGAGCGGCCGGTCGATGGCATGCCGACCGATGAGCGGCTGGCCGCGTTCCGGGCCGGGTCCGGGGACGATCCGGGGCTGGTGGAGCTGATGTTCGCCTATGGGCGGTATCTGCTCATCGCCTCCTCTCGGCCCGGCACGCAGGCGGCGAACCTGCAGGGGATCTGGAACGAGGAGGTGCGGCCGCCGTGGAGCTGCGACTACACCACCAACATCAACGTGCAGATGAACTACTGGCCGGCCGAGACGACGAATCTGGCGGAGTGTCATCTGCCGCTGGTGGACCTGGTGGAGGAGCTGGCGGTCTCGGGGGCGCGCACGGCGCGGTCCTTGTACGGCTGTGACGGCTGGGTGGCGCATCACAACGCGGACCTGTGGCGGACCACGTGGCCGGTGCAGGGCGACCCGATGTGGGCGATGTGGCCGATGGCGGGGCCGTGGCTGGCCCGGCATCTGGTCGAGCACGCCGATTTCGCCGCGGACGAGGAGTTTCGCGCGAAGCGGGCGTGGCCGGTGGTGCGGGGGGCCGCCGAGTTCGTGCTGGCGTATCTGACCGAGGATCGTCACGGCCGGCTGGTGACGGGTCCTTCGACGTCGCCGGAGAACACGTTCGTCGACGCTTCCGGCGAGCGGGTCTCGGTCGATGCGCTGCCCACGATGGACGTCTGGCTGATCCGCGAGCTGTTCGGCACGGCCGCCGAGTACGCCGCACGGTACGCCGCCCCGGACCTGGCGGCCCGGCTGACGGCCGCCCTGGCCCGGTTGCCGGAGCCGGGTGTCGGCGCCGACGGGCGGCTGCTGGAGTGGTCGGAGCCGGTGGAGGAGGCCGAGCCGGGTCATCGGCACCTGTCGCACCTGTACGGCCTGTTCCCGGGCGGGCAGGTCGACGTCGACGACACCCCGGGCCTGGCGCGGGCGGCGCGCCGTTCGCTGGAGCACCGGCTGGCGGCCGGCGGCGGGAGCACCGGCTGGAGCAGGGCCTGGGCGATCTGCCTGCTGGCCCGGCTGGGCGACGGGGCGGGGGCGGAGGCGAGCGTGCGGGAGTTGCTGCGTTCGTACGTCGCGCCGAACCTGTTCGACCTGCATCCGCCCGCGATCTTCCAGATCGACGGCAATCTCGGCTTCACGGCCGGGGTTGCGGAGATGCTGCTGCAGAGTCACGGCGGCCGGTTGCGGCTGCTGCCGGCGTTGCCGCCTGCCTGGCCGTCGGGGAGGGTGCGCGGCCTGCGCGCCCGGGGGAACGTCGTGGTGGGCGTCGACTGGGCGAACGGCCTGCCGACGCGGGCCGTTCTGAGCTGCGCGCGGGACCGGACGGTGACGCTGGTGCCTCCACCGGGTGCCGGGGCCGCGCGGGTGTTGCGGCTGGTGGCGGGCACGCCCACCGAGGTGTTCTTCGACGAAAACCATCAAGTTGTCGCACAATCGAACACCGCGACGTCCGGCCGCGGTGCGGGCGCCGCGTCCTGACGGCGTACGGGTTGTGCGACGCAATCGAGACTTTGCGTGTCTTGACACGAGTGGCCTCCACGATTTTGACTCTGATGCGCGCATGTTGGATTGTGTGTATTCCTGCTAATTTTCGCGCTGATTCGGGAGGCTGTATGTTCCACCCGGTAGTCCGCCAGACCGGTGCCATCGCCGGACCGTCCACCAGCCGCCGTTCCATGCTCAAAGGGCTCGCCGTCACTCTCGGGGCGGCCGCGCTCCCCGCCGGACTGGTCACCGCGTGCGGCGACGACTCCGGGACGTCGGGCGCGGCCTCGGGCGGCTCGGGCGGTGGCAAGGCCACCGTCACGTTCGGCTCGAACTATTCCGACCCGGCCCCGAAGGCGGCGTTCGAGGCGCTGACGAAGGCGGCGGGGGAGAAGGCCGGGGCGACCATCACGATCAACACGGTCGACCACAACACCTTCCAGAACAACATCAACTCCTATCTGCAGGGCACGCCGGACACCCTGTTCACCTGGTTCGCCGGCTACCGCATGCAGTTCTTCGCGCAGCAGGGGCTCATCGCGCCGATCGACGACGTGTGGCAGCAGATCGGCGGCAATTTCGGCCCGGCCGCGCAGGCGCTGTCGAAGGGCCTGGACGGGCACTACTACTTCGTCCCCGTCTACAACTATCCGTGGGTCGTCTTCTACAACAAGAGCACCTTCGCGGAGAAGGGCTACGAAGTCCCGAAGACCTGGGACGACTACATGGCGCTGCTGAAGAAGATGAAAAGCGACGGGCTCACGCCGATGGCGTTCGCCGACAAGGACGGCTGGCCGGCGCTCGGCACCTTCGACATTCTCAACCTGCGCATCAACGGCTACGACTTCCACATTCAGCTGATGAAGCACCAGGTGCCCTGGACGGATCCGCGGGTGGCCCAGGTGTTCGAGCGGTGGGCGGAGCTGCTGCCCTACTGCCAGTCCGGCGCCACGGGCCGCATCTGGCAGGACGCCGCGAAGACGCTGGAGAACAAGGAGGCCGGCCTGATGTTCCAGGGCACCAACCAGGTCGCCGCGCAGTACGTCACCGACGGCAAGGACCTCGCCGACCTCGACTTCTTCCCCTTCCCCGAGATCAACCCGGAGCACGGCCAGGACTACATGGACGCGCCGACCGACGGGTTCTGCCTGGCCAAGAACGCCAAGGAGGACACGGTGGCGGCGGGCAAGAAGGTGCTGGAGTACCTGGGCACCGCCGAGGCCGAGGCCACGTTCCTGAAGACCGACCAGTGGGACGTGGCGCTCGCCCAGGGGGCGGACATCCCGACGTACAACGAGATCCAGAAGAAGTCGGTCGAGGCCATCTCGGCGTGCAAGGCGGTCGCGCAGTTCATGGACCGCGACACCGACCCGGGCTTCGCCAGCAACGTCATGATCCCGGCGATTCAGAAGTTCATCAACCAACCCAGCACGGGAGGCATCAAGCCGCTACAGGACAGCATCGAGGCGCAGGCGAAGACCATCTTCACGAACTGATGGCCGTCCGCTCACGCCTGCGGCCGCGGCGCCTGTCGAAACGCGACTGGCTGATCGTCGGCCTCATGCTCGGCATCCCGGTGCTGGCCGACCTGGTGTTCGTGTGGCTTCCGGCGCTGGCGTCGGTGGGGCTGTCGTTCACCCGGTGGAACGGCATCGGGGGCCTCGGCCAGATCAAGCCGTACGGCGTGGAGAACTACCACATCGCGGCGACGATCGACCCGCAGTTCTGGCCGGCGCTGCGGCACAACGCCATCTGGCTGCTGGTCTTCGTCTGCCTGGCCACGCCGCTCGGCATGCTGTTCGCCGTCATCATCGACCGGAACATCCAGGGCAGCCGCATCTACCAGAGCGTGCTGTTCCTGCCGGTGATGCTCTCGCTCGCCCTGATCGGCATCATCTGGGAGCTGATCTACTCCCCGAACTACGGCCTCATCAACACGCTCATCGGCCACAACCGCGACGACAACCTGATCAACTGGCTGGGCGACCCGAACCTGAACCTGTGGGCGGTGCTGGTGGAGGCCTGCTGGCGGCAGGCGGGCTACGTGATGGTGCTCTACCTCGCCGGGCTGAAGGCCGTCGACCCGGCCCTGCGGGAGGCCGCCCTGATGGACGGCGCCAACGCGTGGCAGACGTTCTTCCGCGTGGTGTTCCCGGTGATGCGGCCGATCAACATCGTCATCCTGGTGGTGACGTTGATCGAGTCGCTGCGGGCGTACGACCTGGTCTACATCAACAGCCACGGCCCGGTGCTGCCCGGCATGGAGCTGCTGTCGATCCTGGTCACGCAGAACATTCTGGGCGAGCAGACCCGCATCGGGTACGGCTCGGCGCTCGGCGTCGTGTTGCTGGTCATCTCCCTCGTGCCGATCTCGATCTTCCTCTACCAGACCTTCCGCCGGGAGGAACGCGCGTGACGGTGAAAACAGGCGCCGCCCCGGCCGTGCGGCCGCCCGCGACCGGGCGGGGACGGCCCTGGCTCGGGCGGCGTCCCGCGCGGGTCGCGGCTCTCGTCTTCATGATCACGGTCACTGTGCTGTGGCTGGTGCCGATCCTGTTCGCCCTGTACGTGGCGCTCCGCCCGATCGAGGACACGGCGAAGAACGGCTACGTCTCGCTCGCGGACCGGCTGACCCTCCACAACTTCGCCGAGGCGTGGACACAGTCGGACATGCAGCAGTACTTCCTGAACTCGGTGATCATCACGGTCCCCGCGGTGATCATCACGCTGCTGCTCGCGTCGTGCGTGGGGTTCGTGCTGTCGCGGGTACGGCTCAGGTACAACCTGACCCTGCTGATCCTGTTCACCGCGGGCAACCTGCTGCCCCAGCAGGTGATCATCACCCCGCTCTACCGGCTCTACCTGATGATCCCCGTGCCGGAGTTCGTCAGCGCCAACGGCCTGCTCTACAACTCCTACGCCGGCCTGATCCTCATCAACGTCTGCTTCCAGCTCGGCTTCTGCGTGTTCGTGCTGAGCAACTACATGAAGTCGATCCCGCACGAGATCTACGAGGCGTCGGTGGTGGACGGCGCGTCGATCTGGACGCGCTACTGGCGGCTCACGATGCCGCTGTGCCGCCCGGCGCTCGCGGCCCTGGCGACGCTGCTCACCACCTGGATCTACAACGACTTCTTCTGGGCCATCGTGCTGATCCAGCGGGGCGACAAACGGCCGATCACCTCGGCCCTGGCCAACCTGCAGGGGCAGTTCGTCAGCAACCAGAACATGATCGCGGCGGCCGCCCTCATCGCGGCGATCCCGACGCTGATCGTGTACGTGCTGCTGCAACGCCAGTTCATCGCGGGCCTCGCCCTCGGCTCCACCAAGGGCTGAGCCGGCGGCGGGCCCGCTCGATGCCGGGCGTGCCGCCGGCGTGCGGACGGCCTCCGCCCGGAAAGCCGCCGGCGTGCGGGCCCTCCACCCAGAAGCCGCCCGGCGTGCCGACGGTCTCCGCCCAGGGGGCCGCCGGCAAGGTGCCCCGGCCGGTGGCGGCAGAGGACTCGGGCCGGGCGCGGCCGGACCATGCCGGCGTCCCCGTCGGACCCGGCGGCCCCGCCCCTGGATCGGCCCGTGTCATCGGCTCGGTGGATCGGCCTGTCATCAAGCGGTGGTCGGCCTGTCATCGGCCGGTGGATCGGCCTGGGGGCCCGTCGGCGCAGCCGCCCATGGCACCGGTCCCGTTCCCGGTCACGACGGAGGGCCCGGGCGGGGAACGCCCCGGGCGGGAACGGTGCGCAGGACCTCCGCCGTGGCCCGCGTCATCGCCGCGGGCTCGCCCGACGACTCGATCATCTCGGCCGCCGCCTCCATCTCCGCCACGCGGCGCACGCTGTGCCGCACGGTGCCGTCGAGCAGCCTGCGCACCACGTCGCCGTCGAGCTCGGTCAGGGTGCCCACGAGATGGTCGTAGCACCACTCCTCCAGTCCCTGCGTCTGTGCCGTGCGCAGCGACTCGACGAGCAGGGCGGTCAGCCCTTTGACGACGATGCTGCGCAGCAGCTTGCGCGCCGCCGCCTCGCCGACGTCGCCGCCGAGCGAGGTGACGTTCATGCCGCACGCCGACAGCAGCTCGGCGGCCCGGCCGGCCCCCGGCCCCGACACCAGGATGGGGGTCCGCATGCCGAGCCGGAGCACCGGCGCCATCAGGACGCCCCCGGCGAACGTCAGGCCCCGCGCGGCGGCGGTGGCGGCCATGTCGCGTTTGAGGTCGGGGCTCGCCGTGGCCAGGTCGAGGTAGACGGCGCCGGGCGCGGTGTGCCCGAGGGCCGATGCGAGGGCGTCCGGCGCGTCGGCGGCCGTCGTCAGGCCGATCACCAGGTCGGCGCCGGCCACGGCCTCGGCCGCCTTCGCCGCCACGGTGTAGCCGACCGGGCGGTCGGTCCACGCCGGGTCGAAGCCGGTGACGGGGGCGTACGCGCACAGGTCGGAGGCGATGGCGTGGCCGGCCTCGCCGAGGCCGAGGAAGGCGACGTGCGGCTTCACTCCGTGCCTTCCGGCAGCTCGTCGACGTAGGTGACGCCGAGCCGGGCGAGCACGTCGCGCAGCCCGTACATGTCGACCCCGAGCATGCCCGACCGCAGCCTCTCGCGTTTCTCCGCCTCGTTCGCGATCCGTTTGCGCGACTTCTCCAGCACGTCGGGGGCCGAGGCGCGGGCCACGCACATCACCCCGTCGTCGTCGGCGATCATGACATCGCCGGGCCGGACGACCTGGCCGCCGCACACGACCGGCACGTTGACCGAGCCGGGGCTGGCCTTCACCGTGCCCTGCGCCGACACCGCCCGCGACCAGACGGGAAACCCCATCGCGCGCAGCTCGGCGAGGTCGCGCACCCCCGCGTCGGTCACCAGGCCGATCACGCCGCGGGCGCGCAGCGAGGTCGCGAGCAGCTCGCCGAACATGCCGTCCGTGGACGGGGAGGTGCAGGTCACGACGAGGATGTCGCCTTCCTGGCACAGCTCCACCGCGGCGTGGATCATCAGGTTGTCCCCGGGGTGACTCGACACCGTCACCGCCGGCCCGGCGATGACCGTGCCCTCCTGCCGGGGCCGCACGGCGGGATCGACCAGCCCGACGCGCCCGGCCGCCTCGTGTGCGGTGGCGACGCCGACGTCACGCAGGCCCCGCACGATCTCGGGGTCGGGACGATTCACTTTTCGCACGACATAGTGCCCGGCCATGGGAGCCTCCTAGCTCGATGCGGTCCAGTTCAACGCACGTCCGGTTCGACGCGGTCCAGTTCAATGCGGCCCGCTGCGTCGCGGATCGGCTCAAGGCGGCGGTACGAGGCGGCGACACAAGGCGGGTCCGGCACACGACGGGTCCGGGGCGCGACGTGGGTCTAGCTCAACTCGGTGGTGACCTGCGGGTAGAGCCGCTGGTACGCCTCGGCGTAGGCGTCCACGGCCAGGCCGAGGTTGGGGCCGCTGTTGCGCTTGGCCTGCACGCCGCGGCGGCGTCCGAGATCGGTGTAGTACTCCACCAGGTGGGCCTGCGCGCCGAGGATCTGCATCGCCGCCACCTTCTTGTCCCACACGGGCGTGATGTCCAGCAGCACGTCGGGCCGGAACTCGCACATTTCCGGCTGGTGCGGCTCGAAGAAGAAGACCGGGGGAGCGCCGATCACCTCGCCCTCGCCGGGCACGCCGGGCGCCTGGGCGAGGACGCGCGTGTGCAGCGCGATCTCCGCGGCCTTCGGGTGGTCCATGTTGTAGGGGTCCTTCAGGGCGTGCGTCAGCACGACCGCCGGCTGCAGGCGCCGGTACAGGTCGATCAGCTGCTGGGTCAGCTCCGGCGACTGGGTGAGCGGGTAGTCGCCGGCGTCGAAGAACACCACCTCGGCGCCCAGCACGTCCGCGGCCTTCTGGCCCTCCTCGCGCCGCGCCGCCTTGACCTCCTCCAGGTTCTTCCCCTGACGCCACAGACGGGCCGATTCGCCGCGCTCGCCGAAGCTCAGGCAGGCGATCACGGCACGCCGCCCGCTCGTGGTCGCGAGGGCGATGGCCCCTGCGGCCCGCCAGACGAAGTCCCCCGGATGCGCGGTGACGACCAGCAAGGTGTCCGTGGCCGGCATACCCTTCCTCCTCAATCGAGACGGCTACGCCCAACGCGCCGGACCCGCGAACAACGCCCAGCAGCGCCACGAGCCGCCCGTCCAATTCGTTACGATATTGTTGACAATATCCTTCCCGGTAGTCTCACGACAACCGCCCCACCCCAACGTGTGTCCTGAGTCACGCCCTCGACGCACGGGAACGGGTGCCCGGTCACAAACCGCGCAGGCCCGTCACCGGGCGGATGCCGGCCGCCGGGGAGCACGCCGACAGCCTCCAGTGCTGCGTGCCACGGCCCGGCGGCGTCGGGGAACGCCCCGTCCGGCCGGTGTCACCGGTGCCACGGGCCGCGCCGGCAGCCGCCGAGCCGGTGCGCGGGATCGCCGGCGTGTCGTCCGGCCGATCATCGCTTCGTGCCCGCGGCGGCAGCGCAGAGCCGATGATCGCCAAGGCTGCCGGTGGGGCCCGGCCGGGATGCGCGCCCGCCGCCGACCGCTCGACGTGGCGCCCGGCAGACCCTTCTTCCATTTTAAATGTCATATGTCATTGTGCCGTCTTCAGCGGGGTGTCGGAAATACGTTCGGACCCCCTGTGACCAGGGTATTCGCCGGCCTGCTCAGCAATTGGAACGATATTGACGGGCGTTGGTCGCGCTGCGATAGTTGGCGTGGCTCGGCCGGCCGAAAGTCGTTATCCGAAAGCGATTCGGAAACGGTCTGGAACGGCGCACCGTGAAGGAGATTCGGCAATGGACATCAGGTTCATCGCGTTGAACGGATCGGAGCGAGCCCGGGGCACCACCGCCACCTGCCTCGATCTGGCACGGGCGTACCTGGAGACGCGGTCCTGTGACATTGAGATCATCCACCTGGCCGAGCAGGACATCCGGCAGTGCTCGTGCGGGCGGTGCAACTCCCGCCCGGACCCCTGCCCCGTCGACGACGACACGGGCGCGATCGTGGCGCGGATGAAGGCGGCCGACGCCATCGTGTACGCCGCCCCCGTGCACGGCTTCGGCCTCGCGGGCGTGATGCAGCGCTTCATCGAGCGGGCCGGCGTGGGTTTCCTGCGCTTCGACCGCCCGCTGACCAACCGCGTCGGCGGCGTTGTCGTGGTGGGCAGACGCTACTCGCACGAGAACGCCTACACCCAGCTGATGAACAACCTGATGCTCAACCGGATGATCATGGCCGGCAGCGGGTTTCCCGCGCTGCTGCGGGCGGGCGGGCCGCAGGACCTCGCCAATGACGTCGAAGGGCTCGACTCGATGTACCGCATGCTCGACCGCATGGTCGAGATGTGCCTGATGCTGCGCGACGCGAGCCGCCCCCTGGCCGTCCCCTCGACGGTGGAGCACCGCACCGGGACCCTCTCGTGACCTCGGCCACCACCTGCGGAGACGAGGAGGACTCCCCGGCCTCCCACTCCCACGGCTCCGTGTCGCAGGGCTCCGTGCTGCGCCACCGGGGATTCCTGCTGATCCTCGCGAGCAAGACGGCGTCCACGGTGGCCTCGGCCGGCACCTGGGTGGTGCTGCCGCTCGCCGTGTACATCGCCTCCGGCTCCTCGGCCCTCGCCGGGCTCGCTGGCGCGATGAACGTCATCCCGTACATCCTCTTCGGCGCCTTCGCCGGTGTGCTCGTCGACCGCGCGACGCCCCTGCGGGTGCTGATCGGCGTGGAGCTCGGCAACGCGGCGGTCCTGCTGACCGTGCCCCTGCTGGTCCTGGGACCGGGGCTGTCGGTGGCGGCCCTCTGCGCGGTGGGTTTCGCGACGGCCACCGTGTACGTGTGGTTCGACGTCGCCTCGACGGCGCTCGTCCCCGCGGTGGTGGGCCGGGGCCGCGTGTTCGACGCCAACGGCCACCTGTGGAGCGTCACCACGCTCATCACGGCCACCGCCGGCCCCGTCGCGTTCTTCCTGCTGGACCACGTGGCGGTGGGCTGGACGTTCGCCGTCTTCGCGCTGTGCTCCTGCCTGTCCGCCGCGCTTCTCTGGTCGGCCAGGGGCCCGATCGGCGCCGTGCCGGCGCCGCCCCGCCCGCGCGAGGCCCGCCATCCGCTGCGCGAAACGGCCGACGGCTTCCGGTTCATCGCCCGGCAGCCGACCGTGCGGCTGCTCACCCTCGTCGGCATCGGCGCGGGCATCAGCTCGGGCGCGGTCTACGGCATGATCGTCGTGTTCGCGGACCGCGCGCTCGGCCTGCCCACCGACGACTACCGCATCTCCTGGATCATCGCGGGCTCCAGCGTGGGCGCCCTCCTGGCGTCGTTCGCCGCGCCCAGGCTGAAACGCCTGGACCCGGTCGCCGTGGTGACCGCCCTGCTCGCCCTCGACACCTTTCTGATGGCCGGCTACGCCCTGTCGGCCCGGTGGGCCGTCTCGCTGGGCGCGATCGTGCTGTGGAACCTCGCGCACACCACCCTCATGATCGTCAGCATCTCGGTACGGCAGGTGCTCGCCCCCGAGCGGATGCAGGGCAGGGTGAACGCCGCCGGCCGGATGCTCGTCTGGGGATGCGTACCGCTCGGCTCCACCCTGTGCGGGGCGCTGGCCGAGTGGATCGGCATCCGGCACGCGCTGCTGGTCCTCGGCACGCCCGTCGCGGCCGGCCTGCTGCTCGCCGGGCTCACGCTCCTGCGCCGCCCCCGCCTCACCCCCGTCCCCGTCCCACGAGAGGTCAACCCTTGACGTCACCGACCACCGACCGGCCCCTGCGCGTGCTGTTCGTCGTCTTCACCCGCAGCAGCCTCGGCCACATCGTGCGCTCCACCACCGCGGCGGCCAGGTTCGCCGCCGAAGGTCACGACGTGGCGGTGGCCTGCCACGAGGAGGCCCGCGACATTCCCGCCAAGGCCGGGCTGACGTGGCTGCCCATCGACGAGATCGGGCCCGCGCCCGCCTGGAGGGGCATGAACGACCCCGAACGGCTGCGCGAGTTCATCCGCGGCAGGCTCGCCTCCCCCGCCTACGTCGAGGCGTCGCTCGCCGACGAGCTGCGCGTCATCGACGAGTTCCGGCCCGACGTCGTGCTGTCCGACATGCGCAACACGGCCGGTGTCGCGGCCGCAATGCGCGGCCTGCCCAGCTACTCGATCCACAACCTCAAGCTGTTCCGGCATCCCATGCACGTGATCCTCCCCGAGGTGCTGGCGACGCTGTCGTCGCTGGGCGTCGCCGACGTGTACGCACGCCGCGTCCTCGGCGACGCCATGCTGGTGCCCGACATCGCACTGCTCGACGACCTGTCGGTGCTCCCCGCCGAAACGGCCGCGCTCATCTGCTCGCTGACGAGCGAGATCCGCCACGTCGGCCCGCTGATACCGCCAGAGCTGGCCGCGTCGGCCGGCCGCCCACGCGACCCCGGCGACCCCGCCGCCCGTCCGTCCGGCCCTGATGGTCCCGGCGGCCCGGCCGCCCGTCCGTCCGGCCCCGGTGGCCCTGGTGACTCCGGTGACGAGCCCGGGCGGCGTCGCCCCCTGGTGCACGTGACCCTGGGCGGCAGCGGCGCCGGCGACCACGAGATCCGGCGCGTCGCGCAGGCCGTCGCCGACCTCGACGTCCACCTGGCGGTCACCCTCGGCGCGGCGGCGACCCCCGAACAGGTGGCGGAGGCCCAGCGCGCCCTCGACGCCGTCGTACGCACGGCCACCGTGACGGTGACGGGGTTCCGGCACGACGCGGTCGAGCTGACCCGGGCCGCCGACGCCGCCGTGCTGCACGGCGGGCACGCCTCGATGATCGAAGGCCTGGTCCTCGGCACGCCGCTGGTCTTCCTGCCCCACTCCACCGAGCAGCGGCTCAACGCCCGCCGCGTCGAAGAGCTCGGCCTCGGCGCCGTCCTGACGCCCGACGACGACGAGACGGCCGTACGGGCGAAGATCGAGCGGGCGCTCGGGTTGAAGGGGCGGCCCGCCCTCACCCGCTTCGCCGAGGCGCTCGTCGCCGCCGACGGCGCGGGCCGCATCGTCGAGTACGTGACCCGCTCGTGGCGGCTGGCCCGGGCGGTGGCGGCGTGATCCGCGACGGTGACACGGCGATCTCGGTCGCCGTGATGGCGCACCCGTCCCGGGCCGAGGCGGTGCGCGACATGTGCGACGCGCATCCCGAACTCGACATCCGCCCCGTCTTCGACCCGCAGCCCGGCCGCGGCCACTCCCTGCACACCGCGCTCGCCGCCTGGTCGGCGATCGCCCCCGGCGCCACCCACCACCTGGTGCTGCAGGACGACATCGCGCTGTGCCGCGACCTTCCCGCGCGGGTCGCGGCCGCCGTGCGGGCATACCCGGACGCGGCGATCAGCCTGTTCGCCGAATGGGGCTCGCGCACGGCCACCATGATCCGGCTGGCCCTGCTGCGCGAACGGGCCTTCGCCGCCGTCGCCGACCCCTACACCCCGACCCAGGCCCTCGTGCTGCCCGCCGAGCGGGCGCGGGGCCTGGTCGCGTGGGCGCGGGCCGAAACCGACCCCGACGACATCGTCGTCCACCGGTACCTGCGCCACTCGGCCACCAGGTCGATCGTCACGGTGCCCAACCTCGTCGAGCACGACCTGAAGCCGAGCCTCACCGGGAACGTCTTCCAGGGGCCGCGCCGGTCCGCCTGCTTCGCCGAGAAGCGGCCCGACACCTCCGCGCAGGCCGGCGTGGCCGGCGAGGAGCTGACGCACGTCCCCGGAATGTCGTGGATGCGCCTGGTCGCCGAATGGTTCGCCTGCGGCCCAGGCGTCGAGCCCGGCTTCATGGGCGACCCCCTGACGGACCGCCTCCCCCCGGCGGCGGACCCCGGCTCACTCCGCGAACGGTTCCGCGACCACCTGCACCGGGCCGACCCGCGCCACGAGCTCCGCTCCGCCCTCACCGACATCGTGCTGCACGAGCTGTGGCTGTCCTGCTTCGCGCTCGGCGTGATCGGCGGCGTGCCCCCCGAGGAGGTGCGCGCCCGCGCCGACGACCCACTGTGGCGTACCGGCCTCGGCACGGCCTTCCCCGGCGCCTTTCGCCGCTGCCTGCCCATCGAGACCCTCGACCGCCACCGCGACACCGCCTTCCTGCTGTGCGCCGCCGCAGTCGAGGCGGGCGCCGAAGCGGCCGCTCCCTAGACCCGTCCACACCACGATGTCGACCGGCCGGGCCGGATGACCAAGCCGGCCGGCCGGGCGGGCCTGATGGCCGAGCCGGCCGGCCGGGCGGGCGGCGTGATCGAGTCGGCCGGCCGACGGGCGGGAGGGGGTCGCCATGCGGCCTGCTCGGCCTTGCCGCGCCCCGCTGCGGGCACGCCGTGGTGCGGTGTCGTCGTCGCCAGGGTCCGGTCGGCCGCCGGACCGGTGGCCGGCCGGCCCAGGAGCCTGGTCCCGATCACTGCGATGAGTGAGGGGGCCACCGGCCAAGACAGCCGACGGCCGAACACCGACGGCCGAGCATCGAGGCCGACGGAGCGTCGATGCCGACGGCTGAGCGTCGACGGCCCGGTGGCGCGACTGCGCGTCGCCCTAAAATATTCCACCAGGAGCCGAAACTTTCGGAGCGGCTCGACCGGCGACCCAAGGAGATCTTGGATGGAATCGCGGCTTCCGCACGGCCACGCGACTACCGGCCAGGGAAGCGGTACGCCCCCGGCGGGGGCGGCGCCGCGTGCGGACGGGCACTGGGTCGGCGGCTGGGTCGCCATGCCGCAGCGGGCCGAACCCTACAACATGCCGCCGGAGCCGTTCGCCGGAGGCGATGGTCTGCCGTCCGGCTGGACCCTCCGGCAGACCATCCGCACCACGCTCGGCGGCGGCCCGGTACGGCTGCGCTTCTCCAACGCCTTCGGCGACACGGCGCTTCCCATCACCCGGGTCGCCCTGGCGCTGCCGGCCGCCGGCCGGGCCGGGGCCCGCGCGATCGAGCCCGGCACCTCGCGGGCCGTGACGTTCCTCGGCCGCTCCTCGGCCGTCGTCCCCGCCGGCGCGCAGGTCGTGTCCGACCCGCTGGACGTCGAGATCACCGCCGGCACCGACCTCACCGTGACCGTCCACCTGGGCGAGGGCCTGCGTTCCGCCGCCGTCACCGCCCACCCCGGCTCCCGCACCACCTCCCACCTGCTGGCCGGCGACCACGCCGATGCCGTCGACCTGCCGGGCGCGACCCCCGTCGAGCACTGGTATCTGCTCAGCGGCCTGGAGGTGTGGTCCGCACCCGGCACGGCCGCCGTCGTCATCGTGGGCGACTCCCTCACCGACGGCCGGGGCTCCACGACCGACGGCAACGACAGATGGCCCGACCGCCTGGCCGACCGCCTGCGCGCCGCCCCCAGCGGCGACGCCGTCGCCGTGCTGAACCAGGCGGCCGGCGGTAACCGCATCCTCAACGACGGCCTCGGCCCGGCAGCCCTCGCCCGGTTCGACCGGGACGTGCTGGCGCAGAGCGGCGTGAAGTGGCTGATCGTCTTCGAAGGCGTCAACGACATCGGCACGGCCGACGCCACCGAAACGGCCCAGAAGCAGATCACCGACGACCTGATCGCCGCCTACCACCAGCTGATCGTCCGCGCCCACGCCCACGGCATCCGCGTCTACGGCGCGACCCTGACCCCGTTCGGCGGCCACGACTACGACGACCCGCACGGCCACCGCGAGACGTCCCGCCGAACGATCAACGAATGGATCCGCACCTCCGCCCGCTTCGACGCCGTCCTCGACTTCGACCAGGCGGTACGCGACCCGTCGTCCCCCCGCCGCCTCCTCCCGGTCTACGACGTGGGCGACCACCTGCACATGAACCCCGCCGCCTACCAGACCCTCGCCGACCCCTACGCCCCTAACCTCGTCCGGGCCCAGGGACGGGGGGAGGTGCGCGGAGGGGACGCGGCGGCGCCCGCGTGGGCGCTGATGGGGATCGCGCACTTCCTGGGCCTCCGTTTCCCCATCTGG
>JBIQJI010000134.1:0-5540 GCA_044507605.1 Actinomycetales bacterium | reverse complement strand
GGCGCCCGACGCCGCCGGGGCGGGAGCGGGAGCGGGCGCCGCAGCGGGAGCAGGTCGGGGCGGCGTTCGCGATGGTGTGGCAGAACGCTGCGGCGGCGATCGATGGGGACGGGGATGGCCGGATCAGCCGGGACGAGTACATCCGGTACGCGTTCGCGGCGGATTTGGATCGGACGACGTTCGTCGCGGCGGTGGTGTGGCCGATCACGGACGCGTTGTGGGACGCGTTGGACGATGATGGGGACGAGCATCTGACGCGGCGGGAGTATCTGCGGTTGTGGGCGGCGTTCGGGGTGGAGGGGGATGCGGCGCGGCGGGCGTTCCGGATGCTGGACGCGGATGGGGACGGGCGGTTGTCGAAGGACGACTTCGCCGAGGCGATCTACGACTTTTTCTACAGTGACGATCCGGGGCGTGCGGGCATCCCGATTCTGGGCCGTCACGGGGAGCAGCGACCCCCGCGGGGGTGACGTGCCGCGGGCCGGCGGGCGGGGCGCGACCGGCCGGGCCTCGTGGTCTAGAACTCGTCGGTGCCGGCGACCTGTCCGATGGGGAAGATGTGCCGCGTGGCGGCGCAGATGGTCTCCAGCGTGTGGATGGGGGCGTCTTCGGTGGAGTAGGCGGTGCGCAGCACTTGGACGATCCATTCGCCGTCGCCCAGGCGCAGCGTGGTGGCTTCGAAGGTGGTGGGCGGGCGGGCCACCAGGTGTTCTTCGGCGTGGCCGAACCGGTGGCCGAGCGCTTCGATGGCGGATTGCAGGCTGGGCCGGACGAAGCCGGGCTCGGTGGCGATGACGCTGCCGTCGAACAGGTCCAGCCGGAAGTAGCTGGTGGCGATGCGCACCGGGACGTCGTTGGCGAGCATGAGTTTGCGGCGGGCGAGCACGTCGGCCCCGGCCGGTACCCGCAGCGCGGCCGCCACGTGGTCGGCGGCGGGTTCGGGCCCGACGCGCAGCATGCGCCGGTCGGGCCTGATGCCTTGCCGTTCGGCCTCGGTCATGAACAGGGACATGGAGCCGCGTACGGCGGGCTCGGTGGGCAGGGCCCGTTGCACGATGACGGGCGGGGTGTCGCCGTGGGGGCGTGCGGCGGACGGTTTCATCTGCGACACTCGCCCCGGCGTCACCCCGAGCCTGCGGGCGATCTCGTCCTGCCGCATGCCGGCGGTGCGGGCTTCGGCGATCGCGTCGCGGCGGATGCGGGCGAGCTCGCTGACGGTGCGCTGCTGCTCGGCCATGACCCGTCCGACGACGCGGGCCCGCTCGATGGGGTCGGGGACGGCGGCGATCTGGTGCAGGGTGAGCGGCTCCGGTCGTGGTTCCAACTGCGGCTCCTCCGTGACGTGACCAGGTAGAACTCTAGCCCTGGCGGCCGAATCGGGCGGAGGTGCCCGGGCTGCCGGCGGGGTGGGCCGACCGGACCGGACGCGTCGAGAACAGCGCCTCGCCCCCCTTCCCTTCGGCCCGATTTGCAGGTATATATTGGCCCACCCTCATCAATTCGGGAAATCGCGCAATACGATCTGTCCGTTAAGCGAATTGCAGGCGAGCGGCAAGGTCCGGGGTTTAGGACTGGAGGTGTTCCGAAGCACCTGCACCCTTGGAAGGATCGAAATGCGATTCCTCACGCGAATGCTCACCGCCGCCGGCGCGACCGCCGCTCTCACCGCGCTCGCGCTGCCCGCCACCGCCAACGCCGCCACGGCGGCACCGGCCTCCGCCCCCGCCGCCGTAAGGCTTCCCATCGTCGCCACCTCGTGGGGGCCGTACTACTCCACCGACCACCGGTCCAAGGCCGTTGGCAAAGTCTTCGTGAAGTCGAAGCTGGTCCGGGTGCCGACCTGGAAGAAATGGGCGACCTGGGAGAAGAAGTGCACAGTCCACCACGGCCACAAGGTCTGCAAGCCGGTCCGGAAATGGCACAAGAAGCGCGTGTGGAAGACGGTGCGGCGCAACCAGGTCACCGTCACCTCCGTTCTTTCCAACCGCACCTACCGCCACCCGGGCCTCGAGTGCGCCTGGGAGACCTTCAAGGTCCGTAGTGACAACGGGCACGTCTCCACCCGGTCCTTCAGCAACTGCGGCAGCCACTCGAGGTCGTTCTCCTTCACCGTGCACGACGCCAGCAGGGTGTGGGTGAACGTCTCGCGCGGCGACCACCACCACGCCCGCGGCGCCTTCTCCGGCTGGCATTCGATCTACCCCGCCTGATCGCCCTCGGCGAACCGGACCAAGGCCGTGGCCGCCCCCGTAGGTCACGGCCTTCGCCGTGCCCGGGCGACGACTCAGCGGGTGGCCACCAGCAGCGGCACCCGCAGCTCGGCGGCGGTGATCGACCCGTGCATGCCGACCATCGCGGCACCCCGGGGATCGGCCCGGCTCGCCACGACCGCGCACGCCCCGTACGGCACGGCGACGACATCGCCGAGCCGGCCCAGCCACTGCGGCCGGACCTCCGGGCCGAACCAGCCGGCCGCCACCGCCTCCTCCCGCGAACACACCCAGCCCCGTCCCGCGAGCACCTCGCGCCACGTGGCCAGCACGTCGGGGGCGGCGCCCGGCTCGGCGTACAGGTAGCGGGCCCGGGCGTCGCCGCCGATCGCCGCGACACCCGCGCGCAGCTCCGGCATGGCGTCGACGTCGACCCGGTCGGTCACGTTGACCATGCCGTGGTCGGCGACGACGTACAGGGCCGACCGGGGCGGCAGCGCGGCGGCCAGGCGCTCGGCGAGCCGGTCGGCCGCGGCCAGCTCGGCCAGCCACTCGGGGCCGCCCACGCCGGTGCGGTGGCCCTGACCGTCGAGTTCTCCGTAGTAGACGGTGACGAACGCCGGGCCGGCCGCCTCGAGGGCCTGACGGGCGGCAGAGACACGGTCGTCCACGGTGTCGCTTCCGGCGTACCGCACGCCCCGGTAGACGGCGCGGGTCAGCCCGGTGCCGTCGAATTCGGCCGGCGCCACGTACACCGGCCGCACCCCGGCGGCCTCCGCCTGCTCGTACACGGTGCGCGCCGGCTGCCAGCTCTCCGGGTCGATGGGAGCGCCGGATGTGGTCCAGCGCAGGCAGTTGAGCGTGCGCCGCTCGCCGGGCACCGCCAGGACGACGCCGAGCATGCCGTGCTCGCCGGGCGTCAAACCGGTGCCGAGCGTGGCCAGGCTCGTCACGGTGGTCGGCGGGAATCCGGCCGTGAGCACCCGGCCGGGGAGGCCGGACAGGAACGGCGCCGCGCCCGCGTGCTCGCGCAGCTGCTCCTCCCCCAGCCCGTCGATCAGCAGCAGGCAGATCCGCTCCGCCGGGGCGAGGCCCAGCGTGTCGCTCCCACCGGCCCCGAGGGCGGCCAGCAGCGCGCCGGGCAGATCCGAAAGCGCGGCCTCGCCGTACGCCGGCATCAGCGGGACCCTGCCGAGAGGCGACTCCCCGGGGCGGACCGAGCCGGGACGGGTCACGGGGCACCGCCCAGGGCGATGCCGGCCGACGGTCGATCGTCCGCCTGCTCCGGGGTGACGTGCGCTTTGCCGCTCATCGACCCGATCCTACGACCGCCCCGCGCGGGACGGGCTCTCGGGCTCCCGCGGGCCGTTCACGGCAGCGGGGCCCTCGTGTCGTAGTCGTGCCGGAACGGCTGGCGAAGCACGACTCCGCGCCAGGCCAGCCGCAGCGACGTCAGGACCGCCCAGGTCATCAGCACCGCGAGGACCGCTATGAGGATCATCCCCACCTCCTATCGGCCCGCCCCGACGGGGACCGGGCCGGTCACCTGCCAGCCAGGAAGTGGCACCATCCAATCGGGCGACGTGTAGTGACATAAAGAGCCAATTGCCCAATACTGGACTGATGACGACTCTGGGCGAGCGCGGTCACCTGAGCGCGCATGCGCTGCGCGGACTGCTCGGCGAGTGGGAGAACGGGCGCAGCGCCTACGCCGCGCTGGCCGACCGGCTCCGCGTACTGATCATGGACGGCCGCATTCCCGACCGCACCCGCCTGCCCTCCGAGCGCGAACTCGCCGAGGCGCTCGGCCGCAGCAGGACCACGATCGTCTCGGCGTACCGCGCCCTGCGGGACTCCGGGCATGCGACCAGCGTGCGGGGATCGGGCAGCGTCGCCGCCCTCCCGCCCTCGTCCGCCCCGCCCGCGCTGATCGACTTCTCCTGCGCGGTGCCGCCGCCCGTCCCCGGGCTGGAGGACATCATCGCGCGGGCCATGGCGACGCCCGGCCTGCTGGACCGTCCCGGCTACGACCTCATCGGCGATCCGGAGCTGCGCCACCAGATCGCCGCCCGCTACACCGCCCGCGGCCTGCCCACGACCGTCGACCAGGTCATGGTCACGATCGGCGCCCAGCACGCCATCGCGCTCGTCGCACGCGCACTGATCCGCCGTACGGACCACTCCCTCGTCGAGGCGCCCACCTACCCGCACGCCTACGAGGCCCTGCTCGACGCCGGCGCCCGGCTCGTCACCACGCCCGTGACGAGCGAGGGCTGGGACATCGACCATCTCGGCGACGTCCTGAACCGGTCCCGTCCCGCGCTGGCCTACCTCATCCCCGACTTCCACAACCCCACGGGCGCCTCCATGCCGCCGGGCGAACGCGACCGCCTCATCGCCCACGCGCGCCGCGCCGGCACGATCCTCGTCATCGACGAGACCACCGCCGACCTGAACATCGACCGCCCCTGGGACGACGGCCCGTTCGCCGCCCACGTCACCGGCGGACACCCCCCGACGGTGACCATCGGGTCGCTGAGCAAAAGCATCTGGGGCGGGCTCCGCATCGGCTGGATCCGCGCGAGCACCGACCTGATCAACCGGTTCGCCGCCGCGCGACCGGCCGGCGACCTCGGCACCCCGCAGCTCGAGCAGCTCGTCGCCACCGAGTCCGTGGCGCGGCTCTCCGAGCTCCTGCCCCACCGCGCGGCGCTGCTTCGCGAGCACCGGGACGCGCTCACCGCCCTGCTCCGCTCCCTCCTCCCCGAATGGGACGTGCCGACCGTCTCCGGCGGCCTGTCCCTGTGGGCGGGTCTCGGCTCCCCCATCAGCTCGTCCCTCGCCCTGGCCGGCCAGTCTCGCGGCCTCGCCATGAACGCCGGTTCCATCTTCTCCATCGACGGCGCCCACGAACGCTTCGTCCGCATCCCGTTCACGGCCCCGCTCGACGACCTCGACCGCGGCGCCCGGATCCTCGCCGACATCTGGCGCTCCCTCCCGGCCCTCCCAGCGGCCGGCCAACGCCCTCCGATCGTCTGACCAAGCCGGCTACACGCTGCCGACGCGGGCCAGGGGTCCGCGGGGGCGGCAGAGGGCGCAGGCGGGGCGGCGCGCGAAAGACGCAGGCGAGGCGGCGCGCCCAAAGGGCGCGGGCGGGGGCGTGGGGGCGGCAGCCCCCACATCGGGCGGCTCCGGGGGGTCGTCCCCCCGGGCGAAATGACGAGGAGGCCTGCGGAGCGAGCCGAAACTCGCGACCACAGGCCTCCCGCCTACTCGTGGAGCTATGGGGATTCGAACCCCAGACCTCCTCCATGCCATGGAGGCGCGCTA
>JBIQJI010000133.1:0-5541 GCA_044507605.1 Actinomycetales bacterium | reverse complement strand
CTGGGGGGGGGGGGGGGGGGGGGCGGGGTGTGGGGGGGGGGGGGGCGGTTGGTCACTGCTATGTCCAGGGCGCGTTGCTGGCCTACGAGGACGACGGTGTGGGCGGCTCGGGTGAGGGCCGTGTAGAGGAGGTCGCGGCGGAGGATGAGGGAGCCGGCCGTTGTGGTCAACGGGATGATGACGTAGGGGTATTCGCTGCCTTGGGCGCGGTGGACGGTTATGGCGTAGGCGTGGAGGAGTTCGTCTAGTTCGTCGTAGGCGTAGTGGACGGTTTGGGCGTCGTCCATGGCGACTTCGATGAGGCGTTCTTCGGGGATCAGGCGGGTGATGGTGCCGCTGGCGCCGTTGAAAACGCCGTCGGTGCCTTTTGTGTAGTTGTTGCGGATCGGCATGACTTTGTCGCCTGGGCGGAAGACTCGGCCTTCGGTCCAGTATTCGGGGAGGCCGGGGCGTGGGGGGTTGCGGCGTTCTTGGAGGCGGCGGTTGAGTTCTTCGGCGCCGGCGGCTCGGCGGCGGCCGGGGCAGAGGACCTGGATGTCGTCGGGGTCGATGCCTCGGCGGGACGGGATGCGGCGGGTGGCGAGGTCGACGACCAGGTCGGGGATGGCGTCGGGGTCTTCTTCCTGGAAGAGGTAGAACTCGGGGGCGGCGTACGGCAGCAGGCCGTCGCGTACGCGGTGGGCGTTGGTGATGATGGGGCTGCGCTGGGCCTGCCGGAAGACGTGGGTGAGGGCGACGCGGGGGATGGCCGGGACGTCGAGGAGGTCGCGGAGCACGTTGCCGGGGCCGACGCTGGGGAGCTGGTCGGGGTCGCCGACGAGGAGCAGGTGGGTGCCGGAGGGGATTTTGCGGAGGAGGGTGCGGGCCAGGGGCAGGTCGAGCATCGAGACCTCGTCGATCACGATGAGGTCGGCGAGGAACGGGTCGTCGCTGTCGAACAGGGCGCCGGAGTCGGCGGGGTCGTCGCGGGGGCGCACCATGCGGTGCACGGTCATCGCCGGCAGGCCGGTGAGTTCGGTCAGCCGTTTGGCGGCGCGGCCGGTGGGGGCGGCGAGGGCGACGCGGGCGCCGACGGTGCGGGTCAGTTCGGTGATGACCCGCACGGTGAAGCTTTTTCCGCAGCCGGGGCCGCCGGTGAGGATGGACACGGTGCTGGTCAGCGCCATCGTGACGGCCCGCACCTGGTCGGGGTGGAGGCCGTCGGCGCCGGGGGCCGAGGTGATGGTGTCGGGGTCCCAGGTGGTGCGGGCGAGGAGGTGGGAGGGGGCCCGGTGGAGGCGGGCCAGTTCGGTGGTCACCGAGGTTTCGGCGAGGTGGAGGCGGCGGGGGAAGACGACGGGCTCGGGGCCGTCGCCGCGGGGGAGGAGTTCGACGGCGGCTTTGCCGTCGGCGCGGAGGGCGTCGAGGGCGAGGCGCAGCGGGTCGGGGTCGGCGTCGAGGAGTTCCATGGTCTGGGCGATCAGGGAACGTTCGGGCAGGTGACAGTGGCCCATGGTGGCGCCGGCGCGGTCGAGGACGTGGAGCAGGCCGGCCCGGAGACGCTGAGGGCTCTGCTCGGGGACGCCGAGGGCCATGGCGATGCGGTCGGCGGTGTGGAAGCCGATGCCGCGCACCTCCTCGGCGAGACGGTACGGGTCCTTGCGGACGACCGTCAGGGCCTCGTCGCCGTACTGCTGGTGGATGCGCACGGCGAGGGCCGGTGAGACGCGCACGCCCTGAAGGAACGTCATGACCTCGCGGATGGCTTTCTGTTCCTGCCAGGCGGCGAGGATGGCGCGCATGCGGGCGGGGCCGATCTGGTGGACTTCGACGAGCCGTTCGGGTGCGGATTCGATGACGGTCAGGGTGTGTTCGCGGAAGTGCGCCACGATGGCGTCGGCGAGTTTGCCGCCGATGCCGGGGACGAGGCCGGAGGCGAGGTAGCGGCGGATCGCGTAGGCGGTGGCGGGCAGCGTGGATTCGCACGCGGTGACGGCGAAGCGTTCGCCGTGTTCGCGGTGCCGGTCCCAGGTGCCGGTGAGGCGCAGGGTTTCGCCGGGCTGGACGCCCATGAGGGCGGTGCCCGTGGCGATGATCGTTGTGTGGTGGCCCGGCCCGCCGCCGCGTGTCCTGCCGCCGAGTGCTCCGCCGCCGCGCGCCGTCGCGTCGGCGCTCGCGTCACGGCTCGCGTCAGGGTTCGCGGGCGTGTCGCGCGTTCCGTCGTCGCCGGGCCTGCCGGTGCCGGTTCCGCCCGTGGCGGTTCTGAGGGGGTCGGGCAAGTCGTCGCCCACCGTGAGGTACGCCACGGTGTAGCCGTCGGCGCCGACGTACCGCAGATGGTCGACGACGCCCTCGATGACCTCCGGCGAACCGTCCACGTGCGGCTAGATGGGGCCGAGGCGGCCCGACGTGGACACCAGGAACTCGATGAGGGGACGGATGCGGGCCGGCAGGTTGCCGTCGTGGTAGCGGTAGGTCTTGCTGCCGCCGACGCGGTCGACGGTCAGCTCGTAGCTCGTCGAGTCGGGGATCGGCGGGGGGAGCGGCAGGCCGTCGGTGCCTTTCGGGGGCAGGGCGGTGAGCAGGGCGCGCAGCCTGACCGCCTGGTCGGGGGGAAGGCGGGACGTGTGGACGACGGTGTCGAGCCGCCCGCCGGCCAGGCCGCCGCTGCGTCGTAGCCGAACCCTTACATCGGCCATCATGGGCGAGTCCTCCTCATCGTCGTGCCTGCCGTGATCAATGGCATGGTGGGGGTGCGCCGGTTGTGGGGTGGGGCGGCTTAGGGCCGCCGTGTCGCCAGGTCGGGTGGGGGATCATCGGGGGATCAGGGTGGGTCGGGCCGGTGGCCTGGGCCGGTGGGCATCGTCGGCTCCGTTCGTCGTCGGGCTCGGGGCGTCGTCGTCGGGCTCGGGGAGCCGGCTCGGGTCGGGCTCAGGCTTCTTCGGCGGTCGTGAGGTTCTGGTTCGCGAGGTCGTTGTGCGTGGGTTCCTTGGTGTCTTCGGGTGTGATGCCGGACAGGATGGTGCGCAGCCGGTCGAGGGCGAGGCCGGCGCGCCACTCCTGGGCTCGGCGGCGCAGCGAGTGGCGCATGCGCCGCAGCTCGGGGAGCACTGCGTGCAGGCCAGGCCACGAGCTTATGCCTTCGAGCAGCAGCAGCGCGTCATGTGGAGCCGGGTCTGTGGACAACCGGGCGCGCAGGTCGGGCATGAGGGCGTCGGCGAACGGCGCGGCGCCGCGCAGCAGGTTCTGGGTGCTGTGATCGAGCGGGCCGGCGAGTAACTCCCGCAGGGGCGGCACGCATCTGGGGTCGCCGTGGCGGACCAGTACGCCGAGGGCGAGATCGGACAGGCCGGGCGTGTCGAGCGCGGCGGCGACCCGGTCGAGCGGGACGGACCCGTCGGCCGCGCGGAGCCAGTGGTCGATGCTCTGCAGGGCGCCGCGCCGGACGGCGGTGCGGGGGTGGCGGAGCAGGTCGCCGATGAGCGGCCCGAGGGGGGCCGCCAGTTCGGGATGGCTGTCGCCGAGTTCGGCGGCGTGCTGGCAGCAGACGGCCGACCACAGGCCGGGGCACTCGCCGGTGGAGATCATGGTGAGCATGCGCTTGAGCCACCGGGCCAGCGCCTCGGGGCGGTGGCGCAGCCGGTCGCCGACGACCGACACGACGGAGTCCCACTCGGGGTCCATCCACGGCAGGTCCTGCAGCCGGGACTCGACGTTCTCGAAGACGCACAGGGTGAGCGCCTCGATCGCGTCGTCGTCGAGGTCGGGTCCTGCCGCCGAGCCGTCGCCGTAGGGCGGGCAGGGCCGCATCAGCAGCCCGAACGCCGCCCCGAAGCGCATCTCCGCCGTGTACGCGGTGCCGGTGCGTTCGCGCAGGTAGGGCCGCTCGTCGGGGTAGCGGGCGAGGGCCACCAGCAGTCCGATCATGGTGGCGGCGTCGGGTTCGACCTCGATGTGGGCGCGCAGCGCGTCGGGCAGCTCCGGCGACTCGACGTACGACAGCACGAAGGCCAGCGCCCGCCGGACTCCGGGGCTGGGATGGTCGAGCCGCTCCAGCAGGGCCGGCAGGCCTGCGTCGGCGACCGCCGCGACCCGATCCGCCCACTGTTCGCCCCACCGCCAGGGGCCGTCGCGGGTGGTGCGACGCGTGTCGAGCTCGTCGGCCAGTACGTCCATCGCCGCCGCGCTCATGGCGCCCGGCTCGCCGGTCTGCGAGCCGAAGTCGGCGATGACGTCGTGCTGATGGAAGTGCAACGTGCTACCGCTCCTGCCACACGGGAGTGGATGTTCGCCAATCTAAGCGATTTCCCGCCGGGCCGCGCCCCGACTCGCGCGACTTGCTCCTTCTCGTCCGGGATGGCCTGGTCAGGCGCCCGCGCGCGGCCGAGGTGGTCGAGGTGGTCGAGGTGGTCAAGGTAGTCGAAATCGAGGGGATGGCGTCCGAAGTCCACCATCGCCGGTCGATCGCCACCGCCCGGGTCGGCCTCTCGGAGCGGTGGTTCGCCGGGAACTGACCCGGTCGATCATGGCGTCGGGGTCACGGTGTTCGCCAGGTCACGACGTCGGGCAGATGCGGATGCGGATGACGCGTTCGTCTGGGCACGGCGTCCGGCGGGTTACGGCGTCTGGCGGGTCGGCGTCCGGCTGGTCATGACGTCCAGTGGGTCGTGGTGCCCGTTGGTCGTGGTGTCCGGCGGGTCAGGCGTTCGGTCGGTCTGGGGTCCCGTGGGTGTGGCCCGGGTGCGCGGCGTTGGGTGCCGCGCGCCCGGGCCGTGTCGCCGTCATCGGCGGGAGTCCGTTGCCTTCTGGGCCTCGCCATCCCTGCCGTTCGTACGGGCGGCGGGGGTCGGGTCTAGTCGCAGGGGACGCCGTTGAGGTAGAAGATCGGCGGCTCGGGGTCGGTGCCGCTGTTGGTTCCGTTGAAGCCGATGGTTATGTGCTGGCCGGGGGCCAGGTCGCTGTTCCAGGCGACGGGGGTGGCCGTGATCGACGTGCCGCTCTGGGACCACTGGGCGGACCAGCCGTTGGTGATGTGCTGGCCGGGGTCGGGGAAGGCGAAGGTGAGCAGCCAGCCGTGGATGGTGGTCGGGCCGGTGTTGCTGATCGTGATGGAGACGCTCATGCCTCCGTCCCAGGCCCACGAGTTGTAGTCGACGTGGCAGGCGAGGCCGGGCGTGAGGGTGGGGGTGGGGGTGGGCGATCCGGGGTCGAGGCGGTCGTTGACGATCGTGACGTCGACGGTGCCGGACGGGTCGCTTTCGGCGCCCAGGGTGTCGACGGCCACGATGTACAGGGTGTGCGTCTGGGACTGTACGCCGGTCGGCGGCCACGGCAGGTAGATGGTGCCTTCGGTGACCGGCGGCTGGAAGGTGCTGATTGTGGTCCGCGTGCCGTCGGCCTTCAGTTCGCGGACGTGGTAGCAGGCGATGCCGTCGGAGTCGGTGGAGGCGTCCCAGCGCAGCTGGACCGAGTTGAGCAGGACGCTCACCAGTTCGGGCGTGCCGGGGGCGGTGGGCGGGGTGTTGGGGGCCCGGCCGCCCCACCCGAGCGGGCTGGCGCGCA
>JBIQJI010000062.1:0-37291 GCA_044507605.1 Actinomycetales bacterium | reverse complement strand
CGGTCTTGAAAACCGCTAGGCCGGGTGACCGGTCTCGTGGGTTCGAATCCCACGCTCTCCGCGCAATCAGCCAGAACGATATCGGTGGATTCGCTTCCGGTGCTCGAAGGGCCGCTTGCGGCGAGACGGTCGGGCCCCGCAATGGCACAGCAACCCCCGAACCCGTGGATTCGGGGGTTGTGCTTCGCTCGTCGATGTCGACCGTCAGGACGGAGACCGGTGGTGAACGCCGGAGGGTCCAGATGTGGGCAAGGGGTCGCGGGCGTGGTCGGTGGCGTCAGTGGTTGCTGTCAGCCTTCGCAGACGAGGCCGTCGCCGTCGCGGTCCTGGTACCAGGTGTACTCGGGGTCGACGCCGCGCTGGTACGGGCCGAGGCCATGGGCGTTGGCCTCGGCGCAGGTGCGGTAGCGGGTGTCGGTGCCGCCGCCCGTTGAGGAGTCTCGTGCGTCGGGCTTGGGGGTGGAGGAGGCGGAGCCGCCGCACGTGCGGGACCAGATGCGCAGGTGCTCGCGCTTGGCCTTCGCCTGGTCGGCGCGGAGCTTGGCGATGTAGCGGGTGTTGGGCTTCGTCAGGACGGCCCTGGCGTAGCCGTACCTGACCAGGTTGCGGTTGACGAACGTGCCTTTGGCGTTGAAGGCGTAGTAGAGGTAGTGGCCTCTGCCGTCCTTGAGCTTTTTGTCGCGGAGCAGCCGGACCGTCTTGCCGGCCGGTAACAGCGCTTTGAGGCGAGCCACGGCCTGGGAGTATTGGCACCGGCCTCGTTCGGGGGCGTTGACGTCGAGGAGTTCCACCCGCAGGGTTCTTCCGTGGTAGCGGACGTCCACGGTGTCCCCATCGCTCACCTTTTTGACGACGGCGCCGATGGTGCCGTGCGGGAACCGTGGCTTGGCCGCCGCGTCGGCCGGGGAGGAGGCCACGGCGGGTACGGCGAGGGCGAACGTGGCCAGCAGGATGGTGGGGCCGAAGCGTCGTCGCGTCGGAACACTCCTTGGAGGGTCGGCGGTCCACGGATGTCTCCGGGCGGAGCGTGGCCGGTCGTGTACGAGACGTTGGACGCGGGGCGGGGCCAGAGCGAGTACCGAGGTCTGATGACAGTGGAGTTGAGTCTGGGGTCATGGCCGGAGCCCTCGGGATCAACGTGCGGGAGGAGGGACTTCCAGGCGGGTCGCAGCGGGTGCGGGGAGAGACGCCACCCCGTAGCCGGCGACGTGTCCGGGGAGGTCGGGTTCCGCGGGCCATACTGGACGTGGATCAAAGCGGCGGACGTGGGCCTGGGGACATCGGTGCGGATCAGTTATCAGACGGCCCCGGCGCCCGGGCGGGTCAACGAGGACATGGTGATCGGTGGGCCGTCGTGGGTCGCCGTTCTGGACGGCGCCACCGCGCCGTCAGGTGTCGACTCCGGATGTGTGCACGACGTGGCGTGGCTGGTCGGGCGGCTCGGGGGTGCGCTCGCCCGGGAACTCGTGGTGGGGCCCGAGGAGCCTTTGCCCGATCTGGTGGCCGCGGCGATTCGAGCGACGATGGCGGCGCACGAGGCGACGTGTGATCTGCGGAATCCGGATTCGCCGTCGTCGACGCTGAACGTGCTGCGCCGCCGCGGCGACGAGGTGGACTACCTGGTGCTGTGCGACTCGCCGATCGCGTTCCGGCACGGGGACGGCACTGTCACGGTCGTCGACGACGGCCGGATCGGCGCGCTGCCGGGCGGGCCGCCCTATTCGCGGGCGCTGGTGCGGTCGCTGCGGAACCGGCCGGGCGGTTTCTGGGTGGCGTCGACCGTGCCCGAGGCGGCGTACGAAGCGCTCACGGGCACGCTCCCGCTTAGCGGGGTGGCCGGGGCGCTGCTGGTGACCGACGGCGTGACTCGGCTGATCGAGTGGTACGGCTGGGATTGGAGACGCCTCGTCGCCACGGCCGCCGGATCCGGTCCGGGAGAGCTGATCGCGGCGGTGCGGCGGGCCGAACGCGAGCGCGGTGCCCCTGCGGGCGCGAAACCCCACGATGATGCCACTGCGGTCTGGGTTTCGTGGCATCACGGCGCGGACCGGTCAGGCGGGAGCGGGGGCGACGTCTGAAGCGCAGGCCGGCAGGGCCTGGTCGACGACATGGGGGGCGCGGCTCGTCGTTCTGCTGCCTGGAAACGCATCGAAGAGGCGCCGCCGTGGCTCTGGTGCCGCTCACCGGCGTTCTTCGATCTTCAGCGGGGCCTCGCCTGCCGCCACCTGGCGGCCACGCCGTGGAGCGGTGTCAGGTGCAGTGGGTGGGGTCTTGGCCTCGGCGGTCGAACTCGGCGCGGCTGATCACGGAGTCGACCCAGCCTGGGGGCGACGCGTTCTGGTCGTATTGCCGGATGAGGACCGAGCCTGGCTTGAGTTTTTTCAGGCTTTCTACGCTGAAGCTCACATCCAAGGTGCCGGACTGGCTGTTTCCATGGCCATGGGAGCCGAATGCGGTGTACAGCGTTCCTGGCCGCGGTACGAATGGTCGCGGTTCGGCGGTCCAGCCGTCAGGTGGGGCGTTCAGGCGGATGGCTGCGCTTTGGCCGTCGAGGGAGGGCCACTGAGGGTCACGTCGTCGGCTACGGTCGCCGATGATGAAGGGGCCGGCCAGGCGCTCAGCGGGCCCGTCGAGTCCTCGTGATGGGAAATGACCACTGCTTCGGGGGACGCGTCCCCGCACCAGGCCAGGACGATGAGCGGGTTGCCTTCCGCGTCCACGCCGACTCCTGTTGCTCCCCTGACGACAGGTGTGCAACTCGTCACGCTCATGATGCCGATGAGAACCAGGGTCAGGGCGCATAAGCGTCGCATATGCGAAAGTCAAACCGGTTGGCATGCCGAAGGGCAGAGGGCGTGATCGCATTGCCGCTCAGCCGTTATGCCGTCGACGGGAGGGTGGCTGAACGGTTATTTCCGCGTGCTGCGCGTGGGCCCCGGCGTGGCTGCGGTTTTCACTGCCGGCAGGTGCGGAGCATGTTGAGCAGGGCGATCCTTTCGCGTCGGGTGACGAAAAGTCGGTAACGGTGTTTGATGCCGATCCACGAGGTCGCGTAATTGCACCAATAGCGGCGGCGTTGGGGGCGCCAGCTCTGGGGGCCGTGGCCGCCTTTGGCGATGTTGGCGGAGTGGCTGACGGTGATCAGTTCGGTGAGGTCGTTGGCGAAGGCGTGGCGGCGGGCCGGGGTCCATCGGCTGGCGCCGGAGCGCCAGGCGTACGACAGGGGGACGATGTGGTCGACGTCGACCAGTCTTTCGCTCTTCAGGCGTTTGCCGTCGTACGGGCTGTACCAGACGCCTTTGACGGGGTGGCAGGCGGCGTTCTTTCGCACGTGCCGGCCGTCGCGGGCCAGGACGGCCTCGCGTGAGCTGCACGTGCCTTTGTGGTGGGCCCATCGGGGCATGAAGCGGCGGTGGCTGTAGCCGCGGATCGGCAGGGGCTTGGCGACTTTCAGGTGGGCCAGCATGCGGCGGGCCTGCGCGGCCTGGGGTTTGCGCTGGTCGGCGGCCGCTTGGGGGACGGCGGCGAACGTCGTGATCGGGATGGCCGTGAGGGTCGCCGCCGCGAGACCTGCCGCCCGCCTTGAGAAAATCGTGATCGCACCCATACCAGGAGGCTCCCCCGTCTCCGGTGGTGATACGCGGACAATCCAATGTGGTGGCCGATGGGTGAGGTTCCGATGAGCGGATGGTGACGCGTGTGAAGCGGCTTGTCGCCTGGGTCTGGCACAGGCTGGCGGGGTGGGCCCAGTGGCGGCTGCTGTGGGTGCGGCAGGCGAAGTTCATGGTCGGGGTCACCGGGGTGGTGCGGGACGACGAGGGGCGTGTGCTGCTGCTCAGGCATCGGCTCTGGCCCGAGGGGCGGCAGTGGGGGTGCCCGGGAGGGTACGCTGAGAAGGGCGAGACGTTCGAGCAGACGGTCGCCAGGGAGGTGCGTGAGGAGACCGGGCTGGAGGTCCGGGTGGGGGAGCTGGTGCGGTTGCGCAGCGGGTACCGGCTGCGCCTGGAGGTGGCGTACGAGGCCCGGGTCGTCGGCGGGACGCTCGACATCGACACGATGGAGATCCTCGAGGCGAGGTGGTGTGCGCCGGGTGACCTGCCCGACGGGCTGCAGGAGGAGCACCGGAAGCTGATTCTCGACGGGCCTCGTGGTCTGCGCCCGGGCGGGTGAGGTTCGGCCTGGGCTCGGGGGCGGGTCGCGCGGGGTGTCGGTCTGCTGGCGGAGCCGGGGGTCGGTACGGCGGCCTAGGACCATCGTCCCCTGTCGGGCGGGCCGGGCCGGTGGCTACAACGGGGGGTGGCGATCGAGCCGTACGCCGACCTGGGAGAGCGACATGTACGCCGTCAGATTGCACGCTTTCGGCCCTGCGGAGAACCTGCGCTACGAGGAGGTCGACGATCCCGTAGCCGGGCCGGGGCAGGTGCGGATCAGGGTGCACGCGGCGGGCGTGCACGTCATCGATACCAGGATCAGGGCGGGCGAGGGGGGCGGTCCGTGGCCGCGTCCCGACCTGCCCACGATTCCGGGCCGGGAGGTCGCCGGGGTCGTGGACCGGGTCGGTCCGGGCGTGGACGAGGCGTGGCTGGGCCGGCGGGTCGTCGCGCATCTGGGCGTGGCACCCGGCGGGTACGCCGAGCTGGCCGTGCGGGACGTGGAGGCGGTGCACGAGCTGCCCGGCCAGGTGGACTACGCGGAGGCGGTCGCGATGGTCGGCACCGGGCGGACGACGATGGGCATCCTCGAGGTCGCCGAGGTGCGTGCTGACGACGTGGTGCTGGTGGCGGCCGCCGCCGGCGGCATCGGCGGTCTGCTGGTGCAGGCGGCGCGGAACGCCGGGGCCACCGTGGTGGGGCTGGCGGGCGGCGCGGACAAGGCGGCGCGGGTGCGGGCGCTCGGCGCGACGTACGCAGTGGACTATCGGGTGCCGGGCTGGCCGGACGAGGTGCGGTCGCTGCTCGATGGCCGGGAGCCGACGGTGGGCTTGGAGGGGGTGGGCGGTGAGATCGGGCAGGGCGTGCTGGACCTGCTCGGCGTCGGCGGCAGGCTGATCATGTACGGCTGGGCGGCCGGCGACGGTCCGACCCAGGTCACCGGCGAGAAGCTGTACGCGCGTGGCCTCACGGCCTCGGTGGCGATCGGCCCGCGGCTGCTCAGGCGTGCCGGCGGGCTGCGGCCGCTGGAGACGCGGGCGTTGGCCGCCCTGGCCGAGGGGGCGCTGGTGCCTGTGGTGCAGAGCTTCGCGCTCGGGGACGCCGCGGCGGCGCATCGGGCGCTTGAAACACGAGCAACGATGGGCAAGGTGGTGCTGGTGCCCTGACCTGCGGTTTCGAGAACTTCTCTAGGATCAAGGTAACGATCGTCTATCGGAGAGGTCGCGGCATGGTGTATACCTCATGCAACCGGTTCCCCCGCCGGCGCGTCGAAATGACGCTGTTGTCCGAGTGACAGGAGAGGCACTACGTGGCGACGCTGCCCGACTGGATGACCGAGGTTCGCATCCCGCCGCCTTGGCCGACCGACCGCTACAAGGTGCAGTGCGAGCTGCCCGCGCCCGATTTCTCCACCGTGTGCTGCTACCACTTCGCCGAGAACGCCCGTGAGGCGGCGTTGCGGCTTCGCCGTGAAGGGCTGGCGGTGGGCATCCAGGTGGTGCGGCTCGCCGACAACGCGGTGCTGTTCGATCTCGCGAAAGGAATCGAGCTGTCGCCGGATGACTGGTGATTTATCTGGATCGTGACCGAGGTGGGTAGCGGGCCCGCCTCCCGAGACTGCTGATTCGGTGCGGGATCAGCAGAAGGCCCCCGGCGTCCCAGCGGACGGCGGGGGCCTTTTGTTCGTGTGTTGGCCGGGCGACGATGGTGATCTGAGTGACATACGTGGTGATCGTCTGGCGGGTGGTCTCCGGTCGGTGTACCCGCAGGTCAGGGCCGGTTCGGAACGCGATCCCCAAGGCCGGGCCACTATGACGTAAGTCACACCATCGCCTTTTGGATCATGTGGCGAAGGGCTCGGTAGATCCCCTATTGACGCTGAACAGCGTGTAGTGCACGACTTTCCGAAAAGTAATCTACCTAGTGCTGACTTTACCATTTACTCGCACTTGACCGAAATGGCCCCATGGTGTAGTCACGTCCGCTTGACTCCGCTTTGAGTATGTTGTTTGGTTGGTGTGTCGCGGACAACCCGCGCATCTAGGAGCCGTCAAGTTCGTGCGGCCTCTCCCAAGGTTTATGCAGGATCTCTGCGGCACGAACGTTGCCCCATTCCCTACAGAAAGCGGCCCGGCCGGCTGTCGTCGACGGCGCGACCACACCAGTTCTGCCCCGGGCATCGCTCCAAGCTTCCATGACCAACTACCATGCGAACCAGCTGCTCAAGGTCGCCGAGTCTCAGCTCGGATACACCGAGAGCGGCAACGGATACACGAAGTTCGGTCAGTGGTACCAGGACACCCACGCCAAGCAGCCGGGCTTCGCCAACGCGGCGTGGTGTGACATGTTCGTCTCGTGGTCGGCCAAGCAGGTCGGCCAGGAGGCAGAAGTCGGCCATGCCGCCTTCACGGTCGACCATGCCAAGTGGTTCGAGCAGCAGGGCGCCTGGGGCACAACCCCCAAGCCCGGCGCGATCGTCTTCTACGACTGGCAGGGCACCAAGGACATCAGCGGGATCGACCACGTCGGGCTGGTGAAGAGCGTCACCGGCGACGGCAAGATCCAGACCATCGAGGGCAACATCGGCGACGCGGTCGTGGCCAAGACCCGGCCCACCGACAAGGTGGTCGGGTACGGCTACCCGGACATGGTGCGGCAGAAGCTGATCGCCGCCAAGAAGGCCAAGGGCGAGAACCCCGCCAAGGCCCAGCCGGTGACGGTGAAGCGCGACGACGCGAAGGACGCCAAGACCATGGCCGCCGAGCACGTGCAGGCCACGACCGGCACCGGTGCGCACGTCGGCGTCTCTCAGCCGTCGGCCGCCGAGCAGCTCGGCCACCCCGAGGGCCCGATGGTCATCGGCGGGATCGTGCTGCCGGCCCTCGCCATGCTGGCGATCGCCAAGCGGACCGGCATGGACAAGCGGCTGGCCCGCGCGGTGCCTGCCACGCTGCGCCGCCTGCGCCGCGACGCCGACACCGAAGACAACGGCTGATCGTTCGGCCCACACCACAGCGGACGCGACCCAGCGGACCGGCCTTTCCCCCAGGCCGCCGCTGGGTCGCGGCGTTCCCGGACCCGGCCCGGCCATCGGGCCGGGTCACTCGTACGGTTCGGTGGGCCGCGGCACCCGGGTCACCTTCACGGCGGTCAGCCGCGGCGGGGCCGTGCCCCCGGCGCCGGAGGGCGACCACGTACCGGTGACCTCCACCCAGGTGTTCCGCGGCGGCGCCTGCGCGCCGAGCACCATGACCTTCATCGCGATGGCGTCGGCGGCACAGCACGACATGCGCATGCGGGTGAGGTACCACTGCCCCGAATGCGCGGCCGGCACCACGAACCCGGTGAGCCGCACCGTGCGCCCCGCCAGGCTGTCGCCGCTCCAGGCCCGGCCGACGAATTCGCTGACCGGCATGTCGGCCGGAGCCGTGCCCGCCAGCTCCGGGTAGCTTTCGGCGGCGGGCGGCGGCGGGGCGGGCCGGTCGTCGAGCCCGGCGGCGAAGGCGCCGAGCTCCGGCGGCGCGATCAGGAAGATCGTGATGACCGGCAGGCACAGCAGCCAGGCCACCAGCGGGCCCCGGGCGTGGTCGTGGCCATGCGCCTCGCCCTGCTGCTCGTGCGCCGGCGGCATCGGCCGCCGCCACTCCCGCACGAGCGCGGTGACGCCCAGCGCGCACGCCACCACCCCGGCGGCGATCAGGAAGGGCCGGAAGCCCGGCCGCACATAGTTCAGGTACGCCGACGAGAAGACCGAGATGCGCAGGACCGCCGCGCCGAGCAGGGCGAGCACGACGCCCTGCGTCATGCGGCTCACAGCAGCCACCACCCGACGGCGACGCTGACGAGCACGCCCAGCACCAGCGTCAGCGGCACGAACCGCGCGGCGAATGCCCGCCCGAACGTGCCGGCCTGCAGGGCGATCAGCTTCAGGTCGACCATCGGCCCCACCACCAGGAACGCCAGCCGCGCCGTCGGCGAGAACGTGGTCAGCGACGCCGCGACGAACGCGTCGGCCTCCGAACAGATCGACAAGATCACCGCGAGCAGTGCGAGGCCGGGCACCGCGAGCCACGGCACACCGGCGACCGTGTCGAGCCAGGCGCGCGGCACCAGCACGTTGAGCGTCGCCGCCGTTAGGCCGCCGATCACGAGGAAGCCGCCGGTGTGCAGCAGGTCGTGCTGCACGGCGTCGCGAAACGCGCCCCAGCCACGCCCCGACGCCCGGTGCGGCACCCGCAGCAGGTCGCCGCGGCCCGACAGCAGCCAGCACCAACCGGCGAGCACGGCCACCGCGAGCGAGGCGGCGAAGCGGGCCAGCACCATGCCCGGCCGGCCGGGGAACGCCACCGCGGTCGACACCAGCACGACCGGGTTGATCGCGGGCGACGCGAGCAGGAACGCGAGGGCGGCCGCCGGTGCCACCCCACGGGACATCAGCCCGGCGGCCACCGGCACCGACGCGCACTCGCAGCCCGGCAGCACCGCCCCGGCCGCCCCGGCGACGGGCACGGCGGCGTACGGCCGGCGGGGCAGCGCTTTCGTCCAGAACCCCTCGGGCACGAACGCCGTGATGGCCGCCGACAGCAGCACCCCGAGCACCAGGAACGGCAGCGCCTGCACGCAGATGGCCACGAACACGGTCGCCCAGGTCTGCAGGCCGGGCGCCGTGACGAACGGGCTCAGCAGGCGGCGTCCCACGACCAGCACACCGACCACGGCGATGAGCACCCACGGCAGCACGGGCGAGGTGGGCGCCTTGCGGCCCCATGACGATGGGGGGACAGGGCTATCAGGGTCGGCCGACCAGTCGAGCGTCGCTCTGTCGGGCATGCTCCACATCCTGACAGACCCCAGGTTCCGGTCAGCGGATTTGGCGAACCTTGACCTCCGCTCGCGGTCTTCTTCGCGCGGGACCACCTGCTGCGGTGCGCGGCGTGACACGTCGGGCCTGGTGGGCCCATGAGGCAGGATGGGGGCATGGCGGCGAAGGACGGCGACGGCTGGGCCTGCTGTGAGCGGGGCCACCGGCACTGGGGGGTGCACGGGGCGTCCGGGCTGCTCGCGGTGCATCACGACGCCGCCGGCACGCCGCACGTGCTCATGCAAAGACGCTCCTGGTGGAGCCACCACGGCGGCACGTGGGGGCTGCCCGGCGGGGCCACCGACAGCCACGAGGACGCCGTCGCCGGGGCGTTGCGTGAGGCACGCGAGGAGGCGGGGCTGTCGGGCGACGGGCTGCGGGTGCAGGGCATCTACCTCGACGACCACGAGGGCTGGGCGTTCCGCACGGTCATCGCCGAGGCGTCGGAGCTGCTCCCCGCCACCTGCGCCAACGCCGAGAGCACCGAACTGGCCTGGCTGCCCGCCGACGACGTCACGTCGAAGCCGCTGCACCCGGGTTTCGCCGAGACCTGGCCGGTCGTACGCCGGGCACTCGACCCGGCCGTGGTGATCCTCGACGCCGCCAACATCATCGGGGCGCGCGCCGAGCACGGCTGGTGGCGCGACCGGGCCCGGGCCGCCGGCCGGCTCCTCGGTGACGTCGTCGCGCTCGCCCGTGCGGGGCTGCGCGCAACCCCCGAGGGCTGCCCGGCCCTGGACCGGTGGTTTCCGCGCATCTCGATGGTGGTCGAGGGGGCGGCCAGGCCCGTGGCGGCCGAACCCGCCGACGGCGTCACGATGATCGCCGCGCCGGGCAGCGGCGACGACGCCATCGTCGAGGCCGTCCGCGACGCCCGCCCCTGGGAGCATGTGCTGGTCGTCACCGCCGACCGGGGCCTGCGCGAGCGCGTGACCGCCCTGCGCGCGGCGGTGACCGGTCCCCGATGGCTGCTCGGCCAGCTCTGACGGTCACGCGTTCGGCTTTGACGGTCACGCGTTGGACGGGCCCTGCTCCTGCCCTCCCCGGCTCCCGCAGCCGTGAGCCCGACGGCCCAGCGGCCCGTCCTGTGTCCCGACCGGCGGAGTCTCAGTGGCCCGACTGGGAGAAGTGCTGGTAGTCCTTGGCGCCGGACCAGTTGCCGCCCCAGCCCCAGCCGATGGCGGCGAAGGCCTTCACCACGCTGTCGCCCGGGTTGATCACGCCGGGTTTGTGGAGGGGGCGTTTGACGTACTTGTCGGCGTTGCGGTGGGCGTTGGTGCCGTCGGCGTTGACGTAGGGGTTCTGCAGCGTGTTGAGGTCGACGGCCAGGCCGTAGGCGTGCTGGGACCAGTGATTGGAGCCGGTGGCCGGCCGGCAGTTGAACGCCGAGGTGTTGCCGGCGTCGATCGAGTCGTAGTCGTCGCCCTTGTACTTGTCGACCGGCTCCATCTTCATGATGGGGAAGCGCTGCCGGTACAGCTTGTGGAAGACGGTCACCAGGTCGTCGGCGACCGACTTGTTGACGACCAGCCGGCCGGTGTGCGCCTTGTGGTCGAATCCCCAGTAGGTCATGGTGATCATGCGCAGGTCCTGGTACGGCACGGGGCACGACGGCCGCCAGGAGTATCTGACCTGGTCGCGGGTGACCTTGGAGATCTTGGCGTGGAACTTGGGCGCGCCGTGCGTGGCCGTGCCGCTGGGGCTCGGCGTCGCGGCGCCGTCGAGGGAACCATTGCGGGGTTCGCCGTTCGACGTGGCGAGCGGCGCCTGGGCGGCGCTCGCCGGAGCAGCGTCCGACTCGGCGTGCACGGCGCCCGCGCCGCCGCACGCGGTCAACCCGGCCAGGGTGAGAAAGCCCAGGTAGGAGAGCATTCGTGTTCGGAGCATGCGTCAGCCTAAGCCGCAGGAACGGGCGCATGTAACCGAGACGGGACAACGGATCCGTAGATCGCTGAGTTCTTTACCAACACTTTTCCCGGGAACGGATCGCGCATATGTTCGACTCGCGCTACAGTCATGCCTGTCGATCGAACGTAGGTTCGGTCGGGAGGTGGGGGCCTCCCTGAGGGGCGCGCGGAGACGAGTGTGGAAGGGCTGGTGTGTCGCGATGAGTGTGAAGCCGCTGGTCGCCGGGCCGGTCGGGCGGCCGCTGTGCCGGCCGGGCTCGCGGCGCCGCGCGACACGCCGTAGCACTTTCTACGGAAATCTACGACGGCCGCTATATCCCGTCATAAAGTCCGAGAGCGTGGACCCCGTGCGCAACCCCTATGCCCCGGGCGCGGGTCAGCGCCCGCCCGAGCTCGCCGGGCGAGATCGCGAGCTGCAGCAGTTCGAGGTGGTGCTGGAGCGGGTGGCGCGTGGCCGGCCCGAGCGCAGTATGGTCCTCACCGGGCTGCGCGGGGTCGGCAAGACCGTGCTGCTCAACACCTTCAAGTCCATGGCCATGCAGCGGCTGTGGGGCACCGGGAAGATCGAGGCGAGGCCCGATCAGTCGATCCGGCGGCCCATCGCGGCCGCCCTGCACATGGCCGTCCGTGAGCTCGCCCCGCGCCATCGCGCGCCCGAGCGCATCGAGACGTTCCTCGGTGTGCTCAAGGCGTTCGCCATGCGCGACCCCGCCGCGGCCAAAGGCACCTCGCACTGGTCGCCCGCCATCGACGTGCCGGCCTCACGCGGCCGGGCCGACTCGGGCGACCTTGAGATCGACCTCACCGAGCTGTTCGTCGACGCCGCCTCCGTCGCCACCGACCTCGGCGTGGGCGTCGCCCTGTTCATCGACGAGATGCAAGACGTGCGGCCCGCCGACATCTCGGCGCTGTGCGCCGCCTGCCACGAGCTGTCCCAGACCGGCGGCCCGCTGATCGTCGTGGGTGCGGGGCTGCCGCACCTGCCGAGCGTGCTGTCGGCGAGCAAAAGCTACTCCGAGCGGCTGTTCCGCTACGCCCGCATCGACCGGCTCGACCGCGATGCCGCCGACCTCGCGCTGATCGCCCCGGCCGAGCGCGAAGAAGTCGAGTTCACGCCGGAGGCGCTGCAGGCGCTCTACGAAGCCGCAGACGGCTACCCCTACTTCGTGCAGGCCTACGGCAAGGTGACCTGGGACCTCGCGCTGCGCAGCCCCATCACCGCCGACGACGTCAAGGTGGCCGCACCCGAGGCCGAGGAGGAGCTCGCGGTGGGTTTCTTCGGCAGCAGATACGAACGGGCCACCCCGGCCGAGCGCGACTACATGCGCGCCATGGCCGCCATCGGTGACGACCCCGTGCCCACGTCCGAGGTCGCCGAGGCCTTGGGCCGAAAACCCTCCAGCCTGTCACCGGCCCGCGACAGCCTGATCAAGAAGGGACTTATTTACAGCGCCGAGCGCGGCCTGATCGCCTTCACGGTGCCGCACTTCGGCAAGTTCCTGCGCGCGCAGCCCATCTGACCGGCCCCGACCAGAGGAAGTGCCGGGCGCGCGCCCGGCAGATCCCCATTGACCTCTCTACGGCTCTCTAGAGGGGAAGCTAGAGAGCCGTAGAGAGCATGATCAAGTTACGCCGCTAGCCGTGTCTAGCGTCGTCTAGCGAATGACCGATACGGCGAAAGATTCCGGCAGACGTGGCTGCGCCACCCCGTCCGCGGCGACCACCGCGCCGCGGACGGGGGCGTGCCGCCCGCTCAGATAGACCGCGAAGACGACCTCGACCCGCAGCCCGTCGGCGGTGCGGCCCGGGAAGGAGAAGAACCGCCAGCACAGCTCCCGCCACACGTCCATGGGCTGTGAGCAGGTGAGCAGGTGACGGTGCGCCCGCCACGCCGCACTGGCGCGCAGCCGCGACAGCGACCGCTCGATCGGCATCTCGCGCTGTGCGCACGGCGCGCGGTAGCGCAGCCGCGCCACGCTCTCCTCCACCTCCGGAGAAAGCACCAGCAGCAGCGCCACGAGGGCGGTGAACCAGGCGAGCGCCGTGCCTGAATCATGGGCGAGCACGGCGCGCAGCGTCCCGATGTCCCACTGCTGCCGGGCCGCCGCCAAAGCCACCACGGTGAGCATCGCGGGGCGGGCGACCGAACGCAGCCCCACCGGAGTAGTGCTGACATCACCGAAGCAGCCGCAGCCGACGTCGGGCCGGCGTCGCCGCAGGTCGAAGAGCACGTACGTCGAGATCGCGAAGAACGCGACGCACGCGTAACGCGGCAGCGGGCAGTCCCAGCCCAGCAGCAGCACGGCCACCACCCCTTCGAGCACGGCGCACACGACGACGGCCGGCCGCCGCAGCCTTCCGGGCATCAGCACGGCCGGCCCCAGCTTGGCCAGCGCGCCCGGCTCCGAGTCGCCGCGTACGTCCGCGAGCTTCGCCGCGCAGCCGAGGATGAGCACTACGATCAGGAGCGGCGTCCCCGCCACGGCAATCATCGTGATCACGTCGTCACCCCAGTCCGATTCGGGCATTGAAGCAGCCACGGGTGAGCTCGCCGCCGAGCTCGACGTACGCCAGCGGAGACAACTCCACGGTCCGCCCCCGCGGCGACGTGCCGCATTCGACACATCTGTCGCGGAACCTTCCGGTCAGGCAGCCGCAGGCGACGATCGGCAGCACCGCCGCGCGGTCCGTGCACAGGTTGTGCACCGACAGCGTCGAGCCCAGCGACAGGTACGGCAGCCCCGCGCACGAGAACCCCGCCTGATCGCAGCGGGCGTCCGCGCGTTCCAGCATCGGGTAGGCCGCCCCGGCCTCGTCGTCGTCGAAGACGTCGGACCACACGGCCACCCCGGAGATCCGCGGCTGCGTCCCGTACGCCGAGGGAGGCGGCACGGAGTCCGCCCGGTAGGCAGGCTGCGAAGTGGCCGGAAGCAGGGCCGTGGACACGCCGCCCACGCGGATGCCGATCGCGTCGAACAGGTAGCCGGGCTCCAGCCTCGGATGCCGCACCTGGATGGGTCCGGTCGCGCTCGACGGCACGAGCACCCTGCGGCGGCCCCGATGCGGCCCGCAGTCGAGCTCGACGACGTGGCCGCGCCGATCGCTGCGGCCGTTGCGGGTGATGCCGAGGATCGTTCCGGTCATGCGGGTGATGTCGGCCCAGACGCGGTCCACGACCCGGCCCGAACGCAGCGTCCGGACGATCACCCGGGTGCCCGGCTCAAGCTCGGCCGGCTGCACCGGCCCGCCACGCCAGGCCGTCGCCCACGGCGCGATGACGAGCTGCTCCTCGGCGCCGTCCATGTTCTCCACGACCAGCAGACGTTTCGTAACGTCCCGGACCTCGCCGATGATCGTCTCCAACGGCGGCTTGCACCCGGGAATCGGACCCAGCTGCTCGATCTCGCGGCCGAGCACGGCCCCGGCGAGCACGCGTCGGCGCCCTATGTCCACGCGTTCGGTATTCATCCGGACCTCCCCTGTGACGGGTCCAGCCTCACACGAGGAGGTGTGACCACCCTGGTGGACTGCCGTAATACGGTCGTTCGCCCGTGATGTCGAGAGAAAAGATTCACTCCCGGTTGAAGCGCCTTCACCCCGGTTGAAAGGCCAGGTGAACCGGGCGCTCGGCGAGCCGTCTCACGGGCCGCATTGGACGATCTTTGCCTGGGACGGGACGAAACCTGGATCGCGGTTCAGCCGGACCGGGGGCAAGGGCTGCGATTCTGGCCACAACATGCGTACGAACCGTAATCCTTCGCAATCGGTGCGGTGAGCCATGAGTGAGCGAGCGCGGGCCCCAGGTGTCGGCGCCGCCGTGGGCGAAGCCCTCGGCGAAAGCGACGGCGCGGCCCCCGACACGTCCGACGGTGCGGTCCATGACGAGTTCCGCGAGTACGTGATCTCCCGCGGGCCCGTCCTCCTCCGCATGGCCCACCAGCTCTGCGGCAACCCCGCCGACGCCGAGGACCTGCTTCAGGCGGCGCTCATCAAGACCTTCCTCGCCTGGCACCGCATCAACGACCGGTCCGCCCTCGACGGCTATGTGCGCCGAGCCATGGTCAACATCAACATTTCCTGGTGGCGGCGGCGCAAGCTGGAGGAGTACCCCTCCGAGGAGGTCCCCGAGTCGGCCACCGGCGACGCCACGGCGTACGGCCCCGTGTACGAGCTGCTCGACCAGGCCCTCGACCGCCTGCCCACCCGGCAGCGCATCGCGATCATGCTGCGCTACTTCGAGGACATGACCGAGCCGGAGATCGCGCAAACGCTCGGCATCAGCATCGGCACGGTCAAAAGCACCGTCTCCCGGGCCATGGCCAAACTCCGCGGCGACCTGGTGGTATCAGGCCGCCCCCCGACCTAGGCCCGCGATGACGCATTGGCACCGGGCGGTCCGAAACGGCGTGCCGCGCAACGGACTAGGGGGCGATGTGCGACGCGTCCAGCGACGGCTCGGCCAGGCCATCGCGGGAGTCGGCGCCGGCGGTCGCGCCGGGGCGTACGGCGTCACGGACGACGCGCAGCCCGTCGAGCAGGGCGGCCAGCTGCTGGTCGGTCAGCAGGCCCGTGAGCCAGGTCTGGATGTCGTCGAGGTGCTTGGGCAGCACCTCCTCGAGCCGGCGCAGCCCGGCGTCGGTCAGCGTGGCGTACTGGGCGCGCCGGTCGGTCGCGCACGCCCGGCGGCACACCATGCCGTCACGTTCCAGACGGTCGACGACCCGGGTGATGCCGCTGGTGGACATGCCCGTCTGAGCGGCCAGATCGCTCATGCGCAGGCTGTGCCCGGGCGACCTGGCCAGCCTGATCAGGGTCTCGAAATCGACCTCGCCCAGCCCGGCCTCGGCCAGGGTGGGCGACAGCCTCGCCGACAGGCCCGACGCGGCCTCGCTCAACAGGCCGACGGCGGTCAGTCGCGGGTCGTGCAAGGAGATCACATGTTCAGTCTACCCAGAGACAACTTGACTAGCGGAATATCCGCGAGTACATAGTTGCTGGTTCAATCGTCCGCCTCGCAAGTGCTTCGAAACCCATCTGGAGGGCACACATGAACACTCGTACCTGGGAAGGCCTCACCATCCCCACGGCCGGGTCCTTCAACCTGGACAACAACCACACCCGCATCGGCTTCTGGGCCAAGCACATGATGGTCAGCAAGGTCCGCGGCCACTTCAACGACTTCAGCGGCTCCGTCACCATCGCCGAGAACCCCCTGGACTCCACGGCGGAGCTCACCATCAAGGCGGCCAGCATCGACACCGCCAGCGCCGACCGCGACGGCCACCTGAGGGGCGACGACTTCCTGGCCGTCGAGAAGTACCCCGAGATCACCTTCCGCTCCACCAAGGTGACCGGCCACTCCGGTGACGAGTTCACGGTGCTCGGCGACCTCACGATCCGCGGCATCACCCGTGAGGTCGAGCTCACCGTCGAGTTCGGCGGCGTCGGCCTCACCCCCTGGGGTGTCGAAGTGTTCGGCTACACCATCACCACCGAGTTCGACCGCGAGGACTTCGGCCTCACCTGGAACCAGGCCCTGGAGACCGGCGGCGTCCTGGTCGGCAAGAAGGTCAAGGTCGAGATCGAGGGCGAAGCCGTAAGGGCCTGACCCGCCCGAAGCTCGGCGCCGGCCCCGGCACGTTCCCAGGGGCCGGCCAGGTACGACAGGCCCCAACGGCACCTACGGCGCCCGAAGGGGCCCAGTGGCGGCACGCGAAGGGCTCGCACGACGACCATCAACCGCCGTTCGAGCCCTCCGGCCCTCCTGGCCCGACGGGAAACGACGTCCCGTGGAGTGGTGCACACCTTCGGGAGTTATCCACAGCCTGTCCACAGCAAGGGCGTCCCGTCCACAAGTTATCCACACCTTGTCCCCAAGCTATCCACAGGTTACCCACAGCCGTTATCCACAGCCTGTGCACAACCAAGTGCACCCCGAGCAACCCGGCACCCCCAACCGTCGACACCCCACCCGGCCGCCCGTATCCGCTTTGCCGCCCCGCCCCACGCCCGGTACTCTGTCCAGAGCCACTTCTGGCACAGGAGGCTTCGCCTAGTCAGGTCTATGGCGCCGCACTGCTAATGCGGTTTGGGTTCACCGCCCATCCGGGGTTCAAATCCCCGAGCCTCCGCAGCGCAAAGCACCTCTCGCTGGTCTCAGCGAGAGGGCTTTTGATCTTCAGGAGCCGTTGTCTGGGCGGACCACCGCGCCGGCGATCACGCGCCGTCCGGGCGTCGGGGGCGTGGGTGGCGGGTGACGCCCCATCGGGTGGCCAGCATCCCGACGAGCCACAGCCCGCGGCCGCCCTCGCCGAGTTCCTCCATCTGGCCGGGTTCGGCTCGATCGGCCAGTCGGCGCCCTGGTCGCGGACGGAGCCGTGTAGCAGGCCGGGAGACAGGTAGGGGTCATGGGTGAGGCGCACTGGGGGAGCGCCGTGCACGATGGCGTTGGTGATCAGTTCGGAGACGATGAGCAGGGCCGCGTTCAGCAGGGGGTCCTCGGCACGGTCGGCCGCGATTCGGGCGCGGTCGAGTCCATGCAGGGCCAGGTCCGCCATTCCGGCCCGGGTGAGGACGTGCGCGCCGAGCCGGCAGGCCAGAGGCCCGGAACGAGGTCGCCGAGTGCGGCGAAGTCGCCCGTGTGGTAGTCGCCCCATGCGTCCTGTACGGAGCGGCGAAGCGTGTCGAGGTCGGGTGGGCTGTCCTCGTCTTCCTCGTCGGCTGCGGGAACGAAGTCGTCGACGGGAATCAGCGCGCTGCGCAGCGCGAGCAGGGCCGGGGCGCCGCGTTCCGCTTCGTGGACGATGCCTTGCAGCAGGGTGATGGTTTCGACGTTCACCGCGTGTGCGAGGGCGTTGATCGTCGAGATGCGCGCGGATTGACGCGCGCTCTGCTCCAGCTTTCGGATGGTGTCCACGTTGATGCCTGCGCGTTCGGCCAGCTGTTCCTGATTGAGGCCGGCGAAGCGGCGGGCGACCTTGAGGCGTTCGCCGATTGTCATGTCTGGCCGCAGGTCGGGCATACCGCCGTCGTCGCGCATAAGGAGCTGCTCCTGTCAGAGGCATGAACGTCTTCAGGCTATGGCGCTGGTCTTTGGGATTCCAGGACGACTCGTGGTCGAACGGCTACCGTTCGGTGTGGGTACGGTGATTCGTCGCCGGCTTGGTGGGTGGGCCGATCGGGGCATGTTCGGTTTTTTCGGGTTCTGGGCGGATAAGATCATGGTCGGTGGTGTGGGCTTCTCTGGAGGCGGCTGGTGGTGAAAGAGCCTGGGCGGGCTCGTGAACGGGTGTTCGTCTCGGGGCGTGACTCGGCCAGGCTTGATGTTTCGGTGCCGCATCCTGCTCGGGTGTACGACTACTGGCTCGGCGGCAAGGACAATTTCGCGGCCGATCGGAAGGTGGCCGAGGCGGCGATGGCCGCGACGCCGGGTGTGGTGGTGGGGGCGCGGGCGAATCGGGCCTTTCTCGCGCGCGCCGTGCGTTATGTGGCGGAGCAGGGTGTCACACAGTTCTTGGATATCGGCACCGGTATTCCGGCCGCGGGCAACTCGCACGAGGTGGCCCAGGCCGTGAACCCTGCCGCGCGTGTCGTCTATGTCGACAACGATCCGATCGTGATGGCGCATGCGCGGGCGCTGCTGCGCGGTTCCCGGGAGGGCAGGACGGCGTTCGTCGAGGCCGACCTGCGCGATCCCGCCAGTATCCTGGACCATCCCGATACGCTGGCGACGCTGGATTTTTCCCGGCCCATCGGGGTCATCATCGTGGGCACGCTCATGCACATTCGGGACGAGGACGACCCGTGGGGGGCGGTCAAGCAGTTCACCGACGCCACGTGCCCCGGCTCCTATCTGGCCATCACCCATCTGACCGCGGATTTCGAACCGGAGAAGATGGCCGCGCTGGCTCGCAGCTACAATTCCGGGCCGCTGCTGTTCACCAACCGCACCCGGGAGCAGGTGGCACGGTTTTTCGAGGGTTTCGAGCTCGTCGAGCCCGGAATGGTGTGGCCTCCCATGTGGCGTCCGGAGGGGCCGATCCCGGAGGGCGGGGTGCCCGGCGCCTATGGCTGCGTCGGCAGAAAGCTCTGAATCTCGGCGGTCGCCGGCCGCGGGGACCGCTGCCGGTTCCGGGTGCGCCGGTTTCTGTTCGGCTTGATATCAGTGTGATGCGATGGAGCGTGCTCCCTTGATCGGGTGGCCGGATCGTTTTTGAGATGAGCCGGAACGGTGGCGTGGCGAGCCGGACATGGGTGGCGGAGACGCTCGTGTTGGCGATCCTGGTCGGGGTGTCCAACATGATATTCGGTTGGCCCTCGGCGCCTTTCTGCACAATTGGGTGCTGGTGGTAGGGATCATTGGCGTCACTGCCCTTGGGGCACTCGGCGGTCGGCGTCTCGGCAAGAGATTCGGTCACCGCGATGGGCTGCTCGGGGCGGGAGTCGGGCTGCTCCTGGTGAATGGTCTTCTGTACGTGGTCGGTGCCGGCGGAATCAGTGTGCTTCTCGGTCACATATCGGGGGATCCGTAAGGGTCCGGTCGGAGGGGCGTGGGGGTGCGCTGAAGCTCGGTGGCGCTGGAGCTCAGTGGTCGCGTCCGGCGTCTCGGCTCGGCCAGGGTGCCGCCGGGCGGGGGTCGGTGGGGGATCCGGACGGGCGGTGCCGGCGGTGGGCATGGTCGCGTGCGTGATCGAGGCCGTACGGGGGCGGCCGCCCGCTCACGGTGGCCGGGGGACGCGGGACTGGGGGGTTTCGTTGTCATTCGGGCGGTACGAGTGGGCCGGTATGCCGTGACGGCATAAAGCGGGAGGTCAGGGGGCGTAGCGAGTACGTTGACTGGCGTCGTGTCCGACGGTGTCGCCGTCCCCACGGGCAACGGGCGGGCACGAAAGAAGCGCCCTCGTCCTGGGCTCGGGGCGGGGGCGCTTCGCCGGGGCGGGTCCCGGAGCGGGCAAGATAGCTGAATGTTTATTTATCAGGATGCGTCAGAGAAACTTGACAATTGGCGGTGATTCGGTGCCTCGTCGGGGGCGTATGGCCTGGTGAGAGGGGGTGGGAATGGGCTCGGGGCTGCGGAAACTCCCGCCAGGGATCAAGGGTCGGGGGTTGCCGTGAGGCAGGCATGCCTATATCGGTAGAACGTTACGCAACCCATCCGCCCGTCGGTGCCGTTGGCCCCCCAACGCAGGAGCACTCGAGAGCCCCTCATGATTGACCCGTCTACTCCCTTACCGGTGTCCCTCCCCAGCAGGGACGAGGCACCCCGATGCTCCGTGATGAACGACGACCGGCGCTGTGTCCTGCCACCCGGCCATCAGGGCAACCACGTCTTCGCCCCGCAGCAGCCACGGCCTGAGGACGAGGATCCACGTCCGCAGGACGAGAAGTCGCGGCCTGAGGACGAGGAGGAGGCGCCGTGAGCCCGTACGTGGACGCGGTGGGCCGCGCCGGCGTCCGGCCTGGTGGGCCGAGGAGACGTGCGGGCTGAGGGTGTGCCTGGATGAAACAACGCCCCCGCTCCCCCTGGCTAGGGGATGGGGGCGTCTTTCGTCATATATGAAGACCTGGCCAGCCGGCCCGCTCAGGCGGGGGCGGAGCCGCGGGAAGACCACATACGGTAGCCCTGTCCCGGGGTTTCCGCAGGCGAGAGTGCTATCGGCGGGGTAACGATCGGCCATCCGAATTGTCACGGCGCGGTTGGTGAAGGGGTCGCCGGGGAAGGCGGCGGCGCAGCACCCGTGCCGTACCCCGGCGGTGGCCGCTACCTGCGGCGCATGGGGTCCCGCATGCGCGGCCGCACCGATCTCGCCGAGCCGAGGGCGGCCAAGGGCGAGACGTCGAAGGGGACGCCGTCGGGCAGGCCGTCGTCGCTGTACGTGACCATCGAGGTCGAGGGCGGCGCGCGGCCGGCCTGCGTGGCCGAGCTGCTTCTGCGCTACGTGCCCAGGGACCAGTCGGGGTGGGGGTCGGCGCGGCGGCCGGGGCCGGCCCAGGACGTTCGCCTGATGGCGAACTCCGCGTGTACGCGCCAGCCGCCTTCGTGCGGGCCGACGCGGAACGATGCCCGGACCCGGTCGGCGCAGCGTCGCATCCGTTTGAGCCCGCCGCGTGACCGTCTGGCCTCGGGACGCCGTCCGGCGACGGGGTTGGTGACGGTCAGCGTGAGCCGGTCGGGCCGGGACCGGACCGTCACCGTGGCCGTGCCGTCGCCGTGCTTGAGCACGTTGGCCAGCGCCTCCTGCAGGATCTCGAAGGCCGCCGCCTGGACGTCTTCGGGTGTTTCGACGGCGGGCCCGCTGAAGTGCGCTCTGACGGCCAGCCCGGCTTCTCGCGAGCACTGCACCAGCCCGCTCAGGTCGTACGCCGGGTACCGGTATCGCGTGAGCCCGGTGAGTTCGACCAGCTTCGCCACCTGGTCGAGCCGGGCCGGATCCACGGTGCCCCGGCTGCGTGCTCGTCGCCGTGGGGCGGCCGTCGCCTGTTCCTCTGCGGTGGCCTGCTCTGTGGTGGCCTGCTCTGCGGCGGCGACCTGTTCTTCGGTGACGACCTCCCCTCTGCTCCGTCCGCTGCCTGACAGCGCACACCAGATTTCCGCGATCATCGGCTGGACCCCCGTTCACCACGTCCGGGCCTGTTTCGGCGGAATATCCGGTTTATAGCCAAAGGCTGTTGGGTCATGCCGAGTAGTGATCGTCTTGGGCGAGTCTTTACGGACACATGGTCTGCCTGCGCCCACGACAGTGGTCTCGTCCGGTACTCTGCAAACGGCTGACGTGCGGCCTGCCGTGGGCGTCGTGCCCGCCGTGGCCATGGGGCAAATGGCGTGAGCACCCATCGCCGATCTGGTAGGCTCGTTACCGATGCGAGCCACCTCCGGGTAGGCTCCGTCACAAGCGGCTGTAGCTCAATGGATAGAGCATCTGACTACGGATCAGAAGGTTGCGAGTTCGACTCTTGCCAGCCGCGCCACCATCTCATCAGGGAGTCCCTCGGCCGTGAGGGGCTCCCTCGTCGTTTGCCGGGCCGGGTAAATCGGTGGACGTGGCGCCGAGGGGTCTCCTAGGGTCGGGTCCTCGGTTCCCTGCGTGGTGAAGAGGTGTTTCAGGTGAGTGTCGTCGTGGTCCGGGCCCGTGGTGCCCGCCAGGAGAACGTCTCATCCGGCCGCCTCACACCTGACGTAGGGAATCTTCGCTGTGGATCTGCCACGTAGCTTCACCATCCGCGAAAGCGGACATCGGATCATCAACCCGTTCAGCCCGCAGAAGCTGGCCATACTGGGCGAGGCGCTGCGGCTGCCGCCTGGGACGCGCATGGTCGACTTCGCCAGCGGCAAGGGCGAGATGCTGTGCACCTGGGCGCGCGATCACCAGGTGACCGGGCTGGGCGTCGACATCAGCTCGGTGTTCACGGCGGCGGCGCGGGCGCGGGCCGCCGAGCTGGGGGTGGCCGACCGGGTCGCCTTCGTGCACGGCGACGCCGCCACGTACGTGGCCGACGAGCCGGGCGACGTGGTCTCGTGCATCGGGGCCACCTGGATCGGCCACGGCCTGGCCGGCACCATCGAGCTGCTGGAGCGCAGCCTGCGCGACGGCGGCCTGCTGCTGGTCGGCGAGCCGTACTGGCGGCTCGGCCCGCCCGACCAGGAGACGGTGGCGGGCTGCCAGGTCTCCGCCAAGGACGATTTTCTGCCGCTGCCCGAGCTGGTCGAGCGGTTCGGCGAGCTCGGCTGGGATCTGGTCGAGATGGTGCTGGCCGACCAGGACAGCTGGGACAGGTACGCCGCGGCGCAGTGGCTGAACATCCGCCAGTGGCTGGACCGCAACCCCGATGACGAGCTGTACGCCGAGCTGCGCGCCGAACTCGACGGGGCGCCGGCCCGCTACGTGAGGTACCGGCGCGAGTATCTCGGCTGGGGAGTCTTCGCCCTCATGCGGCGCTGATCGGCCGGCCGGCCGCGTCCTGCCGGAAAGTGTCGGTGCGGGGTCGTAGGTTGGGGCAATGCCCAGGACCGATCCCATTCACGCATCTGATCAGCACCAGCAGGACATCGCGCTCTTCCGTGTCGTGCACGAGGTCGCCCGGCGCCATGCCGGGCGACCTGTGGGCGAGGTGATGGGGGCGTTGCGCAGCCGCCTGCCGGGGGTGCCGGGGCCGGGGCTGCAGGAGGGCGATATCCGGCGCATCGCCGAGGAGATCAGCGTGGGGCGCGACCCGTCCGGCATGTGAGCGGAGTCGCCGCGGCAGGCGTCTCTTGACCATTCCGCTGCCAGGGCCCATATTAAGTTCACGACGTAGACTAAATCGGGAGGTCGTCGCCGGGCCGCCGGTCCGGCGACGTGCCCGGCTGCCTCCAGCGGCCGAGCATTGGCCGCTGACCTGTCTTGTCTGGTTAAGTGGCTTACGTCCTATAGCTTGCTTGGTATCCGGTTGGTTGTCAGGGGCGGTCGATGACCGTCTCAGCGAAGAGCACGGAGGTGCCGATGGCGCTCGTCGCCGGCGTCGACTCGTCGACGCAGAGCTGCAAGGTCGTCATCCGCGACGCCGAGACCGGCGCCTTGGTACGCGAGGGCCGCGCCGCTCACCCCGACGGCACGCAGGTGCACCCGGACGCGTGGTGGGAGGCGCTGCAGCGGGCCGTGGAGCAGGCGGGCGGGCTCGACGACGTCGCCGCGGTGTCGGTGGGCGCGCAGCAGCACGGCATGGTCTGCCTCGACGAGGACGGCCAGGTCGTGCGCGAGGCGCTGCTGTGGAACGACACGCGCTCGGCGGCGGCCGCCAACGACCTGATCGCCGAGCTCGGCGGCCCGGGAGCCTGGGTCGAGGCGGTCAACTCGGTGCCGGTCGCGTCGTTCACCGTCACCAAGCTGCGCTGGCTGGCCCAGCACGAGCCCGGCAACGCCGCCCGCACCCGGGCCGTCTGCCTGCCGCACGACTGGCTCACCTGGAAGCTCGCCGGCGCGCCCGGCCTCGACGCTCTCACGACCGACCGGGGCGACGCCTCGGGCACGGGCTACTGGTCGCCCGCGACCGGCACCTACCGCACCGATCTGCTCAAGATGGCGCTCGGCTCGGTGCCCATCGTGCCGCGCGTGCTCGGCCCGGCCGAGCAGGCCGGCGTGACCCCGCGCGGGGCGCTGATCGCCCCGGGCACGGGCGACAACATGGCGGCCTCGCTGGGTGTCGGGGCCGAGCCGGGCGATGTGGTGGTGTCGCTCGGCACGTCCGGTACGGCGTTCGCCGTCGCCGAGAGCCCGTCGAGCGACGCGACCGGCGCGGTGGCCGGTTTCGCCGACGCCACGGGCCGGTTCCTGCCGCTGGTGTGCACGCTGAACGCCGCGAGGGTGCTCGACGCCGTGGCGCGCATCCTCGGCGTGACCCCGGCCGAGCTGAGCGATCTCGCCCTGCAGGGCCCGCCCGGCGCCGACGGCCTGGTGCTGGTGCCGTACTTCGAGGGGGAGCGCACCCCCAACCGGCCCGACGCCACGGGCCTGCTGCGCGGCCTGAAGCTCGCGACCTCGACTCCGGCGCATCTGGCCCGGGCGGCGGTCGAGGGCATGCTGTGCGGCATGGCCGACGCGCTCGACGCGCTGGGCATGAGCCCCACCAGGGTGCTGCTGATCGGCGGCGGGGCCCGCTCGGAGGCCGTGCGGCGCATCGCGCCGACGGTGTTCGGCTGCCGGGTGCTGGTGCCCGAGCCGGGCGAGTACGTCGCCAACGGTGCGGCTCGGCAGGCGGCCTGGCTGCTCGCGGGGGGCGCCGAGCCGCCCGCGTGGAGCACGGCCCCGGCGACGGCGTTCGAGGGCGAGCCGACGGCCGGCCTGCGTGAGCGCTACGCCGAGGCCCGCGACCTCGGCGAGTAGTGGGGGAGGCCGGGTCGCGGTCAGGGGTGGCTCAGGGTCGGCTCAGGGGTCGCTCCGGATGTCTGATCCGGGCCCTGCGGGGCATGGTTGAGTCATGCTTCCCGCAACAAGGCTTTACCCATTGGTCGCCGCCGGCGGCGTGCTCGTCGCGGTGATCGCGTTCGTGGTGGGAGAAGCGAGTGCGGCCTCCCTGACCGATCTGGGGCGGTCGCCGCTCGCGCCCGGTTCGCCCGCCGGGCCGGGGCTGCTGTCGGCCGGGGTGGCCGCGCTGGCCGTGGCCGGCGGCATGCGGGCCGTGGGGGCGCCGTGGGGCGGGTGGCCGGAGCGGCTGACGCTCGTGTGGGCGGTCTCGGTGACGTTGCTCGCAGTGACGCCTCGGGGCGCGCCCGATCTGATGGTGGCGGGGCTGTCGGTGGCGGCGCTGCTCAGCCTGCCGATCGCGACCGGGCTGCTGGTGCCGGCGTTCGCGGGGGACGACAGGTGGCGTTCGCTGGCCCGGCCGATGGAGTGGCTGGCGCTCGCGGGCGGGCTGAGCCTGGTGGGGGTCACGTACGTCGCGCTGCCGGGGCATCAGGCGCTGCTGGGCCTGGTGGAGCGGGTGCTGCTGGCGATCGAGGTGGCGGCGGTGGGGGCGCTCGCCGTCCGGTTGTTCGGGCTGACCTGGGGCGTGACCGTGAGCGGGGTGCTGGACCGGATGGGGGCGGTCGAGCGGGCCCGCGCCACGGCGGCCGCGATCGCGGCCCGTGCCGGCAGAGGCACCAAGGCTCTGGGCTGAATGTCTTGTAATTGCAACGAAAAAGTACTAATTAAGCTCGATGCCGTACTTAGTGTGAACAAGTAGCAAGTTCTGCTATATTCGCCGCGATCCCGACCCATCCGGCCGGGGCTGGGCAAGCGAGCCCCGGAATGGAACCCCGGGGCGGGGCCGGTGAGGCGTGCATGGCAGCTAGCAGATCTATCAGGTTCAAGATCTCGGCGCTGCTCATCGTTCCGCTGATCACCCTGGCCGGCTTATGGGTATTCGCCACGGTGCTCACCACCAGGGACTCCTTCGACCTGATCAAGGTCCAGACGCTCTACACGAGCATCAGCGAGCCGGGCCAGAAACTCAACATCGCCCTCCAGCACGAGCACCTGCTGTCGGCGGAGTACATGGTCTCCCGCACCGCCGCCGCCCGGGCCGCCCTGGACGCCCAGCGCGGCAGCGTGGACCGGCTGCGCCAGTCGTTCCGGCGGCTCGCTCAGTCGGACGACGCCCAGGACGCCCTCTCGGCGGACGACAAGGGCCGCCTGGACGACCTGCTGCGGAAGATCGACGACCTGGACGCCGCCCGAGCCGCCCTCGACGGCGGCGCACTCGACCTGACGACGCTGTCCCTGCGGTTCGCGCAGGTCCCCGACGCCATGCAGCGGCTGGTCACCGGCATGACGTCGGGCAGCGGCGTCGGCTTCTTCGAACGGTCGCGGGTGCTCGGCCAGATGGCGTACGCCGAGACCTTCCTCGCCCGCGAGCGGGCGCTGGCCGCGGGCGTGCTCGGCGCCGGCCGCGCCTTCACCCAGCGGGAGCTGCGCACGCTGGGCGAGCTCGCGACGACCCGCCGGTTCCTGTTCACCCAGGCCCTGGCCAACCTGGACGACACGCTGCGCCCGCCGTTCCAGAACATCGCCGACTCCGGCGAGTACGCTCAGTTCGAGAAGCTGGAGGACCAGCTCCTGGCCGGCGACCCCGATCAGGTCGCCTCGCACGACGTGTGGCTCGTCCTCGTCGACAAGATCGACGGCAGCTACCGGACGGCGCTGACCGCCGCGCAGCGGGAGCTCACCGCCAGTGCCCGGCCCGAGGCCATGCGGACGTTCGTGCAGGCCGGCGTGACCGGCCTGATCGGCCTGGCGGCCGTGGTCGTCTCGGTGGTCGTGTCGCTGCGCGTGGGCCGGGGCCTCACCCGCGAACTGGCCGCGCTCCGCACGGCCGCCGTGCGGCTCGCCACCGAACGGCTGCCCGGGGTCGTCGAGCGGCTGCGGCGCGGCGAGACCGTGGACGTCGAGGCCGAGGCGCCGCCCATCGCGCCGCCCGGCGGCACGACCGAGGTGGGCGACGTGGCCGGCGCGTTCAGCGGAGTGCAGCACACCGCGGTGGAGACCGCCGTCGAGCAGGCGCGGCTGCGCGAAGGCGTGGCGGAGGCGTTCCGGAACCTGGCCCGCCGTAACCAGTCGCTGCTGCAGCGGCAGCTGCGGCTGCTCGACGAGATGCAGCACGCCGCCGAGGAGCCCGAAGCCCTGGAGAACCTGTTCAAGCTCGACCATCTGACGACCCGCATGCGCCGCCACGCCGAGGGCCTGATCATCCTGTCGGGGGCCCGCCCGGGCCGCACCTATCGGGAACCGGTGTCGATGGACGACGTGCTGCGCGCCGCCGTCGCCGAGGTCGAGGACTACACGCGGGTCCGGGTGAACCCGATGCCGGACGTCGCCATCCCCGGCGGCGCCGTCGCCGACATCATCCACCTGTTCGCCGAGCTGGTGGAGAACGCCACGGTGTTCTCGCCGCCGCAGACCGAGGTGACGCTGGGCGGCGAGGTCGTGGCACGCGGGTTCGCGGTCGACGTCGAGGACCGGGGCCTCGGGCTGAGCGCCGACGAGCTCGACCAGATCAACCGGCGCCTCGCCAGCCCGCCCGACTTCGACCCGTCGGACACCGACCGGCTCGGCCTGTTCGTGGTGGGCCGGCTGGCCGCGCGGCACAACCTCAAGGTGCAGCTGCGCAGCTCGCCGTTCGGCGGCACGACCGCCGTCGTGCTGATCCCCGACAGCATGATCATCAAGAGGGAGGAGCCGGAGCGGTCCCGCCAGGCGACCGTCGTGGGCCTGCCGCGGCGTAACCGTGCGGCGAGTCTCTCGTCGCCCGAAGCAGGCGACTCATGACGAATGAGGGGCGTAGGCAGGATAATCCGGATATGGAGGAATGGGTCGACGAAGGACCCGTCGTGCGCCCTTACGCGCTCACGAGGGGAAGAGTACGGCCGACGTCCGCCAAACTGGACCTGATGGCGAGGGTGGTCGCCACCGGCGCGCCCGCCCCGCAGAACGCCGAACTCGGCCCCTACCATCGCCGCCTGCTCGCCGTGCTCGCCCGCACGCGGGCCGTCGCCGAAGTGGCCGCCGAGACGGAACTGCCCATCGGAGTGGTGCGGGTGCTGCTGGGCGACCTGCTGGACCACGGCCTCATCAAGGTGCGGGCGGTCGTCACCCCCGACGACACGGCCAAGGCGAGCGTCCTGCGGGAAGTACTGGACGGGCTGCGCGCCCTGTGACGCCCGCCCGGTGACGCGTCCGGGGAACGGGCACGGAAAGGGGCCGGGACCGGGCCTCGGCCCGTCGTGCCGGGCCTGTCAGGGCGGCCCGGCACGAGGTCAGCCGGCGTTGGCCGTCAAGCTCTTCAACGCGTGCTCCACCAGCGTGACGAGCACCACCTTGGCCGACGGACGGCGGCGAACATCGCACAACAGGACAGGCAGCCCGGGGTCGAGATCCAACGCGATACGCACGTCCTCGGGCTCGTGCCGCTCCGCACCGTCGAAACAGTTGACCGCGACGATGAACGGCGTGCCCCGCTGCTCGAAATAGTCGACAGACGGAAAACAATCGGTGAGCCGCCGCGTATCGGCGAGCACGACCGCGCCGAGCGCGCCGTACGACAACTCGTCCCACATGAACCAGAACCGGGTCTGACCCGGCGTGCCGAACAGATACACCACCAGGCCGTCGCGGATCGTGATGCGGCCGAAATCCATCGCCACCGTGGTGGTCGACTTCGCGTCGACGCCCTCCGTGTCGTCGACGCCGATGCCGCGATCGGACAGCACCTCTTCGGTGCGCAACGGGCGGATCTCGCTGACCGTACCGACCAGCGTGGTCTTGCCCACACCGAAACCGCCCGCCACGAGAATCTTCAGGGCGACCGGGTCGTCAAAAGGTGCGGAGGCCATGGATCACTTCCTTGGGGATGTGCTCACCGGGGAACGGCGCCGCCTGTTCACGGGACCGGTCGGCGAGGGTTGGTCGTGATGTGCTGACCGACCCGCTTGACGAGCATCGCCATCTCGTACGCGATGTGGCCCACGTCGGCGTCGGCCTCGCTCAGCACCGCCAGACAGGTGCCCTGCCCGGCCGCCGTAACGAACAGGAACGCCGACTCCATCTCCACGATGGTCTGCCGCACCTCGCCGCCGCCGAAATGCCTCCCCGCCCCCCTGGCGAGACTCTGAAAACCGGCGGCGACCGCCGACAGGTGCTCGGCGTCCTCACGGCTCAACCCCTTCGACGCACCCACCGCCAGGCCGTCGGTCGAGAGGATCACTGCCTGACGCACCGCTCCGACCCTGCTGATGAGGTCGTCGAGAAGCCAGTTGAGCTCGCCCATGGATGATGTCGTCTGGGAGTTCACCGAATGATCTCCTTCGCTGGCCTCGTGCCGCCTGACGGCACTGCGGCCGCGCCCCGCCCCAAGGCCACGACCGATTTTACTGTTGTGGTTGATCCGATCATCCTGCCTTATCCGCCCATCATGATCGAATCCGCTGCGATCGCGGCCGACCCGGCAGCCCCCCGCCACCGGACCGCGTCTCCATGTGCACCGTCCTCACCCGTCGCGCCTGCCATATCCGTTCGTTCGCTCGCTGCGCTCACTCACAGGTCGTCCTTCTCGGCCGTACTCCGGTGCGCGGAATCCCCGGCGTCCTCGAGGTTCTCGGAGTCTCGCCGGCCGCGCCGCGCACCCTGCTGAAAAGCGGAGAATAGCGCGCGAGCCTCGTCAGGTGAACGCTGCGCGATGACTTCTCCAACAGGAGCGGACAGGGGGGCGGGACGTTCCCGCAGCTGGGGGGCGAGGTTCGCCTGCCGGACCCTGCGCGGCAGACCCGCGTGCGTCCCGCTGCTCACCGACCCTTGCACCGGCGGTCCCGGCGGCGGCCCGGGAGGCGGCTCCGGATCCTGCGGCGGATCCGGCACCGCCGAGAGAGACGACCGGGCCAGGTCGAGCCGCCTCGCGAAGGGCCGATCCCACGGCCGCTCCGGCCCCTCGGCGTCATCGCCCCGCGCCGCCGCCTCCGGCCGCAACGCGCTCGGCACCGGCTCGGCGCGCTGCCCGGCCGGCGTGAAGAACGGCGAGGTGGTGGGTTCCGCGGCCCCGCGCCGGTCACCGGTCTCCGCACCGTCCCCGCCGTCCCTCGCGCTCTCGCCGTCCCTCGCGCTCTCGCCGTCCCTCGCGCTCTCGCCGTCCCTCGCGCTCTCGCCGTCCCCGGCACCGTCGTCCGCGCGCCGTTCGGGGCCGGTCCTGTTCGCGGCACCGTCCTCGGTGTCGGCGTGGGCGCGTTCGCCGGGTCCGCCGCCGGGCCTTTCCGCGTCGGTGCCGGCCGTCTTGTCGCCGAGCGTGGCGGTGGGGGCGTCGTCGGGCTGGGCGGCGTCGCTCGCGACGGTGAGCGTGACCGCCGTCCCGGTGGCGCTCGTCGTACCGGTGGCCGCCACCTCCGTTACGACGGACAAGCGGGCCGGGACCGGCTCGGCGGCCCGTTCGCCGGCGGGGACGCGGGCGGGCCCCGGGGTGGGCCGGCCGCCCGGGGGAAGGGCCGCGGCCGGGACGGCCTTGGCGAGGGCAGGGGCGCGGGCCGCGGGGGCGGTGCCAGGGTCGGTCATGAGGTCCCGAGGCAGCATCAGGATCGCCGTGGTGCCGCCGTACGGGGACGGGCGCAGCGCCACGGTCACGCCGTGCCGGGCGGCGAGGCGCCCGATGACGAACAGGCCGAGGTGGTCGGTGTCGGCCAGGTCGAAGTCCGGCGGGGCGGCCAGCCGCTGGTTGATCTCGGCGTACTTCTCCGGGCCGAGGCCGGCGCCGCGGTCCTCGACCTCGATGGCGAAGCCGTTGGCCGCGCGTTCCCCGCGCACCTGGACCCTGGTCTTCGGCGGCGAGAACGTCGTGGCGTTCTCGATGAGCTCGGCGAGCAGGTGGATGAGGTCGGCGACGGCCTGACCCTTCACGTACGCCTTGGGGATGGGCGTCATCTGTACCCGCTGGTAGTCCTCGACCTCGGCGATCGCGCCGCGGATCAGGTCCACGACCGGCACGGCCTTGCGCCAGCGGCGGCCGGGCGTGGCGCCCGACAGGATGATCAGGCCCTCGGCGTGGCGGCGCATGCGGGTGGTGAGATGGTCGAGGCGGTACAGGTCCTCCAGGTTCTCCGGAGTGCTCGTACGGCGCTGCATGGAGTCGAGGAGGGTGAGCTGGCGGTTCAGCAGGCCCTGGTTGCGGCGGGCCAGGTTGAGGAAGACGTGGGCGATGCCGCGGCGCAGCCGGGCCTGGCCGACGGCCGCCTCGACGGCGGTGCGGCGTACCGAGGAGAACGCCCTGGCGACGTCGGACACCTCCGCCGAGCCACCGGCCACGACGGGCGGCGCCTCGGCGTCGACGTCGACGTCCTCGCCCCGGCCCAGCCGCTCGATGACGTCGGGCAGCCGATGGCTCGCGAGGTCGTTCGCGGAGTTGCGCAGCTCGGCCAGGTCGCGGACCAGACGCCGGCCGAAACGCACCGACAGGACGATGGAGCCGGCCACGGCCAGCAGGCCCAGCCCGCCCGCCAGCGCGATGCGCAGCAGGATGCCGTTCGCCGCGCTCGTCGCCTTCTCCGACAGGGCGTTCGAGGCGGTGATGCCGACCTTGTCGAGCGTCGACGACAATCTGCCGGCCAGGGCGGGCCAGTCGCGGGCCCGGTCGAGCGACGATCGGCCGTCGTCGCCGGCCAGCAGGCTCTCCACGTCGAGGAACCGCCGATAGTCGTCGGAGGACAGCACCCCCTCGTACGCCGCGCGCAGTTCGGGGCTCAGCGACGGCAGCGCCCGCGCGTACAGGTAGCGCCGGGTCGACGCCCACTCGGTGAACGCGGCGTGCTCGCCGGCCGTCAGCCTGCCCTCCAGCAGGGCGCCGCCGATGAGGGCGTTCTCGCGCGACAGCAGCTCGCGGGCGTTGCCCATCGACTGCATCGCGGCGGCCTGCTGGTAGATGCTCAGATCGGGTACGGACACGAGATGGTCGTACACGCGGAAGACGGCGTCCATGACCTCGTCGTAGCCCTTGATCGCGGTCAGCCGGTCGGCGGTGCCGTGGTCGATGCCGCCCCGGATGTCGTCAAGGTGGTCGAGCCGGGTCATGAGGGTCGTGAGGGGGCCGCGCAGCGTCTCGGTCATGGCCCCCTTGGCGTCGTCGCCGGTCGCCGCGGCCCGGAAGGCGCGCAAGGCGTCGTCGGTGTGGGCGCGCTGGGTCGTCAACGCCGGGCCGGTGCGCAGGCCCTTGCTGAGCGTCGTGGCCGAAACGGTGCGCTCGTTCTGGATTTCCTGACCGAGCCTGGTGCTGGTGACGCCGATGGTGTCGTAGAGGGTGCCGGCGTGGAGGAGGGCGAGGCCGTCACCGGCGGTGAGGTTGAGAACGAAGCCCCACAACGCGCTCAGCGACAGGAGGGGCAACAGGAGCAACATGAAGATCTTGAACCGAATCGACCGGTTTTTCGAACCCATGAATCACTCCTAGGGTATCCACCTCCGGAAGATCGGACAAAGGTTAGCACCGGTAAGGTTCGGGCGTACTGGAGGAGCCGATGCTCAGCGTGATTACGGGGGCGAGTTCAGGTATTGGTGCGGCGGCCTCGGTGGAATTGGGTCGAATGGGGCACAATTTGGTGCTGGTCGGCCGCGACCTGGGGAAATTGCGGGCGGTCGCCGAACGGGTCACCGCTGCGGGCGCTCCCAAAGTCGACACACCGGTGTGTGATTTCCGGTCATTCGACCAGGTGCGTACCCTCGCCGCGACGTTGCTCGACCGTTATGAACACATCGACGTGCTGGCCAGCAACGCCGGGACCATGACCGGCCGACGGCAACTCACCCCCGACGGCCACGAACTGATCATTCAGGTCAACCACCTGTCCCCGGTCCTGCTCACCCACCTGCTGCTCGACCGGCTCGCCGCCTCCCGGGCCCGCGTCATCATCACCAGCTCTCGCGCCGCCCGCACCGGGCGACTCGACCCGGCCGACCTCGACCGCGCCCGCCGCCGCTGGAACGGCTGGCTCCAGTACGGCGACTCCAAACAGGCCAATGCCCTCACCGCCGTCGCGCTCGCCCGGCTCGATCGCGGCATCACGCCCACCAGCTTTCATCCGGGAATCATCAGGACGAACTTCGCTTCGGACACCTTTTATATGAAGCTCGCCATGGCGCTCCCCGGCCTGGCCCGCCCACCAGAGCACGGCGCCCGCACCCTCGTCCACCTGGCCACGGCCCCCGACGCCACCGGCCACCCCGGCGCCCACTACATCTCCTGCCGCCCCGTCCGAGTGCCGCGCACCATGTCCGACCCGGCCCTCGCCGACCGCCTATGGACCGCCTCCCTGGCCCTCGTGGCTCCGTGATGGGGCCGGTTCAGGTAAGGGCGCGCAGGGCCGTTACGGCGTGGTGGGCGGCCGTGATGGAGGCGTCGGGGGTCGGGGTCAGGGTGGCGTCGGAGCCGGCGAAGGCCACGCGGCCGAAGGGGCGGGTCGCGGTTTCGGAGGGGAAAGGGCCGTCGGGGTAGGACGGCGCGAAGAGCGGAGTGGGTTCTATCGGGCGGCCATGGCCCCAGCGGTTGACGGTCAGGCCCTCGATGTCGCGGGCCGGGTCGAAGCCGTGCGGGGACAGGAGGCGGGTCAGCTGTTCGCGGACCGTGTACTCCAGGTGGGCGTACGGGGTCGCGATCAGGTCGCGTCGGCCCGCCGCCGCGGCCTCGGCCGGGGGGAGGCCGGGCCTGGCGGCGAGGTGGAGCAGATGCGCGCTGACCGGCGCGTCGGGGTCCCGGTGCGCGGTGGGGGAGAGCTCGGCGTGGGCCCAGTAGGCGCCGGTGAAGCGTACGCGGTCGGCGCCCGCCTGATGCCAGGGGCGGGCGTGGCGCAGGCGGACCGTCGCGTAGACGATCGGGGTGCGCACCGCCTGGGCGAGCGCGGTGCGCTGGTCCGGCGGCAGGCCGGGTACGAGGTAGGGGATCATGCCGTGCCAGCAGGCCATCACGACGGCGCCCGCCCGCACGGTGCGGACCCGTTCGTCGTCGAAGTAGGCCACGGTGACGGGGGCGGTCCGGTCGCGGCCCGCCGTGCCGGGCGGGGCCTCTCGGACGAGGACGGCCAGGCTCGACAGCCGGACGCGCACCCGGGCCCCGGGCAGGTCGAGCCGGCCGTAGTCCAGCCGGACGTCGTCTGACCGGGCGTGGCCGTGCGGGGTGTGGTCGGGCACCGGGCGGTCGAGGGCTGTGGGGAGCATGCGGGCGAGCATGAGGCGGATCAGGGTGTGGTTGCCGTCGGGGAAGTACTGGATGGCGGGGCCGGCGTGCCAGGTCTTTTTCAGGCCGGGGGAGTTGTAGCGGGATGGGGCCGTGGGGTCGAGGGCGAGGCCGGTGAAGCCCGGGTAGGTGTGGGCGCCGGGGGTGTGCCGGGCGTGTGCCCAGGCGTCGAGGGCCGTCAGGGTGTCGGCGTGGCAGGCGCGGTCGCGGCAGGGGGACGTGCGGTAGAACTTGGCGACGTCGTCGTGGACGCGGCACACGTCGCGCAGGAAGGCCGGGTAGGTGAGGGCGGCCAGGCGTTCCTTCTTGGCGTCGTCGTCGAGCCCGGGGAACCAGTCGGGCGGGTCGGTGACCAATCGGGCGAGGTCCGCCTTGGCGGCCGGGGCCATGGGCAGGTCGGCGATCCAGTCTTCGGGGTGGGGGCCGGGCAGGACGAGGCGTTCCGCCCGGCCGAACGTCTCCCGGTCGCAGAAGACGCCTTCGCGCGGCGGGGCGTCGGCGGGGCGCCTGATGGCGACGCCCAGGTCGCGGAGCAGCGCCTCGGCCTCGGGGGTGAGCGCCGCCGGCAGGTACGGCGAGCCGCCGTATCCCGCGACGGTGCCGGGCCCGGCGCCGGACGGGAACTCGGTGCGCCGGGCCTGGCCGCCCACGTCGTCGTGGCCGTCGAGGATGAGGATGCGGGCGCCGGGGTCGGCCCGCCACCACAGGTACGCGGCCGTGACGCCGCTGATGCCGGCCCCGACGACCACCAGGTCGTACCGTTCGCCGGTGTCTTCGGGCGTGCCGGCGTGTTCCCAGAAGCGCCCGTCGCGGAGGGCGTGCCCGGTGCCGACGGCGTGCGGGGTGTCGCCGCGCAGCCCTTGGAACGCGGGGGGATGGTCGGCGGTTTCGGCGGCGGTGGGCCGGGGGGCCCGGCCGGTGCCGGTGTGGCCGTCGGCGAGGCCGTCGGCGTGGCCGGCGGTGTAGCCGGCGAGGGCGGTCAGGGCGACGCCGTCCAGGAAGTCCCGCCGGCTGATGGGCCGGTCCATGCCGAGCTCGCGGCTCGGTTCGAACCGGACTGCGGCCGAAGATCCCCCCATACCAGCGATAATCGCCGCGCCCTATCCAAGATCCCCTCAACGCCGCGCGATTCGCCCGATTATTTGCGAATCTCTTGACCGCCGCTGTTTCCCGCAAGCGGGACGGGCGGGCCGATCACCCTCCGCGTACGGCCCGCAGCGACTCCTTGAGCGATCCCAGGGTCGCCACGACCGACGTGGGCTCGTAGCCGCAGTGCGCCATGCAGTTGGCGCAGCGCGGGTCCTTGCCCCGGCCGTAGGCGCTCCAGTCGGTCTCCTCGATCAGCTCCTTGTACGTCTGCGCGTACCCGTCGTTCATCAGGTAGCAGGGCCGCTGCCACCCGAACAGGGAGTACGACGGGATGCCCCACGCCGTGCACTCGAAGTCGACCTTGCCTTCGAGGAAGTCGAGGAACAGCGGCGAATGGTTGAACCGCCACCGCTTGCGGTTGCCGCCGCTGAACGCCTTGCGGAACAGTTCCCGGGTCTCCTCGACGCCGAGGAAATGATCCTGGTCGGGGGCCTTCTCGTAGGCGTAGCCCGGCGAGATCATCATCTGGTCGACCTGCAGGTCGTCGTTGAGGTAGTTGAGCACGTCGATGACGGTCTGCGGGCTGTCGGTGTTGAAGAAGGTCGTGTTGGTGGTGACCCGGAAGCCGCGCCGCTTGCACTCCTTGATCGCCTCGACGGCCTGGTCGAACACCCCTTCCTTGCACACCGACGCGTCGTGCCGCTCGCGCAGCCCGTCGATGTGCACCGCCCACGCGAAGTACGGCGAGGGCGTGAACTTGTCGAGCTTGCGCGGAATCAGCAGGGCGTTGGTGCAGAGGAAGACGTATTTCTTCATCTTCACCAGCCGGTCGACGATCTCCTCGATCTGCGGGTGCATGAGCGGCTCGCCGCCCGCGATCGAGACCATCGGCGCGCCGCATTCGACGATCGCCGCCACGGCCTGCTCGACCGGCATGCGCCGCTTCAGCACATCGTGGGGATGCTGGATTTTGCCGCAGCCGGCACAGGCCAGGTTGCACGCGAACAACGGCTCGAGCTCGACGATGAGCGGGAACTTTTCCCGGCCCAGCAGCTTGTTCTTGAGGATATAGCTTCCGATACGCAGACTCTGGCGAAGTGGCATTCCCATTACTGGCGTACCTCCTTGGGCAGCGTGAACTCGATCGTCTCGACGGTGACCCGGCGCTCCTCGACGTCGACGGTGCCGAGGCCGCGCAGTGCCTCGGTCACCTCGTCGACCAGGCGCGGTGGCGCCGAGGCGCCCGCCGTGAGGCCGACCGTGCGCGCACGGGCGAGCCGCTCCAGCGGGATGTCGGCCAGATCGTCGATGAGCAGGGCCGGCGTCCCGCACCGCTCGGCGACTTCGACGAGCCGCCGGGAGTTGGAGGAGTTCGCCGACCCCACCACCAGCACCAGGTCGCTGTCGCGGGCCACCGCCCGCACGGCCTCCTGCCGGTTCGTCGTCGCGTAGCAGATGTCGCCGGTGTCGGGGCCTTCGGCGTCCGGGAACCGGTCGACGATCTCGTCGGCGATCGCGCCGGCCTCGTCGGTGGCCAGGGTCGTCTGCATGAGGTACGCCACCCGCCGGTCGGCCGGCAGCGCGGCCACGTCGGCGGCGTCCTGCACCAGCACGATGGATCCGGGGGCCTCGCCGAGCGTCCCCTCGACCTCTTCGTGCCCGGCGTGCCCGATCAGCGCCACCAGGTCGCCCCGGGCGGCGTACCGGCGGGCCTCCGCGTGCACCTTGGCCACGAGCGGGCAGGTCGCGTCGATCGCGGTCAGCCCGCGCCGCGCCGCCTCTTCCCGCACGGCGGGGGAGACGCCGTGGGCGGAGAACACGACCAGCGACCCGTCGGGCACCTCGTCGAGCTCCTCCACGAACACCGCGCCCCGCCGCCGCAGGTCGTCGACCACGTGCTTGTTGTGCACGATCTCTTTGCGGACGTAGACGGGCGCGCCGTGCCGCTCCAGGCTCGCCTCCACGACCCTGATCGCCCGCTCCACGCCGGCGCAGAACGACCGCGGCCCCGCGAGCAGCACCCGGCGCGGCCCCAGCGCCCCGGCCCACGCGGCCAGCGCCGGGCCGAG
>JBIQJI010000007.1:112542-141451 GCA_044507605.1 Actinomycetales bacterium | reverse complement strand
GGCCCGCGCCCGGCCGCGCCGCCGCCCGCCCCGTCACCGGCTGCCGCGCCGCCGGCTGCCCAGCCCGCTGCTGCCCCGCCCTTTGCTCCCGCGCCCGCTGCTGCCGCGCCGCCTGCCGCCGCAGCACCCGCCTGCCGCCCCCCGGGCCATCGGCACCAGGCGGCGCAGCACCGGCCCCGCCGTCGCCAGGCCGGCCGTGTGGCCCATCGCGGCGCTGCTGCTCGGCTTCCCGGTGTGGTGGGCGCTCGGGCTCGGCGGGCTCGCCATAATCCCGCTGTCGGTGCCGATGGCCGTCGTGCTGTGGCGTCGCCGGCCCGTCCGCGCCCCCAAGGGCTTCGGGCTGTGGCTGCTGCTGATCGCGGCGTACCTCGTGAGCTCCCTCACCCTCGGCGTGACGCCCCCCGGCACGTACGGCGACCTGTCCCCGGGCCGCGTCGTCGGCTACCTGATGCGGCTCGCGCTCTACGTCGCGATGCTGATCATGGTGCTCTACCTCGGCAACCTCACCCACGAGGAGCTGCCGCAGCTCGCCCTGACCCGCATGCTCGGCGCCCTGTTCGTCGTCGCCGTCGCCGGGGGCCTGCTCGGGGTGCTCGCGCCCGGCTTCTCCTTCACCTCGCCGCTGGAGCGGCTGCTGCCGCACTGGCTCGCCGGCAACTCCTACGTGCGCAACCTCATCCACCCCACCCTCGCCCAGACCCAGCACGTCCTCGGCCACGCCTCGCCCCGCCCCGAGGCGCCGTTCGAGTGGGCGAACGCCTGGGGCGGCAACATGTCCGTGCTGGCCGTCTGGTTCGCCGTGGGCTGGTGGACCTACGGCCGCGCGCCCCGCCGGGCGGCCGCGCTCGTGCTCGGCGCCGTGGCCGCCGTGCCGGTCGTCTACTCGCTGAACCGCGGCATGTGGATCGGGCTCGCCATGGCGGCCGGCTACTTCGCCATCAGGGGCCGGCAGCGGGTGATCATGGCGGTCGCGGTCGGCGCGGTGCTGCTGTTCGCCGTCTCACCGCTCGGCGCGATGGTCGCCCAGCGGCTCGACAGCCCGCAGAGCAACGGCATCAGGGCGTTCACCGCGACCACCACCGTCGCCACCGCCGTGCATTCACCGATCATCGGCTACGGCAACACGCGCAACGCCCTCGGCAACCAGCGCACCATCACCACCGGCAGGTCCGACTGGTGCGCAGAGTGCGCCCACCCGCCGCTCGGCAGCGACGGCCAGCTGTGGCTGCTGCTCATCAGCCAGGGATTCTGCGGGGCCGCCCTCTACATCGCGTTCTTCGCGGGCGCCGTGCGCCGCTACTGGCGCGACCGCAGCCCCATCGGGCGGGCCGGCACGTTCGTCATGATCCTCGCGCTGTTCTACATGTTCATCTACGACGGCCTGGTCACGGCGCTCACCCTGTACCTCGTCTCGTTCGCCGTGCTGTGGCGCAACCACGAGGCGGTGCCGCCCCGATGAGCGATCACGCCGATCGGCTGGCCTACCTGGACGAGGTGCTGCGCCGCCTGTTCCCGCCGCCCGCTTCGCCCGGCGCCGTGCCTCCGCCGCAGGGGCCGTACGCGCCGTACAGTCTGCTGCCGCATCGGCTGCTGCCCCGGCGGCTGGTGCCCCGCGCGTGGTGGCACGGCCCGCTGGGCCGCCCGGTGCCGGTGACCACGGGGCCGGAGACGATCGCCGCGCACCTGGCCGACGTGCTCGGCATGCCGGTGCGGGTCGCCGTGCGGGTGCGGCCGGCCAGGCGGGCCAACCGCAAGCCGGTCCTGGAGGTGCGCCGCGCCGGCGGTCCGGGCCGGCCGATCGCCTTCGTGAAGATCGGCGACACGGCGGCGACGGCCGCGCTGGTGCGGCACGAGAGCGCGACGCTGCGCATGCTCGCCGCCGTGCCGCTGCGCGTCGTCTCCCCGCCGCCCGTGCTGCACCACGGCACCTGGCACGGCATGGAGGTGCTCGTGCTCGGCGCGCTGCCCGTGCGCCGCGCCCTGCCGCCCGGCCACCGGGCCGGGCCGGCCCTGCTGCGTGCCGCCATCCGCGAGATCGGGGCGCTCGGCGGGCCCGGCGGCTGGGCCTGGCACGGCGACCTCACCCCATGGAACCTCGCCCCCGGGCCGGGCGGGCGGCTGCTCGTCTGGGACTGGGAACGGTTCGGCACCGGCGTGCCGCCCGGCTTCGACGCCCTGCACCACGACTTCCACCGCGCGCTGCGCCTGCTGCGCCCGCCCGACGCCGCCCGCCGCTGCGTGGCCAGGTCGCCGCGCCTGCTGGCGCCGTACGGCGTGCCTCCCGGCGTGGCCCGCGACACGGCCCTGCGCTACCTGGCCGCCCTGGCCGCCCGGCGCACCGAAGACCGCCCTCGACCAGATCACGCCATCGGAGGGTGATCCCCGCCGATCGACGACCCAGGAGGCCACCGTGACACCGCTGACGGCAACCCTGAAAGCCCCGCTGAAACGCTCCGCGCACGCCGCGTCGTGGACGGCGGGCCGGCTCACCGCGTCGGCCCGCATGACCCCGTCGTTCCTCATCATCGGGGCGCAGCGGTGCGGCACCACGTCGCTCTACCGCGCGCTGGCGCAGCATCCGCTCATCCTCAAGCCCCTGCTGCGCAAAGGGGTGCACTACTTCGACGTCGCCTACCACAAGGACCCCGAGTGGTACCGCGCGCACTTCCCGCTGGTCGCGACGGCCCGCCGCCTCGCCCGCAGGCACGGCGCGACCCCGATGGCGTTCGAGTCGTCGCCCTACTACCTGTTCCATCCGCTGGCCTCGGCCCGCATCGCCTGGGACCTGCCGGGCGTCAAACTGATCGTGCTGGTGCGCGACCCGGTGGAGCGGGCCTGGTCGGCGCACGCCCACGAGGTGGCCCGGGGGTTCGAGACCGAGACGTCGTTCGAGCGGGCGGTGGCGCTGGAGGAGGAGCGGCTGGCCGGCGAGTTCGAGCGGCTGTGCGTGACCCCGCTGGCCCGCAGCCACGCCCACCGCCACCACGCCTACCTCGCCCGCGGCCGGTACGCCGAGCAGCTGTCCCGGCTGGAGCTGCTGACCGGGCGCGACCGCGTGCTGGTCCTCGACAGCGGCGACTTCTTCGCCGACCCGCGCGCCTCCTACGACCGGGTGCTGGCGTTCCTCGGCCTGCCGCACCTGGGCGAGCCGACGTTCCGCAGGCACAACGCCCGCCGCCGCCAGGACGAGCTGCGGCCCGCGCTGCGCCGGGCGCTGCGCGACCACTTCACGCCGTGGGACCTCAAGCTGGCGCCCTGGCTGGGGGCGACGCCGTCGTGGCTGCGGTGAGCGGGCCGCCGGTGCTGGTGACGGGGCTGCCCCGCAGCGGCACCAGCTGGGCCGGCCGCATGCTGGCCGCGAGCCGCGAGCTGGTCTACGTCAACGAGCCGCTGAACCCCGGCCACCCGCCGGGCCGTTCGCCCGGGGTGCTCGACGCCCGCGTCACGCACCGGTTCCAGTACATCTGCGCCGGCGACGACGCGCCGTGGGCGGCCGCGTTCGGCGACACGATCGCGCTGCGCTACCGGTTCGCGGCCGAGCTGCGCGCCAACCGGTCGCCGTACGACCTGCTGCGCATGGCCCGCTACGGCGCGGCGTTCACGCTCGGCCGGGCGCTCGGCCGCCGGGCGCTGCTCGACGATCCGTTCGCGCTGCTGTCGGCGGCCTGGTTCCACGACCGGCTGGGCTGCCGCGTGGTCGTGCTGGTGCGCGATCCGGTGGCCCTGGCCGGCAGCTGGCGGCGCCTCGGCTGGACGGTGCCGTTCCGCGAGCTGCTGGACCAGCCCTGCCTCGTCCGCGATCACCCCTGTGTGGCCCGGCTCCGGGCCGTCACCGGCGCCGGCCGCCCGGCGGACCCCGGGCCGGGCCCGGAGCCGGACCCCGAGGCGGACCCCGTGACCAACGTGGCCGCGTTGTGGACGACGGCCCGCGAGATCGTCGCCACGATCGCCGCGACCCGGGCGGGGGTGCGCGTCGCCCGCTACGAGGACCTGGTGCGCGACCCGGTCGCGGGCTTTCGCGACCTGTACGCCCACTGCGGCCTGACCTGGTCGCGCCGCGTGGCGCGGCGGGTCGCGCGGTCGTGCTCGGCCCGGGCGCCTTCGTCCGGCCCTGCGTTCCGCCGCACCGGGCTGTCGCGCACGGCGTACCGGCCGATGGACGCCGCGGCGGCGCTGACGTCGTACCTCGACCGGCTCACGGACGAGGAGATCGACCGGGTCGTCCGGATGACCTGTCCCGTTTCCGTGCGTAAGGGAGCCGTAACGGAGGTATGATCACCTCGCACCGTTCACAAGAGAACCAGCATCACTGGCCAGTGGAGTCCCCCATGGTGCAAACACCCCCCTGGGCCCCTCGCGCGGCCCCTCCGACCAGTCCGCTGAGCGACGTCACGCGCTACCTGTGCGCGGGGGCCTACCTCGACACGGTGTTCCGCAACAAGGTGATGGACGAGCTGCTCGGCGACCCGAGGCGAGCCGTCGCGCCCTCCCCCAAGGGGTTCGACATCGGCCCCGTGATCAGGCACTGCCTGCGGGCCCGCGACCTGCTCCTGGTCCGTGACCTGCTGCTCCTCGCCGTCATCGTCGTGGGGCTGATCGCCGATTTCGCGCTCATGCTGCCCTGGCTCGCACTGCTCGCGATGCTGTCGCTGGCCACGGTCCACGCCCGCAGCCTGCCCCCGCAGCTGCGCTCCGGCTCACGGTACGGCGTGGTCACGCTCGGCGTGGTCGCGATCACGATGATCACCGCGCTCGCCTTCTACCTGACCACGCTGCGCCCCCGCGACCCCTACGCCTTCCCCTACGCCGAGAGCGACGGCGACGCCGCGGCCGTGGTGGGCTGGCTGCTCGTCGTCGCCACGCTCGCCATCACGGTCGGCTACCGGGTGCTCATCGGCACGATCCTGGCCCGGGAACTCGCGCCCGGGGCCGCCACCGGCCCTGGCCGCCCGCTCTCCCCGGCGCTCGCGGCCCGCGTCGGCTACGTCACGTCCGCGCAGTACTCCGACCTCACCCTGTACTCCGGGGAGCGGCCGTTCGTCGGCGCCGGCAAGGTGCAGCGCGCCTGGTCCATCGCCGTGGAGCTCGACCGGCGCGCGTCGTCGCCCGAGCGCCCGATGCCCGACATCGACCCCAACGAGCTGTACGCCTTCGTCCGCGGCCGACTGGCGCAGATGCGCGACGAGGTGGCGAATCCGGCCGAGTCGCTCACCCTGCACATCGGCGATCACGTGATCGCCCAGGGTGTGATCAACCGGCTGGCCGCCCGGGGCGCGCCGCACCCGCTGCTCGACGGCGACCAGCCGATCCAGGCGCTGGGCCGCCCCGCGATCCGGGCGATCATTCACCACCCGAAGGCCGGGATGCGCTACTACCAGCGCATCACGATCGACACCGCGGGCGACGAGATCGTCGACGACGACGGCGTGCTGGTGATGCCGGCCGAGGACCAGGAGGTCGTCGTCTCGGCCTTCGTGCACCTGGCCGTCGAGGGCCGCATGCTCTACACCGAGTTCATCGTGACCGTGCTGCCGCCGGTGCCCGACGCCTACCACATCGTCGACCGGCTGCCCGCCGACCCCGTCCGCATGGCCGCCTCCGTCCTCGGCGTGCTGCGCATGCATCTGTTCCGCGACATCGTCGCCGCGCCGTTCCGGGTGCTGCGGTACGGCTACGCCGAGATGCGTCAGGCGTTCGCCCGGGCCCGCCGCGACGACCACGTGCTGTACGACTACGGCGCGCGCGACAGCGTGCGGGAGCTCGGCTCCGCCGAGGGCGACTTCTCCTACCTGCAGAACCTCGACTCGTTCAAATACAGCAAGCTCATCGGCGAGCGGCTGAACGCGGCCGTCCTGGACTTCCTGGAATCGCACGGCATCGACACCAGCCGGTACCGGCAGCAGATGCTGGCCATCGTCAACAACAGCACCATGATCAGCGGCGGGACGTTCACCGGCAACATCGCGGTCGGCGCCCAGGCCACCGTCAACGCCCCCACGGCCACCACCTGAGGACAGGCGACATGAGCACCGAACACGACCGCACCGGCGGCGCCAACCACGGCAACCAGATCACCGGGGGCACGTTCACGGGCAACATCGCCGTCGGCGACAACGCCACGATCAACGTGGTCGGCGCGGCCCCCGCCACCGAGCCGGCCCGGCTGGCGCGGGAGCTGCGGGCCCTCGTCGACGCGAACGCCGGCGCACTCGACCAGCCCGACCGGGCCCGCCGCGACGCCGCCGAGATCGCCGACGAGCTGGCCCGCCCCGAGCCGGAGCAGGACCGCGACCGGCTGGCCGACACGCTGAACCGGCTGGCCGGGCGGGTCACGTCGGTCGCGGCGCTGGTGGAGGCGGTGGAGGCGCTGCGCAAGCTGCTCTTCGGCTGACGGCCGGCGGCCCGCACCGCCCCGGCCGTCAGTCCCACCAGAACGACCAGGCGTTCTGGCCGACGATCTCCTCGGCGTAGTCGGTCAGCGTGCCCGGGCCCTGAATGATGCTGTCGGGGCAGAACGCCCAGTGCTCGGCCGCCACGTACAGGGCGTGGTCGACGGTCATCGGCGGCGCGGCCACGCTCAAATCCAGGGTGTTGAAGCCGAGGCCGACGACGCGCACCCCGAACCGGTCCTCCCAGCTGCGCACCACGGCCGACAGCGGCACCGTCCACTCGTTGTGGTGCAGCGCCCCCTGCCAGCCCATGACGGCCATGGCGTCGGCGCCCCGGTCGGCGGCCACCAGACCGAGCGGGGTGCCGCGCTCGGCCAGCACGCCGGCGTACCAGTCGGCCACCGCGCCCGGCTCGGCCATGAGGACCCCCGGCTCGGCCAGGCCGGGGCACTCCACGCCGAACGGCGCCAGGTCCTCCACCTGCTCGGGGTGGGCCTGCGCCACCCAGTCCGACCACACCTCCGCCATGAACGCGTCGGCCGTGTAGTAGTCGATCTCGGAGGCGGCGTCGGGGGCGATCTGCCCGGCCGACCACGGCTGCACGGAATCCTCCAGCAGCACCGGCCACAGGCCCGAGCGGGGATGCTCGGCGCGCAGCCGCGCCCACAGCTCGGCGCTCACCGGGGCGTCGCTCAGCCAGAACGCCGGGCGGCGGGACGACTGGTGCCTGGTGTAGCCCGGGTCGGGCCACACGACGGTCCCTTCCGGCAGGGGGACCGACAGCTCCCGCCCCGCGCCCCCGTCGGCGAACAGCCGGCTCAGCCCATCAGGCAACCGCCCCCGGGCCCGCCGAGGCGGCCGGAGATCCGCTGCCGGCCGTCCGCTGTCGTCGTCCATCTCCACCGTTCCGCAGCCGTCACACCAAACCGGTCCCCGGCGAGATGGTAGTGCGGGACGGACATCTGTGGTCTGGCCGGTCACCACAACAGCTACAAGAACAATCGCCTCAGCAGGCAGACGGTGAGCAGTCTCAGCGCGAACGGCAGGTCATCGACCAGGTAGCGGCGGGCCAGCCGCCTCGGCTCGCAGCCCAGCCGGAACAGCCACTCCAGGCCCGACCGGCGCATCCAGCGGGGAGCGCGCGGCGTCACGCCGGCCGCGAACGCGATCGCCGCCCCGCAGCCCACGAACCACGTGCCGGGCAGGTCGGCCCGCAACGCCGCGATCAGCCGGTCCTGTTTGGGGAAGCCCAGGCCGACGAAGACCAGCCGCGGCGCCGCGGCCACCAGCGCCCGCCGGATCGCCGCCATCTCCTCCGCCGACGTCTCGAACCCATGCGGCGGCACGCGGCACCCGGCGACGATCAGGCCCGGGTAGCGCGCCGTGAGCAACAGCGCGGCCCGCTCCGCCGCCTCCATCGACGCGCCGAGCAGATACACCGGCGCGCGGTAGAACGCCGCCGCCTCCGACAGCGACCAGATCAGGTCGGCGCCCGTGACCCGCGCGGGCAGCGGCGTGCCGAGCAGCCGGGCCGCCCACAGCAGGGGCATGCCGTCGGCCACCGAGATGTCGGCCTCCTCGATCAGCGCCCGCACCTCCGGATCGCGGGCGGCGGCCCGGCAGATGTCCACGTTCGGGGTGACGATGTGGCCGCCCTCGCCGTGTTTGAGGCCGTCGACGACCAGCTCCACCACATCGGCCTCGGTCAGCGCGTCGACGCCGATGGCGCCGATGCGGATCCGGCGGGCCTTCAGCCGCCGGCGGCGCCGCGGCCGCACCTTGCGCACCCGCATCAGATGCCGTGCCCTCGGGTCTGCAGCAGCCCCAGCACGACGCGGGCCGGCACCAGCCCCGACGCCACCGCCAGCGCCAGCGGCACCCTCGGCTCCGCGCGGCGCGCCGCGAACGCCCTGCGGGCCCAGCGCCCGGCGGCCACCCGATGCCCCAGCGCCGCGTGATGGAACGCCAGCTGCCCGTAGACACGGGCCGCGCCCCGCCGGTCGGCCGCCAGCTCCGGGTGCCGCGCCAGCATCCACTCCAGCCCGGCGATGCGCTCGGCCCAGCGGGTCGCGTAGTGCGACGCGCCGCCCCACCGCACCCGCACCAGCGGCCGGTCCACATGCGCGATGGGCCGCCGCCGCGCCGCGCGCAGGGCGAGATCCCAGTCCTCGTTCTGGCCGCCGGGCGCGCTCTCGTCGACCAGGTACGACGCCTCCGCGCGGAACAGGAACGTCGACGAATGCACCATCACCATGCGCGAGCGCAGCAGGTCGGCGTACGTCACCCGGTCGGCGCCCGCCGTGCGGGGCACCCGCCGCCCGGCGCACTCCACCTCGATGGCGCAGCTCGCGAACCCCGCCCCCGAGCCGTCCCGCAGCGCCGCCACCTGGGCGGCCAGCTTGCCCGGCAGCCACACGTCGTCGTCGTCGCAGAACGCCACCAGATCCGTGCCGAGGGCCAAAATGCCGGTGTTGCGCGCGCCGGGCAGCCCCGGCGTCCGGGTGTTCGGCAGCACCCGCACGTCGGCCCCGACGGCCGCCACGATCGCGGCCACATCCGCCGCCACGTCCCCGGCCACCCGCACGGCCCCGGCCGCTCCGGCGCCGCCGCCGTCATCGGCGACGATCGCGACGCGCAGCCCGCCCGGGTGGTCCTGGGCCAGCACACCCAGCAGGGCCTCGCAGAGCTGCCGCGGCCGGTCGCCGCGCGTCGGGATCACCACCCCCACCGACGGCGCCCTCATCGCGGGCCCCCCGCCCCCAGGCGGTAGCCGTACCGCAGGCACAGCGGCCAGGTCAGCGCGGTGACCAAGCGGCGGTGCCGACGCGGCAGCCGGGCGCGCCAGGCGTCGTCGCGCGTCAGCGCCACCCGGCCCACGGCGAACCGCATGGGGTTGCCGGAGACCGTGTGCGCGGCCGACAGGGTGACCACGCCACGGCGCACGAACGCCGGGCGGCCGGCCCGGTCGTGGCCCTCGCGCCCGGGGCCGCCCGCGAGGCCGAGACGGCGGACGAGGCGGTGCAGGGTGCGGCGGGGGGCGTCGACCAGGTCCTCGTAGCGGACCCGGACCATGGGGACGCCCTGGCGGGCGAGGTGGCGGAAGGCGAGGTTCTGTGCCAGCCAGTGCAGGGTCGTGCGGCCGGGACGCCACCGTGTCATGGGCGTGCCGTCCTCCGGCCGGAGCACCGGCCGGGCCCACGAGCACGCCACGGCGCGCGGGTCGCGGACCACGTGCACGACGCGGAGGTCGATCGGCGCGCCGCCCGCGCGCAGGCAGAACGCCAGAGAGGCGTGCTTGCTGGAGTCGATCACCACGGCCGCCCCCGCCGTCCGCGCCGCCGCCTCGTAGAGCCGGGCGTAGACGGCGGCGTACTCGGCGACGCCCTCGCGGCGGCCGGCGCGGCCCGCCGCCTCGTGGCGGGCCGGCCGAACCAGACGGGACAGGGCGGGGATGCGGCGGGTGCGGTCGACGCGGTGGCGGAGAGCGAGCACGCGGGCGGTGAGGGCGGGGGGCCAGCCGCCGAAGGCCCGCTCGCCCACCTCGCGCCAGAACGCGCAGCGGGTGAACGGCGCGCCGCAGCCGCACGGCTCGTCGGCCCCGGCGCCGCGCGCCCACAGGTGGATCACCTCGCCGAGGGGGACGACTCCGGGAAGCTCGCCCAGTAGCCGCTCAAGCAGGGTGGAGCCGCTGCGCCCCAACCCGCCGACAAAGATCACCCGAACAGTCACCGACACGGACCCCAATCCAACAGACCGTGTCGAAACTATCGCTCTCCGTAACTATAAACTCAAAGAACGGTCAAAAGATCTACCAAGAGTAGTCAGGCGATCTGTCAGCTCGCGTCGACGATCATCCCCGCGCCCACCGTGCCGTTGGTGGCTTCGTCGATGAGGATGAACCCGCCGGTCAGGCGGTTGCGGGCATAGTCGTCGACGAACAGCGGCTGCGTGACGCGCAGCGACACCCTGCCGATCTCGTTCAGGCCGAGCGAGTCGGCCGTCTCGTCACGGTGCAGGGTGTTGACGTCGAGGCGATACTGCAGATCGCGCACGAGCGCCCGCGCGGTGCGGGTGGTGTGCTTGATGATCAGCTTCGAGCGCGGCGCCAGGCGCACGCCGTCGGCCATCCAGCAGACCATCGCCTCCAGCTCCTGCGCCACCACCGGCTGGTTGTGCGGCCGGCAGATCATGTCGCCCCGCGAGATGTCGATGTCGTCGGTGAGCCGCAGCGTCACCGACATCGGCGAGAACGCCTCCTCGACCGGCCCGTCGAACGTGTCGATCGAGGCGATGGTGGTGGTGAGCCCCGACGGCAGGTGCAGCACCTCGTCACCCGGCTTCAGCACGCCGCCGGCCACCTGCCCGGCGTAGCCGCGGTAGTCGTGCAGCGCCGGGTCGGTCGCGCGCTTGGGCCGGATGACGTACTGCACCGGGAAGCGCACGTCGACCAGGTTGCGGTCGGAGGCGATGTGGACGTTCTCGAGGTGGTGCAGCAGCGAGGAGCCGTTGTACCAGGGCATGTTCTCCGACCGCGACACCACGTTGTCGCCGTGCAGCGCCGACACCGGGATGAACGTCAGGTCGGGGGCGTTCAGCTTGGTCGCGAACGCCGTGAACTCCTCGTGGATCTCCTCGAAGCGCTCCTGGGAGTAGCCGACGAGGTCCATCTTGTTGACGGCCAGCACCAGGTGCGGCACCCGCAGCAGCGTGGCGAGGAACGCGTGGCGGCGCGACTGCTCCAGCACGCCCTTGCGGGCGTCGATCAGGATGACCGCGAGGTCGGCCGTGGAGGCGCCGGTCACCATGTTGCGGGTGTACTGGATGTGGCCCGGGGTGTCGGCGATGATGAACTTGCGCTTGGGCGTGGCGAAGTAGCGGTAGGCCACGTCGATCGTGATGCCCTGCTCGCGCTCGGCCCGCAGGCCGTCGGTGACCAGCGACAGGTCGGTGAACTCGGTGCCGCGGTCGCGCGAGGTGCGCTCCACGGCCTCCAGCTGGTCCTCGAAGATCGCCTTGGAGTCGAACAGCAGCCGGCCGATCAGCGTCGACTTGCCGTCGTCGACCGACCCCGCCGTCGCGAATCGCAAGATGTCCATCTAGAAATATCCTTCCTTCTTGCGATCCTCCATGGCCGCCTCCGACGTGCGGTCGTCGGCGCGGGTGGCGCCCCGCTCGGTGATGCGGGTCGCCGCGATCTCGGCGATGATCTCCTCGACGGTGGTCGCGACCGACTCCACCGCCCCGGTGCAGGTCATGTCGCCGACCGTGCGGTAGCGGACGGTCGCCTCGAACACCGGCTCGTCGTCGCCCCGGTGGACCACCGGGGAATCGGCGAGCAGCATGCCGTCGCGCTCGAACACCTTGCGGGTGTGGGCGAAGTAGATCGACGGGAGCTCGAGGCCTTCGCGGCGGATGTAATCCCAGATGTCCAGCTCGGTCCAGTTGGACAGCGGGAACACCCGGATGTGCTCGCCCTGGCGGATGCGCGCGTTGTAGAGGTTCCACAGCTCGGGGCGCTGGTTCTTCGGGTCCCACTGCCCGAAGTCGTCGCGGAACGAGAACACCCGCTCCTTGGCCCGGGCCTTCTCCTCGTCGCGCCGCGCCCCGCCGAACACCGCGTCGAACTGGTGCTTCTCGATCGCGTCGAGCAGCGGCACGGTCTGCAGCCGGTTGCGCGACGCCCGGCGGCCCGTCTGCTCCACCACCCGGCCCGAGTCGATGGCCTCCTGCACGCTGGCCACCACCAGCCGGACCCCGCTCTCGGCGACCCTGCGGTCGCGGAACTCCATCACCTCGGGGAAGTTGTGCCCGGTGTCGACGTGCATCAGCGGGAACGGCACCGGCGCGGGCCAGAACGCCTTCTCCGCCACACGCAGCATCACCACCGAGTCTTTGCCGCCGGAGAACAACAGACAGGGCCGCTCGAACTCTGCGGCGACCTCACGCATGATGTGGATCGCCTCGGCTTCGAGAACGTCGAGTTGCGACGTCGAGTAGTCGCACTGAGGCATTGGCCCTCCTACGGAGGTTTCTCGAGTCATCGGGGCACTTCGATTCGGGGCACTAGTTATCGGGCACGTCTGATCGGAGCACGTCGCGTATGCCGGTGAGCAGCGTCGGCGCCAGATCGGGTCGGGACACCAGGATATCGGGCAGGGTCGGGTCGGGCCGGTTGTAGGTCAGGGGTGAGCCGTCGATGCGGCTCGCGTGCACCCCCGCCGCCAGCGCGACGGCCACCGGCGCCGCGGAGTCCCACTCGTACTGGCCGCCCGCGTGGACGTACGCCTCGACCTCGCCCGTGAGCACCGCCGCGATCTTCGCACCGGCCGAGCCCATCGGCACCAGGTCGGCTCCGGTCAGCGCGGCGAGGCGGCGCACGAACTCGGGCGGGCGGCTGCGGCTCACGGTCACCCGCGGCCGGGAGCGCGTCGTCTCGGGCGGCTTGGGCGGCTCGGCCGTCGACAGCGTGCGGCCCTGCGCCGGCAGCGCCACCGCGCCCGCGACCAGCGCACCGCCCTGCCACAGCGCCACGTGCACCGCCCAGTCGGTGCGGCCGGGCTCGCCGAACTCGCGGGTGCCGTCGAGCGGATCGATGATCCACACCCGGTCGGCGCTCAGCCGCGCGGGGTCCATGCGCTCCTCGCGGGTGGCCTCCTCCGACAGCACCGAGTCGCTCGGCCGCAGCCGCGCGAGCGCCTCGGTGAGGAACCGGTGCGAGGACCGGTCGCCGGCGTCGCGCAGCCCTTTGGGCTCGCCGTCGCCGGCGCACCGCGCACGCAGGGCGAGCAGCCGCTCGCCCGCCTCGGCGGCGAGGTCCCTGGCCAGCTCGTGGTCATCGCGAATCGTCACCCGGTGGCTCCTTGTCTGCGTCGTCGAACGCGATTGCCGAACGCGCCTGCGCGCGCCTTCAGTACGCCCCGGCGCCACGCGCCACGGCCGACCACGTCTTCCACAGGATCTGTAGATCCAGCATCAAAGACCAGTTCTCAACGTAGCGCAGGTCGAGCCGCACGGATTCCTCCCATGTCAGGTCGGATCTGCCGCTCACCTGCCACAGCCCGGTCATGCCCGGCCGCACCACCAGGCGTCTGCGCACGTCGTCGCGGTAGCGGGCGACCTCCTCCGGCAGCGGCGGGCGCGGCCCGACCAGCGACATGTCTCCGCGCAACACGTTGAACAGCTGCGGCAGCTCGTCGAGCGAATGGCGGCGCAGCCGCGCGCCGAGCGGGGTCACCCGCGGGTCGTCGCGGATCTTGAACAGCGGGCCGGCGCCCTCACCGGTCAGCCCCTTCTTGCGATCTTCGGCGTCGGGAGACATCGTGCGGAACTTCACCATGGTGAACTCCCTGCCGTCGCGGCCCACCCGCACCTGGCGGAACAGCACCGGCCCCGGCCCCGACAGCCGCACGGCCACCGCCAGCGCCGCGAGCAGCGGGCTCAGCAGCACGATGGCCACGCCGGACACCAGCCGGTCGAACAGGTTCTTGACCAGGCGGCGCGCCCCGGCCAGCTCGGGATGCTCCACGTGCAGCAGCGGCAACCCCGCGACCGGCCGGATCGTGGTGCGCGGCCCCGCCACCTCCATCAGCGCCGGCGCGACCACCAGATCGGTGCGGGTGCGCTCAAGCCGCCAGGCCAGCCGGCGCAGCGCCGTGCCGTCGAGCTCGGGGCACGCGAGCACCGCGACCGTGTCGGCCCCGGTCTGCCGCACCACCAGCGGCACATCGGTGAAGTCGCCCAGCACCGGCACCTCCTCGACCGGGGTCTCGTCGCCGTCGGGCACGCACGCCGCCACCACGCGCATGCCGTGATAGCGCTCCCTGCGGAACTGCCGGGTCAGGTCGGCGACCGCCGAGCGATGCCCGGCCGCCACCACGCGCCGCATGCACTCGCCGCGCGCCCGGCGCCGGTGCAGGCGCCGCCGCAGCGCGTAGCGGGCCACGAGGGTCAGCATCGTGGTCAGCGGCAGGGCGAGCACGACATAGCCGCGGGCGACGCCGGTCCTGGTGACGTACGCCGTGATGGCCACGGCCGCGATCAGCAGGAAGCCGCACTGCGTGATGCGACGGAACTCCTCCGAGCCGAGCCCCATCAGCCTCGGCTCGTAGGCGCGGTTGAGGCCCAGCGCGGCCGCCCACAGCGGCGGCAGCGCGAGGCTCAGCAGAACGTACGGCGTGACCTGGGCGGTCGGCCCGCCGAACCGCACGACCACCGCCACGGCCCCGGCCAGCAACGCGCAGCCCAGGTCGCCGGCGAGCGCGGCCACCTGGTAGCGGACCGCCCAGCGGGGGCGGCTCGGCGGATCGCCCGGACCCAGAGCGGCGAACAGGCGGAGCGGATCGCGGACGGCCGCCGGCCCGCCGCCCTGATCACAGCCGGCGGGCGGGGCCGACGGATCGTGCTCTCGCCCGTGACCGAGGATCGCCGAGGAGTCTGCGCGCACGGGGTCCTCCTTGGCCGCGACACCATTTGGCGCTCAAATGCTAGCCGCGAAAGAGAAACCCTTTGGCCGCAAGAGGCAAAAGGATGGGAAATCAACGGGAGCCGGGCCGATGTTTCAGGAAAACGTAATGAAATAACCTTTTTCTGGCTGGTATTTCCGTTTTCGCCGTGATATTCCCCGGGCCGCCGCCGGACGGCGGTCACCCCGTCAGGTCGGCTGCGTGAAACCTGTTCTGCGTCGCGTCGAGCCCTTGCGTGATCAGCGACTCGACCAGGTCGGCCGCGCGATCGACCAGCAGCGGCAGATCCTTGCGCTCGGCCGCGGTGAAATCGCGCAGCACGAAATCGGCGGGATCCATGCGCCCCGGCGGCCGGCCCACCCCGAACCGCACCCGGAAATACTCTCTGCTGCCCAGCGACTTCGTGACCGACTTCAGCCCGTTATGGCCGTTATCGCCGCCGCCCAGCTTCGTGCGCAACGCGCCGAACGGAATATCCAGCTCATCGTGCACCACGATGATGCGCTCGGGCGGCACCTTGTAGAAGTCGGCGAGCCCCTTCACGGGGCCGCCGGAGAGGTTCATGTACGTGCGCGGCCGGCCCAGCACGGCCGGGTGGCCCGCCACCCGGCCCTCCAGCACCTCGGCCGGCGCGCGGTGCGCCTTGAAGCGCCCGCCCGCGCGCGCGGCGAGCTCGTCGACGACCATGAAGCCGGCGTTGTGCCGGTTACCGGCGTACTTCGGGCCCGGATTGCCCAATCCAACGATCAACCAGCGGTCCATAGTCGCTCGCCGCGCGAGCCCCTCCCCGGCGTCTCCCGATGTCCGGCTACTCGGCCGCCTCGGCGGCCTCGCCCGCGGCCTCCTCGGCGCCTTCCTCCGCCTCGGCCGGGGCGGCCGCGCCGGCGGAGATCACGTGCAGGATCAGCGCCTCGGGGTCGGTCGCGAGCGACACGCCCGCGGGCAGCCGCAGGTCGGAGGCGTGGACGGTGGCGCCGATGTCGAAGCCGTCGACGTTCACCTCGAGGGTCTGCGGGATGTGCGTGGCCTCGGCCTCGACCGGGACGGCCACCATCTGGTGGTCGATCAGGCCGCCCGAGATCACGTCGCCCACGACCACGACCGGGACCTCGACCGTGACCTTCTCGCCGCCCTTGACCAGCAGCAGGTCGATGTGCTCGAGGAAACCCTTGATCGGGTCGCGCTGCACGCCCTTGGGGAGCGCCAGCTCGTTCACGCCCTCGCCCTGCAGCCGGATCAGCACGTTCGGCGTGCGCAGCGCGATCATGAGCTCGTGGCCCGGCAGGGTCAGGTGACGGGTCGGGCTGCCATGGCCGTACAGGACCGCGGGAACCTGGTTGTTGCGCCTGATCTTGCGGGCGGCGCCCTTGCCGAACGCGGTGCGCGGCGTGGCGGGGATGGTGACTTCGGCCATGGCGAACTCCTAGGGTGATCGACCGCCTCGCCGGGCGGCCGCTGACCGGGAAACGCGCGCTCCCCCTCACCCGCCCTAGCGGAAGGCGTTACGAGCGCGCACGACCCGGCCAGTCTAGCGGCTCACCGGGCCGCTGCCCGCACGCTCAGCTCTCGCCCTCGAACAGGCTGGTCACCGAGCCGTTGCTGAACACCTCGGTGATCGCGCTCGCCAGCATCGGGGCGATCGACAGCACCGTCAGCTTGTCGAACCGCTTGTCCTCGGGGATCGGCAGCGTGTTGGTGACGACGACCTCGGAGATCGCGGAGTTCTTCAGCCGGTCGACCGCCGGACCCGAGAACACCGCGTGCGTCGCGGCCGCGACCACGTCGACCGCGCCCCGTTCGTACAGCGCGTCGGCCGCCTTGCAGATCGTGCCACCGGTGTCGATCATGTCGTCGATCAGCACGCAGGTGCGCCCCCTGACCTGGCCGACGACCTCGAACACCTTCACCACGTTGGCGATGTCGAGATCGCGCCGCTTGTGGATGAACGCCACCGGGGTGCCGAGCTTCTCGGCCCAGCGCTCGGCCAGCCGCACCCGCCCGGTGTCGGGCGACACGACCGTGGTGGTCGCCGGGTCGAGCTTGTCGTTCAGGTAGCGCGATAGCACCGGCAGCGCGAACAGGTGGTCGACGGGGCCGTCGAAGAAGCCCTGGATCTGCGGGGTGTGCAGATCGACCGCCATCAGCCGGTCGGCGCCCGCCGTCTTGAACAGATCGGCCATCAGCCGCGCCGTGATCGGCTCACGGCCGCGGCCCTTCTTGTCCTGCCGGGCGTAGCCGAAGAACGGCATGACCGCGGTGATGCGCTTGGCGGAGGCCCGCTTGAGGGCGTCCACCATGATCAGCTGCTCCATGATCCACTTATTGATCGGGGTCGTGTGACACTGGATCACGAAGGCGTCGCAACCACGGACCGATTCCAAGTAGCGTGCGTAAATCTCGCCATTGGCGAAATCGTTCAGTCGCGTGGGCGTGATGTCCACCCCGAGATGGGCCGCCACCTCCTCGGCAAGCTCGGAATACGCCCGCCCCGAGAAGAACATCAGGTTTTTCTCGCCGGTCTGCCTCATACCAGTCACGTTACTTCTCCCACCCCTGTTCCGCCCGCCGCGCGTCATCCGCCGCGCCGTCGTGGTCCGCCCGCTCGGCGAGCGCCCGGCGCGCCGCCTCCGCCGACGCCGTGCCCGCACGCCGCCGCAGCACCCATCCCGGGATGTTGCGCTGCCGCGCCCGGGCCACGCCGATCGCGCCCGGGGGCACCTCGTCGGTGATCACCGAACCGGCGGCCGTGTAGGCGCCGTCGGCGACCTGCACCGGCGCGACCAGCATCGTGTCGCAGCCGATGAAGGCGTTGTCGCCCACCGTCGTGTGATGCTTCTCGACGCCGTCGTAGTTGACGAACACCGAGGAGGCCCCGATGTTGCTGCCCGCGCCGATCGTCGCGTCGCCCACGTACGTCAGGTGGGGCACCTTGCTGCCCTCGCCCACCTGGGCGTTCTTCATCTCGACGTACGTGCCGGCCTTGGCCCGCCGACCGAGCACCGTGCCCGGCCGCAGGTAGGCGTACGGGCCCACCTGCGCCGCCGGTCCGATGACCGCCTCGACGGCGACCGCGTAGCGCACCACGGCGTCCTCGCCCACCTCGGTGTCGGTCAGCGTGGTCGCCGGGCCGATCTCGGCCCCGGCCCGCACCGACGTGCGGCCGTGCAACTGGGTGCCCGGGCGCAGCACCACGTCGGGCTCCAGCGTCACATCGACGTCGACCCAGGTCGTCGCCGGGTCGATCACGGTGACCCCCGCCCGCATGTGCCGCTCCAGGATGCGATCGTGCAGCACCCTGCCGGCGAACGCGAGCTGGACCCGGTCGTTGACGCCCTCGACCTCGACGTGGTCGCCGGCGAGGTGCGCGCCCACCCGATGGCCGTCGGCGCGCAGGATCGCGACCACGTCGGTGAGGTACTCCTCGCCCTGCGCGTTGGCGGCCGACACGCGCTTGACGGCGTCGGCCAGCAGCACGCCGTCGAACGCGTAGACGCCGGAGTTCATCTCCTTGATCGCCCGCTGCTCCGGCGACGCGTCACGCTCCTCGACGATCTCCAGCACCGCGCCCGACGCATCGCGCACGATGCGGCCGTACCCGGTCGGGTCGGGCACCTCGGCGGTGAGCACGGTCACGGCGTTGCCGCCGGCGGCGTGCGACTCCAGCAGCGCGGCCAGGGTCTCGGTGCGCAGCAGCGGCGTGTCACCGTAGGTGACGAGCACCGTGCCGGATATCACGCCGACCGTCTCCAGCACCGTGCGCACGGCGTGGCCGGTGCCGCGCTGCTCGGCCTGCACGATCGGCACGGCCTGCGGGCAGCAGGCGGCGACGTGCGCCTCGACCTGCTCGCGGGCGTGCCCGGTGACGATGATCAGCCGCTCGGGGTCGAGCCCCCGCGCGGCCGTGAGCATGTGATCGACCAGGGCACGGCCGCACAGCTCGTGGAGGACCTTCGGCTTCTTCGACTTCATCCGGGTGCCCTCACCGGCGGCGAGGACGATGACGGCTGCCGGGCGCGGCACACTCACGGAATGAGGCTCCCTCGGCGTGGCGGCTGAAAACACTCTTCACAGGCCCAATTAGGGACCGAAAGAACGGATAAGGACGGCCCACGACCACCCTCGGGCATCGCACGGCCTCTTCCGTGAGCTTACCGTTCGTCCCCCGGCGCTAATCCAGTGCCATCGTCGAAGGGCACCAGCAGCACCCGCAGCAGATCGGCGAGCGCGCGCCGCTCCGCGGCGTCGAGGCCCGCCAGCAGCTCGTGCTCGCGCCGCAGCAGGTCGCCGAACGCGCCGTCGACCCGGGCCAGGCCCGCCTCGGTGAGCGACACCAGCACCCCCCGCCGGTCCTGGGGGTCGGGCCGGCGGCGCACCAGACCGGCGGCGGCCAGCCGGTCGATGCGGTTGGTCATCGTGCCCGAGGTCACCAGCGTGGCGCGCAGCAGCGCGCCGGGGCTCAGCTCGTACGGCTCGCCGGCCCGGCGCAGCGCCGTCAGCACGTCGAACTCCCACGGCTCCAGGTCGTGCTCGGCGAACGCCGCCCGCCGCGCCCGGTCGAGGTGCCGGGCGAGCCGCGAGATGCGGCTGAGCACCTGGAGCGGCTCGACGTCCAGATCGGGGCGCTCCTGCCGCCAGGCGGCCACCAGCCGATCGACCTCATCCGTGCCGGAGCCGGCGCCGGAGCCCGCTGCGGGGCCCGTGCCGGGACCGTGGCCGGTGGTGGAGCCGGCGCCGTGCCTGCGCGTCATGGCAGCGAGTGTAGCTGTCTTGACATCGAGATATCTTGCTCTATATCAATTATCTCGATGTCAAGAGATATGTGGAACCCCGAGATCTACGCACGGTACGCCGCCGAACGGGCTCGCCCCTTCTACGACCTGACCGCGCGCGTCGGCGCCACCGACCCCGATTATGTCGTGGACCTCGGCTGCGGATCCGGCGAACTCACCGCCCTCCTCGCCGACCGCTGGCCCACCGCCACCGTGCACGGCATCGACTCCTCCCCCGCCATGATCGAAAAGGCCCGCGCGCACCGCGGCGCGGCGCTCACCTTCGAGGTCGCCGACCTGCGCACCTGGCGGCCGCCCGTCCCCGTGGACGTCATGGTGTCCAACGCCGTCCTGCAATGGGTGCCCGAGCACCGCGACCTGCTGCCCCGCCTCGTCCGTGCCGTGCACCGCGGCGGCTGGCTCGCCGTCCAGATGCCGGGCAACTTCGACGCGCCCAGCCACACCGTGATCAGGAAACTGTGCCGCACCACCTGGCGGGCCGAACTCGCCGACCTCGTGCGCGACGCCCCCGTCGGCGACCCCGCGGAGTACGCCGCGCTGCTCGCCGGGCTCGGCTGCCGCGTCGACGCCTGGGAGACCACCTACCTGCACCTGCTCCAGGGAGACGACGCCGTGCTGTCCTGGGTGTCGGGAACCGCGCTGCGCCCCATGCTCGACCGGCTGCCCCCCGAGCGCCGCCCGGAGTTCCTCGACGACTGCCGCCGGCTGCTCGCCCAGGCCTACCCGGCCCGGCCGTACGGCACGCCGTTCCCGTTCCGCCGCGTGTTCGTCGTCGCCCAGCGCACCTGAGCGGGCCGCCCGCCCCGGCTACCGGCTCTGCTCGCGCGCCTGGTCGCGCAGCTCCTTGGCCCGCGCCTTCTCCTGCTCCCTGAGCTGCTTTTCCTTTTCGCGCAGCTCCTTGGCCCGCGCCTTCTGCATCTCCTTGAGCTGCCGCTCGCGGGCCTTCTCCTGCTCGCGCCGCTCCTTGTCGGACAGCCGCTGCTCGGGCGCCGCCGGCTTCGCGGCCGCCGCCGAGCCGGCTCCCATCGGCGGGATCACCAGGCCGCGCGACTCGGCGCTGATGCTGGGCGCCGGGTCCAGCCCCGCCAGGCCGTTCCAGGCGAGGTTGACCAGGTGCGCCGCCACCTCCTCGCGGCCCGGACGCCGCACGTCCAGCCACCACTGGCCCACCAGGGCCACCATGCCCACCAGCATCTGCGCGTACATGGGGGCGAACCGGGGGTCGTACCCCTGGGCGCTCGCGGCGTCGACCAGCACGTCCTCGACCTGAATCGCGATCTCGCTGATCAGGCTCGCGAACGTGCCGGTGCCCGAGGCGGCGTGCGAGTCGCGCACCAGGATGCGGAACCCCTCGCTGCTCTCCTCGATGTACTGCAGCAACGCCAGCGCCGCCCGCTCCAGCTTGAGCCGGGCCGGCGCCGCCGACAGCGCCTGCGTCACCATGCTCAGCAGCCGCTGCATCTCACGGTCGACGACGACCGCGTAAATGCCCTCCTTGGCACCGAAGTGCTCGTAGACGACGGGCTTGGAGACCTGGGCGCTCGCCGCGATCTCCTCGATCGAGGTGCCGTCGAACCCCTTCTCGGCGAACAGGGCGCGGCTGATCCCGATCAGCTGCTCTCTGCGTTCCTTGCCGGTCATGCGTCTACGTGATCCGGGTTCAGCCATGTGGTCCATCATGGCGGGGGCCGCAGGGGAAACGACAACCGGATCTACCGTGTCGAGACGTCTCCCCGCAGCACGATTACGTCACGCCCCGCCCGTCTCACACACCGGCCGGCACGTCCGGCCGCACCCGCTTGGCGGCCAGCCGCTCCGGGTTCGGCCACCGCACGTTCGTCGCCCAGCCGGCCTTCTCCAGCCAGCGGATCACCCGCGCGCTCGGGTCGAGCTGGCCCTTCAGGGCGCCGTGCCGGGCGCACGTCGGGTCGGAGTGGTGCAGGTTGTGCCACGACTCGCCGAACGACGGGATGGCCAGCCACCACACGTTCCGGGACTTGTCGCGCACCTCGAAGTCCTCCTCGCCGAACACGTGGCAGACCGAGTTGATCGACCAGGTCACGTGGTGCAGCAGCGCGATGCGCACGAGGCTCGCCCAGAAGAACGCCGTCAGGGCGCCCGAGATCGACCACGTCACCAGGCCGCCGATGATCGCGGGCAGGACCAGCGAGGTCGCCACGAGGGCGGGGAACAGGTCGTGGATCCGCTTGACGTCCTTGTCGTTGATCAGGTCCCGTGCGTACCGCTCCCGATTGGTGCGCTCGGAAGAGAACAGCCAGCCGACGTGGGCGTAGAACAGCCCTTTCGTCAGCGCCTTCCAGTCGTTGCCGAACCGCCACGGCGAGTGCGGGTCGCCCTCCTTGTCGGAGTACTTGTGGTGGCGGCGGTGCGTCGCGACCCAGTCGATCACGCCCATCTCCAGCGACAGGCTGCCGGCGATCGCCAGCGCGATCTTGAGGCCGCGGTTGGCCTTGAACGACCCGTGCGTGAAGTGCCGGTGGAAACCCACGGTCACGCCGAGTCCCGCGATGATGTAGAAGACCAGCCCGATGATGACGTCGCTCCAGCCGAGGAACCTGCCCCAGGCCATGGGCACGGCCGCCAGCAGGGCCAGGAACGGCACGATCACGAAGACGAGGAGCAGGACGCGTTCGAAGTTGCTCTTCGGCTCGGGTTCGAGATCAGGCTTCGGGGGGGGCGGGGTGTCGACTGCGACTGTCATGGGCTACCTCTCACGATGCTCCGGATTCTGTCTGGCTACGCCACCGTAACCTACGCCACCGTAAGTAAGGAATCCCTAAGCCCGAAATGTGGAAGAGATAACTGTGAGCCATCTCATTCGTGGCGATTTCGTGCCTTGCCAACCGACCGGGGTATCTGCTAAGCGACGCGCGCCATCCTCACACACAGTCACCTCGGCGCGAACCACATCGCGGGCCACGAGGGCGGCCCCGGCCACTCCTACCAGGGCATTCGCCTCCTACCCCGGAACACACTGATCATCCCTGGTCGAGCCACCCGACCGGACGGCCGGGCCCCCGCCGGGCGACGACCGGTCATCGCGTACCCGGACGACGACGATACGTGCATGGAACTGGAGTTCGGCCCGAAATCGTGCGGCCCGCCCGGCGGGGTCGCTTAAACGGCGCGGGGAGACAGGTTCCGGGAGGCCAAGGCCGCCCCCCGGCCATCCGCGACCGGTAAGGTAGAAACACGCGACACGTCCGCGATACACGTGGCGCTTATCCGGCGTTGGGTAATTGGCAGCCCCCAGGTTTTTGGTACCTGTTGTCCTGGTTCGAGTCCAGGCGCCGGAACCCAGATCACTCGCCGAGGCGTTCGGCCAGCTCCAGCCACTCCACTTCGGTCGATTCGCGCTCGGCCTGCAGAGACTTCAGCTCGGTGTCCAGCTCGGCGAGCCTGGCGTAGTCGCTGGCCGCCTCGGCCATGGCCTTGTGCAGGTCGGCCTCCCGCGAGGCGAGCTTCTCCAGGCGGCGCTCCAGGCGGGCAAGGTCCTTCTGCGCCTCGCGCTGCTCCTTCGCCGACAGGCCCGGGGTCTCGGCGGACGTGGTCCGCCGGCCCTGGTCCGGCGCCGGCCGGGCGGCCGCGGCCCGGGCCGTCTGCGCGGTGCCCTCGGCGCGGCGGGACAGGTACTCGTCCACCCCGCCGGGCAGCAGGGAGAGCGTGCCGTCGCCCAGCAGGGCCACGCAGTGGTCGGCCACGCGCTCCAGGAAGTAGCGGTCGTGGCTGACCACGATCAGGGTGCCGGGCCAGCCGTCGAGGATGTCCTCCAGCTCGTTCAGCGTCTCGATGTCGAGGTCGTTGGTGGGCTCGTCGAGCAGCAGGACGTTGGGGTCGTCCATGAGCAGGCGCAGCAGTTGCAGGCGGCGGCGCTCGCCGCCGGACAGGTCGCCGATGACCTTCCACTGGGCCTCGCCGCGAAAACCCAGCCGTTCGAGGAGCTGGGAGGCGCTCCACTCGCGCTTGCCGACACGGACGTACTTGCGGATCCGTTCGACCGAGGTGAGGACCCGGTCGGCAGGGTCCAGCTCGGCGAGCTCCTGCGACAGGTGGGCCAGGCGCACCGTGCGGCCCTCGACGACACGGCCCGAGGTGGGGCGCACCGAGCCGGAGAGCAGGCGCAGCACCGACGACTTGCCGGAGCCGTTGACGCCGATGAGGCCCACACGGTCACCGGGGCCGAACCGCCAGGTGCAGTGGTCGAGGACGAGCGGCCCGACGCCGGGGCCGCCGGCGTGCAGAGTGACGTCCTCGATGTCGTACACCCTCTTGCCGAGCCGCGCGGAGGCGAACCCGACCAGCTCGACCGTGTCGCGGGGCGGCGGCTCATTGGCGATGAGGGCCTGGGCGGCCTCGATGCGGAACTTGGGCTTGGAGGTGCGCGCCGGCGGGCCCCGCCGCAGCCAGGCGATCTCCTTGCGCATCAGGTTCTGGCGGCGCTCCTCGGCCGCGGCGGCGAGGCGGGCCCGCTCGGCCTTGGCCAGGACGTACGCCGCGTAGCCGCCTTCGTAGCGCTGCACGGTGCCGTCGACGACCTCCCAGGTGCGGGTGGAGACGGCGTCGAGGAACCACCTGTCGTGGGTGATGACGAGCAGCGCCGAGCGGCGGCCGGCGAGGTGGCGCGCCAGCCAGTCGATGGCCTCGATGTCGAGGTGGTTGGTGGGCTCGTCGAGGACGAGCAGGTCGTGGTCGCCGATGAGCAGGCGGGCCAGCGCGGCGCGGCGGCGCTCGCCGCCCGACAGTTCGCCGGCTCGGGCGGTCAGGTCGATGTCGCCGAGCAGGTTGCGCAGGATCTCCCTGATGGCGGCGTCACCGGCCCATTCGTGCTCGGCACGGCCGCCGAGCACGAGGTCGCGCACCACCCCCGCGGGATCGAGGTCGTCGCCCTGGGTGAGATGGCCGACACGCAGGCCCCGGCTGTGGGTGACGCGGCCGGCGTCAGGGGGGAACAGGCCGGCGATGAGCGAGATGAGCGTGGTCTTGCCCGCGCCGTTGCGGCCGACGACGCCGATGCGGTCGCCCTCCTCGATGCCGAGGGAGACCTCGTGCAGGAGCGGCTTGGGACCGTAGGCGTGGGAGACGGATTCGAGGTTGACCAGATTCATCGCGCCTTCAGGGTATCGGCACCGCGGCACCGGGCCGGGTGCTACCGGCGTCTGCTACCGGCGTTCGTCACACCGCCGCCGCAGGGCGGATCCGGCCGCTGGAGGGCCGCTAGAGGATGATCGCGCCGGGGACGGGACCGTGGGCGACCAGGGCCGAGTCGCAGATGGTGGCCAGGGCGTCGGCCAGGCCGTGGGCGTGCGGCTCGGACTCGGCGAGGAAGGCGCAGGTGGGGCCGGAGCCGGAGACGATGGCGCCGAGGGCTCCGTGGCGGCGCCCGGTGGCGAGGGTGCGGGCCAGGGAGCGGCGCAGCAGCAGGGCGGCGGGTTCGAGGTCGTTGGTGAGGGCCTGGCCGAGGGCCGCTGCGTCGCCGGCGCGCAGGGCCGCCATGAGCTTGTCGTCCAGCTCGGGCGGGGCGGCCCGCCAGGAGGTGGCGTCGCGGATGCGATCGGCCTCGGCGTAGACGGCGGCCGTGGACAGGCCGGCGTGGTCGAGGGCGAAGACCCAGTGGAAGCGGCCGGTGACCAGGGCGGGGGTGAGCACCTCGCCGCGCCCGGTGCCGATGGCGGTGCCGCCGATCAGGGCGAACGGCACGTCGCTGCCGAGCTCGGCGGCGATCTCCATCAGGTCGTCGCGGGCGAGGCCGAGGCTCCACAGGTCGTTGCAGGCGACGAGCGTGGCGGCGGCGTCGGCGCTGCCGCCGGCCATGCCTCCGGCGACGGGGATGGTCTTGCGGATGCGCAGGGCCACGCCGTAGGGCGTGCCGGTCTGGCGGGCGAGCGCGCGGACGGCGCGGACGGCGAGGTTGTCGTCGCCGAGCGGCACGCTGCCGGCCCCGGCGCCCTCGACGGTCACGGTGACCGTGTCGGCCTCGGTGGCGGTGACCTCGTCGAACAGGGACACGGCGTGGAAGACGTTGACGAGGTCGTGGTAGCCGTCGTCGCGCCGGGGGCCGACGGAGAGCTGAAGGTTGACCTTGGCGGGCACGCGCACGGTCACCGAGTTCGGTTGAGCGGTCACAGTTGAGATCGTAAACGCTGCATCGCGGAGGGTCGCACGGCGTCGCGGCCGGTGCCCCGGCCGCGCGCGGCCGGTTCTCCTGGCGGGCGGCCGGGCAGGCGGGCGTCAGCGGGCTTCGGCGATGCGGGCGAAGTCGGCGATGGTGAGCTGCTCGCCCCGGGCGGCGGGGTCGACCCCGGCGCGGCGGAGGATCCGCTCGGCGTCGGCGGGGGTGCCGGTCCAGGCGCCGAGGGCGGCGCGGAGGGTCTTGCGGCGCTGCGCGAAGGCGGCGTCGACGACGGCGAAGACCTCGTCGCGGGTGGCGGTGGTGGCCGGCGGGTCGTGGCGGGTGAGCGCGACGAGGCCGGAGCCGACGTTGGGCATGGGCCAGAAGACGTTGCGGCCGATGGGCCCGGCGCGGCGCACGTCGGCGTACCAGGCGGCCTTGACGGAGGGCACGCCGTAGGTCTTGGAGCCGGGCGGGGCGGCGAGCCGGTCGGCCACCTCGGCCTGGACCATGACGAGGCCGTGGCGGATCGTGGGCAGGGTGGCCAGCAGGTGCAGCAGGACGGGCACGGCGACGTTGTAGGGCAGGTTGGCGACCAGCGCGGTGGGGGCGGCGGGCAGGTCGCCGGGGGCGAGGCGGAGCGCGTCGGCGGGTACGACGGTGAGCCGGTCGGCGGCGCCGGGCGCGTGCTCGGCGACGGTGCGGGGAAGACGGCCGGCGAGCACGGGGTCGATCTCGACGGCGATGACCTGACGCGCCTCGGCGAGCAGGGCGAGGGTGAGGGAGCCGAGCCCGGGGCCGACCTCGATGACGATGTCGTCGGGGCTGAGGGCGGCGGTGCGGACGATCCGCCGCACGGTGCCGCCGTCGATCACGAAGTTCTGGCCGAGCTTCTTGGTGGGGCGCAGGCCGAGGTCGTGCGCCAGGTGCCTGATCTCGGCCGGGCCGAGCAGGTCCACCGCGGCCCGCCGATGGTCCGCTCGCTGATCGGTGCGGTGGTCCGTCCCGTGGCCCTGTGTCATCCGTCCAGTGTCCCGCACCGGAGGGGTGCGCCGCCGTGCGGTGGGTGGCGTAGCGCCGCCGGGTGGTGTAGCGACAAGTAGTAAAAGGACCGTTTCGTCGGCCTGTCGGGCGAATCGGGGGTGTGTCGCCTACTGCGGATGGATGATTGAGGGAGCGGCAAGTGATCGTCAAGCTGACGGAAAGCGGGCGTGGATAGGTTGCCGGCGAAGGAGGACAAGGAGGCTCCTGCCATGGATCGGTCCGGCACCGAGCCGCTCCGGCCCCACGACCCCGTCCGGATCGGCGCCTACCAGGTGGTGGGCCGGCTCGGCGAGGGCGGCATGGGAACGGTCTACCTCGCGTTGACCCCGGCGCAACGGCCGGTGGCGATCAAAGTGGTCAAGCCGCAGTACACGGTCGACGAGCGCTTCGCCGAACGGTTCCACGCGGAGGTCGACAACGCCCGGAAAGTGGCGTCGTTCTGTACGGCGCAGGTGCTGGACAACGGAAACACCGACGACGGGCTGCCGTACCTGGTCACCGAATACATCCCCGGGCTGCCGTTATCGCGGCAGATCGCGCGGTTCGGGGCGCTCGATCCCGGGCCGCTGACGGGCGTGGCGCTGGGAGTGGCGGCGGCGCTCGCGGCGATCCACGCGGCGGGGCTGGTGCATCGCGACCTCAAGCCGTCCAACGTGATCTTATCGATCTCAGGGCCGCGGGTGATCGACTTCGGCATCTCCCGGGCGCTGGACTCCACCACGAGCTTCACCAGATCGGGCGAACTGCTGGGCACGCCGGGCTGGTGGGCGCCGGAGCAGGTGCGGGGCGACTCGGTCACCCCGGCCGCCGACGTCTTCGCCTGGGGCTGCCTGGTGGCGTACGCCGGCAACGGCAGGCACCCCTACGGGTCGGGTGACGCGCTGACGCTGGCCGCGCGGCTGCTGAACGGGCCGCCGGACCTGGGCGCGCTGCCGGAGCCGCTGCTGGAGCTGGCCGGGCGCGCCACCGACGCGGACCCGGCCCGGCGGCCGGCCGCCCAAGAACTGCTGCTGGCGCTGGTGGGGGGCACCGGGGGGCCGATGCCGGTGCGGGTGGATCCGCCGACCCTGGTGGGCACGGAGATCGTCGACGAGTCGCTGCTCAAAGAGTCCTGGCAGGCCCCGCAGAACGTGGCGGACCTGGCACCCGCCCCGGCCCCCGCCCCGGCCGACGGCACGGCGCGCGACGTCGCGGCGGACGTCGCTGCGGACGACGCGACGGATCCGGTGGGCCGGATGCCGCTGGGCGCCCTGTCGGCGCCGGTCACCGCGCCACCGCCCGGGCACCCGGTGCGGCCGGGCCCCGCCGAGCCCGGCCGGTGGGCCGACCGGCGGGCCGGTGACGCGCCCGACGAGCGCATCGTGGTCGTCGAGGTGCGGGGACCCGGGCCGCGCGAGGCGCGGACGACCCCAGGCCCGCTCCCGGGACGGCCGGGAGAACGCCGGAACGTCGCGCGGGAGCAGGGCCAGGCGGCCGGCGATCAGCTTCCCCGGGGCCGCAAGTGGCTGATCCCCGTGCTGCTGATCATCGCCGCGATCGGCATCAGCACGGCGGTCTTCGCCATCGTGCACCCGCCCGGCACGGGAGCGACGGACGGCGGGCGCGCCGGCAGGCGGGCGTCGGTGGCGGGGCCGCCCGTAGCGTCCGGCCCCGACGACGGCCGCCGCGTCGCGCTGGGCGGGCCGCTCGTGCAGGCGTTCGTGCCGCTGCCGCCCGCCTGCGGGGCGACGGAGTACGCCGGGGTCCGGGCCGGCGAGGGCCGGGTGCTGTGCGTGATCAGGTTGTCGATGCTGAACCTCGGCGGGGTGGCCGTCGGCGACGACGCGACCGGGCTTCGGCTGGTCGACGACCAGGGCGGGGAGCACGCGCCCGGGCGCGGCTCGACGAACTTCCCGGCGACGCTGAACCCCGGCGACCGGATCGACGGGGTGGTGGTGGTCGAGCTGCCGCGCGACCGCGCGCCCGCCCGGCTGGTGCTGCGCAAAGGGCGTGAGGTGCGGCTGTGAGAGAGCGGAGCGGACGAACCGGGCCGGGCAGGCTGCTCGTCGCGGGCCTGGCGCTGAGCTCGAGTTACCTCGCATGGACGCTGACCGC